>JAUIGL010000098.1 GCA_030430165.1 bacterium | reverse complement strand
GGGGCAATCGCCGTCGTCGTCACAGGTGAGCCCCTCATTCGCACCATCGTCGCAGACTTTCGGGGGATCGTCGGGGTAGACGACGTCGAGCAAGCCGTCGACGACGTTCGAATGGTCCTCGATCAGGCAAGTCGTCAGCGCCGCGGACGTGGTCACGCCGAAGCATTGGCCGCCAAAGTCGAGGGCCGCGACCAGGGGATCGGTGCACTTGGCAGAAACCTTGTCGCCGAACTTGGTCTCGGCGGTGGCGATCTTACCCGACGCTTTGGGGTTGAGCGTGCAGTCGGTGCCGGCTGCGAGCTTGCCCTTGTTGATGTCGTCGTTGCACTTTTGCAGTGCCTTGAATCGCTTCTTGGCGTAAACCCGACCCTGCGTGGCGACGGTTTTCTGGCATTTTGCCTCGTCGGAGCTGAGCGGGATGGCTTGCGATCCTGCAGCGAGCGTTACGATCGCGGCGGAGATGAGTGCGGTTCGGAATAGAACCTGTTGCATCGGGTCGACCCCCTTCGGTCCCTGATTACGGGAGTCGATCGCGCTGCGGTTGGGTTGAGCTGCCCTCTACCCAGTCCCGGCATCGGAATGGACCCCCTTCATTCTCGTAAAGTGCGGGAATAACCGATGCCTGACGCAAGGTACCGGTGCCCGTAACGGACCTACATTAGTGGGGTTTTCTTGGCTCGGTCAAGGAGAGTTTTTCTCCTCGCGCAGGGCCGGGTCGAAGCGGCCGGTGCGGAGGAAATGAAGGGCATGGCGGCTCACCTCGGGGGCGCTGGTGATCGAGCTGTGGGTGCGCGCCACGGTCACGAAGTCTTTCATTCCCTCCAGCTTGGCGCCCTCGACGCTGACCCCGCCATCGTCGGGGCCGGGAATGACCACGGCGCTGATCGGGTTGCTCGAGCGGTTGCCGACGATGATGCCGACATCGTAGTCGACCGGTGGCAGGCTCTGGGTCAGTCCGCGCTCGTCGGTGCGCAGCGCGACCGCGGTTGGGCCGAGCAGGCGGCGCACCAGGAATAGTCCGCCGATCAGGTCGATGATCTCGCTGCCCCGGTTCGGAGGCGCGATCATCACCACCCGGCCGAGGTTGTCCGGGTGCTCCTCGGCGAGGTAACCGCGTGTGATGATGCTGCCGATCGAGGCGGTTACGAAGTGCACGCGCGCCGCATCGGCGCAGCATTGGCGCACCGAGTTGCCGAGCATGTCGATGAGCTCGCCCGGCTCCGCCCGCGTCGACGGGTAGTCGAGGTTGGTGACCTGGTAGCCGGCTTCTTCGAGAGTCCGCTGCAGGCGGCCCATGGTGTGGCTGCCACGCGCCAGGCCGTGCAGGATGACGACCGCCTCGTCTTTGGGTGCCGCCTGCGCCGGCGCGGTCGCCGACATCGCGAGAACGAGGACGACAAACCACTTCGGCCACGGTTTGGCCATGTGGGTACCTCGATTGGTTGGGTTCCGAGCAGGGGATAGCACGCGCGATTCCGCTCCGGCAAATGCGACCGAAAGGGCGAAGCGGGAGTGTGTTCGCGGCGGATGAGACCCGGGGCGGGATGTGCCAGAATGATCGTCCGATCATGAAGGTAGCGGTCATAGGTGGAGGCAGTTGGGGAACGGCGTTGGCGAGACTGCTCGCCGCCAAGGTCGATCGCGTCGTGCTCTGGTTCCACGACGCCGAGTGCGAGCGGTCGACTGCGGGCCGGCGAGAGAACGAAACCTATCTCCCGGGGTTCCCGCTGCCGCGCAACCTGGAAACCACCGCCGACCTGGCCGCGGCGGTGCACGATGCGGTCGCCGTGGTGGCGGCGTGCCCGTCGCACGTCATGCGCAAGGTCTTCGAGCCGGTAGCCGATCTCCTCACCGGCGACCCGGTGATCGTTTCCGGCTCGAAGGGGATCGAAGCCGGTACCTTGCAGACCATGACCGAGGTTCTGATCGATGTGCTCGGCGAGCACAGAAAGGATCGGATCGGGGCTCTCTCCGGTCCCAGCTTCGCCCGCGAGGTCGCGGCGGGAATGCCGACGGCGGTTACGGTCGCCGCACCATCGATGGAATCGGCCTCCGAGATCCAACAACTGTTCGCGGGCCCGCGGTTCCGCGTGTACAGCAGCACCGACGTGGTCGGAGTGGAGCTGAGCGGCGCTTCCAAGAACGTGATCGCCATCGCCACCGGCGTCAGCGACGGGATGGGGTTTGGCCAGAGCACGCGCGCCGCGGTGATTGCCCGCGGCATTACGGAGACGGCGCGACTGGTGGCGGCCGCCGGCGGCGACCCGCAGACGTCCTCGGGTTTGTCGGGCGCGGGCGACCTGATTCTGACCTGCACCGGCGACCTCAGCCGCAATCGCACCCTCGGGGTTCGTCTCGGCAGCGGCGAGAAGCTGGCCGACATCCTCACCGAAATGAAGATGGTCGCCGAGGGAGTACGCAACAGCCAGACGGTCGCGGCTCTCGCCGCCCGGCTCGGTGTCGAGCTGCCGATCTGTGAGCAGGTCCGCCTCTTCCTGCACGAGGACAAGCCGGCCAAGGAGGCCGTGGTTTCACTGCTCTCGCGCAGCGCCAAACCGGAGTTCTGGGGGGTTTAGCCCGCACTATTCAAGACCTCCTCCCCCTATGGGGGAGGATTGAGGAGAGGGAGTCTCTGACGACGTCGGCATGGCCGACGCACCAATGCGGTGCTTCGCCGCTGGCGGCGAAGTCATTCCATTCGCCCTCTCTGCCCCTGTCGGGGCATCTCCCCCGTGGGGGGAGAAGTTCGGGTACGGAAGTCGGCAAAGCCGATTTCGCATCGGGGCCCTCTCTGCCCCTGCCGGGGCATCTCCCCCGTGGGGGGGAGAGGTTTGGGTACTGGAATCGGCTTGGGCCGATTCCCGCATCGGGGGTGGAATGTTTGGGGGCGGACCCTTATCGTACCGGCTTCGAACGGGTGAGCGAGGATGGCGGTGGCGGAGGACAAGAGCGCAGCGAGGGACCTGGCGCGCGATAGCGCGGTGACGCGGCTCAAGGCGGCGCCGGGTTGGTACACCGCCGAGCTCGGCGACGGGTGGAATTTCCAGACGCCCTCGGGCGGCGTGCTGATGACGGTCGCCATGCGGGCGATGCTCGAAGAGCTCGGCGACAGCGATCTGCGGCCGCTTTCCGCCAATACCCACTTCTGTTCGCCGGTGCCTGCCGGGCCGATGGAGATTCGCGTCGAGGTCCTGCGCCACGGCCGCTCGGCAGCGCAGCTGCGTGCCCAGCTTTCATCGACGACGACGCCGGGCCCGGGGCTCGAGGTGAGCGCGACCTTTGCGCGGCGCCGGCCAGCGACCGTCGAGATGCTCGACACCCGATTTCCGGACGTTCCCAAGCCGGATGCGCTCGAGCCGCTCAAGAACCTGATCGATCTCGCCGGGCAGGAGCGTCCGCGCTTCTTCGACAATCTGGACAGCCGCCTCGCCGTGGGCTCGCCGTGGTGGACCGGCGGATGGAAGCCGGGTCCGGCGCGAATTGCGCGCTGGTACCGATACCACGCACCTCAGAAACTGGCCGACGGCCGCTTCGATCCGCTCGCGGTTCCGCCGATTGCCGATACCATGCCGCCTTCGCTGATTCAGAAGCTCGGCCCCGACCGACCACAGTTTTTCGCGCCGAGCCTCGACCTCACCGTCCACTTTCTCGAAGACACCTGGGCCGACTGGCTGCTGACCGACGTGCACAGCCGCTGGGCGGGTTCGGGTTACGCCACGGCGGACGTCGAGATCTGGGATCTCGAGGGCAAGTTGATCGCCTTCGCGACGCAGATGATGTTCCTGCGCTCCGCGCCCAAGCCGGCTGCCAAGTCGTAACTCCGGCTGGAAATGCGCCTCTCGGTCGTCATCCCCGCGTTCAACGAGGAACGCCGCCTGCCAGCGACGCTGGAGAGCGTGGTCGCCTACTTGCGCGAACGCGACTACCAGTCGGAGATCCTCGTCGTCGACGACGGGTCGACCGATGCGACCGCCGATCTGGTGCGCGGGTGGGACGCGGGAGCGGTATCGCTGCGCTTGCTCGCTCATCCGGACGGACGCAACCACGGCAAGGGGGCTACGGTGCGTCGCGGCTTCGCCGAGGGCCAGGGTGAGTTTCGCCTGTTCATGGATGCCGACAACTCGACGTCGGTCGATCAGGTCGAGGGGTTCTGGCCGTATTTCGACCAAGGTTACGATGCCGTCATCGGCTCGCGCGACGTTGCCGACGCCGACATCGTCGTGCACCAACCGTGGCACAAGGAGATCGGCGGCAAGATCGGCAATCTGGTGATCCAAATGCTCGCCGCTCCCGGTTTCAAAGACACCCAGGCCGGGTTCAAGATGTTTCGCGCGGCTTGCATCGAGGATCTTCTGCCGGTTCTGCAGATCGACCGATGGGGGTTCGACGTCGAACTGATCGCCGCCGCCTGTCACCGCGGCTACCGGGTCAAGGAGGCGGGAATCCGCTGGGTGAACTCGCCCGACAGCAAGGTGCCGGCGAACGCCTACTTCGAGGTGATGGGCGAGGTCTGGAAGGTCCGCCAGCTCCGCAAGAAGGGCGTCTACGACCGTTGATGCCGCGGCCGCTTGCGGACTTCGGCGAGCCGCGTGTCGAAGCTGAAGTCGAGCGGGCCCTCCGTGGTCAACGAGGCAAAGTCGGGGTGCTCCGGGTTGATCAGGTAGTTGCGCTCGATCGGCACGACCGCGCTCGGCACGGCGAGCGCCACCGAGGTTTGGTCGGCCAGCCAGGCGTCGCCGATGACTTTCAGCGCGTGCGGCGCGGGGGACGATCGCCAGTCGCCGTCGAGGCTGTGCGTCTGCAGGGACACTAGGTGGCGATCGGCGAAGTGGATCGCGTGCACCGAGTAGTGGCGCAGGATCTCGGCATCGGTCATGTGCACGAGCAGCTCGAGCGCGGCCAGGGCGACGCTGTCGGCTGCGTAGACGACCCGCCGCTGCGGACTGTTCCAGCGTCCGCCGAATAGGCGCGCGCCCTCGCCGCTGAAGGCGTGGTCCTCGTGCTTCTTCTTGACGATGCGCCAGCCGGTGGGCATCGGCGCTCAGGCGACGACGCCGTACTCGAGACGCCCGATCAGATTCTCGACCTCGCGCGCCCCGAGATCGGTTCGAGCGAATTCGAGGGGGGTGGCGCCGCCGAGCGCTCTCTGCGGCGAGCGCAGCCAGCGGCGGGTCTCTTCGACATCGCCCTCGAAGAGCTCGAGCGCTACGGAAAACAACCGCGTGGCTCGCAAGAGGCGGTCCGATTCATCGGGCTGGAGCCGACCTTCCTCCTTGCGCCGGCTCAGGGTCCGCACGCGGATCGTGAGCAGCTCGGCGAGGTCGCTCAGCGACACCCCGAGCGCCTCGCGAAACCGTTCGAGCGACTGGTAGGAGAGCCCGGCCTCGATCTTCTGCTGCAGGCCGATCGGATCGAAGGTGCGCAGTCCCAAGAGGGCAGCGTAGGCGTGAGGCCCGCTCGCTTGCGGCGCCGGGACTTTTCTCGCTTCTGCCATTTGACTAATCTATAGCAGCCAAATGGCGGAAACAAGGGGGGCTCGCGCGCCCGACTCGACCTCGGGTGCAGCGGCGAACTAGATTGTTCGAGCGCGCTGCGCCGTGCACTTTGAAGCTGCCTGCGCCCTGTCCCAAATCCCTCCCGCTGACCATGTCGAACTCGCTGCCTACCATCTCGATCGCGGCTCTCTCGATCGCCTTCGTTCCGACCCTGTTGTTGCTCTTGATCCTGTGGCGTTGGTCGCAGAATTGGCAGCAGGCGGTCTACGCCAACGCGCGCATGTTCGTGCAGCTGCTGGCGATCGGCTACATCCTCATTCTGGTCTTCGAGACCGATCGCGCGCTGGTCGTCCTGCTGGTGCTGCTGGTGATGCTGGTCGCCGGCGCGTGGATCAGCTTGCAGCCCTTGCCGCGCCGCAGCTCGCGTCTGCTCCTGGTGGCGCTGGCTGCTCTGGCGACCTGCGGTGGCGCGGTTCTGGTCACGGTGACCCAGTGGGTGCTCGATCTGCCGCGTTGGTACGAGCCGCGCTTCGTCGTGCCGTTGGCGGGGATGATCTTCGCCAACGCGATGAACACGATGAGCCTGGCCGCGGAACGATTCGAGGAAGAGCGCAAGCGCAAGTCGTCGTACTCCGCTGCCAGAGGGACTGCTCTGCACGCGGCGATGATCCCACAGATAAACGCCCTCCTGGCGGTTGGCCTGGTCGCCCTGCCGGGAATGATGACCGGACAGATTCTGTCCGGAACCGACCCGCTGGTGGCGGTGCGCTACCAGATCGTCGTCATGTGCATGGTCTTCTCGTCGGGAGGTCTGTCCGCGGTCGCCTACCTCAGTTGGCTTCCCCACTTGGCCCCCGAGCATGCCGCGGTGGTCGGCGGCGACTCGACGCTCTGACCGTGTACTAGCGCCGCTTTCTGTGCCCGGCGGCGGTTCGTGTGCGAATCTTGCGTCGCGACCTTCCGGTCGTTTTCACTGCCGGCTCTTCGTCTTTCGCAGCCGGTGTTTCTGCCCCGGTAATGCCCAGCACTTGTTCGTAGACGGCACGGATCTCCGCCGTGCGTCGTTGGTACTCGTCGAGCAGACTGCGCCGCCCGCCGCAGCTGCGCCCGGGAGACTCGTAGCCGAGGCGGCGAGCGACATCGTCGAGGTCGCCGCGCTCTGCGTCCAGGTCGGAGATCGAGCGGTTCTCGAGGATCCGCAGGCGGCTCGAGAGTCGCTGCAGGAACTCCCAACCGTCGGCGAAGGTGCGCGCCTGGTGCGGATCGAGGATCTGCAACTCGGCGAGTTGCACGATCTTTTCGGCGACGGTGCTGACGTCGATCAGTGCCGGATGCGCCCGGGCGTGCGCGAGCTGCAGGTATTGTACCGCCGTCTCGATGTCGAGCAGACCGCCGCGGCCGGTCTTGAAGTCGCGCCGCGCGGTCGATTCCCTGGCGAGCTCGGTCTCCATGCGGATCCGGATCCGGTGGACTTCTTGGCGCAAGTCGGAGGGGTTGTCGCGCAGCAGAATCTCGCGGCGCAGCTCTTCGAAGGTCGCGGCGAGTCGCTTCGAACCGGCGACCGGTCGCGAGCGCAGCAGTGCCTGACGCTCCCAGGGGGCGGCGCTGGTCGAGTGGTAGTCGGCAAAGGTTTCGATGTGCGAGACCAGGAGCCCCTGGTTTCCGGAAGGGCGCAGCCGCGCGTCGATCTCGTAGCAAACGCCCTCGTTGGTGCGTGTTTGCAAGGTCCAGATCAGTTTCTGTGCGAGGCCGACGAAGCCCGACTGCGCGGAGAGCTGAGCCTCTTCGTCGCCACCCGGCAGGTCGTAGAGGAAGATGACATCGAGGTCGCTGCCGTAGGTGATCTCGCGGCTGGCCAGCTTACCCATCGCTACCACCAGGAACTCACCGTTGCGCAGCCAGGGCGGTCGTTTCTTGCCGCGCCGCCGGACCTCTTGCTCGGCGAGATCGAGTCCGCGCTCGATGCAGACCTCGCCGATCTCGGTCAGCGATCGCTCGGCCTCGACGCGCTCGATGCGATCGTCCATGTCGAGCAGGCCGACGTTGACCAGCTCGCGGTTGTGAAACAAACGGAGCGCGTCGAGCGACAGCTCGGGCTCGACGCGCAGGCCCTCCGCGTCCAGGGTCTTGCGGATCTTCTCGTAGATCCGATCGAGCTCGGCGCGCGAGTGCAGGAGCACGTTCGGATCGTCGAAAAGGGGCTCGATCAGTCGCGGGTGGGTCGCGACGTAGGTCGACAGGTACTCGGATGCGGCGAACAAGCCGATCAGCCGCGGCACCAGCTCCGGGCGGTCGAGCAGTAGCTCGTAGAAGAAGCGACGTTGACCGACGCCGCGGATGAACTCGGCCAGGTTGTTCATCGCGCGTTCGGGATTGGCACTGTGATCGACCCGCTCGGAGAACTGCCGCGCCAGACTCTCGATCAAGCTACGCGCGGTCGGATTGGCAACAAGCGCCGGAGCATTGCGTTGGAACAGATCGAGTACCTCGCCGCCCCCTGCGCGATCGAAGAGCTGACCGAAGATCGCCTGGACTCGTTCGCGATGGTGTTGCAGTGCCGCGGAAAAATGCTCGGCACCGTCGGTCTCGAGGTAGCCGAGCGAGCGCGCGATCCGGGTAAGGCCGTCCGCGTCGGTGGGCAGCTTGTACAGCTGCCGCTCGTCCTCCATCTGAATTCGATTCTCGATGCGGCGCAGAAAGCGGTAGGCCGCGAGCAGGTCGTCGCGCGCATCGGTGTCGAGAACGCCCGCCGCGGACAGGGCCTCCAGGGAGGCTTGCGTCGAGCGTTGCCGCACTTGGGGCCGGCGGCCGCCGTGCATCAGCTGCAGCGCCTGCGCGACGAACTCGATGTCGCGAATCCCTCCCTTGCCGAGCTTGACGTTGAACGCGCTCGCATCGCGTCCTTTGGCTTGCTCGATCTTGTCCTTCATTGCGCGGATCGCTTCGATCGCGCCGAGGTCCATCGAGGAGCGGAACACCATCGGGTCGAGGGAGCGAATGACCCGCCAGCCGAAGGCGGCGTCGCCGGCGACCGGCCGTGCCTTCATGACTGCTGCTTTTTCCCAGGTCTCGGCCCAGCACTCGTAGTACTCGGCGAAGCTGGCGGCGCTGACCACCAGTGGTCCCGACGCGCCTTCCGGACGGAGATCGAGATCGACGCGGTAGAGGAAGCCGTCGCCGGTCTTGCCGCGGACCAGCTTGCCGAACTCTTCGGCGATTCGCGTCGTGTATTGGGTTCCGTCCAATGCGCCGCCGCTCTCGCGATCTTCGCAGACGTAGATCAAGTCGACGTCGGAGGAATAGTTGAGCTCCTCCGATCCGAGCTTGCCCATGCCGATGACGGCGAATCGCACTTCCGGCGGATCGCCGTCGAGCTTGGCGTCGACCCACTCGCGACAGCGATCGAGCGCCCGGTCGAGCAGGGCGTCGGCGAGGTGCGAGAGCTCGGCGAGAATCTCGGCGGTTCGCTCGAGCGGCACGAGGTCGAGACCGAGGTCGCGGACCGTGATGCGCGCGAGCTCGTAGTACTTGAACTCGCGGAGAACGCGCGCCGTATCCGCCCGATCCGCGGTGTCGCCGAGCGCTTCGGTCAAGCGAGCCAGAAACTCCTCGGGCTGGCGCTCGCTCTCGAGGTCGTCTTCGGCGAGCCGGATCAGCCAGTCGGGATGGTTGGCGAAGATCGAGGCGAAGAACGGCGCTCCACCGCCGAGCAGTGCGGCGATGCGACAGAGGACCTCCGGCGAGCGCTTCCACACCCGCCCCAGCGAGCGACCCGCGGCGGGCCGCAGGATGTCCGGGGCGTGGGCCGCCGCCGCCGCCGGGTCCGGCGCGTCGTCGCACGCGGTCTCGAGGCGGGTCGCAAGCCCGCGCAGCCGCAGCGCCTTCTCGAGATCGGTGAAGCGCTTGGCCACAGCCGCTTACGCGGTAGCCAACAGGTCGCGGGCGATCTGCGAGATCTGGATCTCGTCGGTGCCCGCGTAGATCTGCAAGACCTTGGCGTCGCGACAGAGCTGCTCGACCTGAAACTCGGACATGTATCCGTTGCCGCCGAACAACTGGACTGCCTCGAGGCAGACTTCCATGGTGGCCTGTGCAGCGTAGAGCTTGCAGGCCGAAGCCTCGGCGAAGGTCATGGAGACGCCCTGTTGTGCCATCTCGATCTGGCGGAAGACCAGATTCTGGATGTTCATGCGCGCCACTTCCATCTTCGCCAGCTTGAGTTGGATCAGCTGGAACTCGCCGATCGGCTTGCCGAAGGCGACGCGGGTCTTGGCGTAGTCGACGCACAGCTTGAGGCACTGCTCGACGATTCCCAACCCCATGGCGGCGACGCCGGTGCGTTCAATCGAGAAAGTCTGCTTGGCGCCCGAGCGCGATGCGCCTTCTTCCTTGCCGCCGAGCAGGCGGTCCTTGCCGACGCGAACGTCTTCGACGAAGAGCTCGCCGGTCGGCGAGGAGTGCATGCCCATCTTGCGCATCGGCTTGGATTGGACGAACCCGTCCATGCCCTTGTCGAGGACGAAAGTCAGGATCGGTCGCTTGCGCGGATCGCTGCCGTCGTCGAGCTTGCAAATGAAAACGGTGGTATCGGCGTAGGGGCCGTTGGTGATGAAGGTCTTGTTGCCGTTGAGAATGTAGCCATCGCCGTCGCGCCGCGCCGAAGCCTTCATGCCGCCGAAGGCGTCGGATCCGGAGTCGGGCTCGGTGATCGCCCAGGCGCCGACCTTCTCCATTGTCAGCAACGGCTCGACCCAGCGTTCCTTCTGTTCGGTCGTTCCCTTGGAGAGGATGGCGTTTGCGGTCAGACCGACGCTGACTCCCATCGCTGTGACCATTCCGGGACAGTAGTGGCAGAGCTCGATGATCGGGATCAGCGTCATCGCCAACCCGTCGCCGCGACCCTCCTCACTTGCCGCGCCGTTGCCCTTGCCGCCGCCTTCCTTCTCGCGCTCCAGCTGCTTGCGGAACCGCGCCTTCGACATCTCGTCGATGCCGAAGGTCTGCATCATCCGGCGCAGGATGTCGTACGGCGGCATGGTGCCGTGCTCGAGGTCCTCGACGTGCGGTTTGACCTCGGTCTCGACGAACTTGCGCACGGCGTCGCGGACCATCAGCTGTTGCTCGTTCCATTCGATCATGGCGGGCTCCTTCCCAATCCGCCCACGATAGTGGAGCGCCCGGCCACGGTAAACAGGAGCGCATCGGGTGACCAGTGCCGCCCGCGCGCCTTCCAGCTTGACGATCGCCGGCTTCTGCGCGACGCCTCTTGCATGAGTGAGCGGGCGGTTCTCGAGGCCAACGAGAAGTTCTATCGGTCCTTCAGCGAGCGCGATTCGGCGACCCTCGAAGCCCTGTGGGCGCAACGAGCACCGGTTGCCTGCATCCACCCCGGGTGGCCGGTGTTGCGCGGCCGCGACAACGTGATCGCCAGCTGGCGTTCGATTCTCTCGGGGCCCGGTTCGCCACGCATCGCCGCCACCGAGGTTCATGCCGACGTGTTGGGGACGACCGCTCTAGTCACCTGCTACGAGAATTTGCCGACCGGCAAGCTGGTGGCGACCAACATCTTCGTCGAGGAAGACGGCGAGTGGCGCATGGTGCACCACCAAGCGGGCGCCGTCTCACCCGCCTTTGAAGCCGATGACGACGACGACCCCGCGGAGACGCTCCACTAACTGCTCCGTGGGATGGATACCGGTCGCGCCAACGACCACTACCCTATGCCTTTGCCTATGCCTCGCCCATGCCTGCGAGCGTCCCCGTCGTCCGTAGCTCGCAGAGCGTAGGAGAAAGCGAGCTCACGCGTACATCGCCTCGATCTCGTCGGCGTACTTGTTGGCGATGGGTTTGCGCTTGAGCTTCATCGTCGGTGTCAGCTCATCGCCGCCCGGCATCCACTCCTGCGGCAGGATGGTGAACTTCTTGATCTGTTCGACGCGGGCGAGCTTGGCGTTTCCGGCATCGACCCCGGCCTGCACCGCTGCGATGAGCTTCTGGTTGCTGGCGAGCTCGGCGACGGGAACGCCTTCGAGTCCGTTCTTTGCCGCCCAGGCGGGTGCGAAGTCGCTATCGAGGACGATCAGGGCGGTGTTGTAGGGCCGCGAATCGCCGATCGCGCAGATTTGACCGATCAGCGGGCTGGCGCCCTTCATCGTGCTCTCGATGTTTGCCGGCGACATGTTCTTTCCCGCCGCGTTGATGATCAGCTCTTTCTTGCGGTCGACGATCTTCACGTAACCGTCGTCGTCGATCTCGCCGATGTCGCCGGTGTGCAGCCAACCGTCCGGGTCGATGGTCTCGGCGGTCTTGTCGGGTTGGTTTCGGTAGCCGCGCATGATGGTGCCGCCGCGGATCAGGATCTCTCCGTCCTCGGCGAGCTTGATCTCGGTACCGGGCAGCGCCTTGCCGACCGTGCCGATGCGCACCTCTTCCGGCCGAACCGCGGTGCCGACGGCAGTGGTTTCGGACATCCCCCAGCCTTCGGCGAGCTTGATGCCGATCGAGTGGAAGAACTCGAGCACCTCGCGCGGCGTCGGGGCGGCGCCGACACTGACCAAAAGCACCTCGTCGAGGCCGACCAGTCCGCGAATCATCGAGAACAGCTCCGCGTCCGCCTTCTGGACCTTCTCCTCGATGTCGGCGGGCACCGGTTCGCCGGCCTGTTGCTTGCGCACCCGCTCGCGCGCCAGCGCCAGCGCTTCTTCCACCGTCTTGCGTTGCTCTTCCGGCTGGGCCGAGAGCTGGGCTTCCAGTCCGGCCTTCATCTTCTCCCAAATCCGCGGCACGGCGAAAAAGAAATGCGGCTTTACCTTGGGCAGGTAGGTCGCGATCTCGCGCGGGTTGGGACAGGTGGTGATGGTGCCGCCGGCAGCGATCGAAATGTAGTAGTTCAGCGCTCGTTCGGCGATGTGCGCGGTCGGCAGCCAGGAGATGATGCGGGAGGACATCGGCAGATCGACGATGCTGGCCAGCGCCGTCAGGGTGTTGAACAAGTTGCGGTGAGTCAGCTCGACGCCCTTGGGCGGACCGGTCGTCCCCGAGGTGTAGATCAGCGTGACCAGGTCGTCGGGCTCGACCGCCGCCGCCGCGGCTGCCGCGTCGAAGCCGGCGCCGCTCGCTTCGACTTGCTCGATCGGGGTGGTGTTCGGCAACTCACCGTCGATCACGATCAGGTGTTCGAGGTTGGGCAGTCCTTTGCGAGCAGTTTCGAATTGATCGAAGAAGGCGCGTTCGATGATCGCCACGCGCGCGCCTGCGTCGCCCACTACGTACTCGATCTGCTCGGGTGCCAGGGTTTGGTAGATCGAGAACGGAACTGCGCCGAGGGTGACTCCGGCGAGGTCGGCGACGAAGAACTCGGGGCGATTGGCCAGCATCAACGCGATCGGATCGCCGCGCCGAACCCCGAGCTCGGCGAGACCTCCGGCGAGGGCGTCGGAGCGCGCGAGAAGCTCGGTCCAGGTCCAGCTGATTTCGTCGTCCAGGGTACGCACCGCGACCGAGTCGCCGCAGATTCCCGCCACCTTGCGGTATGCCTGGCTCAGTGTCGAGCATTGGCGAGCGGCTTCGAGTGCTGGATTCTGTGACATCGTCGGTGATCCCCCTTCTCAATGTTCAGCTGCCGCCGACCTGGGCGCGCTGGCGCAGGAAGTGATCCGCGAGTACCAGCAGGGCCATGGACTCGACCATCGGCACGGCGCGCGGCAGCACGCACGGGTCGTGGCGGCCCTTCGCTTCCAGGACGCGCGCCTTGCCGGAGCTGTCGACCGTGTCCTGCGCTTTGCGAATCGTCGCGGTCGGCTTGAATCCGACCCGGAACACGATGTCCTCTCCGTTGCTGATTCCGCCCTGGACGCCTCCCGACCGATTCGATTTGGTTCGGACCCGGCCGTCCTCGACGGTGAACGGGTCGTTGTGCTCGAATCCGGTCAGCTTGGTACCTGCAAAGCCGCTGCCGATCTCGAACCCCTTCGAGGCGGGCAGAGACATTACCGCACCCGCGAGATCGGCCTCGAGCTTGTCGAACACCGGCTCGCCGAGTCCCGGCGGAACGTTGCGGCAGACGCACTCGAGCACGCCGCCGAGTGAATCGCCGTCTTTGCGCGCCTCGTCGATGCGGTCGATCATCGCCTGCGCCGCCTCGGCATCGGGACAGCGCGCGATGTTGGACTCGACCGCCTCGAGAGTCACCGAGCCGGGGTCGATCGACGCTTCGATTTCGTGGACCCGAGTCACATAGGCGAGGACCTCGACGCCGGCGAGCTCGCGCAGGAGCTTGCGGGCGATCGCACCGGCGGCGACACGGCCGATGGTCTCACGCGCCGAGGCTCGCCCGCCGCCTTGCCAGTTGCGGATCCCGTACTTCGCCTCGTAGGTGAAGTCGGCGTGCGACGGCCGGTAGACGTCCTTGAAATCCTCGTAGGCGCTCGGTCTGGCGTCCTTGTTGCGAACGACGATCGCGATCGGGGTTCCCAGCGTCTCCCCCTCGAACAACCCCGAGAGTATCTCGGCCTCGTCGAGCTCGCCGCGCGGCGTGGTGATCCTGCTCTGTCCGGGCTTGCGACGGTCGAGATCGGCCTGGATCTCTTCGATGGAGATCGGCAGCCGCGGCGGGCAGCCGTCGACGATCACACCGACGCCGCCGCCGTGCGACTCGCCGAAGGTGGTGATGCTGAAGAGCTTTCCGAATGTCGATGCCATGTGTCCTCGGTCCGATTGCGCTCGGTGGTGCGCTGCCGGGCCTATCGCTGGTTCTAGCGCGGATCGTCGCGGCGTCCAACGTCGCGAGATTTGCTGCTCAAGAAGCGCCAGATCTGCTCGGTTGCCGCCCGCGGCCAGCTGTGGCCGCCGTCGTCGACGCAGTAGACGACGACCCCGCCGGGAGGGCAGCCGGGGTAGCGGTTGCACGAGTCGTCGGCCTCCGCGTCGCCGGCGCAGCCGTTGGCCTCGATCCACTGGTCGCGGCTGGCCCGCGCCATGGAGATCGGCACGACGTTGTCGCGGTTGCCGTGGTGGATCATGACGGCGACCGGGGCCTTGGGCTTGCAGACGCCGCGGTATCCGCCGCCGCCGACGGGAGCGATCGCTGCGAAGACGTCGCCCAGCTCGCAGCCGAGGAGGTTCGAGAAGAAGCCGCCGTTCGAGAATCCGGTGGCGTAGACGCGGTCGAGGTCGATGCAGAGAATCTCCGCGACTTCCGCGAGGATCGCCTTGGTGAGCTCGACGTCGCGGTTGCCGCCCGGCTTCAGCTGCCAACCCGGCGCCCGTTGCGAGCGTCCGCGGATCTCGAGCGTCACCGGCAGCCCGGTCGGGTAGACCGCCACGAAGCCCTCTGCTTGCGACAGGTTGCGAAACGGCAGTCCCTCGCGGATGCCGGCTCCGCTGTGCCCGAAGCCGTGAAAGACGAAGAGCAGCGGCAGCGGCTTGCCGGCCTCGAGGCTGGCCGGATGGTCGAGGATCCAGGTGCGGGTGGCGGAAGAGATCTTGGTCGAGTGCTCGGTGGATTCGCTGCGCTCGAACGACGGCAGCTTGCAGCCGGGGCTGGGTTGCACGGCGGCTGACGGGGTTGCGGCCACAGCGCTCAGGGTGCCGATGGCGATCGCGATGGCAAAGGGACGGCGCAGCATGCGCCGAGCCTATCACCGGCGGCGAACCGGCGCACTGCTGGCCCCCAGCTGCCGAGAGCGGATCAGGCGGCGTTCGAGCGACGCGCGCCGACCAGTGCCTGCATCGCCTCGGTGACGCCGTCGACGCTGAGATGGAACATCGGGAACAGACGCTGCACGACGCGGGCGGTGTGCGATCCGTTCCAATAGGCGCGGTCGTCGGGATTCACCCAGACGGTGCGCTCGAAGTGGTCGGCGATGCGTTGCAGCCAGACGATCGAGGGCGTCGCCGATTCCTGCCGCGGGTCGATGTTGCCGTAGGGTTCCATCAGCTCGGCGGGGTGCATCGAGGCGTCGCCGACGATGGCGACCTTCCAGCGGCTGTCGAGTCGGCGCAGGATGTCGGCGGTCGGAAAGGCGTCGGCGCGAGTCATGCGGCCGCTGGTGAACACGTGATCGTAGATGGTGTTGTGGAAGTAGTACGACTGCAGCTCGCGCAGGCCGTGGTACTCGTGCAGCGCCGTCAGTAGGCGGCTCACCGGCTCGAAGTAGGGGTCCATCGTGCCGCCGACGTCCATCAGCAGAAGCAGGCGCACGTTGTTGCGCCGCGGCGCGCGGAAGACCAGCTCGATCTCGCCTGCGTTGCGGCAGGTCTCGTCGATCGTCTCGTCGAGGTCGAGCTCGGTGGCGAGCCCGGAGCGGGTCAGCTGACGCAGCCGGCGCAGGGAAACCTTGAGCTGGCGCACGTCGAGTGCCTGGTCGGTGCGGTAGTCGCGGAAGTTGCGTTCCTCGGCGACCTTCATCGCCGATCGATTCTTGCTCTTGCCGCCGACGCGGATGCCCGACGGATGCTCGCCGCTGTTGCCGAAGGGAGATCGCCCGCCGGTGCCGACCCATTTGTCGCCGCCGTCGTGGCGCTCGTCCTGCTCGGCCAGGGTCTCGAGGAAACGGCGCATCAGCTCATCGCGCGACAGCTCCTCGAGCTGGGCGCGCTGTTCGTCGGTCAGCTGCTGGAAGTTCTCCGGGTTCTCCAGCCAGTCCATGATCTGCTGGGTGACCTCGTCGCCGAACTGCCCTTCGATTCCCTTGAACACGCGGGCGAACACGCGGTCGTAGGCGTCAAAGTAGGTCTCGCTCTTGATCAGGCAGGCGCGCCCGAGGTGGTAGAAGCGCAACAGATCGGACCCGTGCAGCCCCTTCTCGAGCGCGGTGAGGAACGCCATCCACTCCTGGATGCCGATCGGCACGCCCTCGTCGCGCAGTCCGTAGTAGAGATCGAGAAACATTTTGGGATCTGGGAGCTATGGGGGGCTGGGTAGTCGGTTTCCTGGGGTTACTGGTTGTAGCGGGGGCCTAGGTCTTCCCAGCTGGTCGGGTAGCGGCCGTCGCGCTTGTTGTACTCGCTGAGCGATTCGACGTCCTGCTCGGTCTTGAGCAGGGAGCCGACGAACGGGATGTGCGACTCCAGCTGCTCCATCGAGATGCCGGAGCGCAGGATCGCGCTGATCCAGTCGATGAGCTCGGAGGTCGACGGCTTCTTGCGCAGCTCGCTCTGCTCGCGCAGCCAGTAGAACTTGACCAGCACCTGGTCGAGCAGCTTGGCGTCGAGGTTGGGGTGGTGCACGTCGATGATCCGGCGCATCAGTTCGACGCTCGGGAACTCGATGAAGTAGAAGACGCAACGGCGCAGGAAGGCGTCGGGCAGCTCCTTCTCGTTGTTCGACGTGATCAGAACCACCGGCCGTTCGCTGGCGGCGATCTCGCGTCCGGTTTCGTTGATCGTGAAACGCATCTCGTCGAGCTCGTGCAGCAGGTCGTTCGGGAACTCGAGATCGGCCTTGTCGATCTCGTCGATCAGCAGCACCTGGCGTTCTTTTGCCTCGAACGATTTTCCGAGCGGTCCGAGCTTGATGTAGTGATCGATGTTGCCGACGTCACCGGTGCCGAAGCGGCTGTCGTTGAGACGCTGCACCGTGTCGTAGACGTAGAGACCGTCGGCGGCTTTCGAGGTCGACTTGATGTGCCACGAGAGCATCGGCATGCCGAGCCCTTCGGCGACGTGCTGCGCCAGCACCGTTTTTCCGGTTCCGGGCTCA
Organism: bacterium; assembly: GCA_030430165.1. Classification (GTDB taxonomy): domain Bacteria; phylum Desulfobacterota; class Binatia; order HRBIN30; family CADEER01; genus CADEER01. The sequence continues at coordinate 6,039 of JAUIGL010000098.1, read as the reverse complement.
CCCTTGAGCAGCAGCGGTCGCTCGAGCGCGATCGCACAGTTGACGGCATCGACGAGAGGGGTCGAAGCGATGTAGCGATCGGTCCCCTGAAAACGCTGGAAATCTTCACTGTGATCCATTCGAGGACCCTTATCAGTGGGGGAGTACCGGGTACAGGGTACGGGCCGAGGAGGGCTCGCGCCGAGGCTCGGGGAGAGATTTCCGGTTCGGCCGCTGGTGATTCCCGTGAAGAGTCTGAATCGGCGCGGGGGCTGGACGCAAATCGGCGTCCAAGATTGTCCCCACCGATGCTCGCGTAACTTGCAGGCTGCAACTCGATGAAAAGGACTGATCCGCAAATCCACCTACCGCCTCACGGGCGGCGCCGTACGTAGTCGAAGCAAAGATCGACCTTGCTTCCACATAATCCGTCGAAGCTCGAGGCTCTCAAAGGCCTGCGTGACAAGGCCCCGGGACTGCTGACCACAAACCAATATTGGCTGTGGGCTTTTGCACTTGGCTAGAGATTCGCGGGCGTGTCGCCTCATTACCGCCTCTACTGACTTAGGGAAAACCCTTAGACGTTCGGACTAGATTATCAATTGCATTATCATTTCTCACGTCCGCATCTAGAATAGATACGTAATCACGCACGCAAGCACCACACGGGAGAGAGATGATGCTGCATAAAGCGCCGCGGTCTTCTAACGACAACAAGTTTACCAGGCGAGACCGCAATACGACTAGAATCTATGGGCTTACTGCAACCCTCTCGCTCGCCACTTTGGCTCTCGTCGGCGCCGGTGTGTTGCTCGGCCGCAGATCGAGTACCTAATCGACGCGAGAAACCGCCGCACCGGCAAGAAGGTGGGCGGTGTCCTCGAGAAGCAGTGGGTCTACCAGGACCAGCTAAACCCGGTCGCCGAGCTCGACGGCTCCGGGAATCTCGTCTCGGAGTTCGTGTACGCGGCGAAGGGCAACGTACCGAGCTTCATCATCCGCCACGACGACCCGGCGCCGGGGCAGACCACGACCTACCAGGTGCTGAGCGACCACCTCGGCAGTGTTCGCGTGGTTGGCGCGATTGATGGTGCGAGCCTGGGGGTGGTTGAGGAGGTTGAGTATGACGAGTTCGGGATCGGCAACGGACCTTCGGGGTTTCAGCCTTTTGGCTTCGCGGGCGGCCTTTTGGATCAAGGCACCCAGCTGACGCGATTCGGTGTCAGAGACTATGCAGCAGACGTGGGAAGATGGGTCGCGCGAGATCCTCTTGATTTTCGAGGCAGCACCGCAAACCTATATGAGTATTCGGGAAGTGACCCGGAAAACTTTCTCGACCCCACCGGCCTATTCGGCCTTGGCTCTTCGGAACTATTCTCTGGCGTTGCTCTGCGCTCAACCCTTGCCAAAGATCTTGGCGGCGCGGCGGCTCTAGCCGCAATAGACGTGACTATAGAGTTGATCAAGGACGATGTATGCCCGGGGCAATTGAGAGACTTTCTAACGGCAGTCCAGTTCGGCGCCGCATCGCTGAATACATTCAATCTGGCGCGCGCATGGTACCGCACACGGTTCAACATCCTTATAAAGGGCGCCTTGCCTGCAGCAGATTCCTTCATACATGGTGTTGCTGTGTCCTTCGGTAGTGGAACCGCGGTGCTAGGCGTTTTCGAGGGACATCGAGCAGTCAGCCTGTATGCTGAGCTGACATGCGAACGGCGTGGGCCATGACCGAAGTCGTCATTCCGATTGGCATTGCCATATTGCTCGCCGTGTTCCTGTTGATTCGGTGGTGGTACTCCAGCCAACGTCTTAATTGCCAATATTACGTAGCAACCGGCTCGCCCTATATCTCGCCATTCGCAGAGTACGGCTTGGTAGCTGCGTTGGGTCTAGGGGGTGGCATCGCAATCGGAACCCTAGGAAATGTCGGAATCCTGTTCGCACTGGTATTGGCGGGGGTGGGGGTGTCGGCCCTTGAGACGAGCTGTTCACCGCAGTTGGCTATCGCTGTGTCCGAAGGGTTCGTTACGATTGTGCACTCAAGTCGGGGCCGCACAGAGACTGTTCGATTGGGTCCGTCTAGCACCATCTCCCTAGACCCTGATGCGATTTCCGTTGCTCAGGAATCGCAGAGGCTATTAGTTCGACGGAATCACTTCCCGCAACTCGATTTCGAGGGTTTGGTTGCATCTTTGTCAGGTCAAGGCGCCCAGCCGGGTAGTCTTTCGATTGCGGGACTCTCGCCGGTGAGTGCTATCGATGCGATGCTGCCTCCTACATCGGGCCGTTCCTACATTCGGTTCTTTCTATCCTTCTCCCTCGCCCTTCTTGTCGGTCACGTTTTCCACTGAAGAGTGAAGGTATGCCTCCGGGAGTATGTTCGGAACCACCTGGAGGAATTCCGAAAGTAGGCTTGTGCGGTTGGATTTAGTAGAGCCCATCCACAAGCACACCGTCGCGTCATCTGGTTGACCCCCTGCCAAAGATGGTTGGAAAATGCATCGAGCGGATTGGAGATGCATACATTCGGGCGGGCTCTGAGAAAGCCGCACGAGTGCGGTGTTTCTACGTGAAGATGTACACTAGGGAGGTGCCCCTCAAGACGCATCGCGCGGCGTTTTCCCGGTTCATGTTGCCGTTTCTTCGCGCGAAGGGCGAGTGTCTCCTCTTTGGCTTGGAGCCACGCAAGATCGCTCCTCCGAAGCCGGGCTTCGTCGTCTCAAGAGTGGATCAAGGCTGGCGTGTTCAGGTAGAGGAGCCACAACTCGCGGCTGCGTTTCCGTATTGGGTGTGTGATTTTGATAAATCCCTGCGCTTCACGCCCATGGTTGCGGTGGATCCGGAAAACGATCGCTTCCTGAGTCTCTTTTCGCAAACCTGGGATCCTTATATCGTCACCAATCCGCACGCGAGTATCCATCCGGAAGCCCTTCGACATGCGAAGAAGACCTCGCGGAAAGAGGGTGTGTTGTGGCTCGCGTATGTGGCCTATCCGCGGACAATGCGAATTGGCATCGTCGGAACGGCTAAGCTGATGAGGTCAGCTTGGGAGGAAGCCCTCCGTCGGGCCAAAGCATCAAAGTACTTCACAGGCTGGGAGCTTGGTGATCCGGACGAGCTGTAGTTTGTTCTCGAGATCTTATGCCAGCTTACAAGCCATATAGGTTCTTTTGGCCCTCGGTTCATGATGCCGATCAGCGAAAGATGGTCGATGCTGACTACCAGATCTTGTTCATTGAGGAGTGGATGCCGTCCGTGGCGAACGCATACGACTCTATTTCCCAAATGGGACTTTTAGTTTCTCCGCGGCGCTTCGCGAGGTCGGTTCTAAACCCCGATCGCGGTCTTCAATCCGCTGTAGCGGGGTTGGTCGATTGCGACCTGATTTGCGACGGTTTGGCGGAGGTGCGCGGCGAGGCCGGGGTGGTCGAGGGCGAGCGCGCCGTCGCGCAGGCGCTCGGCGAGCTCTCGGGTCAGGGTCTCCAGATCGCCGTCGTGGCCGAGGATTGCGCGCAGTCGCTCGCGCTGCTCGGCGCGATGCCGGTCGCCGACGGCGGCTTCGCGGCGCACGATGTCGAGGGCGTTGCCGGCTACCCGAGCCAGGAATGCGGTTCGGCCCTTGGTTGCGCTCATCACCTCTTCGCGCAGGAAACGGGTGGTCGCCTCGAGGATCTCGATCGCGCTCGGCAGGTCGCCCGTGGTCTTCGCCTCGGACGGCGACAAGATCTCGACCGGCCCCGGGATGATCAAGTTGACGCAGTCGATCTGGCACTCCGAGCTGCGCCTGCCGATCGCCGCTCGCTCGATGCCCGGGTCGATTCCCGAGCGGTACGCGTTGGCCATCTCGAGGCAGCCGACCGCCCACCAGAAGGATCCGAAGACCTCCCAGAACTTCACCCGATCGCGATCGACCGGCTCTTTCGACACCGACTCGTAGCCGCGGAAGAGATCGTCGTAGGTGCCGAAGCCGCCAACCGGCAGCTCGCTGCGGCCGAAGCGCCACGAGTTGGTGCAGATCCATCCGAGGTCGCGCATCGGATCGCCGATGTGTGCCAGCTCCCAGTCGAGCACCGCCACCACGCCGTCCGGCGCGACCATGAGATTGCCGTTGCGGAAGTCGTTGTGCACCAAGCGCAGCTGCGGTCTCGAGGGTAGGCGTTCGCGCAGCCACCGGTGGGTGTAGTCGATCATCGGTTGCGGCGAGTCGAATGCGCGGTAGCGCGCGTAGGTTTGCTCGAGATAGGCGTCGGGCGGGATCGCGTGCAGCAGGTCACGCAACCCGCTTGCGTCGACGTCGATCGAGTGGATTCGCGCCAGAATCTCGCCGCACTCGAAGGCGAGTCTTTGCCGCGCGCCGGCGAGATGCTCGGCCTGCGCGATGCGCTTGCCCAGGGTTTCACCCTCGAGCCACTGCATGACGAAGCCTTCGCCGATCCCGTCAGCGTCGTCGAAGATCCAGTACACCTCCGGCTCGGGCACGCCGGCCGCGCGCGCCGCCGTCATCAGGCGAGCCTCGGCGCGCAGGCCCGGATAGCCCGGCATCGCTGGCTTCGACTGGCCCCCGACCGAGCGTCGGACCGCGAACATTCGCGTTGCGCCGCTGCATTTCGTCTCGACGCGGTAGGTTTCCTGGTTTGCGCCGCCGGAGAGCCGATCGCAGGAGACCAGCTCGGCGGTGGCGTCGACGTGCGAGCGCAGGCCCTCCAGCAATCGGTCCAAGGGGATGCGTTGGCTCGTCATCGAGGTTGTTCCTGCACTGCGCGGATGTGTGGTGCTGCCGCTCGAGTCATACCGTCATGGATTTGCGGTGGTTCGGCTGAAGCCTAAGTCGAGTCGATATAGCGTTCGGTAGGCCAGGGCGGGGATACCAGGCTCGGCTCGTCCGCTCGGCGATGCCGGGGTCAGCGCTGCGGGAACAACGGGTTGTCGCGCAGGGTCGAAGGCAGGAGGCGGTTGGCAGCGAACGGCATCATTCGGTACAGCAGCCAGCCGACCCGCGCGAACGTCGTAAACACGATGATCGGCTGGTTGCGCTCGGCGCCCGCCATGACGCGTTCGGCGAGGGCGACCGGCGAGTGGAACTTCAGCTTGAACTCGCGCATCGCCTGGTCGCGATCGATGTTGATCATCTTCGCATTCTGGACGATCGGCGTGTCGATGAACCCGGGGCAGATTGCGCTGACGCGAACGCCGTAGAGATTCGCCTCGGCGCGCAGCGAGGTCGAGAGCCCAACCACCGCGTGCTTGGTCATGCTGTAGCCGGTGCCGCCCGGCGTCGGCGCCAGTCCGGCCGCGGAAGCGGTGTTGAGGATATGCCCCGAACCCTGCTCGATCATGATCGGGTAAGCCGCGGAGACGCCGTGGATGACGCCGCGGATGTTGATGTCGACCAGACGCTGCCAGTCCTCGCGGGTCATGTCTTTGGCGTTGCCGAAGATCGCGATCCCGGCGTTGTTGAACATGAAGTCGAGGCGGCCGTGGCGCTGCGCGACCTCGCCAACGACGCTGTCGACGGCATCGGCATCGGTGACGTCGAGAAGGTGGGCCTCGGTTTCGCCGAGCTGGGACAGCTCCTTCTCGGTCGAATCGAGGGTGTCGCGATCGATGTCGGTGAGAACGACGCGCGTCCCGCGTTTGAGCAGGGCGCGCGAGAGCTCCTTACCGATGCCCGATGCGGCGCCGGTGACGACTGCGGTCTTGTTGGCGAAGTAGCTCACGACGAATTCCGAGGGCCGAGGATACGCTACCCGCCGATCAGAGCAAACGACCGGTGCCGGCGGGGTGGTGGCTCAGTTCGATTCGCGATCGCGCGTGCACGGCCTGAACCCGAATCCCGTCCCCCCTTACCAAGGGGGGACTTCAGGGGGGTCAAGCGGAGCGCCATTGGCCGAGGACAGAAGCTCCTTGCGTCGCGGCGTCACCTCCCCCTAGCCCCATATGCGTTAACCTAAAGATTGCAGGATTTGCCTGATTGGCATAGCCTGTGGGGCATGAGCGGTGGTGGGGTGGCGGCGGACGAGTGGGCAGTGATCAAGGAGTTACTGCCCGAGGGGTGGA
>JAUIGL010000097.1 GCA_030430165.1 bacterium | reverse complement strand
GACCCTCACCCGGGCTGCGCCCGACCTCTCCCACAGGGAGAGGCAACCAACTCCCCTCTCCCTGTGGGAGAGGGACAGGGTGAGGGTCCCTGTGATGACCGAGCACGGCGAGGCTCCTCTTATCCCAACCCATGGAACATCGCCGCCAGGTCCTCGATGTTCTTGTCACGGTCGAAGATCTCGCGGACGCGCGCCGCGCCGCCGAGCGCAAGGCGGTGGCGCTCTTGCGGCGCCGCCAGCAGCTCCGCGATCACCGCGGCCAGCGCGTCCGGATCGTTCGACGGCACCAGGCGCCCGCTCTCGCCGTCGCGGATCAGCTCGGCGATTCCCGAGATGTCGGTGGCCACCACCGGTAGCTCCATCGCCATCGCCTCGGCGAGGACGTTGGGGATCACGTCGCGCTTGCCCGACTGCTCGAGCACGACGCTCGCCAGAACGAACAGGTCGGCACGACCGTAGATCTCGACGAGTTGGCTCTGCGGCAGCGGTCCGGTGAAGTCGACTCGTTCGGCAATGCCGAGCTCGCGCGCCAGCTCCTCGAGCCGGCCGCGCTGTGGCCCCTCGCCGATCAGCACACAGCGCACCGGGCGATCGAGCGCCGCGCAAGCGCGCAGCAACACGTGATGGCCCTTGTACGGCTCCAACCGGCCGCAGGTGACGATCGTCGGCATATCGGTATCGGAACGGTGCTCGATCGGCTTGAAGCGATCGAGGCTCACCCCGTGGTAGTTGACCGTCACCCGGCCTTCCGCCCCGGCGCCGCCGATCGACTCGAGGAATGCCTTGTTGACGCGGGCACATGTTACCGAGAACGCCGCTTCGCGCACCTTCACCCCGAGCAACCGCGGTACCAGGTAGATGTCGTATGCATGAGCGCTGAAGCTGAACGGGATGTCGATCAGCCAGTGAACCACCAGCGCCACGGTGGTCGAGTAGCTCGCCCAGTGCGCGTGGATGTGAGTGATGCCGTTGCGTCGCAGATCATCGGCGAGATAGGCGGCCGCCGGGACCAACCACAGAGATTTGAGCAAATAGAGGAACGGGCTGCGATTGAATCGACCCTCGAGGTGCTCGCGCAGCGTGCGCTCGCGGTCGGGCGCCGCTTTGCTGGTGCTGCGCTGCTTCCAATCGCTGCCGGCGGCGCGATCCTCCCACCAAGACCGGATCACTCCCCAGTAGGCGCCCAGGTAGCGCAGCGGCGAACCGACCAGCATGCGCAGATTGGCCGCCCACAGCTTCGCAGAGAAGTTCGACGGCAGGTAGTGAACCTCCGCGCGCAGCGCCTCCGCCTCCGGCTGCTGCGTACCCGTGCTCGGTTGCTTGATCGAGTGGATACGAATGTCCACCCCGCGCTCGCGCAGAGCGAGCACCTCCCACAGCACGAAGGTCTGGTGCAGGTTGGGGAACGCCGGGAAGAGGAATGCGATGGGCTTGGATTTCATGAGACTAGTGATTGGCGACTGGTGATCGGTGACTAGGTGATGGGGGCAGACACTGCTCGAATTTCACCAATCACGAGTCAGCAGTCACCACCCCTTCCTTCGCCGCGCGCAGCTTCTCGATCAGCTTCGGCACGACGACCGCCCAATCTCCTACGATTCCGACATCGCAGTTCTTTATCAAGGGCGACTTCGGGCTGCGATTGATGCCGAGGATCAGGCCCGAACGGCGCGTGCCGACCATGTGCTCGAACGCGCCGCGCAGGGCGATGGCGATGTAGATCCGGGGGGCGATCGCCCTTCCGGTCATGCCGACCTGATACTGCTTCGCGACCCAGCCCTCGTCGGTCACGTCGCGCGTCGTGCACAGCACTCCGCCGACCAGCTCGGCGAGCTCTTCGACCACCGGCAGCTGGGAGGCATCGCCGATCCCCTTGCCGAAGCCGACGACGACCTCCGCGCCCTCGAGATCCGCAACCCCGCCGGCGTCGGTGGTCTGCGCGAAGATCCGCACCCGATCCTCGGGAACCGGAATGTCGAGGCGAACGACTTCGGCATCGGCTGCGTCCGCGGACGTCGCACTCAGCATGCCGGGTCGCACGGTCGCCATCTCCGGAACCGTGCGCGACGCGATCAGCGCGACGACGCTGCCGCCGAACGCGGGCTTGTGCTGCAACACCCTCCCCTCTTCGTCGACAGTGAGGTCGATCGCCTCACCGGTGAGCCCGAGGCCGAGGCGACCGGCAACCCGCGGCGCGACGTCGCGACCGAAGCTGGTCGCGCCGAGCAGCACCAGAGACGGCGATTCGCGTTCGATTACGGCGCTCAAGATCGCCGCGTGCGGCTCGGTCGACTGCGGCAGACCCGGATGCTCGCAGACCAGCAGGCGATCGGCGCCGGACTGCGCCAGGGCGTCGATTGCCGATGCCGGAGCGTCGCCCGCCAGGAGGACGTCCACCGAACCCCCGTGATCGTCGGCGAGCTGGCGCGCCCTGCCGATCAGCTCGAAGGTCACGCGACGAATCGCCCCACCGGCGCTCTCCGCGACCACCAGCGTCGACTTGCCGGCGCGCGCGTCGCCACCACCCGAGCTGGAGATCGCCGGAGCTTTGAGCTCGACCTTCCACTCGCCGAACAATCCCGCCGCCAGCAGTCGCTCGACCGCCGCGTCGACCGCGGCATCGAGATCTTCGCTCGGCAGCACCTCGCGGGCGCGCTCGTCTTCGGCCGACTCGAGGCCGAGCACCCAGGTCGGCGAGCCGCCGGCGCCGACCGCCGAGTCGTCGAGCGAGAGATCGGCCGCGCTGAGCTCGACAATCGGCTTCTGCTTGGCCGCGTCGCGTTCGGCCTGGGTCGTGAAGCGCTCCGGCGCCAGATCCTCACCGGCGGTGACCACCGCCGGCAGCGGCGCTTCCAGGGTCTCGATGCCGGCGTCGGTTTCGCGCTCGACGATCGCAACCCGCCGCTCGGCGTCGATCTCGAGCGAACGCGCGCCGGTGGCCTGCGGCAGGTCGAGCAGCTCGGCGATCTCCGGCCCGACCTGCCCGGTCTCGGCGTCGACGCTGTTGCGGCCGCAGAGGATCAGGTCGAAGGCCTCGCGACGCAGCGCCGCCGCCAGCGCCCGCGCGGTGGCCAGGGTGTCGGATCCGGCAAACGCGCGATCGCAGAGGTGGATCGCGCGGTCGCCGCCGAGCGCGAGGCACTCGGCGAGCGCGTCGACCGCCTGCGGCGGGCCCATCGTCACCACCACGACCTCTCCGCCGAGCTGCTGTTTGAGCTCGACGGCGCGCAGCATGGCGCGAACGTCGAAGGCGCTGACCTCGGTCGGGACGCCGTCGCGGACGATGGTTCTCGACTCGGTGTCGAACTTCATCGCCGCCACCATCGGCACCTGCTTGATACAGACGGCGATTCTCATTGCCTGGGATTTGGGAGCTGGGAGCTGGGGTCTAGCAGCCCGTTGAGACGGTGCTCAGGCTACTCCCAGGACTCCGCAGCTGAAGGCGAAGCGGCCGGTCATCGGTACGGACAACGCGTGGACCTCGGCCTCGCCGCCGTCGCTGATCTTGGTGACGCCGACGGTTCCGTCGGACTCGACTTCGTCGCCACCGTCAGTCTTGTAAGTGTAGCCGGCGGGAAAGGCGAAGACGGACTCCAGGCGATCGCCGACCGCAAGGTCCTTGGCGGCGACCGGCTCCATGCCCTTCTTGAACACCACCTGGTCGGGCCCGACGCGAAACGACTTGCCGTTGTCGAGCGCGATCGCCAGGACCTTTTGGCCCTCGGTGACCTCGCCCGGCTCGCTCATCGCGAAGCGAACCCGCCCGTCGTCGGTGCGGGTCATGACCGCGGTCGGCGACTTGAGAACCGTCTTGATGGTGAACGGCCCCTCCGGCGTCTCGACTTTCGTGTTGAATGCAATTTGGCTCATTCTTTTTCCTGGGATCTAGGAGCTGGGATCTGGGAGCTGGGGGAGGTTGGTATCCTTCTCTTCTCTCGGAGCTGGGAGCTGGGGAAGGTTGGTATCCTTTGTAAAATTCTTTTGCTGGCCCTTATCAACCAGCCCCTGGCCCCACCGACCCTCGACAACCTCCATCCACCCCCAGATCCCAGATCCCGCTTTTCCAGCTCCCAGATCCCAGATCCCAGATCCTAGCTCCCAGATCCCGCTTTTTCAGCTCCCAGATCCCGCTTCTCAGATCCCGCCTTCTCAGCGAACCGAGCCTCGCAGAATCATCCGCTTCGCCGCGCTGTTGACCGCGGTCGGGATGTTCTTGCTCTTGGCCATCAGGCGCAGATCGCGCACCATCAGGGTCGAGATGTACTTGAGTGAGATCTGGATCGGCGTCTTCGGGTTCTTCACCAGGGCCAGCCGCACCTGATAGTTGTTGACCCACTCGTTGTTGCGCCAGATCATCTCGAGGAGCTCGCGATCGACCTGGCGGTTGCGCGCCAGCTGGATGACCTCCTCCTCGCTGATGCGCGGGTTGACCATCACGTAGCGGCGCACCATCAGGCTGGTGTCCTTGATGAGGATGGTACGCGCCTCGCGGTTGCCGCGCATGGCGAGCTTGAGGCGCTCGCCGGTGCTCATCTCGCGGATCCTGACTTGCAACGTCCGCCGCTCGGGCTCGGTCGGTTTCTGCTCGGGCTCTTCGACGAGCTCCTCGGGAACCTCGATCTGATCCACACCCTCCTGAATCGACACCACGAGTCGTTCGAGGTCCTCTTCCGGCATCAAGCCTCCTCGGCGGCGCCGGCGTTGGACTCGGCTTTGATCTTCTCGGCCAGATGCGCCGGCACTTCCTCGTAACCGCTGAGCTCCATCGAGAATGAGCCGCGGCCGCTGGTGATCGAGCGCAGGTCGGGCGAATAGCGCAGGACCTCCGCCATCGGCACCAGTGAGCGGATCACCTGCGACCCCGACTTGGGATCGACGCCGAGCACCTTGCCGCGCCGGCTGTTGAGATCGCCGATCACGTCGCCCATGCACTCGTCGGGAACCAAGATCTCCATCGACATGATCGGCTCGAGCAGGACCGGGCTGGCGTTGGCCACCGCATTCTTGAAGCCCATCGAGGCGGCGATCTTGAAAGCCATCTCCGACGAATCCACGCTGTGGTGCGAGCCGTCGTAGAGGGTCGCCTTGACGTCGACCATCTCGTAGCCGGCGATCACACCGCCGGCCATCGCCTCGATGATCCCCTTCTCCACCGCCGGGATGTACTGGCGCGGAATGACGCCGCCGACGATCTTGTTGACGAACTCGAAACCACCGCCGTGCGGCAGCGGCTCGATTTCGATCCAGGTGTCGCCGAACTGGCCGCGCCCGCCGCTCTGCTTCTTCAGGCGCCCCTGCGCCTTGGCCGACTTCTTGATCGTCTCTTTGTAGGGCACCTTGGGGTCTTTGAGCTCGACCTCGACACCGAACTTGCGCTGTAGCTTCTCGACCGCGACCTCGATGTGCAGCTGGCCGACTCCCGACAGGATGATCTGCTTGGACTGGGCGTCGCGCTCGATCTTGAGCGTCGGATCTTCGTCGGCGAGCTTGAGCAGGCCCTGCGTCGCCTTGTCCTCGTCGCCTTTCGCCTTGGGCTCGACCGCGAACGAAATCGCCGACGACACTTTCATGAGCTCGGGGTAGCGAATCGGCGACTTCTCGTCGCACAGCGTGTCGCCGGCTTCGGTCGACTTGAGCTTGGCTACCGCGCCGATCTCGCCGGTGATCAGCTTGTCGACCTGCTGCTGCTTCTTGCCCTCGAGCTTGAGCAGGTGACCGATCCGCTCCTTCGCGTCCCGCGTCGAGTTGATTACCGCGGTGTCACCGGTCAGCTCGCCGGAGACCACCTGGAACACCGAGAGCTTGCCGGCAAAGGGGTCGGCGATGGTCTTGAAGACGAACATCGAAAGCGGTTGATCGGCCGCCGGGGCGCGCTCGGCCTCGTCGCCCGTCTTGGGATCGACACCGGTCGCCGCCGGGCGCTCCGCCGGGGATGGAATCAAGTCGACGATCTCGTCGAGCAACGGTACGACGCCAATCGCCGCGGTTCCCGAGCCGCACAGGACCGGCGTCACCGCCCCGTCCTTGACCGCCTTGTGCAGAGCCGCCACCAGCTCGTCGTCTTCCAGCGTGCCCGCGTCGAGGTACTTTTCGAGCAGCTCGTCGTCGGTCTCCGCCGCCGATTCGATCAGCGCCTCGCGCGCCGACTCGGCCGCCGACTGCAGATCGGCGGGGATGTCCTCCTCGCTGACCGTGCCGTCGGCGGCGGCGATTCTCGCCCGCATCTTGATCAGATCGACGACGCCGCGAAAGGTCTCGCCGAGCCCGATCGGCAGCTGCACCGGAACCGCGTTGGCACCGAGCACGTTCTTCAGGTCGGCGACGGCGCTGTCATAGTCCGCGTTTTCGCGGTCGAGCTTCGAGATGAACGCCAGCCGCGGCAGACCCAGATCCTCGATCCGCGCCCACACCTTCTCCGCCTCGACCTTGAGCGCCCCCGCCGCCGCTTCGCTGACGAACACCGCGCCGGTGCAGGCGCGCAGGCAGTTGAGGCCGTCGGCGAGGAAGTTGGCGTAACCCGGCGTGTCGACCAGCGTAATGTCGCACTTCTGCCAGGGGCCGTGGTGGAAGGCCGAGGTCAGGCTCAGCTTGCGCCGCTGTTCTTCGGGCTCGATGTCGAAGTTCGAGGTCTCGTCGTCGACGCTCCCCTGGCGATTGGTCGCTCCGGTCGCGAAGAGCAGCGCTTCGGCCAGCGACGTCTTGCCGGCTCCACCCTGGCCGACGATTCCGACATTTCGAATCTGGGTGACATCGCTGACTGCCATCGCTACCTCCGTTGCCTTGCGACCGGCGCCCCGCTGCGGAGCCGATCAGTTGCCGTAATTTCGTTCGAAAATCAGCCTGAGCCCTTCCAGCGTGAGAAACTCGTCCACCTCCTCGATCGTCTTCGACTCCTCCGCCATCAAGCGCGCCAGCCCTCCCGTCGCCAGGACCCGCGCCTTGACGTTGTTCTCCTGCTGCATCCGCTCCACCAGGCCGTCGATCATCGCGACATGGCCGTAGACCAGCCCCGACTGGACCGCGTGAACGGTGTTGCGCCCGACGATCTCCTTGGGGCGCGCCAGCTCGACCTCGTACAGCTTGGCGGCCCGCGCGAACAGCGCCTGGCTGGAGATCCCGAGGCCGGGACAGATCACCCCGCCGACGTACTCCCCCTTCTGGGTCACGTAGTCGAAGTTGGTGGTTGTGCCGAAGTCGACGACGATGGTGGTGTCCTTGGTACGCTCGTAGGCGGCGATCGCGTTGACGATGCGGTCGGCGCCGACCTCTTGCGGCTTGTCGTAGAGGATCGGCATGCCGGTGCGCACGCCCGGGCCGACCGTGAGCACTTCGAGCCCGAACAACCTCCGGCAGACCTTCTCGATCACCCGGTTCATCGGCGGCACGACACAGGCGAGCGACACACCGTCGAGCCCCTGCCCCTCGGGTCCGCTCAGCAGGCCCTTGAAGAGAACCGAGTACTCGTCGCTGGTGCGCCCCATCGTGGTCTGCACACGCCAGTGGTCGAGCAGCTTCTGATTCTCGTAGACCCCGAGAACCGTGTGGGTGTTGCCGACATCAATCGCTAGTAGCTTCATTCCGCTTCGTATCCGTCGATGACCGTCACGTCGCCCGCGATCACGCGATGCTCACGCCCGTCCGAGCGCTTCAAGCACAACGCCCCATCCGGCGCCAGCCCGAGCACTTCTCCGCTGACCGATCCTCCCGGTTCCGCGACTCGAATCTGCCTGCCGACGAACCCCGAGCGCAAGCTCCATTGCTCGGCGATGCCGGCGAACCCGCGATCGCGCAGCTCGTCGTAGCGAGCCTCGAGATTGCTCAACAGGCGCCCGGCAACCCGCGCGCGGTCGACCGGCGCGCCGACCGCCATGGCGATCGACCCGGCTTTGTCGACCAGGTCGGGGGGCAGGTCGGCGAGCTCCATGTTGACGTTGACGCCGATGCCGAGGACGACGAATCGGGTGTCGGCCCGCATCTCCAGCTCGGCGAGGATACCGACCACCTTGCGCTGGCCGACGAGCACGTCGTTCGGCCACTTGAGCCGCGACGCGGCCCATTCGTCGACCGTCTCCGAAGCCGCCAGGCCAGCCATCAGGCTGATCTGCGACATCGATTCGGGCGGTAGGTCGCTGCGCAGCACCACCGACATGTAGATGTTTCGACCGCGCGGAGACACCCAATTGCGCCCCAGACGCCCGCGCCCGCTGTCCTGCGTCTCGGCGAGAACCACCGCGCCGTCGCGCACCCCCTCCAGGCCGAGCCGGCGCGCGTGCGAGTTGGTCGAATCCACCGAATCCAGGCACTCGAGATGAGAGCCCATCCACCGCGCCGTCGAATGCGACCGGATCGAGTCCGGCGCCAGAGGTGTTGCAGGATCTAAAGTAATTTCTCAGCTCCCGAAGAGAAGGACCCAACTAACCACGGCCAACCAATTCCGTCCACAACTGAACCCAGGCCATCAGTCGCCCCCCCGGCGCGCAGCGCCGTTGGGACGCGCAGCGAGCAAAGCGAAGCTGCGCTTGGGACGCAACGGCGCAGCCGGTGCTTGGGACGCTCTCCTGAGGAGAGCTTGGGACCGCCCCTCGATACGCCCCACGGCTACTCGGGATAGCCGGCGGATTCACCTGCGATCACTGCCGCCCACATCCGTCGCTTTGCCCGACCACACCGTACATCCCGAGTAGCGCGCAGCGCGTATCGAGGGGCGCCATGCCCGGCGTCAGTCGACCAACGCCAGCCGCATGCTGAGGTCGATCGAAACCGCCGAGTGGGTCAGCGCGCCGACCGAGATCAGGTCGACGCCGGTCTCGGCGATCGCCCGCACCGTATCGAGGCGAACCCCGCCCGAAGCTTCCACCAGAGCGCGATCGCCGATCTTGGCGACCGCCGCGCGCATTTCGTCGAGGCTCATGTTGTCGAGCAGGATCGCGTCGACCCCGACCGACAGAGCCTGGTCGATCTGCGCATCGTCGACGCACTCGACCTCGATCTTGATGGTGTGCGGCGCGGCGAGGCGCGCCTTCTCGATCGCCGCCGCAACACCGCCGGCGGCGACGATGTGGTTGTCCTTGATGAGGATGCCGTCGTCGAGCCCGCCGCGGTGGTTGTGGGCGCCGCCCATGCGCACCGCGTACTTTTCGAGAGCGCGAAACCCCGGGGTCGTCTTGCGCGTGTCGACGAGCCGCGCTCCGGTCCCCGCCACGGCCTCGACAAAGCTTTTCGAAACCGTCGCAACTCCGCACAATCTCTGCAGAAAGTTGAGCACCACCCGTTCGCCTCGAAGCAGGTCGCGGGCCCAGCCGTCGAGCTTGGCGACGACGTCGCCAGTAGCGAACGACGCCCCCTCGGCAACCAGCAGATCGACCGTCACCGCGTCGGCGCGCAAGCTGTCGAACACCATCGCCACCAGCGGCCCGCCCGCCATCACCCCATCCTGCTTGGCGACGATCTCGGCAGTCGCCATCAGATCGGCCGCCACGGTCGAATCGGTGGTGAGGTCACCGCGCCCGAGATCCTCCTCGAGCGCAGCCGCCACCAACACCCGAACCCCAGGCAGAATGAAAGGCGTCATGGAGGAAAGGTATGCGGTTGCGGAGAGCGGTTCAACGAACCGCACCCCTCGCTTGTGGGGCGGCAGCGGGTCGATCGAGTAGGAGCTTCGCCGCTGCTCGGGCGCTCCGCGCTCAATGTACGCTTGCGCGGCGTCTGATTTGCCCTCCCCTAACCCTCCCTCCTTCGCGAGGCCGCTTCGGACGGCAGGCTTCCCGTAGGGAGAGGGGATCGTGACCTCCTCCCCCTATGGGGGAGGATTGAGGAGAGGGAATCTCCGACGATGTCGGCGGAGCCGACACACCGCCCCCCTTCGCTCCTTCGCGCCTTTGCCCCTTGGCGTTGTTCAGTTCTCTGAACGCCGGGCGGCAGCCTTACGAATGCCCCACTTCGCCGCAAGCGGCGAAGTCACCACCGCTACCCGCGCAACGCCGCAAGATGGCGCTCGAGCTCCTCGCGTCGCCCGCGCAGCGTCGCCGCTTTCTCGCGTTCCTTCTCGACGATGTCCGCCGGCGCCTTCTCGACGAACGACGGCCGCGCCAGCTTCTTGTCGACCGCGGCCAGCTCCTTGTCGATCTTGCCCTGCTCGCGCAGCATGCGTTCGCTCACCGCATCGCGGTCGACCGAGTCGCCGAGCGGCACGAAGATGTTGCCGAGGCCGACGATCGCCGCCGACGGCTCGCCGCTCGGCTGCGCGCCCTGCTGCAACGCCTCGATCGAATCCACCCGCGCCAGGTTGGCGACGTAGCCGCGAATCGCCTCGAGCCGATCCGGCGACTCGGTCGCCACCCGCAGCGTCAGCGGTTCCTTCGGCGCAATGCTGAACTCGGACCGAATCGCGCGCACCGCGGTCACCGTATCCATCATCGCCTGCACCGTCTGCTCGGCTTCACTGTCGCGCCATGCATCAACCGCTTCGGGAAACGGCGCGATGACGATCGACTCGACCGGTCGCTGCATCGGCAGCGCCTGCCAGATCTCTTCGGTGAGGTACGGCATGAACGGATGCAGCAGCCGCATCACGCGGTCGAGCACCGTCACCAGCGTGGTGCCGACCAGGCGCTTGGCCTCGGCGTCGTCGCCGTAGAGCGCCGGCTTGATCAGCTCGACGTACCAATCGCAGACCTCGCCCCAAAGGTAGCGGTAGATCGACGACGCGGCGTCGTTGTAGCGGTACTCGTCGAGCGCCGTGCGGACTTCTTCGACGACGGTTTGCAGGCGCGACAGGATCCAGCGCGACGGCAGCGACAATCCGTCGGGCTTGGCCTGCTCCGGCCAGGTGGCGAGATCGGCGCCCTCGAGATTCATCAGGGCGAAGCGGGTCGCGTTCCAGATCTTGTTGGCGAAGTTGCGGCCGAACTCGGTCTTGTCGCGGTCGAAACGCACGTCCTGGCCGATCGGCGCCAACGACACGATGGTGAAGCGCAGCGCGTCGGCGCCGAACTCGTCCATCACCGCGATCGGGTCGGGCGAGTTGCCGAGCGACTTCGACATCTTGCGCCCCTTGCCGTCGCGCACGATGCTGTTGAGGTAGACGTCGCCAAACGGACACTCGCCCATGAACTCGTAGCCGGCCATCACCATCCGCGCGACCCAGAAGAAGATGATGTCGGCGGCGGTGACCAGGAGATCGGTCGGGTAGAACTTGTCGAGTGTCGGCGTCTCGTCGGGCCAGCCCATGGTCGAGAACGGCCACAGCCAGGAGCTGAACCAGGTATCGAGCACGTCGGGGTCCTGCACCAGCTCGTCGTCGCCACACTGGGAGCAGCGCTCGGGATCTTCGCGGCTGACGTTCTCGGCGCCGCACTCCTGGCAGTACCAGACCGGGATCCGGTGGCCCCACCACAGCTGGCGGCTGATGCACCAGTCGCGGATGTTGTTGAGCCAGTGCAGGTAGACGCCGGTCCAGCGGTCCGGGTGGAAGCGCAGCTCGCCCTTCTCGACCGCCGCGATCGCCGGCTTGGCTAGCGGCTCCATCTTCACGAACCACTGCTTCGACAGGTACGGCTCGATCACCGTTTCGCAGCGCTGGCAGCGCCGGATCGGCACGCTGTAGTCCTCGACCTCGACCAGGAAGCCGCGTTCTTCGAGGTCGGCGACGATCTTCTTGCGCGCCTCGAAGCGGTCGAGCCCGGCGTAGGGTCCGCCCTCTTCGGTGATCTTGCCGTCGGTCGACATGATCGTCATCGTCGGCAGGTTGTGGCGCTGCCCCATCTCGAAGTCGTTGGCGTCGTGCGCCGGGGTCACCTTGACCGCGCCGGTGCCGAACTCCTTGTCGACCAGCTCGTCGGTGATGATCGGGATCGGACGGTCGAGCAGCGGCAGGATGACGTTCTTGCCGAGCAGCGCCTGGTAGCGCTCGTCTTCGGGGTGCACCGCGATCCCGGTGTCGCCGAGCATCGTTTCCGGCCGGGTGGTCGCGACCACGACTCCCTCGCCGCCGTCGGCTGCCGGGTAACGGATGTGCCAGAGATGGCCCTTTTCGCCTCCCTCGGAGACGACCGCCTCTTCGTCCGACAACGCCGTGTGGCAACGCACGCACCAGTGGATGATTCGGTGCCCGCGGTAGATCAGGCCCTTCTCGTAGAGGCGGACGAAAACCTCGCGCACCGCGGCTGACAGCCCCTCGTCCATGGTGAAGCGTTCGCGCTCCCAGTCGCAGGAAGCACCGAGCCGCTTCAGCTGGCGCAAAATGACGCCGCCGTATTCTTCCTTCCACTCCCAGACCCGTTCGACGAACTTCTCGCGGCCGAGCTCGTGCCGGTCGGTGCCCTCGCTGAGCAGCTTCTTCTCGACGACGTTCTGCGTCGCGATCCCGGCGTGGTCCATCCCCGGCATCCACAACGCGTTGTCCCCCAGCATCCGCCGATAGCGGATCGCCACGTCCTGCAGCGTATTGTTGAGCACGTGGCCGAGGTGCAGCATGCCGGTCACGTTGGGCGGCGGGATCACGACGCAGTAGTGATCGCCCTGGCGCGCCTCGTCAGCGTGGAAGTAACCCTTGTCGAGCCAGAAGTCGTACCACTTCTGCTCGGTCGCCTGCGGATCGTAGACTTTCGGCAGCTCGGACATGGAACCCTCTGAAATAGCCGCCCTACGACTGACAAACAACGGGCCGGGCCCAAAGGCCCGCGACTTGCGTCGCGGGCCCGTCCCAAGCGGTGCTGCGCACCGCGTCCCAACTCGTCGCTGGCGCGACTCCGTCCCAAGCACGCCTGATGGCGTGCGTCCCAACAAACCCGCGGCCCAGTTGGGACGATCGTCCGAACGTAGTGACGGACGATCTTGGGACGCCGTGGCGAGCTCGCGAGCCAGGCTTGGGACGTGCGCCCTCAGGCGCACTTGGGATTAAGGCCGGCAGGCCGCGAGCAGGGGATCGTCGCAGCCGGTGTAGGTCTCGTCGACCGTCCCGTTCGCATCCCGGTCGACGTCGAGCCCGTCGCTCGAGAATGTGACTCGGTCGAACGCGCCCTCGACGAAGTCTTCGTCGGGCGACACCTGGAGGAGCCCAAAGGTCGGGCAGGACGCGCCGGCTTCGACCAGGAGGGTGGTCGAGGAGAAGAAGCGCTCGCCGCCGAGGCAGTCGCCGGTGGCCGACCCCGCGACCAGGACCTGCAGGCGACCTTCGAGGTTGCGCACGCCCGACACGGTGGTCTCGAGGTCGAGCGATACGCCGTCGAAGTCCAAGCTTCCCGTGTAGACGACCTGGACGACGCCGCTCGGGCTCTCGGTGGCGCAATCGTCGAAGGCGTCGACGCTCATCGTACCGTCGAGGTCTCCCGGGTCGACTCCCTCGAATCCGCCGCTGCAGGCGCTCAGCTCGACCGTCCAGCGATTGCCGTCGCCGACAGATGCGCAGGTGACCGACGCCTCGCCCGCGGCTCCGCATTGGATGGTTTGCCCGCCGGCACCGGGCGGGATCGCCAGTCCGCTGCGGTAGACGTCGAGCAACCGCGGCAGCACGCTCGCGAGGAAGGCTCCGGTGGGATCGCCCGGGGGCGGCGTCGCAGTAGGAGTCGCGGTCGGCGCAGTTGCACAGCCGTCGAGCGCGTTGTTGACCGCGCGCACCAGGATCGCGATCGAGGCGTCGGGTGCGAACGCGGGACAGACCGAGAGGTCGAGGTTGCCGAGGGCGATGTTGACGCCGGTGATCAGCTCCTCGATCGCGACCCGGCCGTCGCCGTCACAGTCGCCGGCGCACACCGCCCCGGCGAGAGCCGGGGTGGGCGCCGCAAGTCGCGCCAGCGCGGCCGCAAACAACCAGATTTCGAGTCGGCCTCGTGCGGCGCGGATCACGGACCGGCGAAACAGCTCGAAATCCCCGGGTCGTCGCACGACGCGTACGATGCCTCGACGCTGTCATCGTTGCCGAGATCGATCTCGACCCCGCCGGTCTCGGTGAACGAGATCCGATGCGTCTCGCCGCCGATGGTCAGCAGGAAGCGGCCTGCGGTCGGGCACGCACCGCGTTGCTCCAACTCGATTGCCTCCGTCGTTTCGACGTCGATCAGCGGGTCGGCACACGAGGCGTTGACCGTACCGGTCAGCTCGTAGGTCAACGAGCCATCCGACCCGGTCACGTACTCGTAGAACAGCTCGGATGCGGCCGAGAAGTTGCCGGCTCCGCGAGTCTTGTCGACCTCGCCGAGGAAGGCCATCGTCGCATCGGCGTCGAAGGGAAGCGGCTCCGTCTCGCACATCCCCTCGGTATCGACGGTGAGCGAGCCGTCGACGACGACCAGATCGTCACCGTCGTTGCTGCCGCATTGGGCGAAGAGGAACTCGAGCGCGGCCGCTTCGGCGACATCTTCACAGACGAAACTCTGGGTTCCGCCTTCGCCGCACGGCAACGGCAGCGGCACGACGCCCCCGGAGGCGACGGCGTTTGCGGGCAGCGCCGGCAAACCGAAGCCGAGCAGAAAGTCGTCGAGTAGCACGTCGGCCATCACCGCCTCGATCTGAGCCAGCAGATCGGCCGGCGACAAGGTCGCGGTCGGCGTCGCGCTCGGCCCTTCGAGAGTCGGCGTACTGGTCGCAGTCGCGGTGGCCTCGATCGTCGCCGTGTCGGAAGGCGTCACCATCGGGGTCGAGGTCGGCGCCGTGCCGGTCGGGGTCAGCGTCGCCGCAGCCGAGCCGGTCGCGGTAGCGGTCGGCGTGAAGGTCACATCCGGGGTCGCGGTCAGGGTCGCGGCTACCGTACCGGTCGCAGTGGCGGTCGCCATCAGCGTTGGAGTGAGCGTCGCCCCATCGGTCGGCGTCGCCGTCGGGTCGATCGGTTCGGTGGGAGTGAGCGTCGCCGCAACCGTGCCGGTGGCAGTCGCGGTAGCCACCTCCGTCGGCGTCAGCGTCGCCGCCACGGTCCCGGTAGCAGTCGCCGTCGCCATCATCGTCGGCATCTCGGTCGCCGTATCCGACGCGGTGGCGGTCGCAGTCGGCGTATCGGCGGGACTCGTCGGCGTCGAGGTCGGCGGCGTACCAGTCGCCGTCGCGCTGGCGGTGCTGGTCGCCGTTGGCGTGTCGGCAGGGCTCGTCGGCGTCGAGGTTGGTGGCGTGCCGGTCGCAGTGGCGGTGCTGGTTGCGGTCGGCGTGTCGGCAGGGCTGGTCGGCGTCGATGTCGGCGGCGTACCGGTCGCAGTCGCTGTCGCGGTGTTGGTCGCGGTCGGCGTGTCGGCAGGGATCGTCGGGGTGAGCGTTGCCGCCGTACCCGTCGCCGTCCCGGTAGCAGTCACCGTCGCGGTCGGCGTATCGGTCGCCGGCGGCACGGTCTCGGTCGCATCGGGTGTGTCCGTGGTCGAACCGGTGGCGGTAGCGGTCGCCGTGCTGGTCGCAGTTGCCGTCGGGCCGTCCGGGGTCGCGGTCGGCGTGCACGACGGCGGCGGCGTCAGAGTCGGCGGCGGCACGTCGTAGGTTTCGGTGTTGTTGGTCTCGTCGGTCTCCTCGATCTCTCCGCCGGAGTCGACGGTGACGGTGATCTGGTTGCCGAGAAAGGGCCGCTCGAAGCACTCCTGGGAGTCGGCGGCGAGGCCGTCGACGCGGAAGGTATCCTGTTGCGAGCCGTCGGTGCTCTCTACGTCGAACCCGCCGGCAGCGACGGTACCGATATTCGACACGCAGACCACGGTCACCGGGTCCTCGATGTCTTCGCCCGGCAGCAGACAGCCGAGCGGCGGCGGCGGCACATTGGTGAAGGCGCCGTCCGGCACCAGGTCGACGCCGGGAGCCGGGGTTTCGGTTGCGGTTGGCGTCGGCACCGGCGGACAGCCGTCGAGCGAGTTGTTGACCGCCCGCACCAGGCCGCTGATCGAAACCGTGCCGCTGCCGTCGTCGAACGCCGGGCACGCGGATATCTGCGCATCCCCCAGGGCGATGTTGACGCCGAGCACGAGCTCGTTGATGGCGACGTTGTTGTCGCCATTGCAGTCACCGAAACAAGTCTGCGCGCGGACGTCGGACGCCCCGAGCAGCACCACCAGAACCAACCCCAACCTGAGCATGGGCCGCAGCATCGCGCTGCTCGGGCCAACTTTCAAGACGCGACGTCATCTAGCCCGCGCGATTCATGAATTCCCGGCTGCTACCCGCTGAAACTGCTGTCCCAGTTGAGGTAGAGGCGATTCTTCGTGTTTTCGAGTCTTCGACACTGTGTCGGTTTCCGGTTGGAGACAGTGTCCACACGAACCCGCCATGACAAGGGTTTGGCGGGCGCTTCCTCATCTTTGTGGATTTTCACCAGGCTAGAGAACCGCCCCTGCGAATCTGGGTTCACCGTCGCGATCGCAAAACTGGCGCCACTGCAGCAAATTGCTGCGGGCGCCTATACCCCGTTTGCCGGCCCAAACGATCCAATGATACAAGTCTTGCCGGATTTGGTGGCCGAAGGAGTGGATTCGATGGGCAATCTCGTGAGGATCTTTGCGGCAGTTTCGATGACGTTTGCGATCGGCGTCGGTACTGCGGCGGGCGACGACAACCCCGACGCGGTCTGCTGTATTTGCGATTGCGACTCGCAGAACGAGACGATGGGATTGGCGACCACTTCCGGCACGGTCGGCGGCGCGGTTTGCGCCGAGGTGCAGACCGCGGGCGAGTGTGGAACCGCCTGCGAAGGCGCCGCCGGATGCGCGAGCGCGACCGCAACCCCGGGACCGTGTTCCGCGGTGGCGGAGTGCGCCGAGACCAGCGCGACCATGGCACCGACCCTGTCGCTCGCCGGGCTGACTGCGATGTGCGCCCTTCTCGCAGGCCTCGGCGCCTACCGGGTGCGTCGCCGCCGCACCCGCGTCTGAACCGGCCGCCAACGAACGAAGGCCCCGGGGAATCCCGAGGCCTTCGTCTGTCGCATCTCGAGTTGCGTCGCTGATCAGTTGCAGGTGGCGACGCTTTCGCAGCTGTCGAAGGTCTCGCCGTCGATCGTCACGCCGTTGGCGCCGTACGAGATCTGGTGGTTCTCGCCGCCCAGCGACATCGACATCTCACCAGCGGTCGGGCAAACACTGCCCGATGGGGTGAAGATGGTCTCGGTCGTGTCGAACGTCGCCGTACCACCGATGCAGTCCGAGCTGACGCTACCCGATGTCGAGAACTCGACGTCGCCGTTGGCGAAGACAGTGAACGTGCTCACCGAATCCAAGGTTCCTTCGAACTGGGCGCCGGTGTCGGGGTTCTCGGTCTCGATGTCGCCGACGAAGGTGAGCGTCGCCGGGCTACCGGTCGGAAACGGGTTGCTCAGGCAATTGCCTCCGGACTCGAGGGTGATGTCGCCGTCGATGTAAGCCCCCGGGTTGTCACACTCGGCGAAGCCGAGCTCATAGCGAATCCCACCGCCCGCGGGCCCACAGTTGATGGTGACCGTACCCCCGCCGTTACACGGAGCAGTGATCGGGAAAACCGGAGCAGCACCGCCGCCGCTCGGGTTCGCGATATCGGCCAGTCCGGCCAGACTGCCGACAATGCTGCCGACGAACGCCTGCACCTCGGTCGAAACCCCGCCGCCACCGGGAGTCGCGGTCGGAGCCGGCGTGTCGTCAGGGTCCGGCGTCGCGGTCGGATCGCCGCCCGGCGTCGGCGTATCGGCCGCAGCCGTCGCCGTCGGCCGCGGAGTGCCGCCGCCGTCGTTATCGTCATCGTCGCCGCAGCCCACGAGCGCTGCCGCCCCCGTCGCCACCGCAAGCACGAGCCCCAACCTCAACCACTTTGCTGCATCCATCCGTATAGATTCCCTCTCTGCTGGTCCGAGACTAAGCGCCCGGAAAGTTATCGATAACGCGTTGCGTTACCAGAGCCCCGCCCCACGGGCAACATCGGGCAGCCGCGCGAGTCCCCCATGGCGGAGCTACCGCCACCCCGCCCTTGCGCCGTCCCCACCCGCCGGCTATCAGATTCGATTCCGGCGTTCGTCCGGCCATGCGAAAGTGGCGGAATTGGCAGACGCGCAGGATTCAGGATCCTGTGGGGTAACACCCGTGGGGGTTCAAGTCCCCCCTTTCGCACTCTATTCTTTCCAATAACATCAGACACTTGCAGAAGGACCCGACTTCGGCGTGCAGTTTCATAGGGTTGCGCACTGCGAAACTGTGTAAGGGACTGTGTACATTTCGGCGCAGATCGGGAAGGCGGCGACCTAGGAATAGCGGCGAGAACCAACCCGATGCCATAGGAATGGGGGGGCCGGCGGGCTCGGCCAGAGTGCGGATCAGCGTCTCGGCCTGCTCGTTCGCGACGATCGTCACCGCCACCAACCGCGACCACTTCAGGCGTGAGGCGAAGAAATGAATCCGCTTTCTGTGGCCGTCCAGGAACTCGAAGTCGACCTGCCGAAGTCGTGACGGGAGAACTCCGCCGGCAGCCCTTCCAAGCGCATCAGTAGTTCGCTCTGGGACGGCCTCACGGGACACACCATCTCGTAGAACGCGCTCTTACGCCCTGTGTAGCCCTTGAGCTTCGCTCGGCGCAGCAGCTCTAGTGACTTCAGTCCCGGCTCACGCTCGAGCTCCTCGCGCACCATGTCCTCGAACGCCGCCGCCCTCCCAGGCCGCCCGGCGCCCCGCCTGTCCTCGAACCCACCAGCCGTCGCCTCGGACACCGGCTCCTCGGCGGCGATCCGTCTCACACTGCGCTCCGACACCCCGGTAAACTCCGCTACTTCCTCCTGGGGATGACCCGCGTGCAGTAGCACCTGGACCTCGAACCTCTTCAGCTTTGGGATCATCGGTGCTTGTGCTGCCCAAGCACGTCGATTCCAACCCGTTTCAGCCTCCTTCGGGGCCCCTGTCGCCTCCCCATGTGCCTCGCGGCCCGCATCCAAGCACGCCCGAAGCCGCACAGACCCCCACAAACCGCCCGGCTGGCTGGTCGACATCGAGCAATGCAGGGTCAGGTCCTCTGCGCGAACTTCACTCGCACTGCTCGATCTACAATTCTCTCTCGCTAGCGCGATCACTTCTCAGCCTCCTCTCGAGGCTTCCGCGACCCGCCAGAATTTCCGGAACCCGCAGCCGGCAGGCCCAATTTCGAATGGTCGGTCTTGCTTCACCAACCCGCAGAGCCGGAGCATTCTTGGGCGTCACGCAGCCGAATCACTATTTTGCGATTTTGCGCAACCGCGGGGAACACGCTCGAGACCGGGACAGCTCCCTGAGTCGGCTAGCCGGCCTGACTCCCCATCGTGCCATGTGCGGCACCACGTGCGCGATCGAAGTCCCCTGCTACGCAAGGGCTCCACAGGCGTGCTAGTACCTCTGAGTGGCTGGACTACGAGCACCCACTCGCAGCGCGATTGACCGCTTGAATAAGATCCGCGATACCAACTAGCCCGTCCCCGTTATCGTCGGCCGGCTCGCAGGCAATCGCAGGTGCGACGTCCAGCGCGATCGCTACTGCGGATATCAATTCATCGATTCGGACTCGACCGTCATAGTCACAGTCTCCTGCACAGTGGCTTGACGGAACCTTTGCGAGGGCGAGTCCCATCGGAGCCGGCCCGGTAGAAAGGACACGGATGACTCGCCGTGCAGCCAAATCAACAACTGAAACGTTGTCGTCACCGGTGTTGGCGACGTAGAGCAGATCGTGCTCCGCATCCAAAATGACAGCCTCTGGAACATCACCGACACTGACTCGCGCGATCTCTTCGCCTGTCGATGGATCTGCGACGACAACAAGGCCGCTTCCGGATTCAACATCGTGCACTGCAACGTAGGCCTCGGTCCCCGCAGTGTTGAGAACCACCGATTCCGGCACGAACCCGACAGGGAAAGGCTGGCGGCGCAGCCCGACGGAAAACAAATCGGGATCAAACGAATTTGCAGATCGCGATTGCAGGGACACAACGTATCCCACGTCCGCGCCCTGGGCGATGGAAATGGAGATCGGCGCGTCGCTTCCCGAAGGAAGCTGCATGATCGCCTGGCGCAGATATACATCTAGGTTGAGCACCGAAACAACATCGCCTCCAAAACCAACCACATAGGCGTGACGTCCGGAGGGCGACAGTGCCAAGCCAGCCGGGTGCGGAGCGGCGGGCAGCTGCGCAACAGTCGCAAGAGACTCGGTCGAAACGACAATAGCCTGATCAGTTGCGGTATCAGAAATGACGATCCGAGCACCGTCCGGGCTGACCACAAGCTGGTTCGGTGCGACGCCAGCCTGCTGAGATGCGAGGATCTGGTGGGTGCGCGTGCCCACCGCAACGACCCGTGAGCCACGAAAATCTGCAATATAGACCCGACGTCCGTCGGGACTGGCCCCAAGGCCAATCGGCCCCTCAGCAACCGGAAAGTTGCCGATCAACTGGAAACTGGCAAGATCAAACGCAGACACGGTTCCGTCCCCAATATTGGAAACATAGAGCCGGTTCACCGGGGCCTCTGAGGTTGGGAGCGGCGTCGGGGGCGGCGTCATCGTCGCCGTAGCCGACGGCGGCGACACGCGAGGCGTCGGGGAAGCCACAAGAAGCACCCACCCCAGATCGACAAGTGCCGGGAGCAAGGCCCCGGGATCGTGTTGTGCGCCACCGTATGAGGGACCCATTAGTTCATCGGGCAGCACCTCAGGATCCCAGTGCGCGATGCTAGATCCCCGCACGAAAGGGTCCGGCGCATGAACAGCCGCATGTCCCCCCGCGAAGGCCTTGACGTGCGGCCCCGACCACAGCAATTCGGTTGGCGAGATGACAGCGGCCCTCCGCTCAGGGATAAGCAATTCACGCAGCGGCCCCAAACGGTCACGCTGAAGCAAGGCATCTAGACTTGCAGGGGATCCGCCCACGCGCCAGGCGCCGCTTGGCTCTATCCCTTCGAAGAACCCGAGCCCATGCCCGATCTCATGGAGAGCAACGGTCACGAAATCGATATCAGCTCCGGGCTCAGCGTCCAGACCATAGTTCCAATCGACAGAGCCCAATACATCAGAACGGTCGACATCCGCGTTGAAGGCAACGAAGATTTCCGGCATTCCGGAGCCGTTTAGATCCTGGCCCGCGAGCTGATTTGCAAGGCTAGCCGCAAACCACGTGTTTCCCACCGGCGCTCCACCAAAGTTTCTGTGGATCGTCACCGTGCCCGCAGAAGCAAGGAGAGCGGAATCCCCTGAACCGCCGAGATCTGGCATACTTGCGACAACCCGAACGGGAACGTCCCCGGCCAAGGTCCGTTCCCAGATCGAGGTTGCTGCCAGGAAAGCCTTTCGGCGTGCCGGGCCGTGATCGGGGTCGAAAAATCCGGTCGAGGATGGATCGCCAAACTCGACCTCCACCATCAGTCCCAGGGCAGGCGAAAGCTCGACAACAATGGCCAAGCCCACCGCAAGCCACAGCCTACTTCGACCTACGCACACGAGATTCAGCGGGCGTTGGCGCCGGAGGATGTGAGCAGTCGATCTCCATCTCAGGCCCATTCGACCTTGCGCGCACGTCGTAACGGCCGCTTTCGGGAACAACGAGCATATCTCCGCCCCCTGGAGCGGACTCGATTGTCATTGTGGGCCGGGCGATCCCAGAATCATCGGCAGGGGAAATTGCCGCGAAGGATACCACCAAGACGAAACAAGCCCAGTAGGTCATCTGCATCAATTCACCCGCAAGCTCAGATTCTTGGAATGTGTCGGCAATCGAGCAACATCGCCAATCGCTCGCTCGTCAGTAGAAGGCACAAACGAGAGAGGCGAGGCGGGCGTAGAGCGTTGCCCCGAATGTGATGGCCACGGCCGTTCGTCCGCCACCCCAGCGATACGCCCCCACTAGAGCCAATACCAGGGACAAAACCAGGACGGGTAGGACGGACATCCGCTCGAACAGACTGAAAGAGACCAGCCACACCATCAAGGAGAACCCGGCTTCTAGCGGGACGGTGCTGCATAAAGGAGCATTCCATTGCTTCAGAGATGATGCGGCGAGGCAAATTGCTGCAAAGGCCAGGGTAGCGACGGGGAAGATTGCCCCTGCCAAGACGACCCTCTGACCTGTAATGGGTGCGAGGTACATGGGCCGGAAAATGACTTCGACGAGCAGCGACGTGCAGATTCCGAGACCGACACCACCCGCAAGCTGCCACCCCAAGACACCCACATCAGCAAGAGGGTTCCACCTCCCCGCGAAGCCCATTCTGAGAAAGACAAAACTGCCCATTACGAAGGTTGCCGACACGAGAACCGAAACGACGACATTTCCTTCCTGCACGGGCGTGAAAGAAAGCGTCGGCACCAACCTACCCGCAAGCCATAGGCTCAAACCCCAAAATATCATCGCGACAGACCCGAGAGTAAGGGCCTGGAGGCCTGGATGCGCCGGCCGCCGATCTCTCGCTGCCCCCGTCCCGATGGCGACTAGGCCCATGAGACAAACGACGCCAGCCACGACCCAAGGAAGTCTCGAAGGGGCCAAAGCTACCGGCGGCGGGACAGCCAGAGCCCTGCCGATCCAATCGAGCACGGCCCTCCGCGCATCTTCGCTGTACACAAGATCGACGTGTCCATAGCCGGGCACCCGCAGCAATCGGCGAGAAGACCCAACATCCGGCGGACCGACTGATCCGGCGTCCTTCAAGAAGCCGCGAGTTGCATTGCGGATTAGCAGAGAATCCGTCTCATCGAGAATGAATTGGTCTGCGCCGCCGTAGATCAGGAGCAGGTTCCGAGGCACAAAGTGGTTCACGTATTCCAGAGGCGCCACAGAAGCACTCATCGAAACGGTTGCCTGGATATTCCAGTCGGCACTAGCCGAGATAATTGATCCGGTCCCCCCGTCACTATGGCCTACCAAGCCGATGCGCTCGGAATCGATGCTTGGCTCAGACTGCGCAAACTCTACAGCAGATCGAATATCTGGATAAAAGCTATCGAGTTCCGACTCTGCCTCTAGTCGAGGAAACCATCGGCCAGCACTGCGTCCATGGCCGGGCCGATCAAACAGAATAACGACGCAGCCCATCCCAACCAGATCCTCGACCCACGGCACCTCGAGGAAGCCACTACTACTCAAGTACCCGTGCACAAGCACAACCGCTGGTCGCTTACGTGCTACCCCTTCGGGCCAGAAAACGTACGCGCGCACGGGATCTCTGTTGGCCACGGGGAGCCACAGCTCATTGCGGACACACGACGCGCAGGGCGGCTTTAGGGTTTGCAGGGCAACAAATCCGAGCAGCATAGCAAGAATACTACCTGCGACTTTCGTATTATTACTGCATATACATAATCTTCTTGTCATACGAGATACACAGATGATAGGTCACTCTACCATGACTTCGCCCAAGAGTCGATGCGTGGTCTGGCTGCTCCTTTGTTTTGGTCCGCAAACCGCCATAGCTTTTCTTGACTATGGAAACCCCTTCCACCCAGAACAATGCGCACGGGCCCTGTCCTTTGCGGAGAAGCAAGCACCCAATGAGACTCGGACCCAGCAGCTTCTAGCGGAAGCTCTCCTGTGTTGGGGAATCTCACAAGACGATCCCTGGGCGCTAGCGCGAGCAGCTCGACTCCTGGACGCAATTCCTCCCAAGCAAGGCGGCTTCTTTGCCCACCTCTATAAGTTCGAGGCGACGCGCCGGCTGTATCCTCTGTCACCAGATCTACAGTCGGCAGTCGATCAGCTTCGACAAGAACTCAGTTCATCCAAGGTTTGAACCGCCCCGGGTTTATCGGAGGCTGCGTCACATGAGTCCAGCCTCCAGGGCTGGGGCATCTTGGTTGCGGTAGTAGGCCTCTTCGTACTCCGCCGGCGG
>JAUIGL010000007.1 GCA_030430165.1 bacterium | reverse complement strand
CGGGTTGTCCTTCTTCCGCCAGCTGCCGGCCGGCGTCCCCGGCGGCTACCGCCTGCTCGCCAATCTGCTGGCGCGAGACGGCGATGGCTGAGGCCGACGATCGCCACGACGATCCCGAGGCGCCGCCACCGTTGCTGCAGAGCTGGCGCAATCTGTATTTGCTGCTGGTCGGCGAGCTGGCGCTGATCGTTCTCCTCTTCTACGCGCTCACCAGGTGGGCGACGTGAGCGGGCTCGACTGGTTCGTCCTGGTCGGCACGATCTCCTTCATCGTCGGCTACGGCGCGTGGAAGACGCGCGACGTCTCCGACATGGAGGGCTACTTTCGCGGCGGCAACAGCCTGCGCTGGCCGACCATCGGACTCAGCATCATGGCGACTCAGGCGAGCGCCATCACCTTCCTGTCGACGCCGGGGCAGGCTTTCGAGGACGGGATGCGTTTCGTCCAATTCTACTTCGGCCTGCCGCTGGCGATGATCGTCATCAGCGCGGTCTTCGTGCCGATCTACTACCGGCTGAAGGTCTACACCGCCTACGAGTACCTCGAGCACCGCTTCGACGGGCGGGTGCGCACGCTCGGTGCGATTCTCTTCCTGGTGCAGCGCGGACTGGCCGCCGGGATCACCATCTATGCGCCGGCGATCATCCTCAGCGCGATCCTCGGCTGGCAGCTCAACGCGACGATTCTGGGAATCGGCCTGGTCGTCATCGCCTACACCGTCTCCGGCGGCACCAGAGCGGTGAGCCAGACCCAGAAGGGACAGATGATCGTCATGATGTCGGGAATGGTGATCGCCGCCATCATCGTCGTCCTGCGCCTGCCCGACGACGTCTCGCTGGCGTCGGCGCTGCGTGTTGCGGGCGCCCTCGACCGCATGAACGTTGTGTCGTTCGAGCTCGATCCGGACAGCCGCTACACCTTCTGGTCGGGCATCACCGGCGGATTCTTCCTCGCCCTGTCCTACTTCGGCACCGACCAGTCCCAGGTGCAGCGCTACCTCTCGGGCCGCTCGGTCACCGAGAGCCGCCTCGGCTTGCTGTTCAACGGGATGTTCAAGATCCCGATGCAGTTCCTCATCCTGCTGATCGGCGTTCTCGTCTACGTGTTCTATCTGTTCACGCCGCCGCCGATCTTCTTCAACCAGCCCGCCTTGGCGCGGGTCGAGCAAACCGCGCACGCCGCCGAGCTCGACGAGCTGCGCGGCCGCTATCGCAACGCGCACGAACGGCAGTCGAACGCCGCCCGCGCCTATGTCGCCGCCCTCGAGACGAGTGAAGCCGCGCCGGCGCGCGACCAGTTGCGCGGCGCCGCCGAAGACGCAGCCCAACTCCGCGCCGAGGCCAAGGACCTGGTGGCGCGCGCGATCCCCGATGCCGAGACCCGCGACGCCGACTACGTGTTCCTGACCTTCGTGTTGCAGTTCGTGCCGAGCGGCATCGTCGGCCTGCTGATCGCCGTCATCCTCTGCGCGGCGATGAGCTCGACCGCCAGCGAGCTCGCAGCCCTGGGAGCGACGACCACCGTCGACCTCTACAAGCGGTTGCCCTTCGCCACCGCGTCGCCGAGCGCCGACCTCGTCGCCTCGAAGCTGTTCACCGTGCTGTGGGGCGCGGTGGCAATCGCCTTCGCCAGCTTCGCCTCGCTCTTCGACAACCTGATCGAAGCCGTCAACATCCTCGGCTCGATCTTCTACGGCACCGTGCTGGGAATCTTCCTGGTAGCGTTCTTCCTGAAGAAAGTGAGCGCGACCCCGGTCCTTATCGCCGCCGTGGTCGCGCAGTCGGTGGTCGTCTGGTCGTTCTTCGCGACCGACCTCGGCTTCCTCTGGTTCAACGTCATCGGCAGCGCCATCGTCGTCGCCGTCGCCTGGCCGCTCGAGCGCGTGATCGGAGAGAGCCGCGGCTGATCACCTCGATCCGTGTTCATCCGTGTTCAATTTCTCTTCGAGGTAAAAAGGGCCCGCGGTTGATAACCGCGGGCCCTTCTAGCTCAGATGGCGAGCTGGTCGGCTACGCGTTCGCGGTGCTCGACCGGATCTCCGAACAGCGCCGAAGTGCTCTTGGCGCGCTTGAAGTAGAGGTGCGCCGGGTGCTCCCAGGTGAAGCCCATGCCGCCATGCACCTGGATGGTCTCGGCGGCGACGTGGAAGTAGGCCTCGGAGCAGTACGACTTGGCCATGCTCACCGCCAGCGCGGTCTCGGGGTCGTCCTCGGCGGCGCGGAAGGCGGCGTGGTAGGCGGCCGAACGAGCGAACTCGACCTCGACCAGCATGTCGGCGCAGCGGTGCTTGATCGCCTGGAACGAGCCGATCGGCCGGCCGAACTGCAGGCGCGTCTTGGCGAAGTCGGTCGACATGTCGAGGCACATCTGCGCGCCGCCGACCTGTTCGGCGGTGATCGCGACGACCGTCAGGTCGACCGCCTTGCGCAGCGCCGCGCTCTGGTCGCCGCCGCCGTCGGCGCGGGTCGCGTGCGTGCCCTTCAGCTCCAGCGTCGCCAGCTTGCGCGTCAGGTCGAGGGTCGGAGACAAGGTCCGCGTCAGGTTGTCGGCTCCGCCTTCGACGCGGAATAGTCCGACTCCGTCCGAGGTGCGCGCTGCGACCAGGATCACGTCGGCGACGTGACCGTCGAGAACGAACGCCTTGGTGCCGGTGAGACGCCACGCGTCGCCGTCCTGCTCCGCCTTGGTCTCGATCGCGTCGACGTCCCACACTCCGTTGGCCTCGGTGATGGCGACCGTCGCGACGCTCTGGCCCGCCGCGATCTTCGGCAGGATGTCCGCCCGGGCATCTTCCGAGCCGGCCTCGACCAGCGCGTTGACCGCAAACACCGCCGTCGACAGATACGGAGCGCAGAGCAGCGAGCGCCCCATCTCCTCCATGACGATCGCGACCTCCACCTGCCCGAAACCGTTGCCGCCGTACTGCTCGGGAACGATCATCCCCTGCAGCGCCATCTGCTCCGCCATCTGCGTCCACACCTCGTCGGAGTAGCCGCGGTCGGTGGTCATCAGGGCGCGCACCGCCGCCTCGTCGGACTTGTCGGCGAGAAACCGCCGCACCGTCTGGCGCAGCTCTTCGTGTTCTTCCGTAAAAGCAAAATCCATGGTTGCGATTCCTTTTCCGTCCGCCGCCCGGCTCAGCCGCGCGGCACGTCCTTCCAGGCGATGTCCTTGTCGACACGCGGCTCACCCGGCAGGCCGAGGACGCGCTCGCCGAGGATGTTGCGCATGATCTCCGAGGTTCCGCCCTCGATCGAATTCGCCCGCGAGCGCAGGAACTGGTACTTCGCGTACGCCAGCGAGTCCTGCTTCTCTTCCATCGCCGGGCGGCGCAGCTCGTAGCCGGCCTCGAAGACCAGCGAATCGGCGCCGATGACTTCCTGGCCGCACTCCCAGACCTTCTTGTAGAGCTCGGACTGCGCCAGCTTGCCGACCGACCCCTCCGGGCCGGGGTTGCCCTGCTTCGCCGCGGCGCGGGCGCGCTGGCTGGTCAGCCGCAGAAGCTCCGACTTGATGTAGAGCTGGGTGATCTCGTCGCGCAGCACCGCCTTCGCCGCTGCCGAGCGCCCGGCCGCCTGGTGGTTCTTCCAGAGATTCATCAGGATGCCGACCGGGCCGCCACCCTTGCGACCCGAGCCGCCGCCGAGGGCGCTGCGCTCGTTCATCAGCGTCGTGATCGCGACCTTCCAACCGTCGCCTTCCTCGCCGAGCATGCGCTCGTTGGGGATGCGGACGTCGTTGAGGAACACCTCGTTGAACTCGGCCTCGCCGGTGATCTGGTAGAGCGGCTGGACGTCGACACCCGGCGCTTCCATGTCGAGGAGGAAGTAGGACATCCCCTTGTGCTTGGGGACGTCGGGGTTGGTACGCGAGACCAGCATGCCCCACTTGGAGATGTGCGCCAGCGTCGTCCAGACCTTCTGCCCGTTGACCACCCAGTCGTCGCCGTCGCGCACCGCGCGACTCGACAGCCCGGCGACGTCCGAGCCGGCGCCCGGCTCGCTGAACAGCTGGCACCAGATGTCCTCACCGGTGAAGATGCGCTTGATCAGCGTATTCTTCATCTCCTCGGTGCCGTGCGTCAGTACCACCGGAGCGCCCATGCCGATTCCGATCGGGTTGACGTTGAGGTCCTCGTAGAACGTCTTCGCGTGCTTGCGGATCTCGTCGTTGACGATCGCCTGCATCTTCGGGTTGAGCCCGAGGCCACCGAGGCCCTCGGGAAAGTGAACCATGGCCAAGCCGTGGTCGAACTGTTTCCCGCGGAAGGTGAACTGGTCGACTTTGTCCGGGTGCGCTTCCTCGAGCAAAGCGCGGACACGCTGCCGCAGCTCTTCTTCGGTCATTTCCACATGCGCCATTCGCTCTCTCCTTCGACTGTCGTCTATTCGATTTCGTAGCGCACCGGGATGCGCTTTGCTCCCGGCACGAAACTGGCGTGCAACCGCTCGACCGGGCCGCAGATTTCCATCGACTTCACGCGTTCCGCGAAGACCCGGAAGAAGACCTTGAGATCGAGACGGGCGAGATGCGCGCCCAGGCAAAAATGCTCACCGACTCCGAAGCCCAGGTGGGGATTGGGATCGCGGTCGATGCGAAAGGTAAACGGATCCTCGAAAATCTCCTCGTCGCGATTGGCGGAGGCGTAGAACAGCGCCACCGAATCGCCCGCCGAGATGTTCTGCCCGCGCAGGACGTAATCGCGGGTGGCGGTGCGGCTGAAGTGATTCACCGGCGTCGACCAACGCACGATCTCCTCGGCGCCGATCTCCGACAGACTAGGATCGGCGCGGAGCTTCGCCAGCTCCGCCGGATTCTCGAGCAGCGCGAGCAAGCCGCCCGAGATCGCGTTGCGGGTGGTGTCGTGCCCGGCGACCATGACCAGGAAGTAGTTCGACAACAGCTCGAATACGGGCGGCGCCTCGCCGTTCAAGGTTGCTTGGGCGAACACCGTCGTCAGGTCCTCGCGTGGATCGCGGCGGCGCTCCTCCATGAGCTCGGTGACGAAAGTAAACGCCTCGGTGAGAAAGCCGAGGCGGTCTTCGCGGGTGTCGCCCTCGCGCTGGAACTCGGGATCCTCGATGCCGAAGTTCTCGTTGGTGACCTTGAGAACGAAGCCTTCCTTGTCGCGCGGGATGCCGAGCATTTCGGTGATCATGCGCAACGGCTGGCGCACCGCGATTTCGTTGACGAAGTCGACCTCGCCGCGACCGGCGAGCTCGTCGAAGATCTCGTTGGTGATGTCGGCCAGCCGCTCCTCGAGCCTGCGGATCGCGCGCGGCGTGAACCAGTGGCTGATCAGCGCGCGGTAGTCGCGGTGCTCGGGCGGGTCCATGTTGACCAGCATCTTGAGCGGCGGATTCTCCTCGAGGCTCTGCCCCGGGGCGCCGTCCATCTCGGGAAAGAGAATGAAGCGTCCCTCGCTCTTGAACACCTCGGGCTGCTTGGAAACCTCGATGATGTCGGCGTGCTTGGTGACCGCCCAGAACGGCTTGTACCCTTCCGGCTGGAATCGATGCACCGGCGACTCGCGTCGCAACCGAGTCCATTCTTCGTGCGGGTAGCCGAGCTCGCCGTAGCGCTGCGCGGTGATGATGTCGAGATCGTCCAACGACGGATTTGCACTCATCCGCGCCCCTCCCGGCGTTTCTTCTCGGCGACCGCCTCGACCCCGGCACGGACGAACTCGATCATGTCCTCGAGGTAGCGGTCGTCGACCGACGCCGCTTCGGCGTCCCGGCCCCAGGCCGGGCAGAAGAACCGCTTGGTCTGAAACCAGCCGGTCATCATGAGATAGGTCATCGCGTGCACGTGCAGCGGGTCGAGATCGCCGCGCAGCTCGCCCTGCCCCTGGGCGCGGCGCAGCTGGTCGGTGTGGCGGTGCATCAGCTTCTGCATCGACTCGGGCAAGCCGTCACCCGCTTCGAGCTCGGCCCAGCGCGCAATCCGCAGGTAGTCGCCGGTTCGTTGGAAGTAGCGGAAGCTGCCGCGCATGCGGGTGAGAATCGCCTCGAGGTCGTCGCCCGCCTCGCCCGCCGTCGCCTCGCGCTCGATCCCCTCGCGGGCGAAGTCTTCGATGACTTCGATCCACAGCTCGCGCTTGCTGCCGAAGTAGTGGTGCACCAACCCCTTGGTGCAGCCGGCGCGCTCGGCAATGCCGACCACCGAGGTGGCGGCGAAGCCCTTCTCGGCGAAGGCGCTGCGCGCCGCTTCGAGAATCCGCGAGCGCGCCTCCTCACGCGCCCTCTGGCGCCCGTTGATCTCGGCTGGGCGAAGCTGCCCTTCGGCTTCCGCAGAATCACTCATTGACTATCCGACCAGTCAACTAGCCCGCGGGACCGGGTCCGACAAGGGGGGTCAGCCCAATACCGAAGGCGAAGGCGATACCGACTTTGGTGGATGCTGGCGAATTCGTCGGGTCAGCTGCGCACCAGGCGGCCGCGCAGGACTCCGGTCGGCTGGCCGTCGCGGAACGCGACCTCCCCTGCGACGATCGAGGCGGTGTAGCCGTCGGCTTTCTGCACGAACCGACGGCCTCCGGCGGGAAGGTCGCGGACCATCTCCGGCCGGTGCAGGCGCAGGCGGTCGAAGTCGATGACGTTCACGTCGGCCTTCTTCCCCGGCTCGAGCAAACCGCGGTCGTCGATGCCGACCAACGCCGCGCTGTCGCGGGTCATCTTGCGCACCACCCACTCGAGCGGTAGGCGCTCGCCGCGACTGCGATCACGCGCCCAGTGGGCGAGCCAGGTCGTCGGGAAGCTGGCGTCACAGAGGACGCCGCAGTGCGCGCCGGCGTCGCCGAGGCCGAAGGCGGTGTTCTCGTGGGTCATTACCTCGCGCACCATCTCCAGGTCGCCGTCGAGGTAGTTCATCAGCGGAAAGTAGATCAGCCCGTGGCCGTCGTCGGCGAGCAACAGGTCGACGATCACCTCATACGGACTGCACCCCGCCGCGCTGGCGCGAGCCGCCACGCTGCTCGCCGGATCCGGCTCGTAGTCGGGCGGATCCGACAGCTCGAACATCTTGTGGAAGCTGGTCATGAGAAAACCGGGCAACGATTCGGGATCGATCTCGACCGCTTCGCCGACCAGTCGCGAGCGGAAGTCCGGGTCGCGCAGAGCGGAGACCTTCTCGGCGAACGGCAACGCCGCGATCTCGCGGTAGGTCGCGTGAAACAGGAACGGATTCAGCGTCGCCTCCAGCCCCATCAAGACCGAAGTCGCGCGCGCCGGCACCTGGCCGTGCATCGGCAAGCCGCGCCGGGCGGCGTCTTCGATACCGGCAAGGACCTTGCGCCAGATGTCGGGATAGCGATCGTCCTGCTCGATCGTCATCGACAGGGGTCGTCCGGAAACCTCGACCATGCCGCGGATCATCTCGAACTCGGGATCGAAGTCGAAGAAATCCGCGATCAGCTGCAGTACACCCTTGCCGGTCTCGCCCATTGCCCGCGCGATCCCGTGCAGCTCGTCGCGCTCGGCCTTGAAGCTCGGCGTGTGATTGCCGCGGCTGTCCTTGTGCTTGTAGGTGCGAGAAGTCGAGAAACCGAGCGCTCCCGCCGCCACCGCCTCGCGCACCAGCGCCGCCATGCGCGCGGTGTCTTCCGGCGTGGCGGGCTCGAGACGCGACGCCCGCTCGTCCATCACATAGGCGCGAACGGCGGCGTGCGGCACCTGCACGCCGACGTCGATCGCCAGCGGCGAAGCCTCGATCGCATCCATGAACTCCGGGAACGTCTCCCAGCGCCACTGGATCCCTTCGACCAGCGCCGTGCCGGGGATGTCCTCCACCCCCTCCATCAGACTGATCAAGCGGTCGCGGCGCTGCGGTGAGCACGGTGCGAAACCGACACCGCAGTTGCCCGTCACCACGGTCGTGACACCGTGGTAGGTCGACGGTTGCAAGTAGGGATCCCACGTCACCTGACCGTCGTAGTGGGTGTGCACGTCGACGAAACCCGGAGTCACGATCTGACCGCGCGCGTCGATCTCCTCGCGTCCGGACCCCGACACCTCGCCGACCGCGGCGATGCGGTCGGCGTCGATCGCGACGTCTCCCTCGCGCGGCGCCGCGCCGCTTCCGTCGACCAAGGTCCCATTTCGAATGATCAGATCGTGCATATCGATGCTCCTCGCTTGCAGCGAGACTACGCCAGCCGGCCCCTTGCGTGCCAGCCTACCCGACCCCGCGCGGTGGGTCAGTTCGATATCGTGGGACTTCGTCCGCTTCTGACCCCCTTCACCCTGTCCCTCTCCCGCAGGGGGCTGTCGATTTTCTCCAGTGAGCGCCGAACCGCCCGTGATCACCTCTCCCCCCGGCAGAGGGCCAGGGTGAAGGCGTATCGAATGGCTGCGGTCCGCAAACCGTTGTGCCGCATGGGCTAGCGACGCCTTTCCCTCCGGTCCCCTCACCTTTAATCCTCTCCCGCCAGCAATGCGGGAGAGGGGTTCTGTGCGCGCTTCGCGCGTTCCGTTCGAGAAAATCGACAGTCTGGCAGGAGAGGGGATTCAGTTTCGCCTCTCCTCGCGGGAGAGGCCGCGCGTAGCGCGGGCGAGGGGGACAGAGATGACCGAGCGTTAGCGAGGCTCCGAATATGCTCGAAGATTCAAACTGACCCACCGCCCGACACGGATCCGGCCGTCCCCGCGAACGACGCCGACGCGCCCGCTTGCCGCTTCGACATACGACGTGAGAGGCTCCTCTGAATGGAATCCGACTTCCGACGCTGGCAGATCGGCGACGTGCGGGTCACGCGGGTGGTCGACGCGACCGCGGACGACGAGGGTACGCGGATTTCCGGGTTCATCCTGCCGATGGCGACCCCAGCAGCGCTCGCGCCCTACGCTTGGTTGCGCCCCGACTACGTCGACCCGCAGGGGCGGCCCATGCTGAGCGTGCACGCGCTGGTGCTCGAAACTCCAACCAAGACGATCGTCGTCGACACCTGCCTCGGCAACGGCAAGCAGCGCACGATCGAGTTCTGGAGCATGCGCTCGAGCCCGTTTCTCGAGGACTTCGCACGCGCCGGATTCGACACCGGCGCCATCGACGTGGTCGTTTGCACGCACCTGCACCTCGATCACGTCGGCTTCAACACGGTGCTGCGCGACGGCGTGTGGACACCCACCTTCGCCAACGCCCGCTACCTGATGTCGCGCGCCGAATGGGAGCATTGGAAGGACGCTCCCGACGAGGTCGGTCCGGTCGTCGCCGACTCGGTTCGCCCGGTGATCGAAGCCGGGCTCGCCGACCAGGTCGAGATGGACCACGTCATCTGCGACGAAGTCCGCCTTTTGCCAACCCCAGGCCACACCCCGGGACACGTCAGCGTCGCCATCGAGTCACAGGGCGCGTCGGCGACGATCACCGGCGACATGATCCACCACCCGTGTCAGATGGCCCGGCCCGAATGGTCGACCGTCATCGACTCCGACGGCGCGCAGAGCGAGCGCACGCGACGCGCCTTCCTCGAGGGCCACACCGACAGCCGCAAGCTGGTGATCGGGACCCACTTCACCGGATCTTCGGCCGGCTACGTCGTCCGCGAGGGCGACGCCTACCGCCTGTCGTCCGAACCCGCGATGGCATCCGGCCGCGCCAAGTAGAGCGATCAGTCCGCGCCGACGCGCAGCAGCGACAACCAGGCGAAGATCAAAATCGTCCCGCCGATCGGCGTCACCGGCCCGAGCCAGCGCATCTTGGTCAGCACCAGCAGGTAGATCGACCCCGAGAAGAGAATCATTCCGGTCAGGAACAGCGAGCCGGGGAGCTTGACCGAGCGCCCGCTGTAGGCGGCGAAGAGTCCGAGCACGAGCAGGACGACGCTGTGCAGAAGGTGGTAGTGCGCCGCGGTCAGCCAGGCGTCGAGGTGCTCGGCACCCACCCGGGCTTTCAATCCGTGCGCGCCGAACGCTCCGGCGACGACGGCGAGCATGCCGGAGATCGCCGCGATCTGAATCCACATGAGCCCTTCCCTTCCGTTTCGAGAACCAATTCGTCGGTGAGCTTGGCCGCCTACAAAGTCTTCAGGTACTCCAAGACGGCGCGGCGCTGGTCGCTGCTGAGGTGATCGCCGAACGGGTGGCCGGCGTTCGACTGGCTGAACTGCGTCGTGTCGTAAACGAACGGCTTCTCCTCGTCAGGGGCGTCGTCCCAAGAGTACGGCACCTCGAGCCACGGCCAGCCGACCGCATCCTCGTCGAAGTTGCGGCTGTCGAGATCGACCCGGCGCCAGTAGGTCGGGCGCGCGCTGCTGTCGAGCATCAGCTCGATGCTCGGCACCGAGCCGTTGTGCAGATACGGCGCGGTCGCCCAGATGCCGTCGAGCGGCGGCGGCATGTAGCCCGGGAACGGATCGTTCGGCACCATGCGCGTAATACCGCCGTAGAACGACGAGTTGTACCACTCGACGAGCTGCGGCGCGTGAACCACGCCGGCGTTGGCGACCACCGGGTCGGTGCCGATCACGTCGAGCGGGATGAGCAGGTTCGGATACCACTCCTCCTCGTCGATCTCGCCGTAGGTTCCGTGGCAACCGGCGCAATTCTGCACGAACACCTCGTGGCCGGTGGCGGCCAGATCCTCGTCGATCGGGTACGGATACGCGGGGGGTCGCACCGAGCCGACGAACGCCTGGATGTCGACGAACCATTCGTCCACCAGGCGGGCGCGTTCGAGGTCGTCGACACACACCGAGGTGGCGAGGGCCATGGTGGCGCGGTGATCGCCGCGCGCCATGCCGTTGTAGAAGAGCGCGTTCTTCTTGTGCGCGCGCCACCACGGCGGCGGGTCCGAGGTGATGCGGACGGTCTCATTGTCCATCGGCTCGCCGTCGTCGTCGTAGATGACCAGCGGCACGACCTCCTCGTCGCTCCATTCGAGGGTCTCGCGGTCGTGGTGCACCATGAGGATCACGGCGAACATCTCCGCCGGGTTCATGCCGATGGCGTGCATGTCGGTGAGCGGCCCGAGCACCGCGCCGCGCGAGAACGTCTTGCGCAGCTCGGCCTTCTCGGCCTCGTCGAGGCCGAAGCCGTCGAGCACGACGTCGTCGAGCGGGATCCCGGTGTTGCCGCCCCCGGCACCGGCGGTGAAGTCTGCGTTGGCGTTGCCGAGTCCGATCACCAACTCGCCGGCAAACTGCCCACCGTGACACAGCAGGCAGTTGGCATTGACCACCTCGGCGCCGTTGGGCGCCTCGAACACGTTGAGGAAGTACGGCAGATCGGCGTTCTTGCCGGTGCGGTCGGGGATGCGGGGAAAGTCCTGCGAGCCTCCGAACCCTCCGGCGATCAGATCGCGCAGCGCCGGCACCTCCCACAACTTGTAGGGGATGCCGCAGGACATGAAGGCGCCGTTGAGCAGCAGATCGCGGCCGCGCACCGGATCGCCCTGCACCTGCGGCTCGGACGGCAGCTCGACACCGTGGTTCCAATGGCCGACCGCGGGAATCCGCGCCCGATCTGCCTGTGGCCCCGAAGGATTCGAGTCGTCGGAGCCGTCTCCACATCCGGCTGCAAACAGTGCAGCAGCCAGCGCCAAACCGAGAAGTCGCCGCATTCCGAGCCCCCCTGTCTTACACCTGCGGGCGGCTCAGCCGCCCGCGGCCGCCTTGACGAAGCTGACCACGTCGCCGTCGGAGAGGCGCGTGCTCTTGCCCTTGCGGTAGCTGACGAGGACACCGTTGACGGCGATCGTCGCCACCCGGGTCAGCTTCTCGAACTCGTCGCCCTTGGCGCCGAAGCGCTTCTTGGTCTCGGCGATGATGTCGGCGGCGGTCGACGCGTTCTCCACCTCGAAGCGATCGACTCCGAGGACCTTGCCCATCGCGTAGGTCAGCTCGACGGTAACGGCCATCCCGAGCTCCTACACCGCGACCTGCAGCCGCTCCAGCGTCTGCGCCGTCGGCACGCCGTTCTCGTCCCAGCCGCGATTGCGGTAGTAGCGCGGCAACAGTTGGTCGAGCGGATGGCCGCTCTCCATCCCCTTGAAAGTCGATTCGTTGAGCATGCGCGGCGGCAGCGTGTCGGTCGAAGCGTCGACGCCTTCGCGCAGGTTGTACATGCGCTCGAGGTTGAAGACCCGACCGCCGATCTCCTGCAGGTGTCCACCCGACAGCGGCGTGCCGGTGATGTAGGTCAGCCACTTCTCCCACCACAGCATCGGCTTGCCCTTCATCTGCATCGCCTTGAGGAACAGCGGGCCGCTGTTCTCGAGGGCAAACGACAACGCCTTGTGGGCGAAGGAGTCGGGGCGCAGGTCGTGGATCTGCTTCGGGATCATGCCGTAGGTGGTGAAGATGCACAGCACCATCGAATTGATGGCGCTCGCCAGATTCTGCTGCGCGACGGGAATCTCGGCCTTGAGCTTGAGGTTCTGCGGGTTGATGGTGAGCGGGCCGACCGACTCCAGATACATGCTGGCGCCCTGCACGTGGCAGCCGCCGCGGTTGGTGGTGGCGTACTCGACGCCCTGGGCGAACGATCCGCGCGGGTCGTAGGCGGAGAGCTCGAGCCCCTTGACGTGCATTGCGAACTCGCCGCCGCCGTACTTGCGGCTCATCCGCATGACGCCGTCGGCGAGATCGTCGCCGAGACCGCTACGGTGGGCGACGTCCTTGATCAGCTCGCTGACGCCGGCCGGGTCGCCGAAGTGAATCCCCGACTCGAGCATGCCGCGCTCTTCGAGCTCCATGGTGAAGC
This sequence comes from bacterium, assembly GCA_030430165.1. GTDB lineage: Bacteria > Desulfobacterota > Binatia > HRBIN30 > CADEER01 > CADEER01. The sequence goes on along the minus strand of JAUIGL010000007.1, from coordinate 131,194 downwards.
TGAGCACGGCGCCGAGGCTGATCGTGTCCATCCCCATGTCGTCGGCCAGGTAGTTCCACTCGGCCACCTTCTTGAGATCGCCGATCTCGAGGTTCGGCCCCATCAGCGCGACGGTCTCGTACTCCGGTCCCTTGACCCGGCCGACCCCTTCGAGCTCGACGTCGCGACCGCAGGTCACCGGGCAGTGGATGCACGACGATTTCACGCCGACCAGCTCGTGGTCCTCCATGTACTCGCCGGAGACCTTGAGCGCCTGGTCGAAGTTGCCGCGCTGGAAGTTCTTGGTCGGGATGATGTTGCGTGCCTGGGTGGTGCCGACGATGCCGGCGGTGCCGAAGCGTTTGAGACTCTCGCCGAGCACCGGGTGCTCTTTGAACATCTCACGCACCCATTTGGTGTACTCCTTGAAGGCCTCGGGATCGTCCATCTCGAGCTTGCGCTTGCCGCGCACCGTCACCGCCTTGAGCTTCTTCGAGCCCATGACCGCGCCGACTCCGGTACGACCGGCGATGCGCTCGTTGGATACGATGCCGGCGTAGAGCACCAGGTTTTCGCCGGCCGGACCGATCACCGCGTGGTGTTTCTTCTTGCCGAGGATCTCCTGCGTCTCGTAGGTCCCCTTGCCCCACAGGTCGGAGGCGTCGATGAACTCGACCGTGTCGTTGTCGCCGTCGATGTCGAGGCGAACCGGCGTCTCCGACCGGTTGAGCACCACCAGCACGTCGATTCCGGCGCGCTTCATGCCATAGGCATAGCTGCCGCCGCACGCCGCATTGCCGATCCCGCCGGTGAGCGGGCTCTTGCAGACGACCGCGAAGCGGTTCGACTGCGGCGCCACCGAGCCGTTGAGCGGCCCGGTCGCGAAGATCAAAGGATTCTCCGGACCGAGCGGATCGATCCCGGCTTCGGTCCGGTCGTAGAGCAACCGCGTCCCGTACCCCTTGCCGCCGATATAGAGGCGCGCAATCTCCTCGTCGAGCGGCTTGAAGACGAACGTCCGCGCCGCGAGATCCACTTCTAGTGTGCGTCCAGCGTATCCCTTGATCATCGCCACACACTGCCACAATTGCCCCTCCAGTCCCAGAGCGGCGCCACACGGCTCGTCCGTCCCGACTCGGCGAGCACAGTCCCAAGACGCGCTACGCGCGTCGTCCCAAGGCCGCCTGTGGCGGCCGTCCCAAGTGAGGCCGACGGCCTCACGTCCCAAGCGGCTAGCCGCGCCGGCTCGGCTGACCAGCGGCACCGCCGCGCGACGCGCGGCTTGGGACGGACGCCGCAGGCGGCCTTGGGACCGAGCGGCGCAGCCGCGAATTGGGACGACGCGCGCAGCGCGGCTTGGGGCGACGCGCGCAGCGCGGCTTGGGACGACGCGAAGCGTGCCGCCGGCTTGCCGAGCCGTCGGGTTATCCGTATGTAGCCGCCATGTACCCACCGATCCGCGCGGCCGAGACGCCCGACAAGCCGGCTTATGTCATGGCGCGCTCGGGCGAGGTGGTGACCTACGCCGAGCTCGATGCGCGGTCGTCGCAGGGGGCGCACCTGTTCCGTTCGGAGGGCCTCGGGATCGATGCGCCGATCGCTTTGCTGATGAGCAACAACGCGCGCTTCTTCGAGGTCTGTTGGGCGGCGCAGCGATCGGGGATTCGCTACACGCCGATCAGCACCCATCTGACGCCGGGAGAGATCGAGTACATCCTGCGCGACTGCGGCGCCCGCTTGCTGATCGCTTCGCGCGACCTCGCCGAGACCGCGCGCGCCGCCGCGGATGCCGTCGATGCCGTGCACCGCATGTTGGTGGTCGGCGGCGACGCCGACGGCTTCGATCGCTGGGAGGAGGCGATCAGCGGTTTCTCGACGGAGCCGATCGCCGACGAGCTCGAAGGCGCGGCGATGCTGTACTCGTCGGGGACCACCGGACACCCCAAGGGCATTCTCCACAAGCTCGGTGAGCGCGAGATCGGAACTCCGCCGCCGGTCGCCGCCGGGTTGGCGGCCGGAATGTTCGGCTTCGGGGTCGACACGACCTACCTCTCGCCCGCCCCCAACTATCACTCGGCGCCGCTGCGCTTCCTGATGGCGGTGCAGCGAATCGGCGCCACCGCGATCATCATGGAGAAGTTCGATCCCGCCTTCGCGCTCGAGCTGATCGAGCGCCACCGGGTCACGCACAGCCAGTGGGTGCCGACGATGTTCGTGCGCATGCTCAAGCTGCCGCCCGACGAGCGCAGCCGCTTCGACCTGTCGTCGCACCGGATGGCACTGCACGCGGCGGCGCCCTGCCCGGTTCCGGTCAAGCGAGCGATGATCGAATGGTGGGGGCCGATCCTGCAGGAATACTACGCCGCGACCGAAGGCAACGGATCCACCGGAATCGACTCCGAGGACTGGCTGCGCCACCCCGGCTCGGTCGGCCGCGCCGCCAATTGCCAGATCCACATCGTCGACGAGGACGGCACCGAGCTGCCGCCCGGCAAGATCGGCACCGTCTACTTCTCCGGCGGCGGCCGTTTCGAGTACCACAACGCACCGGAGAAGACGGCCGGCTCGCACAACGAGCGCGGCTGGTCGACGGTCGGCGACGTCGGCTACCTCGACGACGAAGGCTACTTGTACCTGACCGACCGCAAGGCCAACATGATCATCTCCGGCGGCGTCAACATCTATCCGCAGGAGGCGGAGAATCTGCTGGTGACCCACCCCAAGGTCGCCGACGTGGCCGTTTTCGGCGTTCCCAACGAAGAGTTCGGCGAAGAAGTCAAAGCCGTGGTCGAGCTGGCCGACGGCGTCGAGCCCGGAGATGAGCTCGAGCGCGAGCTGATCGGCTTTTGCCGCTCGCAGCTGGCGCACGTGAAGTGTCCGCGCTCGATCGACTTCGAGGACAAGCTACCTCGCTCGGAAACCGGTAAGCTCTACAAACGCCGCCTCAAGGAACGCTATTGGGCGGGACATCGCACCAACATCCTGTGAACCGCGAAGACGAGAGCAATCATGCAAACCGTGAAATCGATCCCCGTCGCACTCGCCGCCGCGCTGGCGCTCGCCGCCTGCACGGTGCCGATCAAAACCGGCCTCGGCGCCCCCGACCCGAAGCCGACTCCGCCACCGCCCGCCGAGGTCGGCGCCGGAGGCTCGATCCAGGTCAGCTCGGTCGAACCCGACTCGGCGGAAGAGAAGATCGCCATGGCGCGCACCCTGACCGACCTGGCGATGGCGCAATCGCGGGTCAAGAACGAACCGGAGGCGGTCCGTCTGCACCAGCAAGCGCTCGAGGTGCGCGAAGAAGTTTACGGCCAGAGCCACGTCGAGATCGCCGACTCGCTCAACTTCCTCGGCGCCTCCTACTACCGGCTGCAGCGCTACGACGACGCCGAAGCGGCGTTCGTCCGCGCGCTCGAAATCCGCAAGCGCGAGCTCGGCCCCGACGACCGACTCACCGGACTGGCGATGAACAACCTCGCCTTCTTCTACGCCGACCGCCAGCGCTACGCCGAGGCCGAGCCGTTGTTCGAGGAATCGATCCGGGTGATCGAGCAGAGCCCCGATTCGACCAACGCCGAGAAGGCGCGCGCGCTCGACAACTACGCGGCGATGTTGATGGACGCCGGCCGCGAAGAAGACGCCAACCGCATCCTGTCGCGCTCGGTCAAGCTGCGCACCGAGCGCAACCGCCTCGACGACATCATTAAACAGACGAAGTAGCAGCGGGGCTGCGCCCGCTGCTACGGGTACGGCCTACGGGGTACGGGGTACGGCTTCGCGGCCGATGCAAACCATCCGGTCCCCCCGTACCCCGTACCCTGCACCCCGTACCCCGTACCCCGCCCCTACTTCCCCTTCCACTGGGGTTTTCGCTTTTCGGCGAAGGCGGTGATTCCTTCGCGCATGTCTTCGGAGCGGATCAGCTCCGAGACCAGCGGGTATTTCTTGCGCATCGCTTCTTCGAGGGGCATGCCGCCGCTCTGCAGGACGACCTGCTTGGTGGCGCGCACCGAGCACGGCGAGCACTCGCAGATCTCGGCGGCCCAGCGTTCGGCGGTCGCCATCAGGTCGGCGGCGGGAACGACTTCGTTGACCAGACCGAGCTCGTAGGCGCGTTGCGCGGAGATCGGCTTGCCGGTGAGCATCATCCCCATGGCGACCTTCTGCGGGATCAATCGAGGCAAGCGCTGCATGCCGCTGGCCAGCGCCGCCAGGCCGACGCGCGGCTCGGGCAGTCCGAAGGTAGCGTGGTCGGCGGCGACGATGATGTCGCACGATTGGGCGATCTCGAAGCCGCCGCCGAGAGCGAGCCCGTTGACGGCCGCGATCAACGGCTTGAACAGGTCGTGGCGCGAGGTGATGCCGCCGAACCCCGACGCCGGCATCGGCTGGTTCTCGCCGGGGTGCTGCGCCGCCCACTTGAGATCGTTGCCCGCGGAAAAGGCCTTATCGCCTTCACCGGTGAGAATCGCAACCCAGCAATCGGGGTCGGCCGCGAAGTCGTCGAGCGCCGCGCCCATCTCCTGGTGCGCCGGCGGGTGCAGCGCGTTGCGCACCTCGGGCCGGTTCATTCGCAGATAGGCGACGCGCCCCTTCTTCTCGTAGACGATCGACTGGTAGCCCATGCGACCGCCGCGATCAGCCGGCAAGCAGGTTGCGAGCGATGACCTTGAGCTCGAGGATCGGCTTCACGCCTTCGAAGATCGGCAGCACCGTCGCATCGACGACGTAGCGAGAGATCGCGAACTCCTCGGCGTAGCCCCAACCGCCGTGCAGGAGCTGTCCTTCCTGCGTCGTCCACACGGCGACGTCCGACGAGAACAGCTTCGCCATCGCCGGCTCGAGAGCGATCGATTCGTCGGCATCCATCGCCAGCGCGGCGCGATAGGTCAGCTGGCGCGACGCCATGATGTGCGTCGCCATGCGACCGAGCTTGTGCTGGGTGAGCTGGAAGTCGCCGATCGGCTGGCCGAACTGCTTGCGGTCGGCGGCGTACTCGGCGGTCCGCTCGAGCGCCGCCTGCGCCAGCCCGGTGGCGCGCCCGCCAGTCTGCAACCGCCCCGCCGCGAAACCGTTCATCTGCAGATAGAAGCCCTTGTTGAGGCCCTTGTCCTGGCCGACCAGGTTCTCCGCCGGGACGAAGTAGTTGTCGAATGCCAGAGTGAACGAGTGCATCCCGCGATAGCCCGGGGTGGCGTCCGCCTTGCCCTCGAGCAGACCGCCGCTCGACTGCCGCATCTCGAAGCTGTGCCCCGGAAACGCGTCCTTCGGCACGATGAACAGCGACAGTCCGCGCGCGCCCTTGGCCGGGTCGGGATCGGTTCGCGCCAGCAGAGCGATCACGTTGGCGCGGCCGGCGAAGGTGCACCACGCCTTGGCGCCGTTCACCAGGTAGCCCTGCTGCCCCTCGACCTCACCGGGCTCGGCCTTGCACCGCACCGAAGCGACGTCGGAGCCGATGTCGGGCTCGGTGACCGAGATCGCCGCCATCACCTCGCCGGAGGCGAGCTTCGGCAGCCACTGTTGCTTCTGCTCCTCGGTGCCGCCCTTGAGCAGCGCCTTGGTGAGAATCTCGGGACGCGTGATCAAACTGCCGGCGGCGGCCAGCGAGCAGCGCGACAGCTCCTCGGTGGTGACGATCATCGCCAGGTTGCCCATGCCGCCGCCGCCGTACTGTTCGGGAACCGCCATCCCGAAGAAGCCGAGCTCAGCCATCTTGGAGATCATCTCGTCGGAGACGAGGTCGTCGTTGCGATGAATGTGCTCGGCGATCGGCGCGACCTCGCTCTCGGCGAACTGGCGCACCGAGTCGCGCGTCATCACCGCCATCTCGTCGTCGATCGGCGAGTGATTCACGCCGCGCTGCTCGATCACGTGGCGACCGATCGCGCTCAGGATGTCGTCCGACACCGCGGCGCGGGCAGCGCCGACGACGTCGGCGGAGCCGAGCGTTTCCGCGAGCCGGCTGTCGGAGACGCCGAACTCGGTCGAATGCGCCGACACCTGTCCGGCCAGGCGCAGGGCGAACTCTCCGGTGAACGCCGCCGCCATTGCCGGCACGGCGGGATCGGATGCGCCCGCTCCCTTGGCGTAGGCTACCAAGTCTTTCGCCGCGGCGAGCTCGGTCGCGGCGTAGGCGAGCCGCTCGCAGTGCACCTGCTCGTCGTCGATCCCCTTGCCGCCGTTGGTCCGCTTGCTCGCCGTCGCCAGCGACTCGCTGACGATTCCATCGGCGGTCGACAGCACCTTTTCGGTAGCTTCCAAGTCAGCGCTGAGTCCCATGCGCAAAATCCCCTCTCTCCTTGCGGAATCTCGATCTCCAACCGGGTCCTGTCATCGCCCGAACCCAAACGCGTAACACCCGCAGCGGATTCGGACCAGAGCCCGCAGCCTGGTCGGGCTCGATCCCAAGAAGCCCCAAATTAGCCAAATTTGTTTTACGTCGAATTCAATAGTAGCAAGACTTACGGCACTCGGGGCAGTCCGGCAACCCCGACAGGAGGGAGAAGCGATGTTCCTACTCGACGACGGCAAGCGACCGGTCATCCCGCGAACCGAGATGACCTACCCCGGCCACAACCCCAAGCTGCACCGCAACGCAGCGTCGGCGGAGAAGTCGCCGGTCGACCACGTGATGGCCGACTTCGAGGACGCCTGCCCCTACGAGTTCAAGGGCGAGAAGAGTCGCGCGGTCACCGTCGAGGCGCTCAACACCCTCGACTTCGGCAACAAGGTGGTGACGGTGCGCCCCAACAACATCAAGTCGCCATTCTTCGTCGGCGACATGGAAGCGATCTTCCTCGGCGCGCCCGACAAGTTCCACGGCATCGTGCTGCCCAAGTCGCAGGGCCCGGAAGACATCCACTACGTACACAACGTCATCGACGACCTCGAGCGACGCGGCGGCTGGAGTCGGCGGGTCGGTATCGAGGCGCTGATCGAAACCCCGAAGGCCCTGATCAAGGCGTACGACATCGCCACCGCCTCGGACCGCATGGTCGGACTGATCTTCGGCATCGCCGACTTCGCCGCCAACCTCGGCATCCGCGAGGCGATGGTCGACCAGAACCGCAACTTTCACTACGCCAAGCAGAGCATGGTGGTTGCCGCCAAGGCGGCCGGCCTGCACGCCATCGACAACGTCTACCTGCAGCTCGTTCGCAAGGACGACTCGGAACAAGACAAGGCGCGCATCGAAGCCGGGTTGCGCGAGAAAAACGTCGGCTCGCAGCAGCTCGGCATGGACGGCACCTGGGTGGTGCACCCGCAACAAGCCGAGATCTGCAACCAGTGCTACGGGCCGACCGAGGAGCAGGTCAGCTTCGCCAAGCGGGTCATCGAGCTCTACCACCAGCAGGGCGGCGGCTCGATGGCCGATCCCGAAACCGGCGAGATGATCGACGAGGCGACGATCAAGATCGCTCTGATGGACCTCGCCAAGGCGGTCCAGGCGGGACAGGTCGAGGCAGCGTACCTCGCCGAGTACGCGCGCAAGTCCGCCGAGGTGACCGGGTACGACATCGTCGCGGGCACGCACTGAACCCTGCCCATCTTCCGACATACTCACAGCGCCAGTGGTGCCTCGAATAGTCCTCACGGCTCATTTTTCATCCACAGATTCTCACAGCCCGGCCAACGGACGGAACCAAACATCGTCCCCCCTTACCAAGGGGGGACTTCAGGGGGGTCGCGTTTTGGCCCGACTGTTTGCCTCGATCGTGACCTCCCCCTAACCCCTCCCTTGGCAAGGAGGGGGGAATTTCTTCGCACGAGAACGAAAGATGGGATGTTGGTCAGGGCAGGTCGAAGAGCAGGTGGTGGCTGAGGTCGCCCGTAAGATCGATGAACATGGTGCGGCTGTCGAACCACCAGCGGCCGTCGATTCGGCGGAAGGTGTCGTGGTAGTGGCCGCAGACGATCGGCTGCAGCGCCAGGGCGTCGGTGCTCTGTAGCACCGTGTAATAGCTTCTCGCTCGCGCCGTGCCGGCCGTATCGTCGACCTCGATGATCGCGTTGCTGGTCACGTGGCGCGTCTTCGGCGTGCCGTCCTCGTACAGCCGGGTCGCCGACCGGTACATCTTCAGCACCGCCTCGCGTCCTTCGAAGGTGAGCTCGCGCGGCGCATCCGGCGAAGGCAGGATTCTGCCGTGCTCGAAGAGGTCGGCGACTCCCTCCAGATCGCCGGCGTCGATTCGCTCGGCATAGACGTAGAGCAGATTCTCGATCTCTCGCGCGCTGTCGGACATCGCCCGAACATAGTCCGACGCTCGGGCTCGCTCCAGCACCGGCGGGGGCCTGTAAGCCCCCTTGGCGCCTTGGCGTCTTGGCGCGAGAAAAAAACTCTGCCAACCCCCTCCCAAGGCAGCTTTGTAGCGAGACGCGACGATCCATGGACTAATGCCCGTCGCACATGCCTTTCCCAAGCGAATTCGACCTGCCCGACATCCTCACCGCCGCCAAAGCCGTCGACGGCCTCGACGACTTCGGCGACCAGGAGTTCATCGAACCGCTCGAAGTCCTGCTCGAATCCTATGCCGCAGCGCCGGTGCACGAGCTCGGCGCCAAGCTGCTGCGCGGATCGGTCGTGCGCAGCCTGGCCAATCGCCTGCGCATCCGCCATTGGTTCGCTAACCACCCGGAGATCGCCGCCGAGGTCATCGCCGAGCCGATCGTCGTCGTCGGCATGATGCGTTCCGGCACCACCCTGGTTCAGCGACTGCTCGCCGCCGACCCGCGCCACTACTGCACCATGGGCTGGGAAGCCCTCGAGCCGGCGCCGCGCATCGGCTTCGAGGACACGCAACCCGACCCGCGCATCGCCGACGCCTGCGAGCGCGAGGCGATGACGCGGAAGTTCGCGCCGGAGTACTTCGCCATCCACCCCTCCTACGCAATGGAAGCCGAGGAAGAGATCATGTTCCTCGCCGACGCGTTTCTGTCGCACGTCCCCGAAGCGTCGTGCGACGTTCCCGCCTACCGCGCCTGGCTCGACCAGCAGGACTTCGCCCCCGCCTACCGCCACCTGCATCGCACTCTGCAGCTGCTGCAGTGGCACAAGAAGCGTCACGGACAGCCGCGCGATCGCTGGGTCCTGAAAACCCCCGCCCACCTCGGTTACCTGGAGGACCTCTTCGCGACGTTCCCCGACGCGCACGTGATCCACATGCATCGCGATCCGGTCGCGACCATCCCCTCGGGCGCAAGTCTCAACACCGCGCTCTGGCGAATGCACTCGGACGCAGTGGATCCCAACCGAATCGGCTGCCAGTGGATCGAACGGATGAGCTTCACCAATCGTCGCGCGATGGAGTTCCGCGCGCGAGACGCGGCCGACCCGCGTTTCACCGACCTATCCTATTCCGAAGCGGTGAGCGCGCCGATCGACGCAATCGAACGCATCTACGATCGCCTCGGTCGCTCGTTGCCGAATGACGCGCGCAGCGCGATGAAAGCCTGGCTGGCCGACGATGCGGGCCGCAGACGACCGTCGCACCGCTACGCTCCGGCCGACTTCGGCCTCAGCGAAGACCGGATTCGCGCCGAGTTCGTCGAATACATCGACCGCTTCGTCGCCTAGCAGTCCGTTGAAAAACAGGTGCGCAGGCGAAAATGAGGATTTCGGCGTCAGGGTAAGGCGCGAGACCGGAGGCAAACCAGCGCTTTTGTTGCGGATCTCGCAACGCAGCCATGACGTCGAAAGACCATTTGCAGCGCGCTCCTGTTTTTGAACGGGCTGCTAGCCCTGATCCGGCACCCCGAGGAGAATTCATGGACCGACACCCGATCGCTACCGCAGAGCAGCACGAGCACGAGCTGGCGGCGCTCGACCTGATCACCCATCCGACGATCGAGGCAGCGCGCGAGCGGGTGCGCCGGCACTGGCTCGACGAGATGAACCCCTCGGCGGCGATGCGCGATTGCTTCGACTGGGCCTTCGAGGAAGTCATGTTCTCGGCGGCGATCTGGTCGTCGAACCAAGACCCGCTGCGCCCCAAGGTGATCTGCATCAGCCGCCTCGAGCATCCGGTCGCCGGCCGCACGATCCCCGGCTCGCGCTGGGGGATCGACAACCCCGACTCGATCTACCGCGTGATTCCGATCTCCGGCGACGAGGAGTACCGGATTCACGGACGGGTCGCCGAGCGCCGCATGACCGAGAACTACTTCACCCTGTGGGACGCAAACATGAACACGGTCGACGTCCTCTCCGGCCACGACCTGGTCCTGAACGCCGACCGCAGCTTCACCATCACGGTGGACTCGCGACCGGCGGACGGCCGAGCCAACCACATCCAGTCGTCCGCCGAGGCGCACGAGTTCTACATCCGCGACGTCATGCTCGACTGGGCCGCCGACGAACCGAACCAGCTGACCATCGAACGGCTCGGCGCCGAGCCATCCACGCCTCCGCGCAGCGTCGACCAACAAGCAGAGCTGACCGCCGAGTTCATGCTGCGCTACGCCGACTTCACCCTCGGTCTCAGCCGCGGCATGCTGCGCCGCCGGGCCAACCAGTTCAGTCTCGCCTACTCGGCCGACAAGGGCGGCGCCCTGCGCAACCAGTTCTACGTCGGCGGCCACTTCGAGCTCGCCGACGACGAGGCCTTCGTCGTCCACGTCAACGACGGTGGCGCCGGCTATTTCGTCGTGCCGCTGGCCAACGTCTGGGGCACGACGATGGAGATCGTCGACCGCACCAGCAGCCTCAACAAGGCGCAGTCGCGGGCCAACGCCGACGGCACCTACAGCTACGTTCTCTGCCCGAAGGATCCCGGCGTCCACAACTGGCTCGACACCTGCGGCTTGCGCGAAGGAATGCTCACCCTGCGCATGGCCGAGTTCCCCGGCGGCCGTCCGCGCGACGATCTGTCGGCGCGCGGCGAGGTGGTCAAGCTGAGCGACCTTCGTTCGCTGCTGCCGGAGGGCACCGCCTGGGTCAGCGAAGCCGAGAGGAAGCAGCAACGAGAGGCGCGCGCCGCCGCCTACAAGCGGCGCCTGCCCGAGGTGCTGCAATGAAGGCGTGGCTGATCACGGGTTGCTCGACCGGGCTCGGACGCGAAATCGCGGCCGCCGCCCTCGAGGCGGGCCACCAGGTTGCCGCCACTGCGCGCAATCCCGAGTCGGTCGAGGATCTCGTCCGCGCCCACCCCGAGCGTGCCATCGCCCTGCCGCTCGACGTCACCGATCGCGAGCAGATCGCCGCCGCCGTCGCCGCCACCGAAGAGGCCTTCGGCGCGATCGACGTCGTCGTCAACAACGCCGGCTACGGATACATGTCGGCGCTCGAAGAAGGCGAGGACGACGAGGTGCGCCGGCTCTTCGACACCAACTACTTCGGCGTCGTCGACGTCATCAAGGCCGTGCTCCCGGGCATGCGCGCGCGCCGCTGCGGACACATCGTCAACATGTCGTCGATGACCGGACTGGTCGCCAACCCACCCAACGTCTACTACAGCTCCACCAAATTCGCCCTCGAAGCGCTGACCGAGGCCCTCTCCAAGGAAGTCGCGCCGCTCGGCATCAAGGTCACGGCGATCGAGCCGGGCGCCTTCCGCACCGACTGGGCGACCCGTTCGATGAAGGAGACCGCCAACGTGATCGACGACTACGCCGACAGCGTCGGCGCCCGCAAGGAGCTGATCAAGGCATTCGCCGCCGATCTGCCCGGAGATCCGCGCAAGGTGGCCGCCGCCGTGTTGCGCGTGACCGAGCTCGCCGATCCGCCCTTGCATCTGCTGCTCGGCCACGATGTGCTCAATGCGTTTCGCGAGAAGCTCGCCGGGCTTTCGGCTTCGATCGATGCTTGGGAGGCGGTCACCAAGGATGTGAACTTCGGCTCGGATTAGACCGATAGGCACGGGCAGGGGCATAGGCACAGGCAGAGGAGGACGAACGAATGACCGACGAACGACATGCGGATGGTGGAATCACCACCGAACGGCGCGGCCCGCTCTTGTTGATGGGCTTCGACCGGCCCGAGAAGTACAACGGGCTGACGCCGCGCATGATGCGCGCGCTCGGCGAGGCCTACACCGAGCTCGAGAACGACGACGACCTGCGCGTCGGCATCCTGTTCGGCCACGGCAAGCACTTCACCGCCGGGCTCGACCTGCCCAAATGGCGCACGCGCATGCAGAACAACGAGAACGTCGGCGACGGCGAGAAGATCGACCCGTTCGCCCTCGACCGCTCGCGCCGCTGCAGCAAGCCGATCATCACCGCGGTGCACGGCATCACCTACACCGCCGGCATCGAGGTCATGCTCGCCGGCGACATCGTCGTCGCGGCCGACGACTGCCGCTTCTCACAGCTCGAGCCGAAACGCGGCATCATGGCCACCGGCGGCGCCACCTTCCGCTTCGTCGAGCGCGGCGGCTGGGGCAACGCGATGTACCACCTGCTCGTCGTCGACGAGTTCGACGCCAACGAGGCGCACCGCTGCGGCCTGGTGCAGGAAGTCGTCCCGGCCGGAATGCAACTCGAGCGAGCGATCCAGCTCGGCGAAAAGATCGCGCTCCTCGCCCCGCTGGCGATCCAGGCGACCAAGGCCTCGGCCCGCCTCTACGCCGACCAGGGCGAAGAAGCCTGCTGGTCCGACTTCCGCGCCGTGCAAAAACGACTCGCCAACTCGGAAGACGCCGAAGAAGGAGTAAAGTCCTTCATCGAGCGCCGCGAACCAGTTTTCAAGGGCAAGTAATTGGGGCTCGGACAACTAAACAACGCTAAGGAGCAAACGAGCGAAGGAGAAAAGGGGGCCCAGGTTTTCTGGTCGGCAGGCTTTCAGACAACTGAACAACGCCAAGGAGCAAAGGAGCGAAGGAGCAAAGGGGGCTCCAGGTTTACTGGTGCTCTGGAGACCCTTGCCGAAATGGTTGGACAACGCCGAGCAGTCGGCGACTGAGCACGAAGGTACCGGGCTGGCGACGAGGCCTTCGCTCCTTACCTCCTTTGCTCCTTGGCGTTGATCAGTTCACTGCAAGCCAGAACCCCAGCAAACCCTCAACCCCGCTGACCGATCATCTCGGCAATGTCGCCGATGATCTCGCTCAGTGTCGACTCGCCCGGCGTGTAGATTCCGGCGACTCCCGCTTCGCGCAGCTTGGCTCGGTCCTCATCCGGGATGATTCCGCCGACGATCACCGGAATCCCTTCACCGCCCTGCTCGCGCAGCAGCTCCGTGATGCGCGGCACCAGCGTCATGTGCGAGCCCGAGTGGATCGACAGACCGATGGCGTCGACGTCTTCTTCGAGCGCCGAGGCGACGATCTGCTCCGGGGTCAGCCGGATTCCCTGGTAGACAACCTCGAAGCCGGCGTCCTTGGCGCGCACCGCCACCTGCTCGGCGCCGTTCGAGTGTCCGTCCAGCCCGGGCTTGCCAACCAGCAGCTTGAGCGGCCGGCCGACCTTGTCGGCGACCTTCTTGGTGCGCGCTTGCAGCTCCGCGAGCACGTCGGTGCGCGGCGCGACGCTCGCCCCCTGCAGGCCGGTCGGCGCGCGGAATTCGCCGAACACCTCGCGCAGCGTGCCCGCCCATTCTCCGGTGGTCACCCCCGCCTGAGCGGCGCGGATCGACGGCGGCATGATGTTGGAACCGTTCTTGGCGGCGTCGGCGAGATTGGCCAGCGCGGCGTCGACGTCTGCCTGGTTGCGCCCGGCGCGAAACGCCTGCAGCCGCTCGATCTGCCCGCGCGCGGCATCCGGGTCGACCGTGACGATGCTCTCGAGACCGCCCGAGACCAGCGGCGAGGGCTCGCACTCGGTGAATTCGTTGACGCCGATCACGGCGATATCGCCGGCCTCGATCTTGCGCTGGCGCTCGGCATGGGAAGCGACCAGCGCCTGCTTCATCGAATCGATCGCCTGTGCGGCTCCGCCCTGCTTCTCGATCGATTCGAGCTCGGCCAGCGCCGCCGCCTCGAGATCGGCGCACTTCTTCTCGATCACCGTCGAGCCGTCGAAGATGTCGTTCTCGTAGTCGAGCAGGTCGGTCTCGAAGGCGAGCACCTGTTGCACGCGCAGCGACCACTGCTGGTCCCACGGGCGCGGCAAGCCGAGCGCCTCGTTCCACGCCGGCAGCTGCACCGAGCGCGCTCGCGCCTCCTTCGAAAGAGTGACCGCGAGCATCTCGAGAACGATGCGCTGCACGTTGTTCTCCGGCTGCTGCGCCGTCAGCCCGAGGGAGTTCACCTGAACCCCGTAGCGAAAGCGGCGCTTCTTCGGATCCTCGACGCCGTAGCGCTCCTCGGTGAGCCGATTCCACAGGCGCGTCATCACCTTGAGCTTGCACAGCTCTTCGATGAAGCGGATGCCGGCGTTGACGAAGAACGACAGCCGCGCGACGACGTCGTCGACCGGAACTCCGGGGCGGTCCTTCACCCGATCGAGCACGGCGAAGGCGTTGGCCAGCGAGAACGCGATCTCCTGCACCGGCGTCGCTCCCGCCTCCTGCAGGTGGTAGCTGCAGACGTTCATCGGGTTCCACTTGGGAATGTTGCCGACCGTGTACTCGATGGTGTCGGCGGTCAGACGCAGCGACGGCTCCGGCGGGAAGATGTAGGTCCCGCGCGACAGGAACTCCTTGAGAACGTCGTTCTGCGTGGTTCCGCGCAACCCCGACGTGTCGGCCCCCTGCCGCTCCGCCGTCGCCGCATAGAGCGCCAGCAACCAGGGCGCCGGCGCGTTGATCGTCATCGACGTGTTCATCTGCGCCAGCGGGATCTGGTCGAACAGCGCCTCCATGTCGGCGATGTGGCAGATCGGCACCCCGACCTTGCCGACCTCGCCCTCCGCCATCGGGTGGTCGGAGTCGTAGCCGGTCTGGGTTGGCAGGTCGAAGGCGACGCTGAGCCCGGTTTGCCCCTTGGCAAGGTTGGTGCGGAACAATCGATTCGCCGCCGCGGGGTCGCTGTGTCCCGCGTAGGTTCTCATCAGCCAGGGAGCTCTGCGTTCGGACATGAGGCCAAAAGTACCGGGGCGCCCCGGCCCAGGGCAAGCCCGCCCCGCTCGAGCCCACCCCTAGGCCGGGCCCTCCTTACCGATTCCCCCTCCTTCCCAAGGAGGGGGCTGGGGGGAGGTAAAACCGCTACGCAGGGAGCTCATGTTCCCGGCCAACCGCCTTCCAGGCGACCCCCCTGAAGTCCCCCCTTGGTAAGGGGGGACGGGATTCGGGTTTCGCCGGCGCCCCTAAGGAATCGCGGTCTTGAGCCAAACCGGCTCAGTTCCCCCAGTCCGGCTCGGGTTGTCTTGGCCGGGGAAAAATGCGACTCACGACGGTTCACGCCAGCCATCCCGGCAGAAGGAGTTTCTATAATGAGAGATATCCAGAAAGTCGTCGTTCTGGGCGCCAATGGAACGATGGGCGCGGGCAGCGCCGAGGTCTTCGCCGCCGGCGGGTGTGAGGTTACCCTGCTGGCGCGAAGCGCTGACAAAGCCCAGGCCGGCCTAGAATCCGCGCAGGGGATGGCCAAGTCGGCGACGATCGGCGACTTGATGAAAGTCGGCAGCTACGAGGCCGACCTCGAGTCCGCGGTCGCCGGCGCCGATCTGATCTTCGAGGCGCTCGCCGAGGACCTCGACATCAAGAAGGAATTCTTCGGCCGCGTCACCAAGGCGCGCCAACCCGACTCGATCGTCGCGACGGTATCGTCGGGCCTGTCGATCACCGAGATGGCCGCCGCCGGTGACGACAGCTTCGCCAAGCACTTCCTCGGCATCCACCTGTTCAATCCGCCCAATGTGATCGTCGGCACCGAGGTGATCCCGCACAACGGCACCGACCCGTCGCTGGTGGCGCCGATCGTCGAGATGCTCGAGAGCCGCTTCGGCCGCGTCGTCACCGTCTGTCGCGACCTGCCCGCCTTTGCCGGCAACCGCGTCGGTTTCAAGGTGCTGAACGAGGTTGCCCAGCTCGCCGAAGAGCACGGCATCGCCAAGATGGATTACCTGATCGGCCCCTACACCGGCCGCGCCATGCAGCCGCTCGCCACCGTCGACCTGGTCGGGCTCGACGTCCACAAGGCGATCGTCGACAACGTGCACGCCAACACCAAGGACGAGGCGCACGCCGCCTTCGCCCTGCCCGGCTACGTCGAGAAGCTGGTCGCCAACGGCCACCTCGGCAACAAGACCGGCGCCAAGGGCGGCTTCTATCGGCGCGTCAAGGAAAGCGGCAAGAACGTTCGCTACACCCTCGACCCCGCCACCGGCGACTACAAGGCGCCGGGCGACACCAAGGTCGAGCCGGTCGAGTTCATCGAAGCGATGGGCAAGCTGCACCGCGTCGGCCGCTACCAGGAGGCGATGCAGCTCTTCGTCGACGCCAAGGGCCCGGAAGCCGACATCGCGCGCAAGGTGATCTTCGGCTACGTCAGCTACGCCCTCAACCGCGTCGGCCAGGGCGAGGTCGTCGAGCAGGCGCGCGACGTCGACCGTATCATGGGCTTCGGCTTCAACTGGGCGCCGCCGACCGTGCTCGCCGACGCGATCGGCATCAAGACGACGATCGCCCAGATCGAGAAGTGCGGCCTCGAGGTTCCGGAAGTGCTGGCCAAGGCGCCCGCCGACCAGCCGCTGTTCAACGAGCCGCACGTCAACCGGGGCCGATTCTTCGCATCCTGAAGCGAAAACTCCACGATCGACGGACCCCGGTTGCCCGGATTGCCGACCTGAGAGATAATCTTTTGTAATATTCGCGTAGCTTTCCAACCGAAGGAGTTGTCATGGCCGAGCCCGTTTACGTCCTAGGCGGTTATCAGACCGATTTCGCGCGCAACTGGACCAAGGAAAACAAGCACATCATGGCCATGATCCGCGAGGCCGTGGAGGGCGGGCTTTCCGAAACGGGTATCGACCCCGAGAGCATCGAAGTCGGCCACGTCGGCAACTTCGCCGCCGAGCTGTACTCGATGCAGGGGCACCTCGGCGCTTTCCTGGTGGACGCCAATCCGGCGTTCTCCGGACTTCCCACCGCTCGCCACGAGGCGGCCTGCGCCTCCGGCAGCATCGCCCTGCTCGCCGCTTCGGCGGAGATCGAAGCCGGGCGCTACGACACCGCGATGGTGGTCGGCGTCGAGCAGATGAAGACGGTCGATCCGAAGACCGGCGGCGACTATCTCGGCACCGCCGCCTGGTACGAGCGCGAGGCCGAAGGCGTCGACTTTCCCTTCCCCAAGCTCTTCGGACGACTCGGCGACGAGTACGACAAGCGCTACGGGCTCAAGGACGAGCACCTGGCGCAGATCTCGGCGGTGAACTACTCCAACGCCAAGCGCAACCCGCTGGCGCAGACCCGCAGCTGGTACATGACCGAGGAGCACGCCAACTCGACCGACAAGTTCAACAGCGTCATCGGCGGCCGCATCAAGGTCTCCGACTGCTCGCAGGTCACCGACGGCGCCGTCGCCCTCTTCCTCGCCTCGCGCAAGGGCGCTGAAAAGTACGCCAGCCAGCGCGGCATCGACGTCGACAGCCTGCCGCGCATCCTCGGCTGGGGGCACCGCACCGCGCCGATCGAGTTCACCACCAAGGTCGCCGAGAGCGCCGACAACGAGTACGTGCTGCCGCACACCCGCCGCGCCATCGTCGACGCTTTCGAGCGCGCAGGTCTTTCCGGTGTCGACGACGTCGACGCGATCGAGACCCACGACTGCTTCACCACCTCGGAGTACATGGCGATCGACCACTTCGGTCTGACCAAGCCGGGCGAGTCCTGGAAGGCGGTCGAGGAAGGCGTCATCGAGATCGGCGGCAAGACGCCGATCAACCCGAGCGGCGGCCTGATCGGCGCCGGGCACCCGGTCGGCGCGACCGGTTGTCGCCAACTGCTCGACGCCCACAAGCAGGTTCAGGGCAACGCCGGCGACTACCAGGTGGACAACGCCAAGACGATCGCGACGCTGAACATCGGCGGCAGCGGCACCACCAGCTGCTGCTTCATCGTCGGCCACTGATCGGTTCGGCCATACACGAGCGCATCCGCACTCCCACCCGATTCGCCCTGGCGAACTTTTCAACCTGAACGCTCGAGGCCGCCCCGGATGAGTGATTACGATCGCAAGTCGATCGAGGTTCACGAACGACTGCACGGCAAGCTCGCCGTGCAAAGCAAGGTCCCGGTTCAAACCCGCGAGGACCTGAGCATCGCCTACACCCCCGGCGTCGCCGCCGTGTGCACGGAGATCCACGAGCACCCGGAGCGCGTCTACGACCTGACGATCAAGCGCAACACGGTCGCCATCGTATCCGACGGCTCGGCCATTCTCGGTCTCGGCAACCTGGGAGCGGAGGCGTCGCTGCCGGTGATGGAAGGCAAGGCGGTTCTGTTCAAGGAGTTCGCCGACATCGACGGCTTCCCGATCTGCCTGGCGACGCAGGACGTCGACGAGATCGTCACCGCGGTGCGCGCGATCGCGCCGGTGTTCGGCGGCATCAACCTCGAGGACATCTCGGCACCGCGCTGCTTCGAGGTCGAGTCGCAGCTGCAGGATCTCGGCATCCCGGTCTTCCACGACGACCAACACGGAACCGCCGTGGTCACCCATGCCGCGCTGCTCAACGCGCTCAGGGTCGCCGGCAAGAAGATCGAGGACTGCAAGATCGTATTCAACGGCTCGGGCGCGTCGGCGATCGCCTGCGCCAAGCTGATCATCAGCGCCGGCGAGACCGGCCACACCGGCAAGGCCGGCGACATCATCCTCTGCGACTCCAAGGGGATCGTCCACAAGGACCGCACCGACCTCAATCCGTACAAGGCCGAGCTCGCCGAAGTGACCAACCGCGAGGGGGTGCACGGCGGGCTGGCGGACGCAATCCGCGGCGCCGACGTCTTCATCGGACTGTCGATGGCCGGCCTGGTCGACCAGGACATGGTGCGCTCGATGAAGCCGCACCCGATCATCCTGGCGATGGCCAACCCGACGCCGGAGATCATGCCCCACCTGGCCCACGAGGCCGGCGCCGCGGTGGTCGGCACCGGACGCAGCGACTTCCCCAACCAGATCAACAACGTGCTGGCGTTCCCCGGGATCTTCCGCGGCGCGCTCGACGCCAAGGCCAAGGTGATCAACGACGAGATGAAAATCGCCGCCGCCCAGGCGCTGGCCAAGGAAGTGCTCGAGCCTTCGCCCGAACGAATCCTGCCGCAACCGCTCGACAAGGGCGTCGCCAGCAACATCGGTCTGGCGGTCGCCGAAGCCGCTCGCAAGTCCGGCGTCTGCCGCTGAGCCGGCCGCGACCGGCTTGAGGTCGCTGCCGCAGAGGGCGAAACTACCGCCATGCGGGATTCCGCCATCCTCGGCCAAACCGCTCTGGTCACCGGCGCCAGCCGCGGCATCGGCCGCGCCATCGCCCTGCGTCTCGCCGGCGCCGGCGCGCGCGTCGTTGCCACAGGGCGCGACGCTTCGGCCCTCGCCGAGGTCGCCGCGGCGGCGGACGGCGAACTGACGATGCGTCCGTGCGACCTGACCGACCGCGCGGCCCTCGCCGAGATGCTCGGCGAGCTCGACGCCGTCGACATCGTCGTCAACAACGCCGGCTGGGCGCCGCCGCGCACGGCGCTGCACCACATGCGCGCCGAAGACCTGCAGCGAACTCTCGAGGTCTGCCTGTGGGCGCCGATCGAAATCTGTCGCCGCCTGCTGCCGCAGATGCTGGAACGCGACAGCGGCGCCATCGTGCAGATCCTGTCGCCCGCGGCGCGCCTCGGCCGCGCCCGCGAAACCGGCTACGCCGCCGCCAAGGCCGGGCTGCGCGGCTTTACCGAGTCGCTGCGCGAGGAAGTCGGAGCGACCGACATCCGCGTCTGCTCGCTCTACCCCGGCTACGTCGACACCGCCTTCGTGCCCGCCAACCGCAAGGTCGACCGCGCTCGGTTCTTGCAGCCCGACGACGTCGCCGAAGCGGTGCTCGGCGCGCTCACCGCATCGCACCGCTGCTGCCCGAGTGAGATCACACTCGAGCCGCTGAGCGATCCTCTCTCCCGGCGCTGATGGACCTGCGCGGAAAAGCCGTACTCGTCAGCGGCGGCGCACGCCGATTGGGGCGGGCGATCGCCCTCGCCGTCGCCAACCGCGGCGCCAATGTCGCGGTCCACTTCCACAGCTCCGAAGAAGCCGCGATCGCCACCGAAGCCGAGATCCGCGACGGCGGCAGCCGGGCGATGCGAGTCGGCGCCGACGCCGCCGACTCTGCCGAGGTCGGCGACATGCTGCAGCAGGTCGAGGCCGAGCTGGGGCCGCTCGATGCCTGGGTCGCCGCCGCCGGCGTGTTTCGGCGGACACCGCCGAACCAGGTGACCGACGACGACTGGCAGTTCATGATGCGCGGCAACTTCGAAACGTTCCGGGTCCCGGCGAGCCTGATCGGCCCGGCGATGGTGCAGCGTGGAGCCGGCTCGATCGTGGCGATAGCCGACGTCGCCGCCGTCCGGCCGTGGGCCGACTACGTCCCCTACTGCGTCTCCAAGAGCCGCCTGCTGCACCACGCCCGCAAGCTGGCGCGCGAGCTGGCGCCGCGGGTGCGCGTCAACACGATCCTCCCCGGACCGGTTCTCTTTCCCGACGACTACCCCGAAGAGGCGAAGCAGCGCGAGATCGGCAACACCCTGCTGCGCCGCGAAGGATCGGCCGACGACATCGCCAAGGCGGCCCTGTTCCTGCTCGAGAACGACTACCTGACGGGAGTGCAGCTCCCCGTCGACGGCGGCCGCCTGCTCGCATGAGCTCGATCTTCCTTCCCGACCGCACCCCGCTGCGCCCCGACTTTTGGCGCGAGATCTTCGGCAACGACCGCCCGGTCGCGGTCGAGATCGGACCCGGGCTCGGCGAGTTTCTCGAAGCGATCGCCCGCCACAAGCCCGACTGGAACTACTTTGCGATCGAGCGCGCGCAAACGCGGACTCGCTCGGTGCAGGAGAAGATCGACAAGCACCACCTCGACAACGCCAGAGCCCTCTGCGCCGAGGCACAGTTCGTGCTCGCCCTGCTGCCCGACGCCTGCGTCGACCGCTTCTACATTCAGTTTCCCGATCCGTGGTGGAAACGCCGCCACCACCGCCGCCGGCTGATGACGCCGGAGTTCGCCGCCGAGCTCGCCCGCACCCTGCGGCCCGGCTGCGAGATCGAGTTCGTCAGCGACGTCAAAGAGTACTTCGACCTCGCCTTCGCCGCGCTCGAGGCGCAGCCCGTGCTCGAGCACATCCCGACCGACCCGCAGCTGCTGACCGCAACCTCGTTCTCCCGCAAAGCCGCGGTGCGCGGCTGGGAGCTCTCGGCCTCGATTCATCGCAAGCGGAACTGCTGAGGCGCCGGCGCGCCCGCACAGCAACGCCGCTGCGGCACCCGGCTCAAACGGCGAGAGCCGGCGCGGCCCACCCGGGGATCGGCGATTCGCCTTTCGGGTAGTGAGTCAGCTTGATTCGCAACTGCGCTTGCTCGGGCAGTACGGCCCGAACCCGAACTGCGCCCCCCCTTACCAAGGGGGGACTTCAGGGGGGTCAACCGGAGGGCCTGGCAAGGAGGGGGGCCGAGCGGGGCATTCTTCGTCACTACCCGCCAATCAAAACTGACCTACTACCCAAACCCCTGCCTTTCGGCCCGACGTCGTGGAACCAATCTCGCAGCTGCGAGGGCGACAGCGTCGCCGGAGTCGACTCACCCGGATCGCTGCGGCGGTCGTAGAGAAACCGTTCGCCGCCGCGCACCAGTACCTTCTGGTCCCCCGCCATCGCGGCAAATTGCTCGCCGCGATACTCCGGCTTCGGATTGGCCACGTGCGGATAGGGAACGTGCTGGGCACAGGCCACCGGATTCTGGCTGCGCAGCTCCGGGTCGAGAATCGTGCCGCTCAACTCACCGGTGCAGGCCCGATCGATCAGGTCGGCGATATGCCGGGTCGAAACCACGTCCGACACCACCTCGGGCGCGACCGCCGGCACCGACACCCACAGCGGGACGTGGACGTGCGTCTCGAACAGCGACGCGTCGTGGAGGAAGAGACCGTGCTCGCCGAACCCCTCGCCGTGATCGCCGACCAGGATGACCAGCAGCTCGTCGAGCAGGCCCGCGTCGGACAAGTCGCGAAAGAAGGCCGCGAGCAGGCGATCGACCCTCTCGACGGCGCGACGGTAGCGCCGCTCGAGCAGGTCGCGGATCGAATCGGCGATGCGAAACCCCTCTTGCAGGTAGCGGTGCTCGCCGAGGCGTGACAGCGCCCACGGAGCCAGCAGGTTCTCCCGCACTCCATCGAGCGAGCGCCAGTCGCGCAGCAGCGAGTCGTCACTCGGCGCGTACGGTGCGTGAACGTCGTAGAGATTGGCGAAGAGAAAACACCGCTGATTGCCGCGCCGGTACTCGGCAAGGGTCTCGCGCAACCGATCGAGCAGCGCCGCGTCGGCCGGCCGCAGGCAGCGCGCGAAGGTCTCGAGGAAGTCGCGATTGTCGCGCTGCGCCGCGGCGAAGAAACCGGTATTGCGCAGGTGCCGCCGGAAGCGCGGCTTGGCCATCGCCAGCAGCGTGGCCACCGGGTCCCATCCCGACTCCGAGCTCACCACCCGGGCGCAGCGGTCGAAGCCCCGATTCACCCCGTGCATCGTCCCGTCGAAGACGAAGTTGCGAGTCATCAGCTCGGTGCGGTAACCGCGCGCCCGCATCCGTTCGGCAATGGTCGGCGCGCTCCCGCGGTAGGCCATGGTACGGAAATGCGCGCCGTGCTCCGAGGGCATCAGCCCGGTGAACATGCTGACGTGCGACGGCAGCGTCCAGCACTCGGTCGCATAGGCACGCTCGAACCAAACCCCGCGCCGCGACAGGGAGTCGAGAAACGGCGTGTGCGCAACCCGCCCATCCGCGAAAGGGTGCGCCCGCAGCGAGTCCACCACCAGAAACAAAACGTCCACGACGAGATACTATACAATAAGTAGCACTCCAACAACTCCCAGGCGAAGAATCGGCCGAAACTTCGGACGTCCGGTGTTGGGGATCCGCCAACTGAGCGACGCAAAGGCGCCAAGACCGCGGAGGCGCAAAGAGCTATATACCCAGCAACTTGCATCCTATATAGTTTGCAAGTATCATCCGCTGCGATGGGTCGACGCGACGAGTTCGTTGCAACGGGTGTGGTCGACTCTGCGATCGAGGTTCATCGGACTCTTGGCGGACCGGGATTGCTGGAGTCGGCCTACGAAGAGGCACTGTGCTTTGAGCTCCACTCTCGGGGGCTCCGGGTGGACCGGCAGCGGCTCATGCCGATCGTCTACAAGGGGCACGTGCTCGACACGAGCCTGCGGCTCGACCTGCTGGTCGACGGGCGCGTCGTCGTCGAATGCAAGGCCATCGGGCGCTGGCATTCGGTCTTCCAAGCACAAGCCCTAACCTACTTGCGGACCCTTAACATGCGGCTCGCCCTGGTCATCGACTTCGGCAACGAATTACTCAAAGACGGAATCCACCGGGTCATCAACAGCACCTCCCGACACATACGCCAACAGTAGCCACAAACCCTTCGCGCCTTCGCGGTCTTTGCGCCTTCGCGACGTTCAGTTGTCCGACGACGTTGAACCAGATCTACCACAGCAAGCGCCGAACCGCGGCCGCGGCCGAGTCGGCCCTGCGAGCCCTGATGCCACATCGGGTTTTCGGGACGTAGTGCGAGCTCGCACTCGCTGGTTCCCACCAAGCGGCTTCACTTACCCAGCACGCTCATCCCCATGGCGCGGGCTGCTTGAGCCTGGCGGATGTCGTAGGTCACGAAGGGCATCGACGTACCGCCGACGCGTTGCGCTGCGGCCAGATGCAGTGCGTCGAGTGAGCACACACAGTAGGTCTTGGCGATCTCCGCGGCTCCTTCGACCGTCGTTCGGTCGAGCTCGACGACATTGACTCGCGTCCAGTCATCGCGAAAGGCGCGCAGTAGGCGCCCCTGCTCGCGCCCCGAAAGCAGACGCGCAAGATTGCGAACGACCTCGACCCACGTGTGCCGACCGGTGATCCACGTCGGGTCCGATGCCAGGATTCGCTGGCAATCGGCGCTGTCCGGCTCGTCGATGTAGCGCTTCAACAGCGCGCTGCTGTCGAGGTAGAGGCTCACTCTTCTCGGTCTTCGTCAAGTACGTCCGCGATCCGAGCGCGCCCCTTGGCCCTGCGCAAGCGCCTGATCGGACTGTCCTTCCCGGGAGTCACCCACCCCTGCTCAATGCCCTCATCGAGACGATGGTGGCCGGGAAGCGGGCCGATCACTGCCTTTGGAACACCCCGATCCGTCACCTGGATGACCTCGCCGCGCGCCGCCCGCTCGAGGTACTCCGACAACCTCTGCTTCAATTCTCGCACGCCAACCTGCATGTGGACACATTAAGCTCGCCTTGAGGTCACGTCAACAAACGGCGGTTCCGAAGCGGATTATCTCCCGGCCGCAGGCCGTCGAAAAACAGTACACGCGCAGCAAATGGTCTTTCGGCGTCATGGCTCCAACCGCGAAGTTGACCTCGAGGCGTGAGCGACACCGCCAAGAGCAGAGTGGTTGTGGCCGACCAGCGTGTCTTCCAAAATCCGCAAGTTCCTCATTCTAACCCGGATAGTTCATGAATTTAGGAAGGCGCCCGCGAAACCCGCATCATTGCGGGTTCATGCGGACTCTGATCTCGATCGAGCATGAAACACTGTGTCGAAGCGCCGACGACCCGAAGGATGCGCTCTACCTCAACTGCGACAACGGCTGCGGGCGGCGATGTCTCAAAGTTCATGAATAGTGCGGGCGAAGGGCAAAATAGATGCGTTTATCGAGCTGCTGTTCAACTATTCTAATGCCTTGCAATGGTCCGACCCCGTTCCCCCCCACGTTCTCACACCGTTCCTACATCGCCTTGGCTCGCCAGACCGGGCCTTCGGCGCAGCTCGCCCAAGTCCCCCTCCTACACCCCCTCATTCCCTCATCCCTCACTCATCGGCAGTGCTCCCGAAATCACGGGGTAGTGACCACCACCAATCTCAGCTCACCATTCACGTCGTCGTAAACTGGCTGCAATGCGAGCCCCCCGCCGAGGTCGAGACCCTGATACCTCTGGAACTGTGTCGCACCGCGGCCACCATAGGCAATGATCGAGTAGCTGTCCCCGACGCTGGGGGTCGAGCCGACGAAATTAACCGTGAGTAGTCCGTCCATAAAGTCGACGATATTCGTAACGATCAACCTGCCGAAGTCCGTTCCCGGCACAACCCCGGCGAGGGTCACTGAAACCTCGGGCAGATCGACGTTTCCGTCGCGAAGCTCAAGGACCCCTGTCTCCAACTCGATCGTACCTGTGTTGGCCAGGGTGACATCTCGGAAGCAGCCAAAACAAGCTGTCCCAGTAGTCGTCGACCTGCGTAGAACCCCTGAGCTCTCTATAACCGCTGGACCAGAACTCGAAGAAAAGATCTCATCATCAGTGGCGATCTCAAAGACGCCGTCGTTCTCGATCACGTTGGATAGTTGAATTCCACCGGATGTATCCGTCCAGAGGATCGTTCCATCGTTGTGCAAGACGGGTTTCGAGATATTCTTGGTACCCCCGGCACCGTCGATGTTGAGGACCGCAAGCGGCCCAATCGTGAGCGTCCCGGTGCCGCCAAGAGCAAAACCACCATTCCATTCCATCGTGTCCAAGATCGTGATGTTACCCGCGCCACCAAAGCTACCTCCGGCAAGCTCCAGCAACTTGAACGTCGTATCTCCGTCGAGAGTCGTGTTGCTCGCGATCCGGAACACACCATCCCCCGAGAACACCACACCAGCCGGATAAGCGTTGGGGTTGGAACCGAACTGGAGTACGGCGCCGCTCTCGACGTTGAACACCGCAGTCGCCGCCATCGGCCCGAGCGTGCCGTTCAACCTCAACTCACCGTTCGCCACCGAGACGATGCCTGAGCTCTCGAACGCAATGTCGAATCCTCCGGCGGTTGAGCTGACAACCACCAGGTCACCGGGCGCATCGACCTCGAACAGACCAAAGTTGCGAAATACACCTCCTACCCCACTCGTGCTTCCCTTCTGAATCGTGACACTACCCGTGGCGCGTATGACTCCGTCAGCTGCATTCACGAAGACGCTCGCCCCTCCCCTGAGATCGATGTCCCCCTCCTGCCACGCGATATTGCCGTGATTGACGATCTGTCTAAAAGAGTCCTTCTCAGCCGATGTCGACAGGGTAGTCTGGCAATCGGCGTGCAAGACAATATTGCCACCAGGCGTGCTGGAACCACCGAAACCGCCACCCTGCCAGTCGAGTTCCACAGCGATCGTCAGGGTATCGGTCGCCAGAAAAGCGCCGAGCAGGCTGCCCGGCAAGAGACGGAGTCTGTCGATCGTCACCGCACCTTCAAAGGAAGTGTTGAAATCATTCGTTTGAGCGAATCCATCTCCGTCGACGACAACACCATCCTCGAACGCCGAGCCTATCCCGATATCCAAGAGGCCATCCGATCGGATCTGGAAGTGGCCCGAGGAGCTACCCCCATCGATCGCCAGCGTGCCGCTGCGCACCTCCACTTCACCGTCGGGGTTGGATACACCACCGCCGCTCAAGACCAAGTCGTCCAACACGACTTCGACTGGACCTGCCAGCGAGATCGCCGGGTAGCCGCTGTCTGCGGCCAAGGTGGTAGTGCCGAAAGTCTGCGTCCCCCATCCGTCAGTGCTCGTGAACCCTCCGCGAACGAAAATGCTCTTGTTGATAGTCACGACCGGCGCACCCGACCCGGTGTAGGTTCCCTGAGCGACAAAGATCTCGTCCCCGGTTCCAGCCAGGGCCACGGCTGCGTCTAGCGAGGAAATGGGCGTCGAATTCGCGCACGGCCCAGTTGAGGGGTCGGCCCCGACGCACCACACGGTCCCCGAGGCCTCGAGATCAACCGGGGTCGGTGTCGGGGTGGATGTCGGTAGCGACGTTGGGGGCGGCGTCGCGGTTGACAGCGGTGTGTTGGTCGCCGTGCCGGTGTTTGTAGCCGTTGGTGTCGCAGTCGGCTGCGCGAGCGTGAAGCTCTGGTCGACTGGCATGCTGTTGTCGATTCCGTCGGAGACGGTCAGCTCGATCGTCAGCGGCGACTGCGGATCGGGGCCGCCGAAGTTGACCTGCATGCTCGGCTGGACCGACGTCGTGCTGCTCAAAGTAACCGATCCCACCGCCGGCTGCGCGGTTACCTTCCACGAGTAACTCAACGGCTGGCCTTCCGGGTCGAACGAAGAATTGCCCGGGACGTTCGCCTTGAGAATGTAGGTCTCACCGATGCTGATCGGGGATCCGTCGGGGATTGGCGTCCCGCCGAGATCGCGTAGCTCGAAGATCGCCGTCGGGGGCGCGTTCGTCACCAGGAAGATCTGCGCCTCGGCTCGCGGCGATCGAGCGTCAGAGATGTCCACCGACTCGACGCCGATGACCGAGGGTGAGGTCGCCGGCAGAACGATCGACAGGCGATACTCGCCCTGTCCGTTCGGCACCGAATCGGTTCCAGTGAGCACACCGTTGACGAAAAACTCCACGCGATCCGTCAGCTCGGTCGGTGCGGTCGCGACGATCGTGAATGTCGCCCCGGCCGTGTGCGTACTCTGGTCGACCGGCGACACCAAAGTGACCACCGGCGGTCCCGCTACCGTAATGCCGATTCCCGCCGAGACGCCGACGTTCAACGCGGCGTCTTCCGCTTCGGCAACGAGCACGATCCGCTCTCCGGTCGGCGCCGCAGCCGGCACCGTGTAGCTGAAGTCTTCCACCACATCCGTCCCGGAAACATTTCGCTCTTCGAGCGGTGTCGGATTACCCTCCTCCAACAGACGCACCTTGGCGACACCAACGGCGTCGGCGGCGTGCACCCGGACCAGCGGGATCACCTCGCCGGGATCGGCGATCACAGTGCCCGAAAGCGACACGATCTCGACCGTCGGACGCGCCCCGTCGAGCAGAGTCGTGGTCGCGGATACGGCCGTCTCGACACCCTTGCGATCGCGAGCCAGCGCATTCACCGTCAGATTGTTGCTACCCGGCCCCGGTACCGTTGCCTTGGGAATGACGAAGGTGAAGGACGCATCCTTCTGCGTGATCCCGGGGGCGAGACGCCGGATCTGATTGATCCCGAGCAGTGAGACCTCGATATCGGCGAGCTCGACGTCGTCCGTCGCCGAAACCTGTACGCCGAGAGATCCGCCGGTTACCGGGAAGGGATTGTCGTCCAGATCGAAGACGGTGATCACCGGTGCCTGATTGGCCACAATATCAACCGTAACCGTAGCGGCAGGACCGCGGTTTCCGGCGTAGTCGGTCGCAATCGCGTCGATCGTCACGCTACCCGCCTGCAGGTTGGCGATGAACCGATGCTCGAAGGGGGCTTCGTTGTCCGTCGCCAGGATCTGACCGCCCGCGACGAAGTCGACCAGCAGGATATCTTCACTGTCCGAATCGAAGGCGCTGGCCTCCAAGGTCACGGTCTGGCCTTCGCTCGCCTCGTACAGGTTGGCCACCTGAGCATCCG
Organism: bacterium; assembly: GCA_030430165.1. GTDB lineage: Bacteria > Desulfobacterota > Binatia > HRBIN30 > CADEER01 > CADEER01. The sequence continues at coordinate 102,719 of JAUIGL010000007.1, read as the reverse complement.
GTCGCGCGTCGGCGATCAGCACGATGGTCGGCCCGACGTCGTCTCCGGTTGGCAGGATCTTCTCGACCGGGCCAACCAGCGCGTTATTGAAAAAGTCGGTGAAGCCGTCCACCGTCACGCGGGCGTTGATACCATCGGCGAGCTCATCGTCCGGTACGACGGTCCACAACTGATTTCCCTCACTCGGCACCGGGGCTGCGGCATCGATGGTCGTCGGACCAGCTATGTCCTCGAGCGTGATCGTACCGCCGCTGACGCTCTCGCTGAATTCGACGACGAAGACCCCGCGAATCAAGCGGATCGACTCGACCTCGGGCGCCGTCGCGTCCTTCGTCTGGAACGTCGACTCAAACGGCGCCGGCATCGGTCGCTCGAACACGTCACGCACAGCCTGCGTCACCTGCACCGTCACGGTACGAAGCTCGGGCAAGGGAGCGGCGGGTACGAAGTCTACACTCGTCTTGCCCCCTGGGAGGTCGACCGGCGTCTGGAGCGTCCCGGCGATCGTCTGTCCATCGGCGAACAAGCGGATCGAGTTGGTGGTGAGCGTGCTGTGATCAGCCAGATCGTTGAAGGTGATCTCGACCACGCCACTCGGTGCCAGGTCGATCTCCTGCTCGGACGCCCCGTCAGCCGGGCTCACCGACTCGACTCCGATCAGCACCGCGTCGAGATCGATCGTCTCGACGTCGTCGGTGCCACCCGCGGTGGTCAGGGCGGTCGCCGTGCCAATCCCACCCGAGGCGGGATCGACAGCCGTCACCACGGCACTGATCAGCGGCACCCCGGAAACCGTGAACTCGCCAGCCGCATTGGTTTCGGTCGAGATGTGGAACTCTCCGTTCTCGCCCGACACCGTCACGATCGCTCCCGCGACCGGATTACCCCCGAGCGCGACCATCCCGGCCACGCTACCGGACGGATCGAGAACGACGACCAAGCCAGTCACGGCTGCGCCGTCACCGACAAGAGTCCCCGCAGCGCGGCCGAACAAGGTACCACCGTCGGTGATCGTGACGCTGAAGTCTCCCACGGGAATGTCGGTGAACTCGAACTCGCCCGCCGCGTCGGTTGAGCCGTCAAAGTTGGAATCCAGGAAATCCATCGCCGGACGCGTCAGGCTGATCGCCCCGACAAACTTCGTCGGATCGGGCTGGATCTGGTCGACGAACGCGGTTCCGCTGACGGTGCCGGTGCCGCGCATGATGACGTTGGTCGTCGCGGTGTCACCGTCCTGCACGGTGCTTCCCTCATTGCGGCCGCCGTCGTTGCCTCCCTGCTCGAACGCCGTGACAGAATAGTCGCCGAGCGGCACCGACGGGAACAGGTAGAATCCCGTCGCATCAGCGGTCGTCTGCGCAGTAAAGCTGCCCCGCTCGATTTCGACCACCGCGAACGGAACCGCGTTCTCGCCGTTGGCGGCGAACACGATGCCCGAAACCTCGGCGCGCCCTTCGAGGAAGATGTCGACCGCAACCTCTTCGTCATCGACGGCGACAACACCACTCGCGCCACCCATCGCGCCGCCACCCTGAATGTCCTCGGCGAGCAGATCGAACGCTCCCGCCGGCACACCGGGGATCGAATACACGCCGAAGAAGTTCGAAGTAGTCGTCAGCTCGCCCGGACCGAAGAACGACACGTTCCGCCCACTCAGCCCCTGCGGCTGTACCAGGAACGGCGAAGAGAGCTCGACCTTGGCACCGCCGGCAACATCGCCCGAAACGCGGCGCACGACTCCACTCACGGTTCCTTCGCCGAGCAGGAGAATGTCTCGCTCGACGATCGTGTCTTGTTGCTCGACGCGGAGCGGTGGAGTGTCGTCGGAGAAGCCGATGCGTCCGCTCTTCGGATCGAATAGCTCGAGATGGAGCTCGGCACCGGTCGGGGTCAGCGGCACGAACTCGAACAGAAACTCGCCGTTGGCTCCGGTCGTCGTGAATGCATCCTCGCGCGCGACGTTGCCACCACCATTCTGTGTCGTGTCGCGCAGGCGCACCTGGGCAAATGGCAATGGCGTCGCCCCGTCCGCCTCGTAGGCAACGCCCTCCACGCCGCCGTAGATGCCGACGATCACCGCAAGGGTCTGCTCGTCGCCGTCGCTCAGGATCTCACCGCCGCGCCGGCCAGCGTCGTTGCCCGAGATCGGAACCGCCTGCACGGAGAACGGCCCTTCCGGCACGCCGGTGAACAACACCTTGCCCGCGCTGTCGGTGGTCAGCGGAGGATACGGCGGCAACAACGACGCCACCGGCGAACCGCTGGTGAGCTCGACGACGGCGTCCGCCAGACCGATCAGATTCCCCTGGCCGTCCGTGCTGCCGTCCGAAACCAGCACCTCGACAGAGCCGGTTCCCAACAGCTCTAGATCGACCACAACCTCGTCGCCGGTAGCCAAACTGCCGAACTTGATGGCCCGGTTGCCTGTTGCTGGGTCGTCAGCGGCCAAACGGAAGCCGGTTGAGGGCAAGTTGCTGAAGGCGAACGTGCCATCCGACGCTACGGACGTATCGTGCGTAGCCCCTCCGCTCGTGAAGGAGACGAGAATCGGAGGGTCTCTATCCTCGGCTACGTTGCCGTCCGGAAGATACACAGTTCCGATCAAGCTAGCCGACTCGGCGAGAACCAAGCAGTGGTCGTTCTGTTCGCCGGCATTCAAGATCCGATCCTGCAACACTACCGAGCCGCCAACTCCGGCGTCGACTGACAACTGGTAGTCGCCCAGCGCGGGAATCGGTTGCGCGACGAACCTCCCCGCGCAAGCCGGACACGCGTTCCCACAAGGGTCACTGGAGCCAATGGGACTGTTGGCCTCCAATTCGACTTCAACAGGAACAATCCGCCCTGTCGCCCCGAAGCCCAAGTGGGTCAGCTTCACCATGCTCGGTACCGGGTTACCACCCGCATCATTGACGACCCCTCCGACGTTTCCTAGGCCCACATAGGTTATCGGGTGCGGCCCAGAGATCCCCGTGCTCACAACGTCGATAGTTGGCGAGAATCCGCCGTCACCATTGGCGGCCGCCGTGCGCAGCACGTACGAGCCGAACGGGATGCGCTCGAAACGGAACGCCCCACCCTCCCCCGTCGTGGTTCGCACGAAGCTGTCCTCCGAACCGCCGACGATGAACCACAGGAATACCTCAACGCCCACCTGCCCTGTGCCCAACTGATCCAGCACCGATCCGGTCACCGTAGCGCGACCGTCGAGGAAGATGACGACCGAAACCTCGCCGCCCGGGTCGCCGACGGAGATATCGACGAATCCAGTCGCCCCGGTCGCCGGGTCGCCGGCCTCAATGCGGTGGAAGCCGGTGGCGATGGCAGGAATCACGAATCCACCCGAGGCGTCGGTCGTGACCAGAGAGGTACCACCGACCACCTGCGCGCCCGACGCGCGCGAGCCATCGGCATTGAATACCGTACCGACCACCCTGGCGGTGCCGGGGAACACCAGATTCACCGCGACCGATGACGCAACCGGGACGTCCACTCCGACGGTCGCCTGCTCGGAGGTCCACTGGCGAATCGCGCGGATCCGCACCGCACCGGGAGGCACCGCAGGGAAGCGGAATCGCCCCTGGCTGTCGGTGAACACATCGTCGGCGTAGCCGACGTCATCGTTGACCAGGGCGACCTGCACGTTGCGCCCCACCGGGACCAGACGGGTGACCGCGTTGGTGTCACTCGACTGCTCGAACACCGTGCCTTCGATGACACTGGTGCCGCTGAACAGATCAACGTCGACGCTGATCACCTGGCCCGCCGCCGCCAGCGACGCAGCGACCGCACCTTTGCGTTTCTCGGCCGTATTGGGGACGTCGTAGCTGGCGCGCACCAGCACGTCGCCAACCGAGACGTTGTCGACCGAGTACGCACCGCCGGCGCCGCTGCGCGCGCGCTGCGTCGTGCCGTCGGTAAGGCTGTCCACCGCGATCTCCGCGCCGACGACCGGAACGCCGGGCGCACCGCCGGTAACGTCGAAGATCGTCCCTTCGACCCGGCCGCTGCCGAGCATCAGCAGATCGACGTTCTGCTCCTGCCCCTCGACCGAGATGCGCGCATAGCGCTCGGCCGTCTTGCCGGTCTCGGGATGCCGCGCGCGAACCCGGTACGGACCGAACGGGCTGATGCCGACGAAGTCGAAGCGGTAGTACCCGTCGCCGTCGGTGTTGACCATCCCGGTGTTGATCTGCACCTCGGTTCCGAAGAAGTCGTCGAGAAAGTACTCGGCGAGCTCGACCGGAGCGAACGGCAGCGGATCGCCGTTGCCGTCGCGCACCGTGCCCTGCACGATCCCGCCCGGCGGTCGCGGAAAATCCCTGACCACCGGCACCTGAGAATCGGCAACTGGATTGCCCGTGAGATCGGTCACCCCGTCGAGCGCCAGCTCGTAGTCGAAGAAGCGCGACACCGACGAAAGGAAGCCGACCAGGGCGATGCGGTTGCCCGGCAGCAGCTTCGCGACCCGCTTCTGGTTGTCGACCTCGCCGACCGCATCGACGTCTTCCTGCCCCGCGGCGTAGCTCAGCGCGAAAGTGGCAACACCCTCTGCCAGCGAGGCACCGTCGATTGCCTCGTCGAAGAGGACGCCGACGACGCGGCCGCGCTCGAGCGGATCCGACTCCGGGATCTGGCGCACGCCGTCGATGGCCGGCGCTGTATTAGGGTAGCTAGTCCCGCCATCTGACCCGGCGCATCCGAGATCTAGCGAGCCGACCAACGTGGAGTTGACGCTAAACGAAGGAGAGCAACTGCTCAGGTCGAACGAGAACTCGAACTTCCGCAGAATCCCGTCGTTGGGCGCGACGACCGTGAGCGCGGTCGACCCCGAGCCAGTGACGGTAACCGTATGCGGCGCGATATCGCCTTGCTGATCCGGTCCGATCACCGCCAGCTCTCCACTCAGTAGCCCATCGTCGAAACCATGGATCGAGGTATTCGGAACGTTGCGTTCGATCGCTGCTTCGGGACAGCGGGGGGTGTCGGCTGCCCCCGCGCACCCTCGCGTAGCGTGCTCTACGGGGCCGATCGAGATCGATGCGTCGCCGGTCGCAGAGATGGCGACGAAGTCTCCGCGATAGGAGCCGGCAGTTGCAAACTCTTCGGTGAGAGCGGCCAGATCCTGAGCACCAGGACCGGTGCCGAGCAGCGACAGCTCGGCGGTGAGTGCCTGCTCGAGATCGATGCCGGCGCCAGTCAGGCGGCGCACCTCGTCGAACCCCTCAGCGCCGGTGACCGTGACCGCCCCCTGGGCGCCGCCGGTGTCGACTTTGGAGCCGTCAGAGTAGCTGCCCAGCCAATCGAGCCACAGCTCGAGCAGTGACGCATGCGTCGGCTCGCCGATGCGATTGCGCAACCCCGCCAGCGCCAACTGCTGGCCGCGCAACTGGATCATCTGCTTGCGGACACCGCCCCCGATGTCCGGCTCGTGCCCGGCGGGAGCCATCGCCGCGCTGTGCGCCAGACCGAGAACGCGCAGCGCCTCGGCGACGAACGCATCGGGCAGCTCGTAGGCATACGACGGCAAGAGGATCGTGTCGGGCGACAGCGGGATGTTGCCGTCGCCGACCCCGGTGCGAAGTTGGAAGCCGCCCGCCTGGACACCACCCTCGCCCTGGAAGGCGGCGGCGGTCACCCGCCCGCTCTGGCGCGCGACCAGCTGGTAGGAGACGGTCTGCGACTCGCCGACGCCGAGATCCTCCACCTCCGCCTCACCCGGCAACCCCACCGGGGTGGGTTTGTGATCGTGGTCGATCACAGTGGCGCCAGTGACTAGGGCCGGATCAAGACGCAGCTTTAGCAGCTCGATCGACGTCTCACTGGTGTTGGAAACGGTGATCCCGAGCGTATACGCCTCGCCGGCACGCACCACTTCGGGGTGGTGGATGGTGAGCGCAACGCTGCGGTCGCGCACGACCACGGTGCCGAACGCGGACCCGGAAAGCTCCACCGGCTGGGCTGCGCCGGGGAACGTCAGGTCGGCCGTGATCGCAACCTTGAGCCGGTGCGTACCGACCAACTTGCCTTCGACCAGAAACTCCCCGCCGGCGTCCTCGCCGGGACCAAACTGCGCGGCGCCGCCGTCGGTGTTGACGAGGGCGGTAGACGTCGCTCCGTGCGGGAGATCCTCCGTCTCGGCCGGCACCAGTGGCTCGTCGCCACTGGCGGGGCTGCCGTCATTGCCGAACGGCAGCTCCAAGGTAGCAGTCGCCGAAGTGATGACGATCTGGCTACCCTGCGGCGCGACGTTCGAAACCAGCAGAATGACTTCGAAGAACTCGTTGAGGAAGGCGACGTTGCCGGGAATCACCAGCACCGCCGGAATCGGCGGAATCTCGACCCCGAAGTTGAGGGTCTCGCCCTCGAGCATGAGCCCTTGGATATCCAGGCTCGGCGTATCGAGACCCGGCAAGATGGGAAGCAGTCCGAGCGGCCCGCCCCCTTCGATCAGCTCCTCGTCCTGCGGAAACACCACATCGAGCTCAATCGGCACACCCTTCGAGAGTGTTTCGATACCGACTGAAAACCGGAACGCGGTGAACGAGTCCTCGTCGATGACGATCCCGCGATCGCGAATCTCGTCGATGGAGAGCTTACGCGTCTCGATGCTCTGCACCGTCACGCGGTCGAGAATCTTGATCGGGACCACGGGCGGCGTTCCGGTGAGCACCGTATCACCGTTGCCATCGACCAGGCGGATGTTCTCGAGAAGGTAGTTACCGTCGACCCCGAGCACAGGCCCGGGAACAACGCCCGTGGGAGCCGCATCTTGATCTGTTCCGATCTGCAGAGTCTCGCCGGGAACCGTTTCGACGAGTTGGTTCCCGCCGGGAATGTCCGGGCCTGACAGTTCACCACGGATCACGTGGCCAGGGAACTGTGAGGACACATCCGATCCAGCACCGTCGACAATCGAGACGCCAAGCTCAATCGGCGCGCCTTTCGGAGCTGTGATCGTTGCAGGAGAAAGCTCCATCCCAACACCGAGAATCAGCACGTTGTCACCGCCGAGCGGCTGCGCGAACAGGCTGGAAGGCAACGCGAACGCGCCCAGGCCCACCGCCAAGCCCACCGCAAGCCATGCTGGCGTCAATCTAACGCGTGAATTTTCGGTAAACCTAGGTATCATCTCAGCTCTGACACTCGGTCGTACGTCCGCATCCTTGATTAATCCGCCCCTGCGACCCGCAGTATCAGCGCCTGACGGAAGTCGGTTGGAATAACCACCTTTTGGGCACTCGCGAGGACCGCTCGATCGATTTCCCCGTCCCCGCACACAACTTCGCCCGGTCTCGCAACAAGGGTGTAGGCCTTGCGGTCGAAATCCCAGTTGAAGCCACACAGGCCACGCCGAGCAACGGCCAGGAAATCATCCGTATTGTAGCTATGCTCCCCGACGGCGACGGCGTTCCATCCCTCGGGTCGGGCTGTGACATACTCGAAGACGCCCACGAGGAAACCGTCCGTCAGAGCAATATCCGGAACCGGACCGGCGCCGGCCGATGTAAAGTACCCGATACGACCATTCGAGTCACAAGCGAGCCAGTCAAACTCGGCCCGCGTATATCGGTGTTTCGTCAAGTAGCGAGTCTTCATACAACTCCTAGTCGAAGGGCGTCCCCTTCGGGAATTGAGAGGTTGAGTAGACCTGTTGACAGTTCGGACAAACCGGGACGATTTGGCCTGTTCTCGGCCGAACAGGCATCGTGAACACGATATCGCCGGTCCTCCCGCCCAGCTGAGTTGCGGCATCAACCTCTGCGCAACACCCCCTCGCGCCTGGTGCTGATCGCCCGACTACTGCCTCGCCGGTACGGACGCTGGCAGCACCTACCACCGTCGCCGGTTGCTGCGAACGGGGCCGGCCAGCGAGATGAACCAACTCTGTGCCGAGAGCCTCCTCCGCTTTCGCCAACGCAGCTCGTTCACCTCGCAACAGCCCCCGCAAACCGACGGCTCTTCCGGTCAGCCCACCAGCAAGCAGGCCCCCAGCAGCACCGGCCGCAATGTCTCCCACCTCTTCCCAGGTCTCCGCATTGTAGAGTGAGTATCCGAGCCCGGCAGCGCCCCCCACTGCGAGTACCCCCGCACCCACTGCAGCTGCAGTCGGGGCAACCACAGCGACGCCAGCTACGGCAACAACAGCGAGCGTACCAACCGCAGCCCCCTCGACGAAACTGCGCGCAGCGGATCTCCAACTCCTTCCATCCGGATCGACAAAGTTCACAGGATCATTCGCGCAATATGAATAGGCATTGGCTCCGAGCCCCGAGAAGCCAATTGGATCGTCGGAAGACCAGCGAGCGACACCTGAACTTAGGTCTCGGCTCCCCAACCTGACGAGCCCTGACATCGAGTCGTACAACCCACCCGCAAACCCAAACGGCTGAAACCCCGGATTCGTATCGACGATCACATTCCCCCACTCGTCGTAGTCGATCCGCTGCGCCACGCTCCCATCGCTCGCCTTCACGACGAGCCGCACGCTGCCGAGGTGGTCCGTCACGAGCCGGTACTCCACGTTGCCGCCCGCCTCGACCCGCACCATGTACTCCGGCACGTTCGGTTTGTCGGCGTAGACGAAGAAGGTCTGCACTTGCCCCGTCGCGTCGACCTCCGCTGCCGGTCGTAGCGCGCTCTGGTAGATATATCGTTTCTCGTCGATGAGCGTGCCGGCTGCGTTGCGCTCGAGCCTGCCGACCCTGCGGTTCGCGGCGTCGATCAGGTACTCGATGGTGCCGTCATCGGGCAGTGTGACGAGCCGCAGGTTGCCGAAGTCGTCGTAATCGTAATCGGTAACCATCGGGTTGAGGGGATCGGTAACGTCGGTCTTGAGATCGAGGGCTCCGTTGGCGTCGTAAGTGTACGTGTAGCTCCGCAGCGTTCCGTCCAGCTCGGTCAGCACCGCGCCCGAGGCCTGGTTGGTTCCCGGGGCGATGGTCACGCTGGTCAGACGACGCGAGTCGATGTCGATCACCGTGTCCCCGACGCCCGAGCAGGTTCCGCCGGGAGTCGCAGCGGCGAAGTCCCAGTCGGGGGCGAGCTCGACGTAGCCCGGGTTGCCGCAGCTCGAATGGTCGGGGGCTACACCGGGAAGCAGGTCGGATCCGATGCCGCCGTGGTACAGCGTCCCGCTGACCGGGCTCGCGGCGGGCGTGGCGCACTCGAAGCCGAGCTCGACCACCAGGCGCTCGCCGACTTGCGCGGTGGTGCCGACGCAGGGGGTCGTCAGCCCGGCTTGCGCGTCGTCGAGTCCGAGGAAGCCCTCCGCCCCCTCGGGGGTCTCGGGCAGCGCCAGGCTGGAGAGCTGGTAGTCCTGGGCGAGACGGCAGCGTACCGCGCCGTCGCCGTCCATGATCCACGCGGTGGTCACCAGCCGCAGGTCATCGTCCTGGCCCTGCTCGGCGCCGATCACGAAGTCGACTCGGTCGCTCGCGGTGATTGCGCGCGCCGATTGCAGCGGCGGACTGACCAGGACGGTCGTCAGTTGTCGGTTTTCGGTTGCCAGGGAGCAGTCGGGGACGGTGATCGAGGTCGCGGTCGCCGCGCCTTCCTTCTCCTGCGCCATCTCGACCACCGAGAACTGAGAACCGCCGACCGACAGCTGCCCCCAGCTTCCCTCGGGTGCCGCCGGGGCTAGCGCCGGGGTATTGGTGCGCGCGTACAGCCGCACCGGCTCCGCCGGCGGCGCCGGGGGCACCCCGACCTCGCCGATGAGGTTGTTGTTGGCGTCGTACTGGTACGCGATCACGGGGTCGTTGTTGTACTGGACGGTGTGCAGCTGGCCGGTCGGGTAGTAGGTGTACTTGGCCTCGTAGGTCTCGATCTTGCCGGTTGTCTGGTTGGCGATCCGCACCGTCTTGCCGCGGATACGGCCGCCCTCGTCGCGGCGATAGGTCTCGCTGAAGAGAACGCTGCTGGTCTGGCCGTCGTCGTGCACCGCTTCGTAGAAGGTCGGCTCGCCGTACTGGTTGCGTGCATAGCGGTCCTTGATCTCGTCGAGCTCGGTCGACTCGAGGAAGGTCGCGGCGTCGCGCTCGAGCTGCATGTCGCCGGCCTGGCGCTGCACGCCGTCGGCATCGGGATCCAGGGCGGCCGAGAAGCTACCGACACCGACCGACGTCGCCTGGAACAGGGCGTTGCGGCCGATCGTGACGGCCCCCGCGACCGGGCCGGTCCAGGTAATCGTCTCGGGCACCGGATTGCCATTGTAGCCGTAATCGATGGTGCCGTCCGGGCTGGTGATCTTCTCGACGTAGTCGTCGGTATCGTACTGGTAGCCAATGTCGCCGATACCGGTGAGCCGACCTTCGCCGTCGAAACCGAGCGTCCCTTGCGGGGCGCTGCCTCCAGTCGCCTTGCGGTCATCGTCGTAGGTGACCGAGGTTGGGCCGGCGGGCAGCTCGAAGTCCTTGACCAGATCGACCGGTGTGTAGTCGAAGTCCTCGTCGTAGCCGGCTGCCTGCGGGCTGGTCACCTTCTTCACATTGCCGTTGTCGTCGTAGTCGAAGCCGAAGCTCTGCAGGCCGAAGACGTCCTGGTTGGAAACACGGCCGCCGTCGTCGCGGCCCAGGGTGACGGTTCTTCCGAGGGGGTCGGTGATGGTGCCGACGAAGGCGCCGTCGTAGCCCAGTTCGACGCTGCGCCCGCCCTGACGGATCGAGGTCGGACCCTGCGGTCCGTAACTGATCGAGATGCTCGGTAGGCCGGGCAGCGAGATCGACTCGGGACGGCCCTGGTCGTCGGTAGTCGTCTTGATCGTGCGGCCACCCGGTGTGGTCGTCGTGATCGTGCTGCCGGTGGCGGTCGTGGTCGTCGTCGCGCCGTTCCACTTGGTCGTCTGCGTGAAGCCGACGGTCGCGGTGAGATCCTCGCGGAAGCTGCCGTTGCCTACCTGGTAGGTCGCATCCAGGCTACCGAGACGAAACGGCAGCGGGGTCTCCAGACCGAGCACGGCGCCCGCCCTGCGGATCCGCGTGAACTCCCCTCCCCCAAAAGGCACCGTGCCGGTCTCGGTGAGGTCAGCCGCCACCTTGAAGGTCGTCGTTCCGTCCGGAGTGACGATCCGGCGCTCGGCGCTGCCGTCTTCGTACTCGACCACCTCGTGCGTAAAGTCGTCGTCGCCCTTGGTCTCGAGGTTGACCTCGTAGGCCTCCTCGATCGTCTTGCTCGCATCGGGAGTGATCCCGCTCACGCCTTCGGCCCGGGTGACGGTGACGCTGCCGTCGGCCGCGTCGTCCTGCTTCTGCAGCGCACCGTACTCGTCGTAGACGTACTCCCACAGACCTCCGTTCGGGTCCTTCACCGTCAAGAGCAATCCGCCACCAAGCGGTGACACCGGTCCGGAGGGCGGTGGGTCGGTCGAGCGCGGCACATCGAAGACGTCGTCCTCCACCACCTGGTACGTGAAGGTCATCGAGCTGACCGGGTTGGAGATGGTCGTCCAGAAGTCGGCGGCGGCGGCGCTCGCATAGCTCGTCGCCGGACCGAACGGAGGCGCGATCTGGGATTCGGAGACCGTCGTGGTACCGTTGGGGCCGCTGATCCCGGTAAGTACGTCGCCGTCGTACGTGAAGCTATAGATGGTGGTGCCGGTGAGGGCGTTGCGGGTTTGCAGGTGGCGGCCGGTTTCGGCGTCGAAGTAGTAGACCGCGATGCCGTTCTCCGAGGCGATCAGCACCTGATCCGGGTCGCCGTCGAGCTCCTGCACGCGGCCGAGCTCCTCGCCGCTGCGCTGGCCACCGCTGCCGAGGTAGAGGATGCGGTCGTTGGGATCGAAGAAGTGGTGGACATTGAAGCTCCAGCCGCCCATGCCGTGCGCCCGCGTGTCCCAAGTGCCGAGGGTACCGCCCCAGACACGCAGATCCCAGCGGTAACCCCCATTCGGACCATCGTAGATCGCCGCCACCTCGACCTCCGCCCACTGGGCGCCGAGGGCGATCAAGCCCTCGTCGTCGCGCCCATTCCAGACGAAACGCGCGATCATGAACGGCTCGAGCATGTCCACCCGTTCGACGATCTCGCGACCGGCGACGCGGATCTTGACCTCGTATTCGCTCACGCCGGGCGGGATCGTCGCCCCGGTAATCGGGATGTCGATCACATGGCGACCCGGGACCCGGCTCGAGTCGTAGTGCAGCGTGTACGGCGAGCCGACGACGCCGACCACCTCGCCGAGGGTCTGGTCCTCGCAGCCGATAACGTCGCCGTCGACCGCGTAGGCGCAGTCGCGAAACTCCTCCTTCTCGATCTCGATCGGCAGCGGCTCGGCGATCAGGAACACGCCGGCAGTTTGCGCCGCCACTGCACTGTAGGTGCGACCATCGGGATCACGGTACGTATCGACGCGTACCGCATTCGAAGGAGTCGCCACCACACCACTCGGCAACGTCCCGTCGCCCGGCAGCCAGGGATTGGGTAGTTCGACCGTCGCGAGAACACGATCGTCGATTCCGTCGGAGATGAATGTGTACCGCTCGTCGGTGTCGTCGATCGAACCATCCGGGCGCTGCAGATCGAGAACCGAGAGCCCAGCCGTCCCGTCGGCGACGAACAACAGCTGCCGCGCCCGGTCGCCCGCGCCGTCGCGGGGCGCGCCGCCGGTGGTGAGAATGGGTGCCACCCCTGCCGGCAACTTGCTCGGCGCGAACACCGGATCGCCACCGCCGCGATCGATGGGGACCACGCACATCCCTTCCTCGCACATCACTGCAGCGAGATCGGAGTTACCGAACCTCGCCTCGGTGCTACCGCGGGTGTCGAGACGAACCGGCCAACCCGACATCGCCTCGACCGCAAACGGCCGACCGCCGACCGGCAGTTGGTAGCGGTCTTTCTCGGCGAGGACGTCGGTCGTCAGCGCGAGATAGTCGGTATTGCCATCTTGCAGGACGACGACGACGGCAGCTTCGTTCGCACCCTCCGGAGGCAACGCAGAGACGCCACGAATCGGCACGTCGCGTTGTGGGTCATTGGTCCCGCGGAAGTTGCCCTGCACCTGGACTTCATCGTGTCCGGTGCTGCGGCCCTGCATCGCGATGCCCTGCAAGCCAATGAACGGCGTATTGGCAACGTAGGCGAAGTTGGTGCCGAGCGGATCGACGTCGACCGGGACACCCAGATCGAGTGGCGTGTAGTCGAAGAGGTTCATCGGACTGAAGCCCAGCGGGGGAATGAAGATCGCGTCGGTACCGGCCAACCGATCCTTTGCTTGGCCCGACAAATTGACGAAGCGCTGGTCGAGCACGACGAGAGGGTCGATCCCCGACCGGACTTGGTACAGGCGCCACAAGCCGTAGCGCTCGTAGCCGCCCGGGCCGTCGACGCTCATCACAAATGGACCGGGATACTCGATCTCCGGCGAACCGGTGGAATCTCGCAGCTTGATCGAACCGTCCTTGGTAAAGGCTACCGACCGATCGACACCGGAAGTGCGTACCTCGGCAATCTCGTTCGGCAGCATGTCCGGCCGCAGCTGGTAGAGCCGGACGCCGCGCGACGAGTCCGGCTCGAGCGCATCGCCTTCGGCCACCGCGAGGACTACGTCGAGCGGGTCGAAACCCGCGGCCTCCGCATCGACGAACACGACGTCGCGGGCATCGAGGCCGCCGTCGCCTATCTGCGCGACGATACGCGGCTTCCACGTCGAGAACGTGTGGTAGACCGGCCGTAGCATCTTGTGGCCGTCCTGGTCGAGGAGGTCGTGCATGTACAACTGGTATCGCAAGCCGTAGCGCAACCGAGTGTCCGGGACGAAGCGGATCGTTTGTTCGTCCTCCTCGAGCTCCGGATGGCCGGGCACCAACGGCCCTTCTTCGCAATCTTGCTCGCGCGGGTCGCTACCCGGCCCCTCGGCCGGCCCGCAGACACGCAGCTCGACCAGAGTCCAATCGGGCTCCGCCATCTTCTGGTCGAAGATCACGCCAACCAGCTCGGATGGCGACACCGCAGCTTGGCCATTGGGGATCAGGGTCGCGGTCCGCGGCACTGCAGGGTGTTTCACATTGTCGGTGAGAATCTGCGTCGCGTCTTCACCGTCGCCCGAGGTGTCGATCGGATCGAACGGAATGAGGTCGATGACGTTTCCGTCGCCGTCAATCAGCTCGACCTCGATCGGCTCATCACAAGGCATCGGCAGAGTCCATTTGGTCGACTCGGTCTGCTCGATCGGGAACGGAAGGAGAGATGCGAAGGTACCGCCGCCAACCGAGCCGCCGGAATCTGTGCCGAAGTTGTCACCGACCGAGAAGTTGCCCGAAACGAAACCGACGCACTCCTGCCATCGGTGAATACCCCAGCTATTCCCGATGGTCAGGCCAGGGAATGCCGCTGGGTCGGTAGCGACAATGTTGAAACTCTGGCCGTCCGTCTCGAAATGGGCCTCGTCGATGAGCGAGAGCTCGTAGTCGTCAAGGTCATCGCCGTCGACGTCACGGAATTGGACGATGCGGCTCGCCGTGTAGACCTCAGTCTCAGGCGATGCCCCCGGGTTTAGGTAAGGGACCGTGACGTCGTACTGCACCAGCGCGGTGCGATCCGGGTTGAAGTCAACTTCGACCATCCCGATCAGCTCCAGGATCGAATTCAGCTCGGGATGCGTCTGATTGAGGAAGGCGGAAAAGCGCTCATCGGTCAGGGCACCCTGATCGTCGAACAGCGGAATCCGTCCGTCCGGGTTGAGCGGGTCGGGAACATCCTCGATCGGTGTTACCTGGACGATGGTCGGAAGCGCGAAAGCCCCCGGCGGAATCCGCGCCGAGTATCTTTCGTCGCCGGGGAATACGACGTCGGCCCCTTCCGGTCCGACCACCACGGCACCGGTCTCTTTGTCGCGCATCGTGCCCGCATCGAGCGCGACTTGATTCCCAAAGATGTCCTTAACGAGCACTTGGATGCGGTCGCCCGGCGCCGCGGCGACTACCAAGCAAAAGCTACCGTCTGCGGAGATGTTACACTTCTCGAGCTCGGCTTCGCCACAAACCTGGTCCTCCAGAAAGTCGAAGCTCTCGCACTCTGTTCCGGGTGCAGGGATCCCGGTTGAGCAGGTGTCGCCCGCGCCGCCATTTGTCGTCACGTTCTGCACAGACACGAACGTCGCGGGAAGCGCGACACCGGCACCGGCACAGATGACCGCTGTCCCCTGGGCTCCTTGATCGTCTACGCCCAGCGCCGGCGGCACATGGACACCGTTCGCGTCGACGGGAATACGAACCACCAGGGCGCCGTCCGGCAGTGACTCAGCGCGGAAGACCGGCTCGGTGGTGAAGTTGGACGCGAAGGCGATATCCGTTCCCAGCGATACGTCTTCGTCCATCGGCGTCCCGGCGACGTCGGTCACACCGGTGGTGAGGGTAACCGTGTACAGCGTGTTCGGTCGGAGATCCGAGTTCGGCGCGATCAGCAGTCGGGTACCGCCGTCGGCCAGCGAACGGCGCGCCGGCTCTGCGACGATCAGGTCGTTGTCGTCGACATACTCCAAGCGCACCGAGGTTGCGGTGACACTCGCCGCAGCCAGCGCCTCGCTGAACGTGACCTCGACGACTGCGTTCGCAGCAACGCCGCCTTCGTGCACGGCCGGCGAAATGTTGGTCACGCGCGGCGCGGAGGTCAACAGAATGATGTCAGCCACGACAACCGAATCGACGGCACCATTGACGGCCACCTGCCCGCTGCGGTCGTTGGGTTGGTCGAAGACGCTCAAAACCTGTCCGCCCAGGGGAACCGGCAAAACGAACCCACCGGCCGCATTGCCGACCGCGACGAAGTCGATGCCGGCCGCATCAACGATCTGCCCCGCCACCGGAAGGCTGCCATCCGATACGACTCCGCTCGCAAATGTCACGCCGCTCGGCATGCGGAACACCGAGTACGCACCCGGTGCGCCAAAGCCGGTCAAGCAAGCGCCAACGCGGCATTGCGTGATCTGGATGTCGCCACCAGCCAAGCCGGTGCCGAAGGCGACCGCCTCGACGACGACACGCGACTGAGTGGCGACGAACCGCGTCAAGCCGATGACGACAACTTCATTCTCGGTGGCCGCGAATCCGGGCGAAAGAGTGTAAGTCGCCACTGGATCGAGGCTGCCACCTGCGACGAAGAGGACGAAAGCCGCGTCGGGTGAGACGCCGCTCGGCAGATCGCCCGCCGTGACCTCACCGATCGAAACGATCGTGTCGGCCGGCGCAGCTCCCACCGGCACCGTCAGCCCGATACCGCCGGGCCCGCCGATCGTAATATTCGCCGCCGGATCGATCACACCGGGCGATGCGGCAACCGCCAGCTCGGTCGCGATCTCGATGCGGCCTTCGATCAGGTCGGCGAGCGAGATATCGTCGCGCGACGGACCGACCACGAAGCGCGCGGCGAGATCCGACGGCCCTGCCCCAGCGCTGTCACCATTGGCGTCCATGGAAACTTGATAGGCGACCAGGTCCTGGCGACTGAGCGCCCCCAGCTCGACCCCGCGCACGGTGTCGAAGCTCTCCGACAATGCCGCTTCAATGAGCGTTCCACTCGGTGCCGCGAGGCCAGCGACGTCGGCAAAGACGGCGGCCCGCGCATCGACCGTCGAGAAAATCACGTCCGGCACCGCCAGGACGCTGCCGCCGCTCGGCGGCGACGATCCGGACGCAACGCCCGGCAACGCGACCGCGGGAGTGCTCGTCAGCGACGATCCGGCATCTGCGACCAGGATGGCCAGCTGACCGGGCGCCGTAACCGGCAGCTCGATCGTGTCGACCCCGCCAATGTCGACAACGGTCGGCGCGGCGTACCCCAGCCAGCGCGCGCCGCCTCCGTCCCATACGGCCGCCTGCAGGACCAGGCTCGCGTCGGGAACGATAAGATCGCGGGGAATCCGCAGCGCAGCGGTCATCCCGCCAGTCGGGGCCGGGTCTATGCGAATATCGACGCCCGCCAAGATGCTCCAGCCGAGCGGAAGTGGAGCGACGACTCCCTGCGGACTGAGTGGGGTGAGGTTGACGACCGCGGCGGCAGCGACACCCGACGCCACACCGAGCTCGACATCGCCGCTCCCCGCCGGGGTGAGGAGCTGCGTCGCGAACACCTGCGCAGAGCCGGATGCAGCCACATCCGGGGCAAGCGCGGTCATGCGCGCATCGCGCATCTGCACCGCTCCGGATGGCGGCACGACGACTTCACGAACGCTGTCCGTGTAGCCCGCCTTGGAGATCGCGACGATCTGGCTCCCAGCGTCGGTCTGCAGGGTGAAACCATCCGCAGCCGGGCTGACCACTGACAACTGGGAACTCAAGACATCGACGACAAAGTCGCCGAGCCTGAGCGCGTTGCCGTCGTCGAAAACCTCGCCGACGACGAAACCGGGTGGAATCGGCGTCGGGGTAGCGGTCGGAGTCGAGGTGGGCGTTTCGGTCGGCGTATGCGTCGGAGTCGAGGTCGGCGTGTGGGTCGGGGTGTCGGTTGGCGTGTGGGTCGGGGTCGAAGTCGGCGTTTGTGTCGGTGTGAGGGTGGGCGTCTGGGTTGGCGTGTCGGTGGGAGTGGTTGTTGGTGTGAGGGTTGGCGTATTCGTCGGGGTCGCGGTCCACGTGTGCGTCGGAGTGTGGGTGGGAGTCCGGGTCGGTGTGTCGGTCGGCGTATGCGTGGGAGTCTGGGTCGGGGTCAGTGTCGGCGTGTGCGTCGGTGTGTTCGTCGGGGTCTGAGTCGGGGTCTCGGTCGGCGTGTCCGTCGGAGTACTCGTGGGAGTATCCGTTGCCGTATGCGTCGCGGTGTTGGTCGGCGTGGCGGTCGGCGTATGGGTCGGGGTCGAGGTCGGCGTATGCGTCGGCGTGTCCGTCGGCGTCTGCGTAGGCGTGTCCGTCGGCGTCTGCGTAGGCGTGTCCGTCGGCGTCTGCGTAGGCGTGTCCGTCGGCGTCTGCGTAGGCGTGTCCGTCGGAGTGCTAGTTGGCGTATCGGTTGGAGTCGAAGTCGGCGTGTCAGTCGGCGTCTGCGTAGGCGTGTCCGTCGGAGTGCTCGTTGGCGTCTCAGTTGGAGTCGAAGTCGGCGTGTCGGTCGGAGTATCCGTCGGCGTCTGGGTCGGCGTGTCCGTCGGAGTGCTGGTCGGAGTGTGCGTCGGAGTGTTCGTCGGCGTCGAAGTCGGCGTGTGCGTGGGAGTATGAGTGGGGGTCCGGGTTGGCGTGTCGGTCGGGGTGTTTGTCGGCGTACGGGTTGGAGTATCGGTCGGCGTATGAGTGGGTGTCTCCGTCGGGGTGTCGGAGGGGGTTACCGTCGGCGTCTGGGTCGGCGTCTCGCTTGCTGTCGGCGTAGCAGTCGCCCCGTCGGTTTCGATGTACAGGTACGGCGCGTAGCCGGCGGCGCCAAAGTAGTCCCCCTCGAGCGACACGAACTCGATGCGGCCGTTGATCTGCTCGTCGCGCCGCTTGAGCAGCCAACCGAAGTTCTCGTTCGGGTTCGCGAGGAAGTAGTCGACATCGGCCTTTACGTCGAACGCCTGCCATCCCAACGTGGTGTTGTGAAATGTCGTCGAGGCGGTTGCATTTTCCGGATCGAGATCTGGATCTAGCGGGTCGTCGCCACCGCTCCACTGCGTCGCACAGTCGGGCGTGCTGTTGGCCAGATCCGTGTCGATCGGACAGTTCCACGTCGCGCTATTCTGATTCCAGTCGTACTGCAATCGGTAGAGATCGACCTCTTGGCCGGTGCCCCAATTCTGGGCGTTGAAGGAGACGTGCAGTCGCAACTCAGCGACCGTCACATTGCCGCCGTTCTGCTCGCCGACGGCCTTCAGAATCGCAGCGTTACTCACACGGTACAGCGCCCGGTTGTCGGCGGCCTCGTCGATACGGGTGAAGGTCTCGGCGCCCTCCACCGTGTTGGGAAGGCTGGTCCGGAGGAACGTATCGTCACTCACCAGCTCCTTGCCGACGCCCGGATCGGGATGTTTCCAATAGACGGTGATCCCAACGAAATCGACCTTGGCGTCCGGCACGCCGCTGCCGTCCTGGCTCACTCCGATCGCAGAGACGACCGGCCCGAAGTCGCGGTCGTTTACCTGCTCCCAGGTGAGCTGAGCGTCCCAGGTCTCGAGTTCTCCCCCGTAGGTTTTCGGAGAATTGCTGTCGAAGGGCCAGCAGTCGGCGATCGCCTCGTTGGCGCCAACGACGGTCGCGGAGTCGGCAGCCGCCGCCGGGTCGTCAGGCGACAAGTCCGCGGCGAGCCGAATCTCGTGGTCGCGAATACAATCGCTGCCGCCGCATCCGCCGCAGCCCTCGGTGCTGCGATCGAACTCGGCCTCGACCCCGACGATCTCGGCGTTGTCCGGGATATCGAACCCGAAATCGTAGATCCGCAGGCCCGAGCTCGTGTCGCCAGCAGCCAAATCCTGCGCCTTGGCCTTCGAGTTGTTGTTGGTCAGCGCTCGGTCCGGGTCCGTCCATACCTCGTCGTAGGTGTCGAAGGGGGTGAGGCCGAAGTTGGCGGCGGTGGCGTTGCCGAGGGCAGTGACCGACGGATCGATCCGGTATGGCAGGGCGCGCGAGGGCAGATCGCTGTCGTCGACGCGCAGAATGATCCGCGAGGTCGCTGATCGCACTTCCCAGCTGGCCAGGTCGTCGTAGACCTCGCCATCGGCCCCGAGAAGGAACGGCCGCGCAATTCGGATCACATCGTTGCCGATCGAGCCGTCCAGCCCCAGCGTGGGCGGGGCGAAATCACCGCTCAAACGGTACGGAAAAACGTACTCTGTTGCGCCTGTTCGGCGGGCAACCCGGCGACTGACCAGTTTCAGCTCGGTATCGGAGAGCAGCCAATCCCAGGTCAAATCCTGTCCCGAGAAGGATGCGCTGATCCGTTTGCGGTCGCGTGTCGGCCGCTTGCGGGTAAGGAGAACGATCGCGCCGCTCTCGTCGCGCCTGCCGATCGCCAGGCCATCGGGAGCCACACGAACCGAGAAAGGTCGCGCATCCGCGATCTCGTCCGCACCCTCCGAACGAAACCCAGCCCCACTGCGTCGCCACTTCCCCTCTTCGTTCTGGTAGTGCAGCACCCGCCCGGTCGAGACCTCAGCGAAGAGCGTGCGGCCATTGGCCTCGGTACGAAAGCGCTTGGTCTTCGCCGACCGGCGGTTCGTCAGCTCGCGCGCGTCGCCGCCCAATCCGAATTCGGTCGGCTCGGCAGGCTTGGCAACCGCAGCCGGCTCGCCCAGCGCATGCTTCGCGCCGAACGGCGGGACACCGCAGACCAGAACCAGGATCGGGAGACAACCGAGAGAAAAACGAATCGCGCAACGCACAGCGCATGCAGCCCTATCCGCGCGACGATAGCTACGTCAAGGCCATTTTCGCTACTGACCGCTCAGTAAGGCTGCCGAGGTCTGGATCCGAACGAGACGCTAAACACTCGATAGTCCCAGAAACACGGTTGGGGGGGACCGAATCCCGCACCCGCACTGGCGACCGACCGACGCCAAACAAGCGATTGGGCGAACACACGTTCAGCGCAGCGATTCGCTGCAACCCTCTGACTCATATGGAATCTACGTCGCGAGCGCCTCATTGCCAGAATAAACATTGTTCGTTGTAGGCCAACAATGTTATCCCGCGACCGCAGAACACCGAATCAAAGAAGAGAAAGAGCTCGTCCCTGGTCTCGCGAACCTTGCATGAGTGCAAAGAGGCGCGAGGGAGAGTTGCGCAGTGAGATTTTCTTTGTGACCAACCGCACAACGGACGGTGAGAGACAAACAAGGTCGGCGAACAAGCCCCCGGACGAGTTTTTGCGAGCTGTTCCCGGGCGTTTGCCCGAGCCGAGAGACTGCCCTCTGATGCACGGTAAGGACTCGCAGGCCAGTCACATCACGGGGTGACTCCAGGAACGGGCTCCCGCGCTGCCCCAATCGCGGGTGGGATATGGGTACGGCGAAGTCGTCAGACTCCTGACGAGATCGGCCTGCGAGCACCTCAACCGAGACCCCTGCCCTCTTTCGTAGCGGTGAGATCTGCGTAGCGGGAGACCAAAAAACGTGGGAGAATTCCTGCCCTCGTGAGAGCCAGCGTCGCACACGTTTACTCCTACGCGCACTCGTCCTCATTCGAGACGGGGTATTCGGGACCCGAGCTTCGACTCGCGACCAGCTCCAGAGGAAAGCGCCCCTACTTCTTTCACGGCGGCCTGAGGCAGCCGAAGCGTAGCGCCGACCTCCTCAGCACCTTGATGAAAGTAGTGCGTTCGCGCTACCACGTCCCGCCCGCGATGCTGGAGCGCATCCTGCGCGAAGCGGATCCGGTCGTGACTGCAGGTGGAGATCGGTTGCGGTTCGAAGGCTTCTCTCCCTGCGCAAGCGTGCACGCCCGAGTCGATTTTCTTCCCGACGCTCTCGAGGGAAAGATCGTGGCGAATGGAACCACCAACGTCGACTTCAACGCACCGATGCTCGCCGCTCTCTCTCGTCTTCGCCACAGCTCGAAGGTCACGCTGTCGGTTGGCTCGGATGAGGTCAAGCTTGAGACCGCCGACCGCGCGGTGATCGAGAAGAAGGTAGACCTACCCTTGCGCTGGCTTCGCAGCTTCGTCGAGCTGCAGGCCCATCAGGTTCGCATGGAGCCTCGATTCGATGTGTCCGGTTCGGAGCTTCGCCGGTTTCTGCGCTCGCTTCCCCGGGGGCGTATCGGGGGTCCGCCTCACTGGATCGTCAAGTCAGGACGGGGCCTGCGCCTGAGCCGCATCGCATCCCACGAAGGAGTGCGGATCGTGGCGATCGAGAGGTTGCGACCGCTCGAATTGCTGGCGAGCTTCGCCGAGTCGGTAAGCGTCCGGGCGGATCCGATCCGCGGAGGGAGTGGCTGGGTGCTCGACTTCGGCTGCGCGCGACTCGAGGTCACTCTGAGCCCGGAGGTCTGGCGCGGATTCTCTGGCGAGGGTCAGGTACTCTCCATCTTGGCCAGCGACGATTGGAAGCAGGCTCTCCCTCAAGTTCACGCCAGTCTACGTTGGGAATCGTGCATCGGCACGGCGCAGTTGGCGACCAAAATCGGCATCGACGAAAACCTCGCCTCACGAACTCTCGCTGTGCTCGGTGTCCGCGGTCTCGTCGGATTCGAGCTTCGCGACTCCCACTACTTTCACCGTGAGCTTCCCTTCGACCTGTCGCTGATCGAGGCTCTTCACCCGCGCTTGGTCGCGGCGCGCGTTCTCGCCGAACAGGGCCGCGTTCAACCGACCTCGCAGCGTGACGGCCGTCGCGAATATTTCGTCGCATCGGGCAACAGCGAGCACTACGTACGCTTGTCCGAAGGGGCTGAGAAATGTTCGTGCCCCTGGTACGGAAAGCACCAGGGCGAACGCGGACCGTGCAAGCACGTCCTCGCCGCACAGATCTACGAGAGCACGTGAATGGACGACCGCAAGCGCCGCCAAATCCTGGAATGTCTCGGCGGATCGTCCACCCGCGCGGAGAGTGACCGAATCGCCAGCCTGTTCTCAGGGATGAACGAGCAAGATCGGGGGCAGATCGCGGACGAAGTCCATGAGATCGCGATGCGCCTGGAGACGGGACTCGTATCGCCTGAATACTCGCACGATGCCATCGAAAAGGGCTGCCTGGCGGCGCTGGCTTGTGGATCCCGCAAACAGCTGAGCGCAATCCACCGTCGATTCGGATGGCGACTGTGGTCGAACAACGCGAGCATTCTCGTCTTGGCGGACCGCAGAGCCGAGTGGATGTGCGATTTCCTCAGCAGCTTGATCGATCGAGAGACGACGAGTGACGCTCGCCTCTGGGCGATCGCGCGAGTGCTCGAACGCTTGGGACATGGGAAGATCGAGCGCACCGACGGATACACGCTCGGCATGCTGGTCGGGATCGGCGATTGCCGGTGGCAGTGGCAGCTACTTCATGAACCCGAGAAGCTACCCCAGTGCCCCGCGTCGGCGATCGAAAACAGAGATCAGTACGACATCTACACGAAGTACAGGCGCTCCGCCCTGGGCGGGCTGCGCGCCGACCCCGAGTTGCTCGTCGAAGACGTGTGGCAATTGTTCGAGGTAGAAGGAAACTCGGATATCAGCCTGACCCAGGACGAGCAGTACTTCAACCACCAGTGGCGCGAGGCGTTTCTTGTACTCGCTCAGACCGGGGAGATCGACCGTGGGACCTTGCTGGACGCAATCCTCGATGCCTTGGCGCGCGACTTTCCTCAGTATCGCGCGGGCTGGTATTCGAGAACACACGACGCCCTCGCCCCATCGATCGAGGAACGCGCGACGAGGGCTAGTCGCTATTTGCACCTGCTCGGGAGCAAAATTCCCCCCACGGTTTCGTTCGCTCTCAAGAACGTCAAACAACTGGCCAAACAGGGACACCTACCCCCCTCCGACCTGGTCCCTGCCCTGGCGCCCACGGTTCACGCCAAGTCCAAGGGGGTAGTAAGAGACGCCCTGCGCCTCATTAGAACCGCCGTCGAAACCGACCCCTCTCTACGCGAAGAAGCCTGCGCCGCCGTCGTCGAAGCTCTTGCCCAAGAGAGCACCGACCTACAGCGGCTCAGCCTCTCCACGCTGGAGCAGATCGGAAGCCCCTGGGACACCGGCCTGAAAGACCGGGCGCGGACCTTGGTCGATAGTGTTGCCCCGAGCCTTCGCGGATCTGTCCTCGCGTGGTTGGGCGGCGGAGAAGAAATCGCACGCGGTCGCGATGAAGAGGAGATCGATCTCGACGCGCTTCGCGACCGGAACCAAGCAGTGCCCTCCCGATGGCGACAACTTGCCGGCCTACCAAAGCCTGCCCAGCTCGACAGTGCCGAAGTGCTGCGGAACCCATTGGCATTTCGCGGATGCGACGTTCCCCGGTTGAACCCAGAGAGCCGGATCACGCCGATCACAGAAATAGATGATCTGCTCGAAAGCTGCGGCGTCGCCATGGAGAGCGCCGTCGCCCCAGACTTCGTCGAGCGCTGCCTCGACGGAATCTCCAGATTGTGCGACCGGCGGCGCGAAGAGGAACGCCGCAAGTTCGTACCGCTGCTAAAAAGAGTCTCGTCGGTCCTAGAACGCGAGGGCTACAGAGACAACCCACGCTACCATCTACTGATATTCTACGGCTGGTGGAACGGCCATGCGCCGACCCTCCCCGCTGAGCACTGGCGTGCCCGGAGCCCCATCTTCGCGGGAAGTTCGATACACGTTCGCGCCATGCTCGAGCTCGGCGCCCGGGTAGCGGCAGCCCTACCGCGACCGATGCTTCACGCCCCGACACACGGCGGGATGTGGATCGATCCCATGGTCGCCGTCGATCGATATTCGGAGTGGCAGAGCTACGGCGACGCCCCGCCAATATCGGAACAGGTGATCGCGCTGCTTCGCCTCGCCCCAGAAAACCGAGACCGAGCGCTTGGCGCCGCCGCCAATCTGACGGGAGAGTCGGGAAGCGCTCTCCGTTATGCGTTGGGAGGAGACGAGCCGGTAGGCCGCACCGCAGCGTTGTGGGTGGCGGCAGCTCGCTGCAGAGCCCCCTACTCGGATGATCCGGCTGTCGAATCGGTACACCCGGGGCTCGGCCCAGATGCCGGGACCGCGGCCCGCTACCTGATTTCCGTCGAGCGCGAGACCTTCCGGGACAGGTGGGGCAAGGAGTGGAAAACCGAGTGGCTCCAGATATCCGTCGAGCCCCCGCTTCCCGCTCTCCGAGACGCCAAGTTGGACGAGAGTGAGACCGTCGACCCCGACCTACCGACCGTGCTCGCCCATCGGCGCATGCCGACCGGTGTCAAAGGTTACCCCGACCTACAGCAGACCCCTGAGACTCTCGATCCGGCGATCTGGCCGCAAGCCCTGGATTCGTGGCTCGCGATTGGCGCGCAGCGCCTGGCTTACAATCTGAGGGAAGGCTACGTGAGCACGGATCATCGCTTCATCGAGGCCTTACTCGATCCCGATGTGCCGCTCGACAAGTTCGGCGAGCTCGTATTGATGCTCGGGCTATGCGCAAAACCTCCCGAGCAATCCTCCGCCGCCGTCGACATCGCGATTGCAGCAATCGCCGATAGTAGGGCGACCGCCTCGACGATCGCCCGCCCACTGAGCTTGTTGCTACCGTCCAATCTGCTCGTTCCAACACGAATAGCCAGAACCTTCGGAACCATCGCTCGAGAGTCCAGTTTTCACGCTTGGGTGATCCAGGGCGGCCTCGATCAGGCATTCGCCGCCGGTGCAACAAAAGACGGCCGCAAGCTCGGCCCTCTCATGGAACTTCACCGCGAGCTGACGGTAGAACTGGGAAAGTCGGTCGACAACCCAGCGACGCGCCGCTTCCTCTCGACGCTCGACAAGGGAAAGACCGGCAAGGCCGCTCGGGCGCTTATGCAGCTCGAGGCGAAGGAGAACGACGCACTAGCCGATGAGCGAATGCTGCGCAGGGTATTGATCGGACGGCTGCAACGCGCCGAACGATGGGCGGCGTGGGATAAAATCGGTGCCGCCGGCTCGTGTCAGGGTTAGTGCGCTAGGGCGAATGTTGGTCGCCAGGATGAGCGCGGGGCATTCAGAAGACTTCTCCGCTCCACAAGTCCTCTAGGAACTCTTCGATCGGCAGGACCTCGATATCGTCCTCACGGCGACGGCGTGTCTCGTTGCACACCACGAGCTTGCGCTCGAGTGCGAGGTCCTCGGCCAGAGCACGCATTCCGGACAAGTCACGCCGGGTGACTCGAGCCTTGGCTTTGACTTCGATGGCAATTCGATCGCCAACCACGAAGTCGACCTCGAGGCGTGAGCGACTTCGCCAATAGCAGAGTGGCAGGTCGATCCGCCGGTAGTCCAAGTAGGAGCGCAGCTCGAGGAAGATCAGGTGCTCCAAGGCCCGGCCGTAGGATTCGGACCCAGGCTGAACATCCGATCGCTTGAGCAGGGCGTTGGCGACGCCGACATCGAACATGTAGAACTTCGCAGTCGCAACGGGCTTGCGCTTTACGGTTTTTCGGTACGCCGGCAGTTGGTGGCCGACCAGCGTGTCTTCCAGAATCTGGAAATACTCGCGCACGGTGCGCGGAGGCACCCCGGCATCGCTGCCGACCGCGGTGTAGTTCACCTGCTCGCCATTGCAAGAACCCGCGACCGTCAGGAAGCGCGAGAATCCCTCGATGGATCGCGCAACCCCCTCCGCACGGATTTCCTCTTGTAGGTACAACCCCACATAGGCGCGTAGGTCCTCGGCCGGGGCCGCCGAATCGAGAACAGCCGGCAAGCTGCCGCGGTTCAATCGGTCCAACAGCCGTCCCCGTCCGACCTCGGAGAACACGAGAGGGTGCAAGCGAGTCATCCAAGCGCGGCCGGCTAGAAGGTTGGCCGCTCCTCGCTTGAGACTTCGCGCACTGCTCCCGGTGAGTACGAACCGCACCGCCTTGTTGCGTTCGATCATCAAGTGCACTTCGTCGAGAAGCGACGGGAGCTTTTGCACTTCGTCGATGACGACGAGTCGCGCACTGTCCGGGGTGGTCTGGCGGATGTACTCCGGGCGTTCACTGAGCTCGCGGAACGTATCGGCCTCGAGTAGGTCGAAGAATACCGCGTCCGGGAAGCGGTCGTGCAGAAGCGTGCTCTTCCCCGTCTGACGGGGCCCGAATAGGAACAACGACCTATGCTCGAGAAGGCTTTCCAGGCCCAAGACACGGGGGTACATGACAGGGGATTCAGTACCAGAATGGTGAAATTCTGCAAGCTCTAGGTAGAATTGCATGAAGTTCCACCCCCTCAACGCAGATTTGCAGCTACGTTAAGTTGCGAATGGCATGATTTTGGGGAGTTGGGGTTTCGTATTCGGAGTAACTGGGGCTCCGGACCGGGTCCACGAATAAATCGCCCAAGTCGCCTCCTACCGTCCCCCACTCTCCGACTCCCCCGAGCTTGCACGACGGTCGCGACAAGAAGGTTGGCAACCATCGCTCTGGATCCCGGCTTTCGCCGGGATGACGTTGCAGAGGCCCGCTGGCGCCAAAACAAAGCCCCCGTCGTTCGGCCACCGCACCGGATCCCGGCTTTCGCCGGGATCACGCTGTAAAGGCCCGCCGGCGCCAAACCAAAACCCCGTCATTCCGGCGAAAGCCGGAATCCACACTGAAAACCCCGGTCGGGCGACAGCGATATCGACCGTGGTGCTGCGCCGGACTGACGGACTCGCGCGAAGCTAGCCGAGGAGGCGGCGGGCTGCCGCCTCGATCCCGGCGGAATCCAGGCCCTGTGAGCCCATCTGTTGCCAGAGGCCGCCGGCGCCGTCGCGGTTGGTGCCGAGGTTGTCGTAGGCGCCGCAGAAGCCGCGCTTTAGCAAGGCGGTGCCAAGGCGCGCGCCGAGGCCGGTCTTGACGTTGAAGCCTTCCGCCACCAGCACGAAAGGTGCCGCCGCCAGGCGCTTCATCATCGCCTCGTCGTAGACGTTGAGCGTGCACTTGTTGACCAAGCCGACGTCCACCCCCGAATCGCGCAGACTGCTCACCGCGTCGAGCGCCCGATGCAGGGTTTCGCCGAACGACACCACGTACCCGGCCGATCCTTCGCGCACCAGATCGTCGCGACCCGACTCGAAGCTGTAACCGTCGCCGAAGAACGGCTTGCCGCTCTCGTCGAGAATGACGGGCACGGTGGAGCGGGTCGAGAAGATGAAACGGCAACCGGGATCGCCGAAGATGCTCTCCAGGCAACCCTTGAACTGATGCTGGTCGGCCGGGAAGTAGAGGCGGGTTTGGTCTTCTCCGTCGTTCGGCAGGCCGTTGTCGGCGAAGAAGTTGTTGAGGCCGAAGTGGCAGGTGTTGTCGGCCATGTCGTCGCAACCGGAGTGCGACAAGTGGGCGAGCACGTTGGCGTGGTTGAGCCGCGCCATGGTCAGCTCGGAGATGAACATCTCGAGGAACGCCGAGAACGTTCCCATGATCCCCTGGCGGCCGGCTTCGGAGCCGAAGCCGGCCGCGGCCGAGTAGTTGCCGCGCTCCATGATGCCGCCGCGAATGAAGATCTCCGGGTGTTCCTTGCGCACCACGCCGAGCCCACACGAGCCCTCGAGATCGCTGTCGAACACGCGCACCGTACGCAGCCGCTCCTCTTCGCTCATGCGGTCGAGGATCTCGTTCAAGTAGGTACCGAACAGGCTGCGATTGGCGGCAGCACCGTCGGTGCCCTTCGACTGCGGTCGCGACGGCCCCTTCTCGGTCGCCTCGAGATAGTCCGCCGCGGCGTCGAGGCCGCGGCCGCGCAGATACTCGAGGGCGAGATCCTTCTTGATGACGTCGTGGCCGCCGGTGGCGCCCTCGAGGCCGGCGATGCCGACGCACATCTTGCGGCGATTGAGCAGAGCCTGCGGCCCCGGCGCGGTGACCGCGCGACACATCCGCGCGTAGAGCTCGTCGAGGTCCTCGCCGTCGCCGCTGTCGACCGGGATGCCGTGGCCCTGCAGCGTCTGCCCGAGATCGAAGCCGGGCATGTAGTCGGAAGGATGGCCGGCGATGGTGACGTCGTTGTCGTCGATCAGCAGCTTGATGCCGAGCTGCTGGGCGACCGCCAGGCGGGCAGCCTCGGCGCTGTTGCCTTCCATCTGCGAGCCGTCCGAGCCGAGCATGAGGACGACCTTGTCCGGATTCGCCAGGGCGACTCCGTTGACGTACGGCCACAAGTGACCGAGCCGGCCCGACGAGAAGTGGACCCCGGGGGTGAATCCGCGCTCCGGGTGACCCGGCAGATGGGCATCGTGGACGCGGTACTGGAGCAGGCGCGAAGCGTCGAGGTCGCCTTCGAGAACCGCCATCAGGTACTGCGTCGCCACCCGGTGGCCCGCTTCGTCGTACAGCACCGGGACGACGTCCGGCGACCCGCCGGCGCGGGCGTGCTGGATGAAGCCGTAACCGATCATCACCTCGGGCACGGTGTCGTAGGCGCCGCCGGTGTGACCGCCGACGCCGCGCGCGCCGCCCACCGCGGTGAAGAAGACGATCGCGTCGCGGCACAACTGAATGTTGTCGCGCAGAATCTGGCGCTGCTCGTCGGTGAGCCGCGGCTGCGCCGGGTCCAGCGGCAGCCGCTGGAACTTCGTCAGATCGATCGGGAAGCTTTCTCCCGAGCCGTTGCTTACCCCCATCCCGTCACCCCCGCGAAACGAGCTCAGCTGCCGCCGGCGAGCGGCGGAAAGAAACTGACTTCTTGTCCTTCTCGGACCTTGGTCTCGGCGCCGACCTGCTCGCCGTCGATCGTCACGATATGAGCGCGGTCCGACGGGACGCCGAGAATCTCCATCACCTCGAGAGCCGTCAGCTCGCGGTCGACTTCC
This sequence comes from bacterium, assembly GCA_030430165.1. Lineage (GTDB taxonomy): Bacteria > Desulfobacterota > Binatia > HRBIN30 > CADEER01 > CADEER01. Next base: position 73,438 of record JAUIGL010000007.1, on the reverse strand, counting down.
AGAGGGAACGGAGACTTGTCCGTCCCCTCCGGAAGAAAACGCCGCAATGAAGCGTTCAGACCGACCCGAATCTGCATCAACCGGCGCCTATGGGTGCGCCTGGATGCCGCCGCCGGCATCGGCCGGGGCGCGCAGTCCGCAGAACTCTTCGTAGTCGATCAGCTCGGTCACGGTCGGCTGCTCACCGCACACCGGGCACTCCGGATCCTTGCGCAGCTTGTGGATGCGCAGCTCCATGCTCAGCGTGTCGAAGTACATCATGCGACCGATCAGCGGCTTGCCGACGTCGAGGATGATCTTCATCGCCTCGAGCGCCTGGACACAGCCGACCAGCCCCGGCAGCACTCCGAGAACCCCTGCCTCCTGGCAGCTCGGCGCCGCACCGGGAGGCGGCGGCTCGGGGAACAAGCAGCGGTAGCACGGGCCGCGACCGGGGTAGAAGACCGACGCCTGCCCCTCGAACTGGAAGATGCTGCCGTGCACGTTCGGCTTGCCGCTCATGACGCAGGCGTCGTTGACCAGGTAGCGCGTCGGGAAGTTGTCGCAGCCATCGAGGATCACGTCGTAGTCGGCGATGATCTCCATGATGTTTTCCGACGACACCCGGGTCTCGTAGCCGATGACGTTGATGTCCGGATTCAGCGTGTTGATGGTCTCGCGCGCCGACTCGACCTTCGACATGCCCACCCGCTCGTTGTTGTGGATGATCTGGCGCTGCAGGTTGCTCATGTCGACGACGTCGTTGTCGACGATGCCCAGCGTGCCGACACCCGCGGCGGCGAGGTAGTATGCCGCCGGCGAGCCGAGGCCGCCGGCGCCGATCAGCAGCACCTTCGACTGGAGCAGCTTGGCCTGTCCTTCCTCACCGACCTCGGGAAGGATGAAGTGGCGGTCGTAGCGCTTGAGCTGCTCCGGCGTGAACTGGAAGTCCTGCACCCACTCGTGGCCGGCGCCCTTCCACTGGCCGTAGCCGCCCGACATCGAGACGACGTCGGCGTAGCCCATCTCCTTGAGGGTGCGTCCGGCGAGCAGCGAGCGCGTGCCACCGGCGCAGTAGAGGATCAGCGGCGTCCCCTTGTCGGGAACCACCTCCTCGACCTGCATGTCGAGGAAGCCTCGCGGCACCGAAACCGCTCCCGGAAGATGACCGTCGCGGTACTCTTCCTTCTCGCGCACGTCGAGAACCTTGTGACCGCCGCCGTTGGCGAGCGCCTTCTCCACCTGCTCGGGCGTCCACTCGGGAACGTCCTTGCGGGCTTCGTCCATGAGTTCCTTGAAAGTCTTGGCCATCGCGCCCTCGCTTTCCCTAGGCCGCTCGTCCCCCGACGAGCCGCCAACTCAATCGTCGTTCTCCCCGCCCGTTGCTCGCTCGCGCAGCTCGCGAATGATGCGGTCGCTCTGCGCCGCGTGAAACATCGCCATCATGTTGGCACCGAGCACCGTGACCAGACTGGCCCCGGCCCAATAGATGTGCGAGCCCACGTCGCCGCCGCGCAGGATGCCCATTCCCTTGCCGAAGGTGATCAACATCACCACGGTCGAGACGAGCATCAGTAGTATCGTAACTTTTCCCATCGCTGGACCGGGCGCGCCCTACCCCTTGGCGCGCTCCCAGACTTCTTCTTCCTGTCGCTGATAGTCGGCGATCTGGTCTTCAATCAAAGCGTTGCGCCCGCGCTCTTCGAGAGTCTTCGAGCGGTCCATCAGAGTCGTCTTGGTCTCGATGAAGTCCGCCCGATTGTATCCCCAGATCTTCGGGTGCACGTAGGTATCCATGCGAATCGCGTCGCAGGGACATGCCTCGACGCACATGCCGCAGTAGATGCAGCGCAGCGTGTCGATTTCGTAGCGCAGCGGATACTTCTCGACCTCCGGGTCCGGGTGCTCGCCCGCCTCGATGAAGATGCAGTTGGCCGGGCACGCGGTAGCGCAGAGGAAGCAGGCGGTGCAACGCACCGAGCTGTCCTCTTTCAAGGTCAGGCGATGGCTGCCGCGGAAATTGTCCGGATAGGCCTTGTACTCGTCCGGATACTGGGTGGTCACCGCCGCCTTGACGTCCTTGAACAAGCCGACCGCGTGCAGGGCGTGCAGCGAAAGGTTGCGCCAAAAGCGGTACATCGTGACCGCGAGACCGCGCAGGATCTCGCCGATATACAGCCTCTCGAGGAGGGTCATTTCAGAGCGGCGTTTCATGGAAAAATCCAGTCCGGGTAGAAGGCTCAATATCCCGAGCCCAGTTGCAAGAATCAAGGTAGGGAGAGCCGATCCCCCACGAACGTCGGCATTTGCGACGGCCGTGGAACGGCTCAGTGCACCCAGCCCTCGCCGCTGCTCGAGCCGGACTCGGCGATCGTCAGATCGAGCAGCTCGCGCAGGCGCGAGGCCCGGTTTCCGACCGCCGCCGCCTGCAACAGGGCCATCTTTTCGACCGGTGGAAAGCCCAGGGCGTAGCTCAGAAAATTGACGAAGACCTCGTCCGACATCGACTGATCGCCGGCCAGCCGATCGGCGAGCTCGGACTCGCGCGGCCGCAGCAGCTCTTCCATGCGGCGGACCAGGGCGGCGCGCTCGTCGGGCGAGATGCCGTCGGCCGGCGGCGGCCGCCAGCGGACCCGCGCCTGGCGGTAGGCGGTGTCGCCGACTTCCTCCTCGATGGTGAACTCGCGGATCCCCTGCAAGACAATGTTGTAGCGTCCGTCGTCGAGCCGCTCGCTGCGGATCATCTGCCCGGCGCAGCCGAGCGGGTAGACTTCCGGCGTGTCGTGGTACGAGCTCTGCCAGTCGCCGCGCAGCAAAACCATGCCGATGATCGGCGGGTCGGCCGCGCCGGCATCGCGCACCATGTCGCGGTAGCGCTCCTCGAAGATGTGCAGCGGAAGCGGCACGTCGGGGAAGAGGACGACGTTGGGCAGGGGAAAGATCGGAATGACGGGCGGCAGATCCATCGCGACCGCCCCCGCTCAGCTCTCGAGGTCGCGGGTCAGGGACTGCCGGGTCTCGCCGTCGATCGAAGCCGTCGCCTGGTAGTTCTCGTGGTCGATGCAGATCGACACGGGAGCGTCCGAACGAAACCCCTCGATCGCCGACGCGCTCAGCGCGAAGCGCACGTACTGCACCGCGCTGAGGCGATCTTCGCGGCTGCGGCCCGGCTCGAACTGCGCCGGGATGGTCTCGTCGCCGACCCGCAGGGAGACGTGCTCGTCGATGCCGATGAGCTCGTTCAGTCGCTGCTCGACGGCATCCGAGTCGGTGATCTCGATCATCATCGTCGCGCTCAGCTCACCCGGTTGCGGCAGCATCTGGTTGTAGACGTCGAGCTCCTCGCGGATCTCGTCGAGGTCGCTGATGCGCTCCGCCCGCATCATCTCGTGCGCCTGGAAGAACACGGTGTCGTGGTTCTCGAAGATGAACGTCACACAATCGCCGACGGCGACGCGGCGGTGCTTCTTGAGGGCGATGATCCGGCGCCGGATCTGGTCGCGGTCCTTCTCGTAGCGATCGAGCCCGACGACATCGTCGAGCGTCACCGGTCTGATCGACTGGTTCATCGCGATTCCGATCGAACGTGCCCGACACTCGGTCGAGCGACGAGGCCGGGGGTGGAAACAACCACCCCCGATCGTCGAAAGCACACGGCAAGCTTACAGGCTGAGCCCGTCGAGGCCCTTCTGGAACCGCCCGGCGTGCGACTTTTCGGCACGCGCCAGGGTTTCGAACCACTCGGCGATCTCGTCGAAGCCCTCGTCGCGCGCGGTCTTGGCGAAGCCCGGATACATCTGGGTGTACTCGTAGGTCTCGCCTTCGACGGCGGACTTCAAATTCTTCTCGGTGTCGCCGATCTCGACCCCGGTGCACGGGTCGCCGACCTGCTGCAGGAAGTCGAGGTGACCGAAGGCGTGCCCGGTCTCGGCCTCCGAGGTGTCGCGGAACAAACCGCCGACGTCCGGGTATCCCTCGATGTCGGCGCGACGCGCGAAGTAGAGGTAGCGCCGGTTGGCCTGCGACTCGCCGGCAAACGCCGCCTTGAGGTTCTCGTGTGTCTTGGTTCCGTTCAGATCTGCCATCGATTCCTCCTGAAAGTTGTTCGCTCGAGTCCACTCACGAAAATTAGACAGTGTCTAGAATGCGACCAAAGGCAGGCTGCCCGCAAGGCCTCAGCGCGCTTTTTCCAGCATCTCCTTGATGACTGGGGTGCAGCGCGTGACGCCACCCCGTTTCGCGCCGCACGGCCCGGTGCCGGCGCGGGTCGCCCGCTTGATGTCGCCAAGCGTGCGCGCACCCTGCGCGATCGCCTTCTCGATCGTGCCTTTCTTGATCTTGTTGCAGATGCAAACGACCTTGAAAGAGTCGAGAACCTTGGCGCGAAGGGCGTCCTCTTCGGGCGAGCCCACCGCGGATCAGAGGCCGAGCGATCGAATGCTCGGGCGCTGCCGCAGGCGCGACAGCCAGGCGGTGACGTTGCGCAGGCGGGGGTCGACCTCGACCCCGAGCCGCGAGAGATTGAGCACGGCGGGCACGAAGGCGATGTCGGCGAGCGAGAACTCGTCGGCGAGGAACTCACGGCCGGCGAGAAATCCCTCGAGCCGCACCAGTCCGTCGGTCAGACCCTTGCGATACCTCTGCAAGCGCCCCTCGTCCTGATCTTCGTCCGGCTTGCCGAGCTCGGCCTGCACGAAGCCGGCCGACGGCAGGAACGAATTGTCGCAGAAATCCTCGAGCGTGCGCACGCGCGCGCGCCCCGCCGAGTCTTCGGGCATCAACATCGGGTGCGGGTACTCGTCTTCGAGGTACTCGTTGATGATCGTCGAGTCGTAGACCACCACGTCCTCGTCGATCAGCACGGGAACCCGGCCGTACGGGTTCATCTTGAGGAACTCGGCCGTCCTCTGCTCGCCCTGGCGAAGATCGACAAACACCGTTTCGTACTCGAGCTCTTTCTCGGCGAGCACGATTCGAACTTTTTGCGCAAATGGACAGTCGGGATAATCGTAGAGTCGCATCGTTAGTCAGCCTTTCCTCACCATGCCACCGACCCGCGGCAGCGCCCCGGGCCGCTTCCCCGCAGGCAAGCCAACCGCAGCACAACCGGAGTACATCGCAGAATCTACGCCTACTGTAAACCGGTGTCTCACCCGGAAACGTGTTCCCAGGCGTGGTAGGAGCTGCGCACCAGCGGGCCCGATTCAACGTGGCGAAATCCGTGGGTCAGGGCCTCCTGGCGCAGATCGGCGAACTCAGAGGGGCTGAGATACCGTTCTATTGGAAGGTGCTGCCGGGTCGGCTGCAGATACTGGCCGAGGGTGAGAATGTCGCAGCCGACCTGCTCGAGATCGGCAAAGACCTGACGGATCTCGTCCGCCTCCTCGCCCAGGCCGAGCATCAGGCCGGTCTTGGTCAGCACCTCCGGCCGGCGCCGCTTGGCATCGTCGAGCAGCTGCAGGCTGCGCTGGTACTTGGCGCCGGGCCGCGCCCGCCGATAGAGCCGCGGCACGGTCTCGGTGTTGTGGTTGAAGATGTCGATCGGCGAGTCGACGACCGTCGCCAGCGCTTCGCGGCTGCCCTTGAAGTCCGGGGTCAGCACCTCGACCGCGCAGTCCGCAACCCGCTCCTTCACCGCCCGCGCCGTCGCCGCGAAATGGCCGGCGCCGCCGTCGTCGAGGTCGTCGCGGTCGACCGAGGTCACCACGACGTGCCGCAGCCCCAACCGCACCACCGCCTCCGCCACCCGCAGCGGCTCGCCGGCGTCGACCTCCTGCGGCCGGCCGTGGCTGACCGCGCAATAACCGCAATTGCGCGTGCAGACGTCGCCGAGCAGCATGAACGTCGCCGTGCGGTGGCCCCAGCACTCGGCGAGATTCGGGCAGTGCGCTTCTTCGCACACGGTGTGCAGGTCGAGGTCGCGCACGGTTGCCCGGGTGTCGGCGTACTCGCCCCGGCCGGGCGCGCGCACCTTGATCCATTCGGGATGGCGGCGGGCGACGGTCACGGCGCGACCTCGAGCGGGCCGGCGCCGATCTCTTCGGCCACCGCTTCGGCGATCGCCAGACCGACCTCGCCAACCGCCGGCAGCGCGGCGCTGCCGTCGAGCTCCTTCGCCAGAGTCGACACGCTCATCCCCGGAGCCCTACAGGGTACGATCGCATCGAAATAGTGGGTCTGGTTGTCGACGTTGAGCGCAACCCCGTGGTAGGCGACGCCGCGGCGGACGCCGATACCGATCGCGCCGATCTTGCCGCGATCGGTCCACACCCCGGTCTGGCTCGGGATCGCCCGCGCCTCGACCGCGAAGCGCCGGCAGGTTGTGATCAAGGCGCGTTCGAGCATGCGGATGTAGCGGACGACGTCGCGGCCGTGCCCGGGGAGTCCGACGATCGGGTAGACCACCGCCTGTCCCGGTCCGTGAAAGGTCGCCCCGCCGCCCCGACCGATGCGGAACACCGGCACACCGAGGCGCTGCGGCGCTCCCATCAGATCGGCTTCGTCGGCGCCGCGCCCCAGCGTGTAGACCGGGTCGTGCTCGAGCATGAGGATGTCGCCGCCGGCGCCGGCGGCGATGCGCCGCTCCAGCAACTCCTCCTGCAGCTGCAAAGCGTCACCGTAGGCGACCCTGCCGAGCGCGCGCAGCCGGTAGCCCGACTCGGCGCGGCCGGCAGCGGCGGCGAGCGAGCTCATTCGCGCTCCACCAGCAAGGCCGCCGGGCGCTCGAGCGCGTGCTTCAAGTCCTGTAGAAAGCGCCCGGCCTCCAGACCGTGCAGAATGCGGTGGTCGCAGGCGAGAGTCAGCCGCATCGCGCGGCCGACGTAGATCTCGCCCTCGCGCACCATCGCCTGCTCGCGCACCGCGCCGACGCCGATGATCGCGGCCTGCGGCAGGTTGATGATTGGCGTCAGCTCGTCGACGTCGAGCATACCGATATTCGAGACGCTGATCGTGCCGCCGATCAGATCGTCCGGCTTGAACTTGCTGCGGCGCGTGCGTTCGACCAGCGCGCGCGCCTGCTCGACCAGCGCCGCCAGGCTCAACTGGTCGGCTTGCTTGACCACCGGCACCAGCAGCCCGTCGTCGACGGCGACGACGATGCCGATGTTGACGTCGGGATTGAGGCGAACACTGTCGTCGACCCAGTGCGCGTTGAGCCGCGGGTGTCGCGGCAGAGTCAGCGCCATCGCGCGGATCAACAGGTGGGTGACGGTGAGGCCGGGGATGACGTCGTCCTCGCGCAGCGACTCGTAGAGATCCATCAGATCGCCGACCTCGACCTGCGTGCGCACGTAGAAGTGGGGGATCTCGCGCTTCGACTGCTCCATGCGCGCGGCGATGGTGCGCCGCATGCGCGACATCGTCTGGGCATCGCCGTCGCTCGCCGCGCTGTCCGCCGCGACGCCCGCATCGGCCGCCGCCGGCTCACCTTGCGTATCCGAGCGACCGGCGATCGCCTGCTCGACGTCGCGCTTGACGATGCGCCCACCGGGACCGCTGCCGCGCAGCGCCTGCACATCGACGCCGTGCTCGGCGGCGAGCTCGCGCGCCACCGGCGAGACTCGCGCCGCCCCGGCCGATGAAGCTGCCGGGTCTGCCTGGTCGTCGGACTCGCGGGACTCGCGGGACTCGCGTGACTTCGCCTGCGGCTCGGACTTCGGTTTGGGAGGTTCCTTCTGCCGCGGCTGTTCTTGCGGCGGTTCTTTTCTCGCAGGCTCTCGCTTCGGCGGTTCTTCTTTCGGCGGCTGCTGCTTCGGCGGCTCCTGTCGCGGGGCCTGCTTCTTCTCCGGCGCCGCATCGGCGGCCGCGGCGTCGCCGTCGAGGCGGGCGATGACCGCGCCGACCGCCGCCGAGGAGCCGGCCTCGACGACGATCTCGCCGACCACGCCGCCGCTCTCCGCTTCGATTTCGACGTCCGCCTTGTCGGTCTCGACCTCGGCGATCGGATCCCCCTCGGCGATCGAATCGCCGGCCGAGACCAGCCACCGGATCACCGTGCCCTCTTCCATATTGTCGCTGAGCTTGGGCATTTTGATTTCGGTGGGCATAAGGATCTCCGATGGTTTTCCGCACGGCCGCAAGCCGCGCTGCGGGATGCTTTCGAGTATAGCAGCGCCGGCGCGCCGCGCGACCGGCTCAGAACGGTAAACGGGCCTGGCGCACCGGCGCGAACGACCGGCGGTGCTCGGGGCACGGACCGAAGCGGTCGAGCGCGTCGAGATGAGCGCGCGTTCCGTAGCCCATGTGATCGGCAAAACCGTACTCCGGATAGCGTTCGCCGGCAGCCCGCATGTGCGCGTCGCGATGCTCCTTGGCGACGATCGAAGCGGCGGCGATCGAGTAGCTGCGGCGGTCGCCCTTGACCAGCGACTGCTGCGGCACCTCCACACCAGGAATTTCCCGGGCGTCGACGAGAATGTGCTGCGGCGCCGTCGACAACGCCGACACCGCGCGACGCATCGCCTCCAGCGCGGCGCGATAGGTATTGAGTCGGTCGACCTCCTGCGGGCTCACCACCCCAACCGCCCAGGCGGTCGCGGCGTCGCGGATCTCCCCGACCAGGCGGGCGCGCGCCTTCGCGCTCAACTTCTTGGAGTCGTCGACCCCGCGGATGCCGATCTCGGGCGGCAGAATCACCGCCGCCGCAACCAAAGGTCCGGCGAGCGGCCCGACGCCGACCTCGTCGACTCCACAAACCAGGGTCAGCCCGCTCGCCCACAGCTCCCTCTCGAACCGCAACAACACCCGCCGCCGGGCCGCCAGACGATGCGCCTTGCCCACGCCCCCACTCTTGCCAGCCGTGGCGACAAGTCAACCGCTCAGCCCTCGACCTACAGCACCGACTTCCGTAGCATCGACCTCTGCACGGCTGCGCCCATGAACGAGAAACTCCTGATCGCGATCATCGCCCTGCTCCTCATCCTGGTGGGATGGCTGCTGCTGCGCTCGCCGAGCGCGCCGCAACCGCCGGCAGTCGAGCCGAGCGCGGTGTCGGCAACCCCAACCAAGGCCGCCGCCCTTCCGGCCGCGGCGGCGTCGCCGAGCCCCGGCTATCGCCTCGCCGGCACGGTGGTCGGCGACGTCCAGTACGCAATCATCGAAGCCCCGGACGGCAGCAACCGGCTCTACCACGTCGACGACGACATCCCCGGGCTCGGAACCCTGCTCGAGATCCACGGCCTGTCGGCGAAGTTTCGCGGCACCGACGGTGAGTTCGAGCTGCCGCTGCTGGCCGCGCCGAGTCCGACCGCCGGGGTCGCCGTCGAGACCTACGTCGGCGCCGACGACCTCGAGTACGAAGACGACGGTGCCGCCGAGGACTACGGGTACGAGGAATACGGCGACGAAGAGGAGTACTACGACGACCGCCCGGTCGCCGACGACTACGACTCGGGGTCGCCCTGATCCGGCACTGCCCGGCCGGATTGTTCGAGAATCTTCGCCTTGAGCCGAGCCGGATCGATCGGCTTCTTGAAGACCACGCTCTCCAGCCCCTCGAGCCGGCTGCGCTTGATGACGTGATCGCGGTCGTAATAGTACCCGGTCATCAGGATCACCGGCACCGAACCGCGCCGCCGCACCTCCATGAACAGCTCGTAGCCGTCGAGGTCGGGCATGACGACGTCGCTGACGACGATGTCGACCGCGCCGTGGTCGAGGATCTCGAGTGCGCGCAAGCCGTCGGTCGCCACCTGCACTTCGCACCCTTCCTCCACCAAGAGATCGCGCAGCGAGCGACAGACTCCGAGGTCGTCGTCGACCACCAACACGCGCAGCCCGCGCAACCCCTCGCCCACCGTCGCTTCCGGGGCGCGGTGGACATCGGTCATCTGCTGGCCCTTGAGGTATTCGCGGGTGCCGTAGCTGCCCTCCTGCGACATCACCACCAGGCGGTTGACGATGCCCTGGATGATGAGAACCTCGCGGCGCACCGCGTCGAGCCGCTCCTCCTCCACCACCGCTTCCGACTCGCTGGCGTGCTTGCGAACGAAGGACTGGAGCAGCTCGACCTCGTTGAGGATGACCTCGAGCGGGCTGTTGATCTCGTGACAGAGGGCGACCGCGACCTCGCCCAAGGTGGCGAGTCGGTCCTTCTGCTTGATGTCGCGGATGTCCTTGGCGAAGCCGATCGACCCGAGGTCGAGCCCAGACTCGTCGTGCAGGATCGAGCCCGAGATCGCCACCGGAATCTCTTCCTTCAAGCGATTGACGAAGGTGGTCTCGAAATTCTTGACCTTGCCCGGCCCGCCGAAATCGTCGCTGCGCATCGCCTCCATGACGCGGCGCGCTTCCTCGATCGACGGGTAGAGCAGCTCGACGTGCTTGCCGAGCACCTCGGCGGCGCTGTAGCCGAGATTCTTCTCGGCACCGTCGTTGTAGTAGATGACCGCGCCCTTGCGGTCGACGGCGACGACGATATCGGGCGAGCTCTCGACCAGGTGCTCGAAGTAGGTCGGCGGGAGCTTGTCGAGAGTCTTGCTGGGACGAGCTTTTGCGGATGCCATCCGTAGGTCCGATCGGTGCGAAGCTACCTCAGAAAGTAGCTAGTGTGGATCGGCAAAGCCGGCGGGTCGGGCAAAGGTCGCAGCCCGCCCCGGCGGCGTCGGAACGCGCTGACGCTGCTTGCGCGCGAGCCGCATCATGACCTTCATCGAAGTCTCGAACTCGTCCATCGGCCGCACCTCGAGGGCGCCGTCGGCGACCGCTCGGTCGAAGATCTCCTCGCCGAGCTTGCTGCGCAACACGACGATCGTCCAATCCATCGCGCCGACGCCGCCGCAGGAGATGTCGGCGAGCTCGGCCGAGAAGTCGGCGCAGTGGTGGCACTCCGGCCGCGCGTGCTCCTGCGACTTCTTCAAGTTCATCTCGACGACTTCGCCGTCGTGCTTGTAGATCAACACCTTGCCCTTGACGTTGAACTTCTTGATCTCGGTCAGCGGGATGTTCATCTCGCCTTCGATGACGTCGCGCATCAGCCCCTCGAAGTTGAACACCTCGGAACACAGCAGGCCGATGTTGAGCTTGACCCGTTCGCCGGGCCCCTTCAGCGACTCGCGCTGGCGCTCGATGTGCTTTTCCTTCTTGCGCCCGTTGTCGAGATAGCTGGCGTCGGTGAGCTGGATCTTGCGAACCGGCGTGATCTGGCACGGCACGCCGACGAAGGCGACCTGCTCGAGGCCGAGATCCGCGGCTTCCTGCAGCGCGAGATTGTTGGGGCAGTAGGTGTACCAGGAGCTGGCGCTCTTGATGATGTCCTCGACCGTCGACACCGCGCGCGGCTTGGGGGCGCAGGGCTCGTCCGGGTCGACCGTCGACACCACCGCGCCGTCGATCACGTCGTTGCGCCGAGCCCACGCAAGGAGGCCGGTGACGACGCCGCCGTCCTCACAGCGCTCGAGGACCTCGGGATCGGTGCAGCGCGCCGCGACGACGCGCCGGTAGGTTCCGAAAATTCCGCGATACGCGTCTTCCGACTCGCCGGCAAAGACCTGCTCGGCGAGGTGGTGCTCGCGCTCGCCGAGGCGCGGACAGACCTGGGCGCAGACATCGCAGCCGATCCCTTCGCTGATCCCACAGAAGTCGAAATCACCGTTCTTCTTCGCGACCTGCTTCGGCTTGCCGTCGATGTACTTGATGACGTTGTGCGGGCAGACGAGAACGCAAGTCCCGCACTCGCAACAACTGCCGTAGGAGACGACCTCGTTCATCATCTCCTTGAAGCTCGGATTCATCGGGACCCCATAAAGAAAAATGGCGGGGCGATCTGATCGGTCCTCGCAAAGACCGCGCCCAGCCAAATACAAATCAAAGCGACGTTCGGCTCACCTTTTTGCGGCCCGCCAATCGACCCGCGGACCTGATCAACCGCTAGTCCAGGGATGCCCCCCTGTCAACGCGACTCTTTCGCAGGCGGCACGGAATCCGTCGATTCTCGCGGAACCAGCCGCAATCGGCCGCGTTCGGCTGTTTTCTCCGGCTCCGCCGGGGTCGCCTGCAGAGCGGCGTAGATGTCCTCCGCCGTGCGACGCGCAATGCCGGGGACCTCGGCGATTTCGTCGACACTGGCTTCGCGCACCCGCTTGAGACTGCCGAATCTACGCAGCAGTCGTTTTTTTCGCTCGGCGCCGACCCCCGGGATGTCGTCGAGCAGCGAATGCAGCCGCTCTTTGCCGCGCAGGGTGCGGTGATAGGTGATCGCGAAGCGGTGCGCCTCGTCGCGCACCCGCTGCAGCACGAACAGGGCGTTCGAGTTGCGTCGCAGCACGACCGGATTGACCCGCCCCGGCAAGAAGACACGTTCCTCGCTGCGCTCGAGCTCGGCGTCGCGCGCCGCCCTGGTGACCCGCGACTTGGCCAGTCCGACGACGTCGACCGCCTCGATCTCGAGCTCCCGCAGAACCTGCACCGCGACGTTGAGCTGCCCTTTGCCACCGTCGACCACGAGCAGGTCGGGGTAGTCGCCTTTCTCGACGGCGCGGCGAAAGCGGCGGGTGAGCACCTCGAACATCGACGCGAAGTCGTCCTGCCCCTGCACCGTCTTGATGCGAAAGCGCCGGTAGCGGGCGCGATCGGGCTGCCCCTCGTCGAAGGTCACCATCGAGCCGACCGCGAACCCGCCCTGAAAATTCGAGATGTCGAAGCACTCGATCCGCTTCGGCGCGTTGCGCAGGTGCAGTCGCTTGCGCAACTCGTCGCTGATCTTCTCGTACTGGTGCTCGCTGTCGCGCCGCTCGCCGAAGCTGTGCTGGGCGTTGTCGCGCGCCATCGCCAGCAGGCGTACCCGGTCGCCCCGCTGCGGCCACAAGACCTCGACCTTGCGGCCCTTGCGCTCGCTCAGGTACTCGGCGCGAACCTCGCGATCCTCGAGATCGAGGGGAACGATGATCTCGTCGGGCACGTAGCGCCCGCCCTGGTAGAACTGGGTAAGAACCGCCGCCAGCATCTCCTCGTCGGGCAGCTCGAAATCGTCGATCGGGTAGCTCTGGTTGCCGGTCAGCTTGCCGCCGCGCACGAAGAGAATCTGCACTTCGCAAAAGGCGCCTTCGCGGTAGAAACCGATGATGTCCTGATCGCCGCCACCGTGCGACACCGCCTGCTGGCGCTCCTGGGTCTTCTCGATGGCGCGCAGGCGATCGCGCAGGCGAGCCGCATCTTCGAAGCGCTCGGCGGCGGCGGCTTCCGCCATGTCGGCCTTGAGCTGGTCGATCAGCTGCACCCGCTTGCCCGCCAGCAGCATCATCGCCTGGTCGAGATGCTCCTGGTAGGCGTCGCGGTCGACTTCGAGACAACACGGCGCCAGGCAGCGCTTTATCTGGTACTCGAGACAAGGGCGCGAGCGGTTGCGGAAGACGCCGTCGCTGCAGGTGCGCAGAGGGATCACCCGGCGAATCGTGTCGAGCGTCTCGCGCACGCTGACCGCCGAGTGGAAGGGGCCGAAGTAACGCGAGCCGTCCTTGCGGATCTTGCGGGTCACCAACACCCGCGGCCAGTCGTCGGCCAGCGTCACCTTGACGCTGACGTACGACTTGTCGTCCTTGAGCCGGATGTTGTAGCGCGGCTTGTACTGCTTGATCAGGTTGTTCTCGAGGATCAGCGCCTCTTTCTCGGTTTCCGTCACCAAGGTCTCGAAGTCGGCGACCCGCTTCATCAAGAAGGCGATCTGCATGCGCTCGTCGCCGCCGCGGAAGTAGGTGCGCACCCGGCTGCGCAGACTCTTCGCCTTGCCGACGTAGATCACCTTGCCCTTGGCGTTCTTGAGCAGGTAGACACCCGGCCGTGCCGGCAACGCCTCGAGCTTCGCCTCGAGGTCGGCGTCCCCGGGCGCCCCCGTCTTGTCCGAATCTGCCATCCGAATAGACTATAGAACCGTCAGCGTCGCGCCGACAGAGCGGGTAGACCGAGGCGAGCGGCGCGCCGAGAGGAGCTCGATCCGTGTTCGCAAACAAAGCAAAGTTTCTTCTGCCGGCCGCGCTCTGCGGTCTGCTTCTGAGCGCATGCTCGGATTCGTCGGGGCCGCCGCCGCAGCCGGTGGTGACTCCGGTCGACAGCGCGACCGCTGGCTCGATCGCGATCCGCGTGCGCTACGCGGGCGAGGTCCCCGAGCCGGTCGAGATCAACATGCGGGCATCCGGCAAATGCGCCGAGCTGCACGACGAGCCGGTCTACGACCGACCGGTTCAAGTCGACGACGGCCGGCTCGCCAACGCGGTAGTGTACATCAAGAGCGGGCTGGGCGATCGCGCCTTCCAGCATCCGACCGAGCCGCTGGTGATCGACCAGCGCGGCTGCCTCTACCATCCGCGGGTGTCGGCAATGATGGTCGGGCAGCCGCTCGAGTTCCTCAACAGCGACCCGGAGGCACACAACGTGCGCGGGCGACCGGAGAAGGTCAGCAGCTGGAACTTCATGATGAGCCGCCCGAAGTCGACCCGCACCGTGTACTTCGACAAGTCCGAGATCGGCATCCGGGTCGGCTGCGACGTGCACCCGTGGATGAGCGCCTACGTCTCGGTGCTGCCGAACCCGTACTTCGGAGTCACCGGCAAGAACGGAGAAGTGCAGCTCACCAACGTGCCGCCCGGCGAGTACGTCGTCGCCACCTGGCACGAGACCCTCGGCGAGCGCGAGGTCACGGTAAAGCTGGAGCCGCGCGGCAAGCAATCGGCTACGATCGACTACTGAAACTCGCTTCCCCCTACGCTCTGTGAGCTTCGGAGGACGGAGCCGCTCGTAGGCAGAGGCATCGGCACGGGCAAAGGCAAAGGGTGGTGGTCGCTGGCGCGACTCGCCATTCGACGGGCTTGCGCGCGGCGATCGATCCTTTTTCGAGGCTATGCGTCGTCGGCGGCCGCCGCGAAGGCGTCTTCGAGCCAGACGGCGACTTGCGCCCGCAGGTCGCGCGGCCAGCCCGAGATCTCCGCTTCGAAGCGCTCGCGCTCGCCGCGGTAGAGCGCCCGCGTCGCCTCCTCGTATCCGGGCAGGTCGCCGCCTAGGCTCGACAGGAAACGGTTGATGGCATCCTGCGCCCGGTGCACCCGGTCGCGCTCGCGATGCGTCTCGCGCGCCTCGTCGACCAGGCGACGCAGGGTGGCCGACGGACCGCCACGCTGGCTTTCCAGCCACTGCCAGTGACGCGGCAACAAGGTCACCTCGCGACCGACCACGCCCAGCCTCGGCCTGCCGCGGCGTTTCGGCGCGGTCCCCTCCTCGCTCCCTGGTTCGCCGGCGCCGAAGCGCCGGCGAACATCCGCCAACGAGCCGCTCAAGTCGAGATCGAGCTGACGCCCCTCGGCGTCGAACACCAGAACCAGCTCGCTCTCGCCCGCCCCGAAAAGCCGATGCAGGGCGACCGCCACTTCCGCACTGTCTCCCGCCGCGACCCGCTCGGTGCCGCGAAAGGCAAAGATTCGTGATTCGTCCGTCTTGATCATGGCCGGGACATATACCCAGGTAAAATACAAAACACCAGGGGGTATTGCTGGTAGCCGTTTCCACGAACGTTGCGTCGCCACCGAGCCCGGGTAAAGAAAGGCGCGGGGGGATCGGCCATGGGGCGCGCGCGCCGCGCGAAGACAGAGAAACGCTCGCACTCGAGCGCGCCAGCGCCGCACCGCCACTTGGCGCAGCAGGCGGGAGCGCTCGACCGTTTTCTCGCTCTCGCCGGCGAGGCCGGCGACGCCGGAGGCAAGATCGGCGCGCTGCGAACCTTCCTGCTGATGCACGGCGCCGCGCGCAGCTGGCTGTGGCTGACCATCGCCCCCGATCGCGGCGCCGCAGCGCTCGATACGACGGCGCTACAACTCGCCACCGTGGTGCTGACCGCGGCGTTCGTCCTGTCGCTGCTACCCCGCCTGGCCCGTCTCGGACCGCGCCTGGCGCTGGTCGGGCTGTCGATCCAGCTCGCCGTCACCTTTCCGCTCACCGACAACCACTTCTTCGTCGAGCTGCTCGCGGTGCTGGCGCTAGCGAGCCTCGACACCGACGATCGCGTCGAAGCCGGTCGAGTCGTGCAGACCCTGATGTGGATGACGGCGCTGATCTTCTTCCAAACCGGGCTGCAGAAGGTGCTCTACGGCCACTACGTTCACGGCGACTTCATCGCATTCATGGTCGGACGCGGCGGCCGCTTCGCCGATCTCTTCACCTTCGCACTCTCGAGCGAAGAGATCGCCCGCCTGCAAGGCTACAATCCGCTGATCAACGGCTCGGGGCCCTACCGGCCGCAGGGCTGGGCGATCCCGATCCTGTCCAACGCGATCTACCTGGCGGAGATGGCACTGCCGCCGCTGCTGCTCATCGGGCGAACGAGAACCGCAGCGGCTCTGGCCGGTATCGCCGTCGTCGCCGTCATCCAACTCGGCGCGAGAGAGATCGCCTTCGCGCTGCTCTTCATCAACCTCCTGATCCTGTTCCTGCCCGGCCCGTGGAACCGGCGCGCGCTGCCTGCGCTCGCCTGTCTCTACGCCTGGGCCCTCGGCGCCAGTTTCGGACTGTGGCCGGGCGGCTCGCTGATCGACCCGACGATCCTATGAAATCGAAGCTGCGACTGTTGGTGCTCGTCTGGGCCGGCCTCTGGCCTTTCGCCCACTGGGCGTTGGTCGCCCAGTACGACATCAACCCGTGGAAGCTCGGCGGCTGGGCGATGTACGCCTCGCCGAAACCGCCGGTCATGGTCGCCGCGTTTCGCGAGGCGGACGGCTCGCTCCAGGTGCTCGACGAACGGGCGTTCGCAGAGCCCGCGCGCGAGGCGCTCGAACGGTTCCGCATCCGCCGCCACGCCCTCGGCAAGCTGGTCGAACCCGAGGAACCCGCGCGCGCGATTCTGGCCGAGCAGGCAGCACTGCCGAAGGTCACGATCTTGGTGCAGACCTACTACTTGAGCACCGAGTCGGCGCGCATGCGCTCGACCATCGACCGCTACTCCTACGACCGCTGATCGGCTCGCGGGGCGACCAGCAAAAGATCATCTCGCGCCAAGACGCCAAGCCGCCAAGAAAAGATGTCGTACGACGGCAGGCGTTTAGGGGCGATGCCTCAGCGGCGGGCCTTCCCAAGTACCGAGAAACCTGTTTGCCGTACCCCCCTTGGCGCCTTGGCGTCTTGGCGCGAGAAAAATTTCTGGGAACCCTAAGACAGGGGACCAACCAAGCGTGAGGCACTTGTCACGCGTCTTCCTCCACCGACCGTACGCCGACGCCGACGCCGGAACGAGGCCGGCGCAGCGTCGCAAATGAGGATCTGCACGGCAAAATCTAAGCTCCCAGACGTGCACATGCGGCGAACTCTCAGCGGCCGGCCAGCACTTCGACGGTCTCGCCCACGTCGGTACGCAGAGTATTCTTGCCACAGCCGATGTCTGCGTATCGCTCGCGACACTCCGCCACCAACGCCGGAGAATGCTCTCGCCGCGCGCCTTCGTAGACAACGGTCACCTTCTAGCCACGCAGGCTCGAGCACATTGCCCGCAACCTCCGCGCTGTATACGAGGCCCTCCCTATGGTATCCGAAAGAACCGATGCACTCGAGATTCGTCCAGCGAGTGGTCCTCAGGAACTACAAGAGCATCGCCGCGTGCGATCTGCAGCTCGGTGCGCTGACGTTCCTGGTCGGCCCGAATGGCTCCGGAAAAAGCAAC
Organism: bacterium; assembly: GCA_030430165.1. GTDB lineage: Bacteria > Desulfobacterota > Binatia > HRBIN30 > CADEER01 > CADEER01. The sequence continues at coordinate 55,824 of JAUIGL010000007.1, read as the reverse complement.
TTCTTGGATGCCCTCCGACTCGTTGCCGACGGTCTCGTGTCGCCCCTCGATCATGCGATTCGGGAACGAGGCGGAATCGACGATGTTCGCCGTCGATCCACGGGCCATCCTCACAATTTCGGCATCCGGCTGGAAGTCCTCTTGCCCGAGACCGACCAAAAAGCTGTGTACGCCTTCGAAGTCGCGGCAAAGACGAACGGTGCCTTCGATATCAAGGAAGAACGCTGTGAAGTTTACCCGCCGCCGCCCTTGCTCCACGGCGGTGCGCCGTCAGACCGAGCATACTTCGTGGTGCGACGCGGTGAAGTGAAGGGTTCGTCACTCGCCGCACCGCCAAAGGCAGCGAACGATCGCCTCTACCTAGTCACGCTTTCGGGGACGGAAGAATTCAGGCGGCTCTACGACTGCCTTTCGTCGATGAGCTTCTACAATCTCAGTCCCGAACAAATCCGCGAAGTCCAGCCACCGGATCCGGGGCGACTTCTTGAACGTGACGGAAGGAATCTAGCGAGTGTATTGGGAAGACTCGAATCGGAGTCTCCCGAGAGCATCGAGGGGGTACGTGACTACCTGTCGCGTATCGTGCCTGACGTCAAACATGTCCAACGTCATTCCGTTGCGAACAAAGAGACACTCCGGTTTCGGCAGCAGGTCAAGGGCTCAAAATACCCCTGGAACTTCTTCGCCAGCGCAATGTCGGATGGGACGCTACGCGCTCTAGGTATACTCACCGCGCTGGCGCAGGCGACAGACTTGCCGCGCCAGGTTCCCCTCATCGGCATCGAAGAACCTGAGGCCGCTCTCCACCCTGCCGCCGCCGGTGTGCTATTCGAGGCACTTGCGGATGCTGCGACGAGAACACAAGTCGTAGTTACGAGCCACAGCCCCGACCTGCTCGACCACGACGACATCCAGGACAGCCAGTTGCTGGCAGTCTCGGCTGAATCGGGCGTCACCTCGATCGGGCCGATCAGTGAGGTCGGGAGGTCGAGCCTCCGCGACCGTCTGTACACGGCCGGTGAGTTACTCAGGATGTCCCAGATCGAACCCGATCTCTCGTCGAGCAGCCTCGAACCGGATCAACTCGACTTGTTCGGCTCATTGGCACCGTGACGGAACGACGAGTTGCCTGCATCGTCGAGGGGCACGGAGAGAAGGAGTCTGTCCCTCTTCTGCTTCGCAGAATCCAATCAGAGTCGGAGGGTCTCCTGGTACCGGATATCCGCAGCGGCGATGTTCTTCGGATCCCGAAGAGCAAGTTGGTCAAGCCGGGCGAGTTGGAACGGGCCATCGACTATGCGGCTCGCAAGGTCGGCGAAGATGGTGCTGTGCTGGTCGTCCTCGACGCGGACGATAGCCCCGGCTGCCAGCTCGGCCCCGAGTTGCTGCAAAGAGCGCTCGGGAAGCGGCCGGACATGAGAATCGGAGTCGTCGTCGCTTGTAGAGAATACGAGGCTTGGTTTCTCGCCAGCCCGACCAAGCTTTTCCCTGGCCGTACGGTGTCTAGTCGGGTCACAATCTCACCCGAAGAGGTGCGAGACGCGAAGGGACAACTACGGCAAGCACTCGGGAGGTATCAGCCCGTTCGCGACCAGCCTGCTCTAACATCCCGGATGGACCTCGCGGAGGCTCGTCAGAACTCGCGTTCGTTCGACAAGATGTGGCGCGAGGTACATAGGCTCCTAGAAGCAGGTTGAACGCACATGGGCGATGATCGCAGATCCGTGTGGGAGCTCATCGCCTGGGTGTCTCTCGCTTCGGTGGTCGGCTCCTGGATCAGGTTCGCGGTAATCCCGCCGCACCACGCGATGTACGCATCCGCGAGAGCCGCACACCCCCGCCCACGGCAACAAAACACGCGGGCTTGGACTGGAATTTTAGTAGACAAAGGGACACCAGGTAACTCGACCGAGTGCTCGCGCGACGAGAAAGACAGATTCTCCGTAGTCGGGCGAGGTTTCCTGCGTCCGCTTTCTCTCTCGGACGCAGAGATAAGCGGCACACGGGGTCGAAAGGTTGACGACGCGTAGACCTTTCCGCTATCGCATTCTCATCCTGACCCTACTCGTTAGAGGTGCCCCCGATAGGGGAGGTACCACGGTTGCGAATCCTCGCTGTCCTCGACGCTGGTCGAGATCGAAGGAGGGAGACATGGACGATCGAAGAGAAGGAGCGCTGGCGTTTTTCTGCGCTGCGGCTGTATGCGTTCTCTCACCCAACGTCGCTGCAGGAGCTTGGTGCGGACAGACGATTACTACGGACGCTGCCGTGGTCACGCTGACGGCGAACGAGACCTGCTCGGGCAAGGGGCTCACGATCCGTGCCGACGACGTTCGGGTCTACGGCAACGGCCACGTCATCACGGCGACCGCAGGCAACACGAACAACGGCCTGATCTATGACGGCGCCCAGGCATCGTACGTTTACGACGTAGTCATCCGGGGCTTCGAGAAGGCGGTTCGTTTCCAGGGGACCAGCGACGACAAGTCGACGAACAACCTCTTGAGCGAGGCGACGCTGGAAGACAACTCGCAGTACGGAGTCGAGTTCGCCGCCTTCAGCGAGTCCAATACGCTCGACCTGCTGATCGTACGTGACAACGGGGACGAGGGGGTGCACTTCGGCAACAAGAGCTACGGCAACGTGCTCAAGAATAGCAGCGTCTACGACAACGCCGTAGAGCAGGTCTACATCCAAGCCCAGTCAGGATGCAGTAGCGTGCAGAACGCGCACTTCGTTCAGAACAACTGCATCAGCGGAGGCCAACTCACACTGAAGGTCGATCGCTCCCTCGACAACGTGATTCGCGGCAACGTGTTTCGAGACGCACCCTTGCGATTCACGGCGGGAGCCAAAGGCAACCAGCTCGGACAAGAGAAGTCCTGCACGTCGAATGCCGATTGCAATCCAGCCGACAACGGCGATGGATACTGTCCTCCGCCAGGCCAGTGCATTCTCGGTAGCTGCTGGGGAAACGTCGTCGACGGTACGCACATCCAGCTGAAGAACCAAGTTCCCGACGGCGGCACTACGGTGCTCGCGGCGAACAACAACACGATTAGCCACCTGGAGGTCATCAACCAGCCGAGCGATGGCGATTGTGTGGTCTTCAGTGGCGAGGTGGTGGGACCGCTTCCGTTCGCCAACGCAATCCGGGAATCGGAGCTCAGTTGCGGGACCGGCGCTTTCCAGCTCGAGTACGTCTCCGGCATTACGTCGGCGCACGCGGGCGCGGCGAACACGGTTTGCGACAGCGTTTGCAACGGCAGTACGTGCCACGAAGGAAGCGGTGACCCGAACGGCGGCAGTCAGGCCGGAGACACCTTCGGCATCATCGACATCGACGCGAGTTGTCCCTAGACCGGCCCGATCCACAGAATGCTCCGATGCCGTGTGAGTGCGCGGCGCGATTGCCGCGCCGTCGTGCGCTGCCTCGTCGTTGAGGCAACGTAACCCTACTCAGGGTCGGCCCATGCGTCCGTATTTCGTTCTCTGGAGCCTCGGCTGCGTGGTGGGGATCTTCGCCGCCATCGCCGTCCTCTACGCGCGGCAGGTGCTCAGCGTTCGCAGCGCCGCAGCTGTCGCTTGGGCGCTCTTCGGCTTCGTGGTCGGAGCAAAATGGCATATGCGCCTCGAGCGATATCCGTTTCCGGAGGCCCTCTGGATCACGCCCGGCGAGGTTCTCGAGCACGGCTTCCGCCTCCCGCTGGGGCTTCTCGTTGGAGCCGTGCTGGCGGGGCTCTGGTGCGTCGCCATGCGGGTGCCCTGGCGCGAGGTGGGGGATTCGCTGGCGGTCGGTGCGTGCACCCTCATCGCCGTGGGACGCTTGGGGTGCATCAGCGCCGGTTGCTGCGTGGGGAAGGTCTGCGGCTCGTGGGGACCATTCTGTCGCGTCTATCCGGCCGGAAGCCAGACATATTTCGAGCAGGTCAACGACGAGGTCATCAGAGAAGGTGCGGCGTTCTCGTTGGCGGCGCACCCCCTGCCGTTCTACTCGCAGGGTGCGGCGCTGCTCCTGCTGGCCATCTTGTTGTGGCTACTATGGCGAGGCGCCGCCCCGGGCATGTTGCTCGGGGTCTTCGTCGCGGTTCGCCCGTTAACCAAGCTCCTACTCGAGACCTTCCGCAATCATCCGCGAGAATCGACACTAATGGTCGGCGTACCGCTCGCCGAGATCGCCGTCGTCCTGTGCTTGGCCTTGTATTTCTTGGCTCGAACCAGACGGAGCGCCACCCAAAGCCCAGGCTCGACCTGAGCCGACTCCGATCAATCCCAAACAGGTGCCCGCGCGGGCGGGCCGCATCGCCTGAGCCCTACCGTGCCCGACTTGTTTGAAGATCGGCGCAACCATCGAGAAGGCTGCGGACACCACCGATGAGTTCGTTGATGCGCACGGCCCCATCCTGATCACCGTCGGCGAAGGGGCAGGTGTCGTTTTCTGCGAGCCCCAGCGAGATGCGCACGGCCACGATGAGCTCGCTCACATCGACCTGACCGTTCACATTGCAGTCGCCGAGGCAAGCGGCATAGCCGGTGGTCACGAGCGCCCGCCGCACCGCCCACAGCTCGCGGCCGGCGCTGCTCTCGGTGATGAAGTACACGAGATCTCCGGCGGCGGTGTACTGCTCGGGGTTCGAAGACTCGGGCCCGACGGCAACCTCGAGGAGTTGACGTGTTCCAAGCGCCGTGCCGTCACTCACCCACGGTTCGCAGCCGCGATCGTCGCACGCAGTAAACACGATGCGGTCATCGATGACCGTGAGCTCGGAAGGCGTGGAGCTGACGGCGCCCGGCACGATATCGCGGATCGGCCGCGCCCCCGTTTCCGGGCCGTCGGTGATCCAGAGCTCGTTGCCCGTAGCCCCGTTGTCGGCGACGAACACGGCGCGGTCGCGGAACGCGACCATATGTGACGTAGTCAGCTCGCGGTCGCCGAACGGCGAGGAGATGTCTTCAACCGAGCTGTCGGGGCCGGGATTGATGTCGCGCACCATTCTCGTTCGCGATGCCCTTCCGTCGGTCGACCAGAGCTCGACGCCGTGTTCTCCATCGTCGGCGAAGAGGAACACCCGATCGCCCGCTACAGTGAAATCGCGCGGGTAGGATGGGTCGCCGACCTCCAGGATCCCCTGCGGCGTCCCGATGCGCGCTAGTTCATGGGTGTCCGTGTTGATGTCTGCAAGGAGGCGGGTTCCATCGACCGTACCGTCGGTGACCCAGGGCTCGTCTCCATGTTCGAGGTCGGCTCCCGCGAGGAAGACTTGGCCGTTCAGCTCGACGATGCCGCGTGGAATGGGAGGTGCCGGCGAAATGTACTTCGTGAAATCGATCAGGAAGGTGTCCTCCCCGACGGAATCCAAGCTGTAGAGCAAGCTCCGGTTTCCGCCGGCGGTAGATACGCGGAAGAGCATCGTTTCGGTGGCTGCGACTGCATCGAAGCCGAAGAGGTCGCCACGCGGTGGAGACGAGAACTGACCGAGCGCCACCGTGCCGTCGACCGTTCCGTCCGTTTCCCAAAGAACGCCGGGCGAGCGTACATAGGAGGAGAAGTAGCCACGGCCGGCGTGCTTCTGGAACTGAAGCGGATCCATGAAGCTCGGAATCGGACCCGACGCCATCCGCGTCTGGGCGAGCGCGAAGGTTCCATCAACCGTGCCGTCACTGATCCAAGGCTCGCTGTCGCCGAATGAGTCGGGGCTTTGGCCGTCGAAGAGCAGGCTACCGTTGAGATCGATCCCCAGGGTCAGATTGGGGGGCGAGATTGCCGAGGACCTGAGGAAGTTCAACGCGCGCATCGTTCCGGAGTCGATCTCGAGGCCGATGGTTCCGTCGGCGCTGCCGTCAGAGGTCCACAACTCCGCGTCGGAACGATTCGAGAAGAATACTCGATCCCCGACCGCCGTGAGGAGATCTGGATCACCAGCCCCGAGCTCGGGAATGATGTTCACCAGCCCCGAAACGTTTGGTACGGATCGGCCGGCTCCGCTGATTTCGCCTCCTGGCTCGATCTGCCGCCGCGAGCCCGAGCCGGCCTGCGCGCACACCAGGGAAGACAGGAGCGCGAGGAGGCCCGCGACCTGGACGGTTGCCCGGACTGCATACGCAATTCTTGCGGTCGGTAGACTCCGGGAGGTCACGGATGATGTAGCGGCGCAGGGGACGGGTGTCCGAGTGTCCGAGATAGGCACATTCATGGGTTGGACCCACCCTTCAAGATCGGGGTGCAGCGATCAAGCTCAGCGACCAGGCCAAAAGACTATCTCGCGCCAAGCCGCCAAGGGGGGCTATCCAGGACCCGACTCTAGGTCCTGCAACGCGATTGTTACGCCGTGCAAAAGATGCAACGGACGTCCGCGCCGCTATAGCGCGACCCAGGGTGGCATGAGGCCTGCTGTTTCGATCCCTTGGGATGGAAGACCACGCGCAACCGGGCGACGAGAAGGCTTCGTGCAGTGGGCAAGAGATCCGGAGTCTCGGAGAGTTGCTCGATCACGACAAGGTCGGCCGCCGATCGTTCGCCGCGCCGGCGCTCGAAGGGTTGTCGATCATCGCCTGCTACGCGGCCGGCATCGTCACCCTGTACTATCTGCGGTAGCGGGTGCGTCTTACGATCGATTCTCGGACCGAGAAACGCGACCTCAAGGACCGAAATTCACTCTCTCCAGCGTGCGAACTGAATCAATTCAAGAGGTTGCCATGGCCTGCCCCAATCAATCCCCCCACCCCAATCAATCTCTCCTCTCAATCGGATCGGCTGTCCGGGCGTGCTCGATCAGCTCGAACGTGGTCCCTTGCGCGCCGCAAACACGCAGACGGCAGGCACCCCAGCTGGCCGGAATCAACCACGTCATTCCCTCCTGGAAGGGGATCCCGTCGCTGCGCCGTTCGAGGGCGCCCCGAGCAACCAGCCGCGCAGGGAAGTATGAGTACCAAGCCGACGAAACGCACCCGCATTGCGTGCTCGACAATGCGTCTGCGCGACACAGTCGTCTAGTAGCAACGCGGGAGAGTGCCGCCGAAGGCGCGCTTTAGCCGACGCGTTTCGGCGCCGGCGGCAGTTGAGAAGGGAATCAAGCCCTTCGCCGAGAACCCCACGGACTCGAGGTACGAAAGCTCGCCGCACTCCTCCAGCAGCTGAATGGCCCTTGGCACCTCGGCTCGCTTGCCGATGTCGAAGACAGCCTTGCGCTCCGGGACCGGTGTAACCTCCAGCAGAATCGACCAGGCTATCGAGTCGATCAGCTCTCGCAAGGCAGCCGTCTCCGAGTAGTTGGCGGCGACCGATCGATCACCTGCCCCGAGCACCTGTTCGGCACCAAACGAAAGGACCTCGTCCTGGTCTGCGAGCAGGGCAACGCGAACGCCGAGATAGTCGCTTCCCTTCAGACTCCCAGTGAATCCTCTCGCGACCGCGGGAAGACGAAAGCGTTCGACCTCAATCGAAACGATACGGTCGCCTCCCCATCGCTCGACCTCGACCAGCCAGTCGGCGAGACGCCGCTCGAGTCGTTCCGCAACCCTCAGTTGCTGCGCCCGTCTGAGGCGGTCGCCGGCCAAGCCCCGGCCGTAGGCGACCTCGATTCGCCCGACGGTGATCGGTCCCAGATCAACCTTGTGGCTCAGCCCCTCGACGTGGGTCCTCGTGCACGCGCCGGTTGTCGCGCAAATCGCCACGAGGGTCGCGATTCCAGCTCTCCGCGCCATGATTCCAGCAAGTTCCTCCCCGAACAATACGATCACGGGCGGCACACCTCGTTCAACAGCCGCGGTTCGGACAGCACCGCATCCGCACCGGCGTCGATGAGCTCCGATTGCGAGCCGTATCCCCAGAGAACTCCGACCGACCGAAGCGAGGTCGCCTTGGCCGCGAGAATATCAACGGCGCGATCGCCGACCATCACCGAGGCCGGGCCGGCGATCCCTTCGGCAACCAGGTGAGCGAGCTGCTCACTTTTCGGGACGCCGACATCTCCACCGGATACGAACTCGAAGTGGCTCCGCAGACCAAACATGGTGAGAATCCTCTCCGCAAAATCGACGCGCTTGGACGTGCACACGCCGAGGCGGACACCGCGGCCGGCAAGCTCCTCGATCGCCTCGGTTACGCCGGGGTAGAGAGTGTTCTCGCTGTAGCCGACTTCCGCGTATCGCTCGCGGTACTTCGCGACCAACGCCAGCGTGTGTTCCTCGGACTCGGTGCGCGTCAGCCCCTGGAAGGTCAGCTCAATGGGAGGCCCGATGTAGGCGGCAACTTCCGACTCGGTCACCTCGGCGTAGCCGAAGCTCGCCAACGCGTAGTTGATCGAGCGCGCTATCCCGACACCCGGATCGCTGATCGTGCCGTCCAGATCGAGAATCAGAAGATCGGTCCGCAAGTGATCTGGCATTACGGGGCCCGCCTACTCCGTTCGAAAAAAAAAGAAAGGGGCCGGGACGATCGTCCCGGCCCCTTCGTAGAGAATCCGTGCTTGCGAGATCCCCGGGCTCAGAAGCCCTTCACCTGGGTCGCCTTCTGGTAGAGCCAGTAGGTCGCCGCCCAGCCGATCAGCACCACCAGGCCGAGGCCGATGAAGCCGCCGGGGAGCCAGGTCATGTGCGCGTTCAGCATGAAGAAGACCAGCGGCACCGACATGTAGGTGTTGTGCTTCGAGCGCAGCCCGGCCAGCGGCGGGTCGTCCGGATTGGGCGCCTCGCCGTTCTTGGTGGCGGTGATGATGCGCTGCTGCGCCGGCCAGATACGGAACCACACGTTGAAGGCCATGCACGTGCCGAACAGTGCGCCGAGGTGGATCGCGGTGGCGCGGAAGCTGTAGCCGGCGAGATCGAAGAGGAAGAGCACCACCATCGAAATGACCCAGCCGCCCCAGAACGCCGCGTTGGTCGGCTTGAGAACCGAGCTGGCGAGCAGGTCGTAGACGAAAACGCCGAGGAAGGTGACGGCGACCATGCCGATGGCGAAACCGCCCCATCCGGCGCGCAGGTCGTCGAACATCAACCCGCCGTGATAGAAGACCAGCAGAATAAGCAGGACGCCGGTGACCCAGGTGTAGGCAGCGCCCCAACGAAACCAGTACAGCGCGCGCGGCATCAGCTCGGGGACGACCTTCTTCTTGGTGTCTCCGTCCATGGTCGGCGCGAACGCCGAGTTGACGAAGTTGAAAAAGTACAGCAGGCCGATCCAGGTGATCCCCGCGATCACGTGAATCCAGCGAAAAATTCCTTGCAAGGCTTCCATGAAAAACCTCCCCGTCCGAGTCCGTTATGAAAATCGCCCAATGCGGAAGAAACTAACGAAGTTGAGTGAATTAAGAGGCACCAGACGGTGTTGTCAAGGTCGGCACGGCCGGCTCGGCGCTTTACCCGCGACGCAGAGTGGCACAGACTGCGGCCCGCATCGGGACAATCCATGATTTCGTCAAGACTACGACTCGAATCCATCGACCGCGACCGCGAGCGCAGCGCTCCTAGCGCTGCGGCTCGGGCGCTCCTGCTGGCAGTCGCCTGCACCAGCATCGTCGCTTGCGAGCGACCCGCCGACCGCGCCGCGCCAACTGCGACCGCGGCAACGCAGCCTCCGGCGGCGCCCGCCCGCGAGGCCTTCGTGGCACCGGATCTATTCGATCGTTGGGTCGAATTCGACGGCGGCCGTGCCCGCAACACTCCCGCGCTGCGCAAGTTTTACATCGACGGCACGCTCGGCCACCAGGTATTCCGCATGGCGCCGCGCGGCGTGCCCCCCTACATCGGGCGCCAGCTGATTCTCGACGACGACGAGCTGCTCCTGTCTTCCGGCCGTAGGCTGTGGACGCGCGAGCTGACGCACCAGATCGGGCTCGCCGGGCAGTTCTGCTTCGTCCACTCGACCTACTGCGTCAAGCGCCTGTTCGACGTGCGCTTCTCGATCGACGGGCAGCCGATCGTCGTCTACGACAACCAGTACGCGATCCGCCGCTTCCCCAGCCACACGACGTTCGCCTACGAGCTCGGCGCGCCGGGCAGCGGGCAGCCGACGGTCTCGATCGAGGAGCACAAGTTCATCACCTACGACGACCGCGCCGCGGCGATCTACAGCGCGCGTTCGGGTGACGGCAAGGACCACGTCCTGCGCATCGAAGCAATCGCGCCCTATCCGCGCCTGCCCGGCGGCGGCTCCCCCGCCGCGTTCCCGATGATGGGCAGCGGCCGCTACCAGAATCAGCCGATCTTTCTCTACCTCGACGCGCCCGACTTCGAACGCCTCGACGGCGACATTGTTCACCTGGCGACCGAGCTCACCCTGCCCGCTTCCGGCGAGTCGGTAGCCGCCGACCTCGCCATGCGCTTCGCGATTCGCGAGCAGCCGCAGCCGGAGCGGCCGCTGCCGTCGGTGCTCGAGCAGGCCAGCGAGTACAATCGCTGGTTCGCCGACAACATCCCCTACTTCGACAGCTCCGACCCGGCATTCAAGAAGATGTGGTACTACCGCTGGTGGATCGTCCGCTTCAACATGGTCGATTTCCGCGACGGCGCCACCGGCGATCTGCGCAACCACGCTTTCTACGAGGGCAAGCTCGGCTTCGACAATCCGATCGGCTTCGCCATCCCGGCGCAGATCAAGGAGCTCACCTACCTGCGCGACCCCGAGTACGCCCTCTCCCAGCTGCGCAACAGCTACGCCAACCGAGCCGACAACGGCGCGGTGCTCGACCCGCCCGGCAGCCCCTACTGGGGCGAGACCTACTCGCACTGGATCGTCCAGGCTGCCGCCGAGCTCAACCGCGTTCACCCCATCCCGCAGCAAACTCTCGCCGAGCTGCTGCCGCAAATGGCAGCCGACGTGCGCGCCTGGGCAACCAGCTACGACCAAGACGGTGACGCCCTGCCGGAGCGGGCCAGGCCGCGCGTCACCGGCTACGACCTCGACATCCTCTCGTGGTGGCACTGGTCCGGCGCGCGACTCGATCAGACCGCGCGCCCACCATCGATGGAACGGGTCGATCTGGCGAGCTTCGTCTACGCCAACGCCATCGGCATGGTCGAGCTCGCCACCGCCGCCGGCGACGAGGCCCTGGCCGCCGAGTTCGCGACGCTGGCGGCGAAGATCCGCGACGCCGCCACCGCCAAGCTGTGGGATCCCGAAACCGAGTTCTTTTACCCGCAACGCGCCGGCGACGACCAGCGCGCCCCCTACCGCGAGCTGCACGGACTGTTCGCCTTCACCACCCTGCTCGCGCCGAACCAGCCCCCCTACACCAACGCGTTGCGCTACCTGGTCGACCCGCAGGAGTTCTGGTCGCGCTTCCCGCCGGTGATCACCAGCCAGGCGCATTACCGCGATTGGAGCTGGGAGATGGACGGTCTCACCCGCAACATCGCGCCGCACCCGATCAGCATGGGGGGACGTACCCTGATCCAGGCCGTGCGCAACTACTCGCAGGACTCGGTGCGACCGAGTCACGTGATGGAGCTGCTGTCGCGCTACAACGACCTGGTCTATCCCGGTGTCCACCCCAACGACCCGACCTGGCGCCCCAATGCCCACGAGTACTACTCGCAGTGGGAGCCCTACGCGCGCCAGCCGCAGCCTAAGCCGTCCGACATCTCGCACGACTTCCACTCGATGTGGCTGAGCCTGGTGGTCGAAGGACCGATCGGTCTGGTGCCGCGCGCCGACGACATCCTCGAGATCGATCCGATGGCCGAGTCCTGGGAATACTTTCTGGTCGACGGCCTGCGCTACCGCGGACTCGACCTGACCATCGTCTGGGACGCGCCGGGCGACGGCCTGCCGCGCTACGACGGCTATCCCGAGGGACTCTCGGTCTTCGCCGCCGGCAGACAGATCGCCCATCGCGACGATCTCGGCCGCATCGAAGTGGCGCTGCCCTGATCGTCGGGCGTGGCTGCGCCGCCCGTGCTTGCGACCACCGAGCCGAGTCGCGCTATAGAGGGACCATGAGCGAGAGCGAAACCGCGCCGACCGCAAGCCCTCCCGACACCGAAGCCAGCCCCGGGTTCTCCACCTTCACCAAGGTGCGCGACGCGGCGACCGCGCTGTACGCCAAGTACTCGGCCGACGAGGTGCCGATTCACGCGATGAGCCTCACCTACACGACGATCCTGTCGCTGGTGCCGCTGCTCGCGGTGACCTTCTCGGTGCTCAAGGGATTCGGCGTGCAGAACCAGATCGAGCCGCTCCTCGCCAACGCGCTGGCACCGCTCGGGCCGAAGGGCGACGAGATCACCGCGCAGATCATCGGCTTCGTCGACAACCTCGAGCTGCGCGTTCTCGGAGCGGCCGGCATCGCCGGACTGCTGTACACCGTGATCAGTCTCGTCGGGGCGATCGAGAACGCTCTCAACAAGATCTGGCACGCGCGCCAGGCGCGCGGCATGGCGATCAAGTTCCGCGACTACCTCAGCGTCGTCCTGCTCGGCCCGGTGCTCGTCTTCACCGCGCTCGGCCTGACTGCCACGGCGACCCAGCACTCGGCCGTGCAGACCGCGCTCGAAGTGGCGCCCTGGCTCCTCTGGCTGGGAACCGTCCTCCTGCCCAACCTGATCCTCGGCACCGCCTTCACCCTGCTCTACAAGTTCCTGCCCAACACACAGGTCAGCTGGAAGGGAGCGCTGGTCGGCGGATTCGTCGCCGGCATCACCTGGAAACTGGCCGGCACCGCGTTCACCAACTTCGTCGTCACCTCGGGGCGCTACTCGGCGATCTACTCCGGCTTCGCGATCATTCTGCTGTTCATCATCTGGATCTACTTCAACTGGCTGATCGTCCTGGTCGGCGGCGAGATCGCGTTTTTCGTCCAGCAACCGTCGAGCGTGCTCGGCGCGGCGCGCGACAAGACGATCATCGCACGCGAGGAGTGCGGTCTGATGGTCGCCATGGCCCTCGCCGAGAGCCACCGCCGCGGCGAAGGGCCCCTGACCACCTGGGAGCTCGCCAGCCGGGCCGGGCTGTCGCCGCCGGTGGTCGACGACATCGTCGATCACATGCTCGAGCACGGCATGGTGCTGCGCTCGAAAAAGCCGGACGGAGTCGCGATCGCCCGAGCGCTCGAAACCATCTCGGTCTTCGAAGTCCTCGACATCGTCCGCGGCGGCGACATCGAAGCACCGACGGCACTGCCGCCGGCAGTGCGCGGCGCCCTCGACCGGCGCACCAGTGCCGTCAAAACAGAGCTCGGCTCTACGAGCCTGGCGGATCTGGTGCGTCCGGCTGACGGTGAAGGACCTTAGCCGCAGATGAACGCGGATCGACGCGGACGCAGTGGGTCAGTTTGAGTGCTGGGCAGTGTCGAGGAACGCGCCATCGGATCCCCCCTCCTTACCAAGGAGGAGGTTGGGGGGAGGTCACGCCGCGACGCAAGGAGCTTCTGCTCTCGGGCCATCGACGCTCCGCTTGACCCCCCTGAAGTCCCCCCTTGGCAAGGGGGGACGATGTTCGGGTTCGCGCCGTGGCTCGTAGCAAGCGCGTTGCGAATCAAACAGAGCCACCACCAACGCGGATGGGGCGCTCAGTCCAAACAGGCGCCTAGTGGGGACCGCAGTCCTGGCTCAAGGGGAATCCAGGATCAGCCGAAGTCGAAGGTCTCGGCGGTGATCGGGCATTGCCCGGCGCCGATCTTCTTGGCGCGGTCGGCGAGCTGCACCTCGGCCATTTCGCGGCCAATCATGATGACGAAGTCGTCGTTGCGGATGCCTTCGAGCGTCGCCTGGGCGAGCTCGTCGAGATCCTGAACCGGCAGCTCGAACCCGGCCGCTTTGGCGCCCTGGTAGAACTCGTCGAAGGTCATCTCGGCGCCCTTGGCGTACGGACGCTCGCGGGCCAGCTCTGACGGACGGTTGCGCGCCGTCGTCCACAAACCGGTGTCGAACATTCCCCCCGACGGATAGAACAGAGCGGCGCGCACCTTGCCGCCCTCGCGCGCGGCGAGCTGGGCGCCGAGGCATTCGGTGAGGATCGAGATCGCCGCCTTGCTGGAGGCGTACACCGACTGCACCGCCAGCGGCGAAATGCCGCCGTCGCCCGACGAGGTGTTCAGCACCAATCCCTCTTCGCCCGACTCGAGCATGCGCGGCACGAAGGCGAGGATGCCGTGCACCGTCCCCATCACGTTGACTCCATGCACCCACTTCCAGTCGTTGACCGTGGTCTCCCAAACGTTGCAGTTGCCGACGCTGACCCCGGCGTTGTTGCAGAGGAGGTGACAGGCGCCGTGGTCGGCGAACACCCGATCGGCCAGCGCCTGCACCGACTCGTTGCTCGAGACGTCGGTCACCACCGCCGTCAGCCGCTCGCCGCCGGCGAGATCTGCGACCGCCGCATCGAGCGCCTTCTCCTCGACGTCGGCGATCACCACCTTCATCCCTTCGCCGAGAAAAGCCTTGGCCAGCGCCTTGCCGATGCCGCTGGCGCCGCCGGTGACGACGGCCACCCGGTCGCGAAATTCCTGCATAAGTCGAGTCCTCCAGCAAATTGGACCGCTCACAATGCACGAGGGGGTTGGCCGCGACAAGCGCGACCAACCCCCTCGAAGGAACGATCAGCTGTGCTCGGAGATCAGCGGATCAGCGGCGCCAGCACCAGTGCCACCACCGACATCAGCTTGATCAGGATGTTGAGCGACGGACCCGCGGTATCCTTGAAAGGGTCGCCGACGGTGTCGCCGACGACCGCCGCCTTGTGGGCATCCGAGCCCTTGCCACCGAAGTTGCCGCCCTCGATGTGCTTCTTGGCGTTGTCCCAAGCGCCACCGGCGTTCGACATGAAGATCGCCATCAACACGCCCGACGACGTCACACCCGCCAGCATGCCGCCGAGCGCTTCCTTGTCGAGGTAGCCGACGACCACCGGGGTCACGACTGCCAGCAGGCCGGGCGCGACCATGCGCTTGATCGCAGCCCCGGTCGCGATGTCGACGCACTTGGCGTGCTCGGCGCGCGCCGTGCCTTCCATCAGTCCGTCGATCGTGCGGAACTGGCGGCGCACCTCTTCGATCATCTCCGAGGCGGCTTCACCGACGGCGCGCATCGCCATCGACGAGAACAGGAACGGCAGCATCGCGCCGACGAACAGACCGCCCATCACCAGCGGGTTGGTGACGTCGATCTCGGTGATCCCGGCCGAGGTCTGGAAAGCCGAGAAGAGCGCCAGCGCGGTGAGCGCCGCCGAGCCGATTGCGAATCCCTTACCGATTGCCGCCGTGGTGTTGCCGACCGCATCCAGCTTGTCAGTGCGCTCGCGCACTTCCTCGGGCAGGTCGGCCATCTCGGCGATACCGCCCGCGTTGTCGGCGATCGGCCCGTAGGCGTCGACCGCCAGCTGAATACCGATCGTCGACAGCATGCCGAGCGCCGCCATGGCGATGCCGTAGAGACCGGCGCACCAGTAGGAGACGACGATGGCGGTGGCGATGAACATGGTCGGCCAGGCGGTCGACAGCATGCCGAGGCCGAGGCCGCCGATGATGTTGGTCGCCGAACCGGTCAGCGACTGCTCGGCGACCTTCTGCGCCGGGCCGCGGGTCTCACCGGTGTAGTACTCGGTGATCACGCCGATCGCGGTGCCCGCGCCGAGACCGACGATCGTCGCCAGGAAGATCCCGCCGGCGGTCAGCTCCTTGAGGGTGCCGGTGATGTTGTTCACCGGCGCCGCGCCCTCGCCGATCATCCACCAGCAGACCGGATAGGTCAGAAACGCCATGACGATCGCCGCGCCGAAGGTGCCGCGGTTCAACGCCGACTGCGGGTTGCCGCCCTCTTCCGTCTTCACCCAGTTGGTGCCGACGATCGAGACGACGATGCCGACGGCCGCCAGGACCAGCGGCAGAACGATCACGTAGTAGTTGTTGTAGGCGACGCCGAGGACCATCGCGCCGATGATCGAGCCGACGAAGCTCTCGAAGAGGTCTGCACCCATTCCGGCGACGTCGCCGACGTTGTCGCCGACGTTGTCGGCAATCACCGCCGGGTTGCGCGGATCGTCTTCCGGGATGCCGGCTTCGACCTTACCCACCAGGTCGGCGCCGACGTCGGCCGCCTTGGTGTAGATGCCGCCGCCGACGCGGGCGAACAGCGCGATCGACGACGCGCCGAGCGAGAACCCGGTGAGAACGTTCAACACCGTGGTCATCTCGGTCACCGAGGTGAAGCCGAAGACCAGGTAGTAGAGCATGAAGAGGAAGCTCAGTCCGACGACGCCGAGACCGGCAACACACATGCCCATCACGGTGCCGCCCGAGAAGGCGACGTCGAGCGCCGGGACCAGCCCGGTGCGCGCCGCGTTGGTGGTGCGGACGTTGGCGTTGGTCGCGACGCGCATGCCGATGTAGCCCGCCAGCCCCGAGGCCAGGGCTCCGACCAGGAAGGAGAAGAAGATGATGAAGGACGAGTCTTCCTGACTCGCTCCCGACACTCCGAGGAGGACCGCCACGACCGCGACGAAGACCGCCAGCACCCGGTACTCGCGCGACAGGAACGCCATCGCGCCTTCTTGGATGTCGGACGCGATTTCCTTCATTCGGTCCGTACCTTCGTCCTGCGTGGAGATCCAAGCCGCCTTCTGTGACGCGAAGTACAAGGCGTAGATTCCCACGATCAGGGGAACGAGTAGATACATATTCTGAGTCTCCTTATGCCCGTCCGAAACAGATTCGACACGACCGCAGGAGGCGCGACGGCCGCGGTTTCCCCCCGCGGCTTCGGACCGGCATTTCCCAACCGGCGCCCCCAGTCAGCTTCCAAATCCCGCAACTTTTGCCAAATCGACCGAGGGAACACAATCACACCCCCTCCGGCCCGGCGAAGATTCGCTTGCCAGGATCTTGCTCGCTCTCCGTAATTATGAGATACGCAGCGTCAGTTGTTCCATATACGATGCTGCCACAGGAGGTAGGCACAAAATGAAGTCTGCATTGAAATTTACCGTTCTGGCCGCGGCGATTTTCGCCGCCGGATGCACCGCGAAGCTCGATCCGGACCAGTTGGCACGGCTCGAGGCTGCGTCGAGCAGCGCCGACGCGGCTGCCAGCAAGTGCCAGGCTGCCGCCGATTCGGCCACCAGCGCTGCCAACCGCGCCGCCGAATCCGCAGACGCCGCCGAGCGCTCGGCCCGCAAGGCCGAGGCCATCTTCGGCTCCTCGCTGCGCAAGTAGAGAGAGAGGAGTAGGAAATGCGGATCTCGACTGTCGTTGGCGTAGCCTTGGCAGCCGCTGCAATCGCAACCGGCGGTTGCACGGTGAAGCTCAACAGCGCCTCGCAGGCACAGGTCGACCAGCTCCTCACGTCGACCGAAATGTCGGCCGAAAAGGCAGACGCGGCAGCCACCAAGGCCGCCGCAGCCGCAGCTAGCGCCGCCGCATCGGCGGATCGGGCTGCAGCGGCCGCGAAAAAGGCGGACGCGATCGTATCGCGCGTTCGCTAGTCGCCTGCCCGAGGTCTAACCGTTGCGTCTTGTCGTCGGCATCAGCGCCGCCCTTCTCGCCTGCGCCCTGAGCGCTTGTGCCAGCAACGCCGGTCCCGACCGGCGCACTGCCGAACAAGCCGCGGTGCGTGCGGAAGAAGCGGCGCGGCGAGCCGAGTTGGCGGCGTCCAGCGCGCAGGAAGCGGCCCAGCGAGCCGACTCTGCGGCGCGCCGCCTCGAGCAAGAAGGCACCCAACCATGACGACGGCGAGGGGCGTCCAGCCGGGCGCCCCTCGCGACGTTCAGCCGAACGTCACCAGGGTCTTGATCGAGCGCTTGTCGGTCGCGGCCACTTCGTAGGCCTTGTTCGCCTCGGCGAGCGGAAACCGGTGGGTCACCACCTGCTCTGCTCGAACCACCCCCTGCTCGACCAGCTCGAGAGCCCGGCGTGTGTCGTCGGGGCCACACGAGTAGCTCGGGATCAGGCGGAGCTCGCGAAAGTAGTAGTCGAAGGTCGACAGGTGCAGGGTCTGCTCCGGCGGTGTGCCCATGAACTGGACCACGGTAGCGCCGCGGCCGGCGCACGCCAGGCCCTGCTCGATCGCCGGCACCGTCGCCGGCCCGACGATCACCACCTCGACCCCCTGGCCGTCGGTGTGTCGGGCAACCGCTTCGACCAGATCCTCGCGGGCGGCGTTGATGACCACGTCGGCGCCGAGCCGCCGCGCGTGCTCGCAGCGACTCTCCTCGAGGTCGGCGACCAGCAGCCTGCGCACGCCGAAGTGGCGCGCCAAGACGACGTGTAGCTGCCCCATGACACCGAGGCCGATCACCAGCAGGCTGCGCTCGCGCACCTCGCCGGCGCGGGCAAACGACTTGACGACGCAGGCGAGCGGCTCGACCAGAGCGCCGTCCTCGTAGGCTACGCCGTCCGGCAGGCGCAAGGTGTCGGCCAGGTTGGTCGCCGGCACGCGGAAGTACTCGGCCATGCCACCCGGATCGATCTGCGACTGCTTCCAGGTCGGGCACTGCACGTACTCGCCGCGCCGACACAGGTCGCAGTCGAAGCAGGGCGCGTGGTGATGCACGAACACCCGATCTCCGGGCCGGAACCCCTCGACCTCGGCGCCGACCTCGACGATCTCGCCGACCGGCTCGTGACCGAACACCAGAGGCGCCTTGCGGCGGATGTACCAGGGGACGACGTCCCCCGAGCAGACGCCGCAGGCGGCGGTGCGCACCAACGCTTCGTCGGCTGCGATGCGCGGTCGTTCGGCCTCCTCGATGCGTACGTCGAGGTAGTCGTAGAGCCGCGCGACCTTCATTCAGAGTTGTGACGGCCGTTGCGCGTGCCGTTGCCGGCACCGTTGGGCAGGATGGCGAACTTCGGCCCGCCGCCCGCGCGCAGGGCCTCGAGGGCGGCCGGAAGGTCTTCGAGCGCGTGCTCGCCGCCGATCACCGTGGCGCCCGCCACCTCGCCCGCCACCAGAAGATCGTACGCCCGGCGGACGTCGCGCGGCGTAAAGTGGAACGGGCTGATGACCTGGACCTGGTCGTAGTGCAGGCGATCGGTCGGGAAGCGCACCTCGGTGCCCGAGGGGCATCCACCGAACAGAACCGCCTGGCCGCCGACCCGCGCGAGGTCGACCGCCGCCTGCCAGACCTCGACGTCGCCGGTGCACTCGACCACCAGGTCGGCGCCGCGCCCCTCGGTGCGCTGGCGAACCTGCTCGCCGGCCTCGCGCGCGTCGGCGACGAGGACCTCGACCCCGAGGGTTCGCGCCTCGGCGGCGCGCCGCGGATTGCGGGCGACGACGATGATGTCCTCGACACCCCGCGCGCGCAGCGATTGGACGTGCAGCAAGGTGATCGCCCCGCCGCCGATGATCACCGCGGTGTCGTCGGGTCGCGAGGAGACGAACGACAGGCCGTGCTCGACGCAGGCGAGCGGCTCGAGCAGCGCGGCGTCGCGATACGGCAGGCTGAGCGGCTTCTCGTAGAGATTGGTTCGCACCACCGCTCCCGGCAGCTTGACGAACTCGGCGTAGGCACCGTGCACCATGGTCGGCATCACCTGCGGGCACAGGTTCTCCTGCTGGCGCACGCAGTAGTAGCAGGTGCCGCAGGGCGCCGTCGGCGCGACCATGATCGCGTCGCCTTCGCGGAGCCCCTCGACGTCGGCGCCGACCGCGGCCACCTCGCCGGCGAACTCGTGGCCGAACAACATCGGCAGGGCGAACTTCGGATGACCCCTTAGAAACGTCTTGAGATCGGTGCCACAGGTCAACGCCGCGTGCACCCGCACCACCACCCCGTCACCATCGGGACTCGGGGTCGGGACTTCGCGAAACTCCAGTTGCCCGGGCTGTACGAGAACGTGTGCCTTCATTGATCGCTCGTGGCGCGCGAGAACCGCCTGGCCCGGTCAGCTCAGCCGCATCGGGGCCCGCTCGCAAGCCCCAGAAGCTACCCGCGTTCGCCGCGACGGACAAGTACCGGTAGCCGTCCCCCTCAGGTATTGCGCCGCCGCCGGCCGGCGCCGGGTCAGGACTCGGCGAACTTGCGATTGAGGCGCTCGTTGACCCCGGGCGGGACCAGCGACCCGACATCTCCGCCGAGCCTGGAGACCTCTTTAACCAGTCTCGAGGCGGTGTAGAGATAGGCCTCGCTGGCGGTCATGAAAAACGTCTCGACCCGGGGATTCAGGTGACGGTTCATCATCGCCATCTGGAACTCGTACTCGAAATCGGTCACCGCCCGCAGGCCACGGATCACCGCACAGGCCGCCTTGCGGTCGCAGTAGTCGACGAGCAGCCCCTCGAACGAATCGACCTCGACTCGCTCGGCGACGTCGGTCAGCGCCTCGCGGATCATCTCGACGCGCTCGGCAACGCTGAACAGCGCCGTGTCCTTGGCAGAGTTGTAGGCGACTGCGACGATCACCTCGTCGAACGAGCACAGCGATCGGCGAACGATGTCGAGATGGCCGTTTGTGATCGGGTCGAAAGACCCCGCGTATACCGCCTTGCGCTTCACTGCGTGGAGTTTTCCTCGCCCGTTTCGCGGACGAACATGGTGACGCTGGTCTTTCCATAGGGCCGGGTGAGGGTCAACCGGAGGTCCCCCCGCCCCTCCATCGATCGCGAGCGATCGTGCTCGACCACCAGAAGTCCGCCCTCGCCGAGCACGGCCGCCGCCGCCACCTGGTCGACGACTCGCATCGGGTCGGTCGCATACGGCGGGTCGGCAACGATCAAGTCGAACTCGGCGCCGTCCTGTGCCAGCGATTCGAGGGACGCGGCGACACCCCGGGCAACCACCCGCGCCGCGCCGCGCAGACCGCAGGCGTCGAGGTTGGTACGCAGCACTGCCCCGGCTCGGCGGTCGCGCTCGACGAACACGCAGCTCTGCGCGCCGCGGCTCAGTGCCTCGATGCCGAGAGCGCCGCTGCCCGCGTACAAGTCCAAGACGGCCCCGCCGTCGTAGTCGAGGCGGCTGCCGATCATGCTGAATACCGCCTCCTTGACCCGATCGGCGGTCGGGCGCACCGCGTTCGAGGCGACCGTTCGCAGCCGACGGCCCCGCAACTTCCCGGCAATGACCCGCATTCCGCGGAGTATCGCCGTTCCCGGCCGAAGATCCAACGCCCCTCGCCCGAGCTTGAGCCGGCCTTCGCGCTTCGGCTAAGCTGGGCACTTGTACGTGAAACCGCAACCAAGGGAGATCCGAATGAAGCGTAGAAGTCGTTTCGCGCAAGCTCTGGTCGCTCTCCTCGGCACCGCCGTTCTCGCAGCGGGCTGTGCGCAGGAGACCGTGAGCCCAGAAGAGATCGCTGAGATCAAGTCGCAACAGAAAGAGATCCTCGCCAAGCTCAACAACATCGACAAGAAGCTCGACAAGGCGCCGGCCGCGGCGCCGCCGCCGAAACGACGCTCGGGACCCGACCCCGACAAGAAGTACGACCTCCCGGTCGCCAACTCGGCGATCAAGGGCCCGCAGGACGGCTCGATCACCATCGTCGAGTTTTCCGACTACCAGTGTCCGTTCTGCGCCCGCGCCGAACCGATCATCGCCGACGCTCTCAAGGCCTATCCGACGCAGGCTCGCTTCGTCTACAAGCAGTTCCCGCTCACTTCGATCCACCCGCACGCAATGGCCGCCTCCCAGGCGGCCATCGCCGCGCGCATGCAGGGGAAATTCTGGGAGATGCACGAGCTGCTCTTCAAGAACCAGCGCGCGCTGCAACCGGACAAGCTCAAGGAGTACGCACAGGAGCTGGGGCTCGACGTCGACAAGTTCGAAAGCGACATGAATTCGGACGCGGTCAAGAAAGAAGTCCAGGAGGATATGCGACTGGCCCGCACCGTCGGCGTTCGCGGCACACCGACGATCTTCGTCAACGGCAAGCTGTTGCGGAATCGATCGATCGAAGGCTTCAAGGAGCTGATCGACCCGATGCTCAAGGAAAGCGCGAAGGGCTGAGCCGTTTGGCCGGGGCGGCAGCGGCTGCTGCCGCCCCGGCGCTCGCCCTCCCCTGCGGCGGTCGAACGACCGTCGGCGAACCCGCTTGTTCGAAGCGCGGCGCGTCGGTAGCCTGACAGGATGAGTCTCCACATCGCCCGGCCAGCCGCGACGCTAGCGGCGATTTTCGGCCTCCTCGCAGCGACGGCGAGCGCCCACCAAACCTCGGTGCCGCTCACCTTCTGGGCCGACAACTACGACAGCCCGGAGGCTCGCTGTCAGCTCGAGGTCGGTGCCGGTGGAGCCACCTGCGGTCTCCGCGCCTGGGCGATTCGCCGCGACTGCCTGCTCGCCCGCATGGACGACGGCGGTTGCGACGAAACCCAGGAGGAAGCCGACGACGAAGCGATCCAGCAGCTCCGCCTGGCGATCTTCCAAGGCGACATCTCGCCGGTCTGCCGCCAGGCCGATCTGCCGAAGATGCTGTTTTCCGACCTGCAGGACGTCCAGTTCGACGTCGTCACGTTCTGTCGCGAGCTCGAGGCCGCGGCGGTATCGGTAGTCTTCAATCCGACCTTCCGGGTCGAGGATCCGACCTCACTGGCCGGCGAAGAGAAAGCGTGCGTGCACGCGTTCGCGACCGCGACCACCAAGGCCTTCAACTTCGCCTTCCGCGCTCGCCGCGCCACCCTCGACCGGATTGCCAACCGCCGCCGCTCGTCGCGCAACAAGAACCTGGACGTCGACGCGTCGAACCGCAGCGTCAGCCGCGCCAACCAAGCGCTGGTCGAGAGCCTCGCCAACGCCTGCGCACCGGCAAGCTTCGAGCAGCTCTACGGGTTCGGCATCGAAGATGCGGTCGCCCTGGTGACCAGCCGCGCCGCCTGCCTCGCCGATCAGACCTATCCGGTGCTCGCCTATCAGGACGAATACGCCTGCCCGGCAGCCGTATGCGGCAACGGCATGCGCGAGACCGGCGAGCGCTGCGACGACGGCAACACCACCGACGGCGACGGCTGCAGCTCCGGCTGCCAGCTCGAGTTCTAGCCGGTCGGCCCAAAGCCGCCTGCGGCGGCGGCCAAGGGCGCGCTGCGCGCGACCGGCCAAAGCACTGCTGTGCAGTGCGGCCAAAGGGTGGGCCAGCCTCCAGCCGGTGCCCCCAATTGGACGCTCGGCGAAGCCGGGCTTTGGCCGCGCCGGTCGCAGACCGCGCTTTGGCCGCCGCCGCAGGCGGCTTTGGACGAACCACACTCGCGCCCTGCGGCCGCCGCAGCCGATGCCGGCTCCCCGGGAGTCGGAATGGGTATACCGGTTACGTGCGGTAGTCGGAGTTGAAGCGGACGTAGTCGACGGTCAGGTCGCTCGCCATCCGCATCGCGCCGGCGCGTCCCGAGTGCAGGTCGACGGTGACCGAAAACTCCTTGCGCGCGACGATCCGGTTGGCGCGAGCTTCGACCCGATCGACGACCTCGACGCCGCGGTCGACGATTTGCAGGTCGTCGACGAAGACGTCGAGCCGGTCCGGGTTGAAACGCGCGCCGCTGTAGCCGGCCGCGCAGACGATGCGCCCGGCGTAGGGATCCCCGCCGTAGAAGGCGGTCTTGCACAGCGGCGAGCGAGCGATCGCGTCGGCAACCTTCTCGGCGTCGCCCTTGGAGCGGGCGCCGCGAACGATCACGTCGACCACCTTGGAAGCTCCTTCGCCGTCCTTGACGACGTAGCGGGCGAGCTTGTGACAGATGCGGCCAAGCGCTTCCGAGAACGCCGCAAAGCCGGGCGAGCGCGGCCGCAGCGGCCGATTGCCGGCGACTCCGTTGGCCAGCGCGAGGACCGTATCGTTGGTGCTGGTATCGCCGTCGACGACGATGGCGTTGAAGGACTCGGGCAGGGCCCGGTGCAGCGCCTGCCTCAACCCCGCGCGCGACACTGCCGCATCGGTCAGCAAGTAGGCGAGCATCGTCGCCATGTTCGGCGCGATCATCCCGGCCCCCTTGGCCATCCCGGCGACGGTGATCTCGCGGCGCCCGATCTTGAGCTTCTCCGAGGCGAATTTGGGGAACGCGTCGGTCGTCATCATCCCTTCGAGCGCCCGCTGGAAGCCGTCTTCGGACAAGTCGTCGACCACCGCGTCGACGCCGCGCTCGACCGCGGCGCGCGGCAGCGGACAGCCGATCCGTCCGGTCGAAGACGGCACCACCAAGGCGTCGTCGATCGCCAGCAAGCGGCTGGCGCGCCGGGTCATCGCCCGCGCCACCCGCATCCCGTCGCGTCCGGTATAGGCATTGGCGTTGCCGCTGTTGACGAGAATCGCCTGCACGCGCCCG
The DNA here is from genome assembly GCA_030430165.1 of bacterium. Lineage (GTDB taxonomy): Bacteria > Desulfobacterota > Binatia > HRBIN30 > CADEER01 > CADEER01. Next base: position 31,647 of record JAUIGL010000007.1, on the reverse strand, counting down.
GCGGCGACACGCTTCTGCCCGATCAGCACCGGCGCCGCCTTGACCCGGTTGGTGGTGAAGACCCCCACCGCCGTCGCCGGCTGCTGCGACACGATCAGCGCAACGTCGCGCTTGCCGCTCTCTTTGAGGCCGCAGGCGACGCCGCCGAAACGGAACCCCGGCACGCGCACCTTGTCGCGGCGCATCCGCACCTTCATCGAGACCCCTCCGCCGGCCGCCGGGCGGCGGCGATCAAGCGCCGTGGCACTTCTTGTACTTCTTGCCGCTGCCGCACGGGCAGGGATCGTTGCGGCCGACTTTCTCGCCGTCGCGGCGCTGGGTGGCGGGTTTCGCCCGCTGCTGCGGCTGGCCGCCAGCACTCGGCGCGCCGCCGCCGCTCATCACCATCTGCGACTGCTGGCGCCGATTCGCTTCGAGCCGCTCGAGATCCTCTTCGCGCGACAACTGGACGGTGAACAGTTTCTGGACCGTCTCTTCGTGGACCCGCTGGATCATGTCCTCGAACAGATCGAAACCCTCTTTCTTGTACTCCTGGAGTGGGTTCTTCTGGGCGTAGCCGCGCAGCCCGATCCCTTCCTTGAGGTGGTCCATCGACAGCAGGTGATCCTTCCACAGCTGGTCGATGGTCTGCAGCATCACGAACTTCTCGATCTGCCGCATCACCGGCTCGGTGAACTCCTGTTCGCGCTCGTCGTAGGTCGCGCGCAGGCGCTCGAGCAGGAACTCGGTGAGTGCCTCCGGATCCGAGAGCTGCTCGCGCTGGTCGTCGGTGAGATCGAGGCGCGCGTTGAACTGGCGGAACAGGGCGTCGTCGAGTGCCGCCCAGTCGATCGGTTCAGACTGGGTCGGCGGCGTGCCGTAGAGCTCGACGATCGAGTCGACGACGCCCTCGGTCATCTGCATTCCCTGCTCCTTCAGCGCATCTCCGCCGAGAACCTCGCGGCGCTGGCCGTAGATGACCTCGCGCTGCTTGTTCATGACGTCGTCGTATTCGAGCAGGTGCTTACGAATGTCGAAATCGCGGGCCTCGACCTTGGTCTGGGCGTTGGCGATCGCGCGGGTGATCATCCGGTGCTCGATCGGCTCGCCTTCCTCCATCCCGAGGCGCTCCATCAGACCCTGGATGCGGTCGGCGCCGAAAATTCGCAGCAGGTCGTCCTCGAGCGACAGATAGAATCGCGAGGCACCGGGGTCGCCCTGGCGACCGGCGCGGCCGCGCAGCTGGTTGTCGATGCGGCGGCTCTCGTGGCGCTCGGTGCCGATGATCATCAGGCCGCCGGCTTCGAGAACCTGCGCCTTCTCGTCGGCAAACTCGTTCTCGTAGTGCTCGAGCAGCTCCTGGTAGCGGTCGCCGATCTCGTCCGGCGCCGCTTCCATCTGTTCGCGCACCTGCTCGATCGCCTCGGTGTACTTGCGGCGCTCGCGCTCGTAGGTCGCCCGCGCCTGCTCCACCGCCTCTTCGTACGGCTTGCGCTGCTCCGAGTACGCTTCCTCCGCATCCTTGAAGCTCTGCTCGGCGGCGGCGAACGCGCGCTCGGTGTCGGCCGGGTCCTGATCGCCCTCGTCGCCGACGACGCCGGCGAGGGCGCGTTCGTATTCCTGGCGGGCGCGATCGAAGCCGGCACGCGAGCGCTGCATCCGCGCCTTCGGCGGATCTCCCCCGCTCTGCGCCTCGCGCAGCACCAGGCACCAGTCCTCGAGCGCCTGGCGAAAGCGCTGCTGCCCCTCTTCGCCAAAATGCGGACCGGTGACGTGGTCGATTTCCTCGACGGCGGCCGCGTACCTCTCCGCCGCCGCAGCCGCGGCCTCGGCGTCGCCGCCGTCGGCGAGCGCGGACTCGACCGCCGCCTGATAGGCGCGCCGACTCGCCCAGAAGCTGGCCTCGAGGTGCTCGCGGTGCGCTTCGGTGACCGCGTCGAGCGCCGCCGCCTGCGCATCTTCGAGGGGCTGCCACTTCGCCTCGTGCTCTTCGCGAGCAGCCTCGAGAGCCTGGTCGAACTCTTCGCGGAGCTTGGCGAGGACGTCCTCGTAGCGCATCGAGCCCTGCGGCCCCTTGTGCGAGCGCTTGACCCACTCGTTCTCCATGTCCGAGCGAGCGAGGAACTCCGGATTTCCGCCGAGCAGGATGTCGGTGCCGCGGCCGGCCATGTTGGTCGCGATGGTCACCGCGCCGAGGCGCCCCGCCTGGGCGATGATGTTGGCCTCTGCTTCGTGGTTGATCGCGTTGAGAACGTTGTGCTTGATCTTGCGCTTCTTGAGAAGCCGGCCGAGGACTTCCGACTTTTCGACCGAGATGGTGCCGACCAGCACCGGCTGCTGGCGTTCGTGGCACTCGGCGATCTCGTCGGCGACTGCCTCGAACTTCTCGCGTTCGGTCTTGTAGACGACGTCCGGGTGGTCGATGCGCGCCAGGTCCTTGTTCGACGGCATCACCATGACGTCGAGGTCGTAGATCTTCTTGAACTCGGCGGCTTCCGTGTCCGCGGTTCCGGTCATGCCGGCCAGCTTGCGGTACATGCGGAAGTAGTTCTGCAGAGTGATCGTCGCCAGGGTCTGGTTCTCGCGCTCGATCTTGACCCCTTCCTTGGCCTCGACCGCCTGGTGCAAGCCGTCCGACCAGCGCCGTCCCGGCATCAGGCGCCCGGTGAACTCGTCGACGATGATCACCTGGCCGTCTTTGACGACGTAGTCGACGTCGCGCTTGAACAGCGCGTGGGCGCGCAGCGCCTGATTGACGTGGTGCAGGATGTCGATCTGGTTGGGGTCGTACAGATTGGACACGCCGAGCATGCGCTCGACCTTGGCGACGCCGGCCTCGGTCAGGGTGACCGTCTTGGCTTTCTCGTCGACGGTGTAGTCGCCCTGCGCGTCGATCGCGGCGCGATCCTCCTGGCGCACGTCGCCGACGGTGACCGCGCCGAGGCGCAGCCGAGGAATGATGCGGTTGATCGTGTAGTACTTGTCGGTCGACTGCTCAGCCGGTCCGGAAATGATCAGCGGCGTGCGCGCCTCGTCGATCAGGATGTTGTCGACCTCGTCGACGATCGCGTAGGTGAGCTCGCGCTGGACGTACTCCTCGAGCGAGAACTTCATGTTGTCGCGCAGGTAGTCGAAGCCGAACTCGTGGTTGGTGCCGTAGCAGACGTCGCAGGCGTAGGCCTCGCGGCGCTCGACCCCGCGCAGGTTGAGCATCCGGTAGTCCTTGACCACGTAGGTCGGGTCGAACCGGAAGCTCTCCTCGTGCACGACCGCGGCGACGCTCAATCCGAGGGCGTGATACACCGGGCCCATCCATTGGACGTCGCGGCGCGCCAGGTAGTCGTTGACGGTGATCAGGTGGACGCCGCGCCCGGTGAGGGCGTTGAGGTATACCGGCAGGGTGGCGACCAGCGTCTTGCCTTCGCCGGTCTTCATCTCGGCGATGGTGCCGCGGTGCAGAACCATGCCGCCGAGCATCTGCACGTCGTAGTGGCGCAGACCGATGGTCCGCTTCGACGCTTCGCGGACACAGGCGAACGCCTCCGGCAGAATCTCGTCGAGGACCTTGTTCTCCTCTTCGTAGAGAACCTTCTCCTGCTTCGAGATGCGCTCGCGCAGATCCTCGACCGCCTCCGATCCGCTGGCGTGCGCTTCGGCCACCTCGCTGCGCAGCCGCTCCAGCTCGTCGCGCTCCCCCTGGGTCAGCTCCATGACCCGCGCCCGGAAGGTCTCCGCCTTGCCGCGCAGCTCTTCGTCGGAAAGCGCCGCGATCTCTTCTTCGAGCTGGTTGACCTGGTCGAGCAGCGGGCGCAGGCGCTTCAGCTCGCGCTCGTTCTTGCTGCCGATGACCTTCTTCGGGTCGCCGGCGATGGCGCCGCCGATGAGCCCGATCACCGCTCCCACCGCCAGATACGGAGTCAACACCGGTACGGCAAACTCCCCGAGAAGGTACGCGCCGATCCCACCCGCGACCAACGCACCCGCCGGAATTCCGGCCAGGGCGCCCAACAGCATCCGATTCATGATTCTCCCGCGACCCTCTGGGGCGTGTTGTCGGACCGCCACCAAGGGCAGATCCTACGCCAATCCTTGATGCTGCCCGCCATGGCCCGAAAGATCAAGCCAGATTGCCGCGTTCAGCGCTCGATCTGCACCGCAGAATCGACCTGAGCCCCGAGGAATCGAGCGCCGACGCGGACGAAGCGATCCGGGGCGTCGGTGACGAAGAACGAGCTCGGCCCGGCCGGCTCGGTCGCCAGGAGACCGCGCTCGGCGAGGTCGGCGGCGACCGCCGCCGCGGTCGCTTTCGCCGAGTCGACCAGCGCCACCGCCGCGCCCATTTCCTCGCCGATGGTCGCGGCGAGCAGCGGGTAGTGCGTGCAGCCCAGCACCAGGGTGTCGATCCCGCTGGTCTTGAGGCTGGCGAGGTAGAGCCGCACCGTCGACCGGGCGACGTCATTGTCGACCCACCCCTCCTCGGCGAGCGGCACGAACAGCGGACAGGCCCGGGTATAGATCTCGAGCTGCGGGCGGAGCCGCCGCAACGCTTGCACGTAGGCGCCGCTGCGGATGGTCGACTCGGTGCCGACGATGCCCACCTTGCCGTTGGCCGTAGCCGCGACCGCGGCCTCGGCGCCCGGCTCGATCACACCGATCACCGGCACGTCGAGCTGCGCGCGCAATCCCGGCAACGCCACCGCGCTGGCGGTGTTGCAGGCGACGACCAACAACTTGATCCCCTTGTCCGCCAGGAAGGCGGCGTTCTCCTCGGAGTAACGCCGCACCACGTCCTGGGACTTCGTTCCGTACGGGGTGCGCCCGGTGTCGCCGAGATAGACCAGGCGCTCGTGCGGCAGCGCCTCGCCGATCGCCTGGACGACGGTGAGCCCGCCGATTCCCGAATCGAAGACGCCGATCGGCGACGACGAGCTCACCAGCGCGCTCCGGCGGCGAGACGCTGGCCCAGCTGGCGGTCGGACGGAACCTCGCGCATCGCCTTCTCCCAGACGGCCGGCGTCTCCATACAAAGGTAGACCGTCGCCGCCGGGGCGGCAGCGCGAATGCGCTCGAGGACGGCCTGATACATGCGCACCCTGAGACCGCGCCACACGCGCAGCTTGCCGTCGTTGCCGCTGACGGTTTCGGCACCGAGCGCCAATCGCCCCGGCCGCTCGGCGCCGCGCGCGCGCACCTTGCGCACCAGCGACGGGGTCATGCGCAGCGAACCGAGACTGAACCAGGCGACGTCGTCGCCGCGAATCGTGTCGAACAGCTCGTCGAACATCGCCTCGTAATGCTCGCGCCAGCCCGGATGCTCGACCAGCGGGTCGAGGTGGAAACCGACTCGGTAGCCGCTGTCGGCGACGCGCCGCGCCGCCGACAGGCGCGCCGGCAGTGGGGCGGTTCCGTACTCTTCCGATTCGATCACCTGGCGCGGATTGAGCGACCAGCTGACGACCACGCGGCCGCGCGGGTCGAGCGCCAACAGCTCGTCGACGCAGTCGCTCTTGGTCTTGAGCTCGAGCACCGCGTTGTCGCGCGCGGCAAAGAAGGGAACCAGTAGCCGGCTGAGGCCGGTGACCGGATCGAGCGCCAGGCTGTCGGCGAGCTCTCCGGTGCCGATGCGAAACTGCTTCTCGGGATGCGCCGCGAGAACCCGGTCGACCTCGTCGAGCCCGTCTTCCGGGTTGGTGAAGGCGGTCAGGCGGTTGTTCGCCGCCAGGTAGTCCTGCAGGAAGCAGTAGGAGCAATCGAAGGGGCAGTTGCTGGCGAAGTTCAGGACCAGGTAGTTGCAGCAGACCATTCCCGACGTCCCCGCCGGACAGTGCTCGAAGAAGCCGCCGCGATGTCGCTTGAGCACCAGCGAGCGCTTCGCCTCGGCGAAGCCGACCGCACCAAGCTCGGCGGCGTCGGCGAACGTCGCGAAGCGCGCGCCGGGCAGGCGCGCGCGGGTCTCGGCGACGACCGAGGAGTGCTCGCTGCCGCGCTCGACCCACACCTGGTCGGGAACGAAGCTCACCCCGCAGCCTCGTGCCAGACGTCGAACAGTGCCTCGATCTCCGGCCGATCGCAGGCGCGCGCCAGCTGCGCCACTCGCGCGCGCAGGTCTTCGACCGACGACGCGCGCAGCGTCACCACCAGCTCGTCCCCTTCGAGATTCTCGGGCAGCTCGAGACGGGTCGCCGCCGGCAGCCCGAGACGCGCGCGCAGCGCGTCGATGCGATCGAGCGCGGCGCTCAGGTGCGGGTAGCGGCGGCGCCGCAACCACGCCTTGAGCGCCTTGATCTTGTCGCTGCGCCCGAGCCGGCGCTGGCGCAGTGCCGCGGCCTCGGGGTCGCCGAGGACCTCGGCTACCGACACGCCCTCGCGGGCGGCGCTGTCCTCCGCCAGGTCGAGAACGTCGCGCAACTGGTTGTCGTTGAGGCCGAGCGGCACGGCGACGTCGAGCACCGCGCTGCGCCCGCCCTGGTCGAGCCGGCGCAGCCGCTCCGCCGTCACCGGGCGCAACCGCTGGCGCTCGACGTATTCTTCCAACCGCGAATCAGTCATCTCGATAACGAGCGATGAGGCGCTCGTAGCCGTCGGCGTCCGCTTCCCGTCCGCGACGCCGCGCCCCCTTGGCGAGCACCCTGCACTTGCGCTCCAGCACCTCGACCGCGGCGGCGCGGCGCTCTCCGACCAGGACCGGATCCGCCAGCAGCTTCTCCAGCGCGGCGACGCGAAAACGGTCCATCCCCCAGTACTGTCGCGACAGCTGGTCGCGGTGGCCACCGTACTTGACCATCAGCGGCTCGCGCACCAACCCGAAACGCTGGCGCAGCGCCAGCCGCAACCACAGGTCGTAGTCCTCGCAGACCGGCAGGCTCTCGTCGAAACCGCCGGCGGCTACGAACAGATCGCGACGCAGCAGCACCGCCGAAGGCGACACCAGGCAGCGCTCCAGGCTCGGCACGAAGACGTCGCCGCTCGGCTTCGCGTGGTGCTTGCAGGGATTGACGCGCACCCCGTCGCGAATCCAGATCTCGCCGGTCTGGCTGATCGGGACGTCGCGGTGTTGGGCGTGGTAGCGCCGCTGCGCGGCGAGCTTCCCCGGCAGCCACTCGTCGTCGGAATCGAGAAACGCGATCCACGAGCCGCGCGCCATCCGCACCCCGTGGTTGCGCGCCGCGGAAACGCCGCGGTGGTCGCGACGTTCGTAGCGAAGGCGCTCGCCGAACCCGCCGACCACGCTGGCGGTGCCGTCGGTCGAGCCGTCGTCGACGACGATCAGCTCGAGCGGCCCCTCCTGGTCCAGCACCGACTCGATCGCGGCCGCCAGGCGAGCGCTGCGGTCGAAGGTCGGGATGATCACCGAGATCAGCGCCGCCGCGGACACCTCACTCCCCCTCCCGCCGGGGCTCGACGCGAATCGCGCTGCGCACCGAGTTGGCGATGAAACACACCTTGTGGGCGAGATCGTGCAGGTCGCCGAGCTGCTGCGCGGTGACGGCGGCGCCCTCGAAGTCGACCGACGGCCGCAGCACCACTTCGGTGATCGCCAACCGCCCCTCGTCGTTCTCGGCGAGGAAACCGGTCGCCTCGTCGCGGTAGGCCGTCACCACCAGGCGCTTGCGCGCGGCGATTGCGAGAAAGCTCAGCATGTGACAACTCGCCACCGCCGCGACGAAGGCCTCCTCGGGGTCGGCCGCGTCGGCGTCGCCGAGGAACTCGGGAGCGGCCGACGCGCGTACCCTGGTCCCCCCCGGGAAGTGCCAGAGGTGGCTGCGGCTGTACAAATCGTAGGCGAAGTCGCCCCCGTCGTGGGACCACTCGATCGTCGCCCGATGCTCGCTCATGCCCGAACCATAGGGGTTTTTCGACATCGCAGATAGGAACGGGCGGCTAATATCGCTAGACAATCGGCGAAATCGGGAGCTAAAATTTGCATACCTGCCCAGGACCCGCCCCGATGCCAGCCTCCCTCCTGACCCAAACCCGTCGCCGCATCATCGCCGAGGGCGCCCGACTCCTGATGCAGCCGCTCGACAACTACGTCGTGCGCGTTCCCAACGACGTCGAAGTCCTCAAGCGCACCCTGCGCAAGGGCGACATCCTGCTCGTCGAAGGAAACCAACGCATCAGCCAGGTCATCCGCTACCTCACACAGAGTAGCTGGTCGCACTGCGCCATCTACGTCGGCGACGCGCTGGTCAAGAACGCCAACTCGCAGGCCGCCTGGGCGCGCCAGACCTTCGGCGATAGCTCGGAGCACCTGCTGGTCGAGGCACTTGAGGGGTCCGGGGTCACGGTCAGCCCGATCGACAAGTACGTCCCCTACAACATTCGTATCTGCCGTCCCGAGCGACTGCGCCCGGCCGACGTCGATCGCGTCATCGAGTACGTCTGCGAGCGCATCGGCGACCGCTACGACCTGCGCCACATCGTCGACCTGGCGCGCTACTTCTTTCCGGTCAGCATCGTACCGAGACGCTGGCGCAGGGCGGCGCTCACCATGGGACGCAATTCCGAACGCGCCGTGATCTGCTCGACGATGATCGCCCGAGCGCTCGGTCGGGTCGGTTACCCGATCCTCCCCGAGGTCACGGTCGAGGATATCGTGGCCGATCCGCCCGGCCTGCGGCGGCTGTTCCCGCTGCGCCGCTGGCAGCCACAGCGGGCTCGCTTCCGGCGGCGCGATCCAAAGCTGGTGACTCCGCGCGATTTCGACCTCTCGCCCTACTTCCAGATCGTCAAGTACGACCATCTGACGAAGTCCAAGCTCGACTACCAGAGCATCGTCTGGGACGATGACACGCCGAAGCCCGAGCCGGTCGCTGCGATCGACGCGCCGCGCGCCTCCAAGGTCGCCTGAGCGCGCGCTCAGAGAATCTCGAGAACATTCTCCGGCGGCCGACCGATCGCCGCGCGTCCGCCGGCGACAACGATCGGGCGCTCGATGACGATCGGATGCTCGACCATCTTGGCGAGCACCTCGTCCCGGCCGAGGCCGGGGTCGCCGATTCCGTTGGCCGCGTACTCCGCTTCCTTCTTGCGCGCCAGGTCGCGCGGCTCGACGCCGAGCATGTCGGCGATCGCGCCGAGCTCGGCGGCGCTCGGCGGCGTGTCGAGATACGTGACGACCTCGGGCTCGACGCCGCGCTCACGCAGAAGCTCGAGCGTTGCGCGGCTCTTCGAGCATCTCGGGTTGTGATAGATCTTGACCTTCGCCATGTGCATACCCTCCGCTAACCGCCGCGCCTGCGTATGAAACGGGGCGGCGGCGGTCAAGGGTTTTTCTTCAAAAATCCCACGAATCCAATGATTTGACTTGATACTGGCTTCGGTATACCCAGTCTAGCGTGGCCACCGGGGGGTCCCTAACGCGACGTGAAACACAACCAGGCCTTGGAGCTTAATTTTTTGCCGTGGCCTGACCGGCCGGTCAGAGGGGTGGATGGATAGATGCTGGATGTCGTGACCGATCTTTCGATCATTCAACTCATCCTGACGGTCGGCCTGGGCGCCTCGGTGTTCTGCTACCTGGTCGGCATGTATTCCGCCGAAGAGTTCTTCGGCGGGTCCGGTGACGAGGCGAGCGACGCCGGCGTCGACGAAAAGGGGATGACCATCCTCAAGCCACTCAAGGGGCTGGAGATGGGCCTCTACGACAACCTGGCCTCCCTCTGCCGCCAGGACTACCCGGCGTTCCAGATGGTCTGCGGCGTCGCCGATGAAGACGACCCCGCCGCCACCGTCGTGCGCAAGCTGCAGCGCGACTTCCCCGACGTCGACATCCACCTGGTCGTCAACGATCGCGTCTACGGTGCCAACTACAAGATCTCCAATCTCATCAACATGTACCGGCACGCCAAGCACGAGATCATCGTCATCGCCGACAGTGACATCCGCGTGCGCCAGGGATACCTCTCCGCCCTCAACCGCGCCCTCAGCACTCCCGGCGCCGGCCTGGTGACCTGCCCGTACCGCGCGGTCAACCGCGGCGGCATCCCCACCCTGGTCGAGTCGCTCTTCATCAACACAGACTTCACGCCGCTGGTGATGCTGGCGCGCAAGGTCGAGAAGTCGACCTACGCCTTCGGCGCGACGATCGCGCTGCGGCGCTCGGTCCTCGAAGAGATCGGCGGGCTCCAACCTCTGGTCAACACCCTCGCCGACGACTACGAGCTCGGCTACCGGGTCGCCCAGAAAGGGTACGATCTGGTCCTCTGCAACGAGTTGGTCGACACCGTCCTGGCGCTGGGAACCTGGCGCCGGCTGATCGACCACCAGTTGCGCTGGGCCCGCACCTACCGGATTTGCCGGCCGGGCGGATACTTCGGCAGCGTTCTGACCCACGGCACCCTGTGGGCTCTACTCAACGTCCTCTACCACGGGTTCTCACCGGTCTCGTGCCTGGTCAGCGCCGGCGCCCTCGGCGTGCGTTACGCGTCCGCCATGTCGATCTGCTGGCGCCACCTCAAGACCGAGACCAACTGGATGGCGATGGCCCTGGTACCCGTAAAGGACCTCTTCTTCGACGTCATCTGGCTGCTCGCGTTCGCCGGAGACACCGTGGTCTGGGGAGGCCACCGTTTTCGAGTCGCCGCCAACGGCGAGATGGTCGACCTGGACGGCCACCGCGAGTTCGCCGAAATGGCGCCGAGCTCGCCGGAGCCGAGCGAAACCGCCCAGCCCCTGCACCGAAGCGCCGGCGGCAACTGAGCGCCGGGCGGCTATCCCAAGAAGAATCGGGCCGAGCGGTCGGCGAGCGCGATCACCGGCGCCCAGTAGACGCCGAACACCACCGTCCCGAGGGTGAGCACCGCCAGCAAGCCGCCGGTCGACCAGTCGAGCTCGACTCCGCCCTCGCCCCCGGCAGGCTGATCGAGGAACATCGTGCGCACGATGCGCGCGTAGTAGTAGAGCGACACCACGCTGTTCAGTCCGCCGACCAACGCCAATAGGTAGAAGTCGGCGCGAATCACCGCGGCGAACAGATAGAACTTGCCGATGAACCCGGCGAACGGCGGTATTCCGGCGAGCGAAAAGAGGAAGATCGCCATCGCCACGGCCGGGATCGCGCCGCCGCGCCAGGCGAGGCCGCGGAAACCGTCGAAGTCTTCGCGCCCGGTCGAGTTGGCGACCAGCATGACGATCGCGAAGGCGCCGATGTTCATCAGGTAGTAGACCACCAGATAGAACAGGATCGAGCGCAGTCCCTCGTCGCTGAGCACGGCGAGTCCCATCAGCATGTAGCCGGCGTGCGCGACGCTCGAGTAGGCGAGCAGACGCTTGATGTTGTCCTGTTGCAGCGCCGCCAGGTTGCCGATGGTCATCGACACCATGCTGAGCAGCAGAACCACCTGCTGCCAGCCGCCGTCTCCCAGCGCCTGCCACTGCCCGCCGGCACCGACGGTGGAAAGGGCGGGGTACAAGAAGCGCAACAACAGCGCAAAACCGGACGCCTTCGAAGCGACCGACAGGAACGCCGTCACCGGGATCGGCGCGCCGGTGTAGACGTCGGGCGCCCACATGTGGAACGGCACCGCGGCGATCTTGTAGCCGAAACCGGCGAGGGTCAGCAGAACCGCGATGAAGAGGATCAGCGGCGTGCCCTGCCCTGCCGCCAGAGCGGCGTTGATGCCGGCGTAGTCCATCGTCCCGGTGATGCCGTAGATCCAGCTCATGCCGTAGATCATCGTGCCCGAGGCGACGCCGCCGTAGATCAGATACTTGAGCGAAGCTTCGCCCGAGCGCCGGTTGTGGCGCAGCGTTCCGGTGAGGACGTACGAGGTCAGGCTGACGAACTCGAGCGCGAGGTAGGCCATCAGCAGGTTGGTCGCCGTGGCCATGAAGAACATGCCCAGCGCCGACGCGATCAACAGAGCGTAGTATTCGCCCCGGGAAACCTTTTCGACCTCGCGCGAATCGAGCGACATCCAGATCGTCGCAAAGGTGGCGAGCGCGAACACCACCTTGAAGAAGACCGCGTACTGGTCGTGCACGATCATGCGGTTGAAGAGATACGCGTCTCCCTGCCCGGGCAGGCCCCAGACGACCGCGATCAGCGCCAGCACGACGACGACCAAGGCCGCGACGCCGAGCTGCTCTTTCCGCCGAACCACGAGATCGGCCAGGATCAGACCGATCACGGAGATCGCCAGGATGAGCTCCGGGACGAAGTAGCTCAGGCTTTCAATCGGGCCCAGTTCCATTCCAGCCGCGCTCCCAATCTCCGCCTAGAGGAACTTCGAGACGACGCCGTTCAGGCTGTTCAGCGACGCCCCCATCAGATCGAGCACCGCGGTCGGGTAGATGCCGAGGTAGACGACCAACGCCGCCAACGGCGCAAGAGTGAAGATCTCGCGGCGGTTGACCTCTTCGATGTTGGCGTACTTCTCGTTGAGCTTGCCGAGCCAGATCCGCTGCAGTGCCCACAGCATGTAGCCGGCCGACAGAATCACGGCGAGAGCCGCCACCATGGTCAGCCGCGGGTTCGCCTGCCACGACCCGAGCAGCACCAGCGCCTCGGAGATGAAGGCCGACAAGCCCGGAAGACCGAGCGCCGCGAAAAAGGCGACGGCGACGAAACCGGTGTAGACCGGCATCACGCTCGCCAATCCGCCAAAGCCGTCGATATTGCGGTGGTGGGCCCGATCGTAGATCACGCCGACCAGAAGGAAGAGCATCGCCGTGACCGTACCGTGGTTGAACATCTGCAAGACGGCGCCGTTGATTCCCTGCTGGGTGAACGAGGCCATGCCGAGCATGACGTATCCCATGTGGCTGACCGACGAGTACGCGACCAACTTCTTCAGGTCGGACTGCGCCATCGCGCACAGAGCGCCGTAGACGATGTTGACGACGCCGACCGCGGCCAGACACCAGAACGCCAGGGTCGCGGTGGCCTCGGGCAAAATCGCGAAGTTGATCCGCAAGATCCCGTAGGTACCCATCTTGAGCAGCACGCCGGCCAGGATCACCGAAATCGCGGTCGGCGCCTCGACGTGCGCGTCGGGCAGCCAGGTGTGGAAGGGGAACGCCGGAATCTTGATCGCAAAGCCGATGAACAGCGCCATCCAGATGACCAGCGGCACCGACTGCCCGAAGATGATGCCGTTGCGCAGCCACTCGGAGTGGTTGGCCTGGTCCATCATCACCATCATGTCGAAGGTGTGCTGACCGGTCGCCGGGTCGGTGGTGTTGAAGTACAGCGCCAGGATCGAGATCAGCATCAAGGCGCTGCCCAGCAAGGTGTAGAGGAAGAACTTGATCGCCGCGTACTCCTTGCGCGGGCCGCCCCAGATGCCGATGAGGAAGTACATCGGCAGCAGCATCACTTCCCAGAAGACGAAGAAGAGGAAGAAATCGAGCGAGACGAAAACTCCCATCATGCCGGCGTCGAGCAACAGGAACAGCGCGAAGTAGGCTTTCACCGCCTTGGTGATTCCCCAGGAAGCGAAAATGCACAGGAAGCTGAGGAACGCCGTCAGCAGCACCATCGTGATGCTGACACCGTCGACGCCGACGATGTACTGGATGTTGAAGCTGGGGATCCACTGGCCTCGCTGGAGGAACTGGAATCCGGCGGTACTGCGATCGAAGTTGAAGAAGAGCCAGCAGGCCAACACCAACGGCACCGCGGTGACTCCGACTGCGACCCAGCGAACCAGGTTATCCCGATCGCGCGGCAGGCACAGGATCAGCGCCGCCCCGAAGATCGGGATAAACGTCATCAGCGTCAAGATGTTGTCCATTCGGTACCGCCTCCTGGCCCGTTACCACATCCGCGCCACCATCATGCCGACTACGGCAATCACGGCGACGTATAGATACGCGTTGATATTTCCGGTCTGCAGCCGTCGAACACGGCCACCGACGAGCGACGTCACCGTGGCGACGCCATTGACTGCGCCATCGACGACGTAGCGATCGACGAGCCCGTTGAAGGCCGATGCCATTCGCACCACCCAGGCCGCTCCGTTGACGATGCCGTCGACGATGTTGGTGTCGAACCAGGCGGAGACGCGGGTCAATGCGAGGGTGCCGCGGATGACCGTCGCGTCGTAGAACTCGTCGACGTAGTACTTGTTGAACACCGTGCGGTACGGCTTGCCGCCAGCCAGGCCGGTCAGTCGATCCGGGCTCATCGAGCCGGTCTTGTACATCGCCCGAGCGACGAAGATGCCGGCCGCCGCCACCGCGATCGACAGCACCATCAAGACGTACTCGATCACCTCGACGTGGTGACCGCCGCCGTGCGCATCGCCGTGCCCGCCGGCGTGACCGCCGCCGTGCTCGAGCACCGGAGCCAGCCAGGCGTCGAACCGCGCATCGCCGAACAGAGCGTGCGGCACGTTGAGGAATCCCGCCAGCGCCGCCAGCGACGCCAACACCATCAACGGCACCGTCATCGAGAACGGCGACTCGTGCAGGTGCTCACGGGTGTGCTCGTCGGAGCGGTTCTCCCCGTCGAAAGTCATGTACACCGAACGGAACATGTAGAATGCGGTCAGCGCCGCCGCGCAAACCGCGACGAACCAGACGAACTGGTGACCGCTCGAAAACGCCTTCCAGAGGATCTCGTCCTTCGAGAAGAAGCCGGAGAACGGCGGAATGCCGGCGATCGCCAGGGTCGAGATCAGATACGTCGCGTAGGTGTACGGCATCCACTTCTTGAGGCCGCCCATCTTGCGCATGTCCTGCTCGTGGTGCATCGCGTGAATCACGCTTCCCGAGCCGAGGAACAGACAGGCCTTGAAGAAAGCGTGCGTCATCAGATGAAAGACGCCGGTCGCGTAGGCCCCGACGCCCATCGCGATGAACATGAAGCCGAGTTGCGACACCGTCGAGTAGGCGAGCACCTTCTTGATGTCGAACTGGGTGGTGCCGATGGTCGCCGCGAAAAACGCCGTGGCGGCGCCGACGGTCGCGATCACCGCGCCAGTGGCCGGCGCCATGCCGAAGAGGACGTTGAGGCGGGCGATCATGTAGACGCCGGCGGTGACCATGGTCGCGGCGTGGATCAGCGCCGACACCGGGGTCGGTCCGGCCATGGCGTCGGGCAGCCAGACGTAGAGCGGAATCTGCGCCGATTTGCCGGTGGCGCCGACGAACATGAGCATGGTGATCAGCGTGACCGTGCTGACCCCCCAGAACATGTGTCCCTCGAGCAGCGGCCCGTACTCGGCGATCTCGCGGAACAGCAGCGTCGGATGTCCGACGTCGGCGAGCGACCAGAACAACAGGAAGGTCGCGCACATGAAGCCGAAGTCACCGACGCGGTTGACGATGAATGCCTTGCTCCCCGCCGAGGCGTTGGCCCACTCGGAGTACCAGAAGCCGATCAGCGCGTACGAGCACAGGCCGACTCCCTCCCAACCGACGAACATGATCAGCAGGTTGTCGCCCATCACCAGGGTCAACATCGCGAAGGTGAACAGGTTGAGGTACGCGAAGTAACGCCAGTAGGCCGGCTCGTCGTGCATGTAGCCGGTCGAGTAGATGTGAATCAGCCCGCCGACTCCGGTGATGATGAGAATCATCACGGCCGTCAGCGGGTCGACCTGAAAGGCCACGTCGACGTTGAGGTTGCCGACGTGGATCCACGGGAACATGGTGTCGAGCAGCGTGCGCTCGGCCGGGTCGAGCCCGGCCAGCTGGAAGAAGGCGCGCAGCGACAAGAGGAAGCCGAGCAGCGGCATCGCGCAGGCAATGCCGCCGATCACCTTCTTGCCGAGATGCTTTTGGATCCAGGCGCCGCCGAGACCGTTGATCGCCGCGCCGATCAACGGCAGCAACGGAATCCAGCGCAGGTAGGAGACGGTGTGGATGGCCGCTTGGTGGGCCGCGTGTGCGGTATCCTGCATGATCAGAGCCGCAACGTGTCGGTCGCTTCCACGTCGATCGTGTGGAAGGTCTGGTAGATGCCGAGCACGATCGCCAGGCCGATCGCGGCCTCCGCGGCGGCGAGCATGATGACGAAGATCGCGAACATCTGGCCGTCGTAGCCAACCGAGCTGTAGCGCGCGAACGCCAGATAGTTGAGATTCGCCGAGTTGAGGATCAGCTCGACACCCATCAGGATGCCGATCGCGTTGCGGCGGGTCAGAACGCAGAACATGCCCGCCAGAAACACGATGGTGCTGACCACGAGAAAGTGGCTTAGCCCGATCTCCATCATCCCCGCTCTTCCTTCAGCTCCTTGCGCGACAACACCACCGCTCCCACCAACGCAGCGAGCAGCACCAGCGAGGCGAGCTCGAACGGCAGGATGTAGTCGGTGAGAAAGCCGTTGCCGATGGTTGCGATCGTCGGCTCGGCCTCGGGCACGTCGACCAGATTCCAGCCGCCGCCGAGAACCGCGCGCACCATCACCGTGCCGACCAGGCCGAGCATCAGGAGCGACGGCAAGCGGCCGATCGAGCGGTTGGAGATGCTCACGTCGCCGATGCGGCTGGTCAAGTTGATGGCGAACAGGGTGAGCACCAGGATCCCGCCGACGTAGACGAAGATCTGCACCACCGCCAGGAAATCCGCCGCCAGCATCACGTAGAGGCCGGCCGTTCCCAGCAGAGCGCCCATCAGGGCGATCGCCGAGTAGAAGATGTTGTTGGAAAACGCGACGCCCAGCGCCGAGACCACCGTGACCGCGGCGAGCAGATAGAAGACGATCGGAAAGAGCGAGATCTCGGTCATGCCTCGGCCCCCTTCTCCTCCTCGTCCGGGTTCGCGAACTCGTCGAGGTAGCGCATGCCGCGCTCGAGAACGGGGAGGATCTTCGGGTCGTCCTCCACCTTCTTCGGCTTGTAGGCGGCGACCGGCTCCTTGACGAAGCGGCGCAGCATACTTTCGAGCGAGTAGTCGGCGCCCTCGAACTCGGGCGTGTGATGGATCGAACCGGTCGGGCACGGCTCGCTGCACAGTCCGCAGTACATGCACTTGGCGATGTCGATATCGAACCGGTTCAGCATCATCTGGCGGGTCGCCTTGTCCTTCTTGGCGTCGATGACGATGCAGTCGATCGGACAGGCGCGCTCGCAGGCCAGACACCCGGTGCAGATGTCGAGGTCCACCTCGAGGATGCCGCGATACCGGTAGGGCAACGTGTCCTGGAC
Organism: bacterium; assembly: GCA_030430165.1. GTDB lineage: Bacteria > Desulfobacterota > Binatia > HRBIN30 > CADEER01 > CADEER01. The sequence goes on along the minus strand of JAUIGL010000007.1, from coordinate 14,572 downwards.
GCGCACGTCGGTGCGGTCCGGATACTGGATCGTCGTCGGCTTGCGCACGAAGTGCGAGCAGGTGACGGCCATGCCCTCGAAAACGGTCGCGGCCGTATCGAAGATGTTCCGGAAATAGGTGTTCAGTACGCCGGCCATGGACTCACTCCGCTCGTGCCCTCTTCAGGAAAGAGGCGATAGCGTGATCTGCGCCCCCGAGCGCCGCAGGTGAAACGCGACGCGGTAGGCGAAGTAACCGAGCAACCCAAATCCCACCGCGGTCAGCAGGATCTCGGCAAAACGAAAGCCCTCGGGGAAGACCAGGACCCAGAGCGCGGTTCCCATGAAATTGAAGAAGGCGATCGGCAGGAGGTACTTCCAGCAGGTGGTCATCAGCTGGTCGACGCGAGTACGCGGCAACGTCGCGCGGATCCACATCATCAGCACCACGCCGAAGTAGGACTTGAGGAAGAAGGTCAGGAACTCGAGGACGTTGCGCCCGACCGCACTGTCGCTGATCACCGGAATCGGCGGCGCCTGCCAGCCGCCGAGAAAGAGCGTCACCAGGATCGCGCTGATCACGTAGAGATTGCCCCACTCGACCAGGAAGAAGAACAGATAGCGCGCGCCGCTGTACTCGGTGACGAAGCCGGCGACCAACTCGGATTCGGCCTCGGGCAGGTCGAACGGAGTTCGGTTGCCTTCGGCGAGGAGCGAGATGAAGGTGATGAAGAAACCGACGAAGGTGAAGGGACTGTGGAAGATGAACCAATCCCACGGTCCCCAGCCCTGCTGCTGGATGATGCCCTGCATGCTGAGGGTGCCGGTCACCAGAATCACCGTGAAGATGCTCAACGCTGCCGGGATCTCGTAGCTGACGATCTGCGCCGCCGCGCGAATGCCGCCGATCAACGACCACTTGTTGTTGGACGCCCAGCCGGCGACCATGATTCCGACCACCACCAGCGACGTCATCGCGGTGATGTAGAGGATGCCGAGATTCAAGTCGGCGACGATCAGCACGCTGCTGAACGGCATGGCGACGAACGCGGCGATGAAGCCGATGGTGACGATGAACGGGGCCAGCTTGAACAGACGCGCGTCGGCGGCGAAGGGGATGACCTCCTCCTTCATCAAGAGCTTGATGCCGTCGGCCAGCCACTGCAGGATTCCCTGCGGACCGACACGGTTGGGGCCGACGCGCGATTGGATGCGCGCCCAGACGCGGCGCTCGACGAAGGTCGTCACCCCGGCGACGTTGAGAACGAAGCCGAACACCACCAGCGCCCCGGCGGCAGCCATCCCGATCAGATAGACGATATCGCGCGGCAGTCCGCCGAATACACCGTCGGCGATCAACGAATCGAGAAACTGTTGCAGCATACCGCTCTTCCCTGCTCCCTACGCTGCGGTCGTTCAGACCCCCCCGCAGCCCTGCGAATTCCCCCCGGCGATCCCGGTTCTCAGCGGTCCACCTCGGGTGCGACGATGTCGAGACTGGCGATCACTGTGACGAGGTCGGCCAGCATCAGCCCCTGACTGATCTCCTCGATGATGCTCATCGCCGCGAACGAACCGGTCCGAACCTTGCAGCGGTAGGGAAACTCCGAACCGTCGCTGACGGCATACCAGCTCATGTCGCCGCGCGCGCTTTCGACCCGAATCTGCGCATCGCCGGCCGGCGGCTTGAGCTTGCGCGGCACTTTGGCGACCACCGGACCGTCGGGAATCTGCTGAAAGCACTGGCGGAGGATCTTCACGCTCTCGCGGATCTCCTGAACCCGCAGGTAGTAACGGTCGAAGCTGTCGCCGACCTCGCCCGCCATCCCGGTGCCGACCGGGACGTCGAACTCGAGCTCGGGATACACCGAGTACGGCTCGTCGCGGCGGACATCGTAACGCACACCCGACGCGCGCAGATTCGGCCCGACCAGGTTGTAGGAGATGGCGGTCTCCGCCGAGATCGTCGCCACCGAAGCGGCGCGACCGCGGAACAAGGTGTTCTCGCTGACCAGGTCGTAGTGCTCGTCCAACATCGGCTCGAGCTGGTTGAGAAAGGCGAGCACCTTCTCCTCGTAACCCGGAGGCAAATCCCAAGCGACGCCGCCGACCCGCATGTAATTGTAGGTCAGCCGGGCACCGCACAGCTCTTCCAGGAGATCGTTGATCTTCTCGCGCTCGCGAAACGCGTGGAAGAACGGCGTAATCGCGCCGATGTCGAGGATCATCGTGCCGACCGCCAACAGATGGCTCGAGATGCGGTTGAGCTCGGCGGCGATCACCCGACAGTACTCGCCGCGTTTCGGCACCTCGATGCCGGCGAGCTTCTCGGTGACCATTCCCCAGCCCTGGTTGCAGAACATCGCCGCGACGTAGTCGACGCGGTCGGTGTACGGCATGAACCCGTGGTAACCGACCTTCTCCGAAATCTTCTCGATCGAGCGGTGCAGGTAGCCGATGTCGGGAACCGCTCGGCGCATCACCTCGCCGTCGGCCTTGACGACGAAACGCAGCACACCGTGCGTCGACGGGTGCTGCGGACCCATGTTCAGGGTCATCTCCTCGGTTTCGAGCCCCGAACCTCGATCGACCTCGACCTCAAAGCCAGCGACACTCATCGTTCCCAACTCCCCCTAGCGGAGCAAGCTCTCCCGAGTCGTGCTGATGCCGTGGTACTCGGTCGGCTCGACGAAGTCCTTGCGCAGCGGATGTCCAACCCAGTCCTCGGGCATCAGAATCCGCCGCAAGTCGCTGTGCGAGGAAAACCGCACGCCGAGGAGATCGTAGATCTCGCGCTCCAGCCAGTTGGCCGCTTTCCACACCGACTCGACCGAGGGGATCGTCCCCTGGTCGCGCGGGGTGCGCACCTTGAGAATCGCGTAGTGCCGATGCGTGTAGGAGTAGAGGTGATACACCACCTCGATGTAGCCGTCCTCTTTGTAGTCGACGCCGGTCTGGTTGGTCAGCACGTTGCACCGCAGGTCTTCCGTGTCCCGCAGGAACTTGCAGACGTCGACGATCGCATCGCCCTCGACGACGGCGGAGGGATCCACCGCCTCGGCGTCGACCGAGACGATCTTGTCGCTGAACTGGGCGCGAAGGCGCTCGAAGATTTCAGTCGCGTCCATGGCGAAGCCGCCCCCCTCGGATCACGCTTCGATGCCGACCGCCGGGCGCTTCACCAACCAGGTCTCGGTCATCATCTTCTCTTGCAGCTTGAGGATGCCCTCGGTCAGCGCTTCCGGCCGTGGCGGACATCCGGGAACGTAGACGTCCACCGGAATCACCTTGTCGACCCCGTCGCAAACCGAGTAGGCCAGCTGAAAGAGGCCGCCGCAGCTCGCGCACGCGCCCATCGAAATGACGTAACGCGGCTCCGGCATCTGGTCGTAGAGAACCTTGGTGCGCAGGGCCATCTTCAAGGTCAGCGTCCCGGCGACCACCATCAGGTCCGACTGCCTCGGTGACGCCCGCGGCGCAGCGCCGAATCGGTCGACGTCAGCCCGCGGCCCCTGCGTCTGCATCAGCTCGATCGCGCAACAAGCGAGACCGAACAGCATCCACCACACCGACGACTTGCGAGTCCAATTGAGAAACTGGTCCGCGGTTGTCGTGATGACTCCCTGCGAAAACGAATTGACCAGCGCCATATTGCTAGAGTTTCCCCCGCCAGGATTGCGGCTTCACGCCGCTTCCCGGATTTGCGAAGCGTCGTCGCCCTGGTCGTCCGCACCGGGCACTCGCTTCACCCACTCGAGATCACCCTTGGCCCAGACGTAGACGAGCCCGACGAACAGAATCACCAAAAACAGCGCAATCTCGGCGTATGCGTAGAGGCCGACACCGCGCAAGACCCAATCCTTGAAGACCACCGTCACCGGCGCGATGAACGCCACCTCGACGTCGAAAATCACGAAAACCAGGGCCACGAGATAAAATCTAATGTTGAAGTTGATCCAGGCCCCGCCAGTGGGAGGCTCGCCGCACTCGTAGGTCGACAGTTTCCCAGGCTCGGGATTGTGCGGCCGCAACAGCCAGCTGAGCCCGGTCATCAAGCCCACCAGAACCATCGCCAGAGCGACGAAGATCAACACATTTGCGAACTGAAAAAACATAGACGAAACGCAACCTTCCCCTGCGGCACGGTCGCTAACACAGGGCACTGAGGTAGTCAAACATGGCCTTTTTTCAAAGGCTTGCAGCGACCTGGGGCAAATCCGGACGGGCCCGGGGGCGAACTAGACTGGCTCATCGGCAGAATTAGCAACCCTACTCCGCGCAGGGCTTAAGCCATCGGATTGCCTCATCTTTCCCGAGGTGGTCTTCGCGCCTCGCGGGCGCGGCTCAACGGCTCGCGGTGAGCCGCGTCGAGAGGCAGGATGTTCATCGTGTCGGTGATCTCGTTCATCGTGACGTAGACCTCGGTCTGGTAGACCTCGGTCAGGTTGGCGTAGGTCATCACCTCGGCCGGCGTTCCCTCACAAAAGACCCGGCCTTCCGCAAGCAGGACGATCGAATCGCAGTAGAGGGCGGCGAGGTTGAGATCGTGCAGCACCGAGACCACCGTCAGGCCTTCGCGCTGCAACTCGCGCAGCAGGTCGTACATTTCCACCTCGTGCCGAATGTCGAGAAAGGCGCTCGGCTCGTCGAGCAGCAGCACCCGCGGCTCCTGCGCCAGCGCCCGCGCCAGCACCACCCGCTGGCGCTCGCCGCCGCTGAGCTCGGTCACGGCGCGCTCGGCGAGATCGAGCGTGCCGGTCCGCTCGAGCGCCGCGCGCGCCACCGCGAGATCCGAATCGCCCTCGAAGGCAAAGCCCGAAAGATGCGGCGTGCGGCCGAACAGCACCATCTCCAGCACGGTGTAGGGAAACGGCAGATCGGTTTCCTGGGGAACCACCGCGACCCGGCGCGCCAGCTCGGCGCGCGGCAAGCGAGCGGCATCGTCGCCGGCAACACGCACCTCGCCGCGCCACGGACGTATGACTCCGCTCATCAACTTGATCAGCGTCGACTTGCCCGAGCCGTTGGGGCCAATGACGCCGACGAACCCGCCGGGCGGCACCGCGAAACCGACGTCCCGTACCACCGGCTCGCGGCGGTAGCCGAAGGTGACGTCGCGCAGCTCGACGCCAACGCCCTGCCCCGCCCGCTTCACCACAGACCTCGGCTGCTCTGGCGGCGCAACAAGTAGACGAAGAACGGTCCGCCGGTGAGCGCGGTGATCACTCCGACCGGCAACTCCGAGGTGCTCGACAGGCTGCGCGCGACGGTATCGGCGACGCTGAGGAACATGCCGCCGACCAAGGCCGACGCCGGCAGCAGCAGTCGGTGGTCCGAGCCGAGCAAAAGCCGGGTCACGTGCGGCACGATCAACCCGACGAAGCCGATCATTCCGCTGACCGCGACCGAAGCGCCGACCAGCAGCGAGCAGACGACGAAACACAGCCGGCGCACCGCCGACACGTCGACCCCCAGCTGGGTCGCGTTGTCCTCGCCGAGCGTCAGCGCGTTCAACGCCCGCGCGTGACGCGCTACCAGCACTCCGCCGAGAGCGACGAAAAACGCGCTCGCCAGCACCAGCGGATAGCTGGTGGTCGCCAGGCTCCCCATCAGCCAGAACAGAATGCCGTGCGTCTGGAACAGATCCGCCACGGCGTTGACCGCCATGATCAGCGCCCCGGTGAAGGCGTTGCAGACGACGCCCGCCAGGAGAAAGGTGTAGGGCTGCAGCCGGCCGTTGACCGTGCCCAACCGGTAGACCACCAGCATCGCGGCGAGCGCACCGGCGAAGGCACCGAATGGGGTCAGCAGGTAGCTGGGTACCGGTGCGCCGGCGGCGAGAAAGAGCGTCAACACACCGCCGAAGGCGGCGCCGCCCGAGACGCCGAGGATGTGCGGCTCGGCCAGGGGATTGCGCAGCAGCGCTTGCAACACGGCGCCGGTCATCGCCAGCGCCGCGCCGACACAGTTGGCCAACAGCACGCGCGGTAGCCGGGTTCGGAACAAGATCACGGAGTCGATCGCACTCGCATCCCCGAATCCGAAGAGCGCGGCGGCGAGGTCGATGCGAACCGGGCCGACGGCGACACACAGCAGCGCGACCGCCACCACTCCGAGCACGAGAGCGGCGATCACCGCGCGGAATCGGCGCCGCGTCAGGTGGGCGGCTTCGAACGCAATCGCCCTACTGGGCACCGCCGGCCTCCGCCGCCGCGAAGGCCTCAGGGTGGATCAGTCGCGCCAGCGCCTCGAGAGTTTCGGCCGCCCGCGGCCCGGCGCGCAGCAGGTCGACTCGTCCGGAGCCGACCACGCGATCGTCGCGCACCGCGGGAATCGAAGGGAACGGGCTCCAGAACGCGATACGGTCCTCGTCGTCGTCCTCGTCGCCCATGCCGCTGTCGATGATCACTTCGGGAGCGCTGGCGATGACGTGCTCCATGCTCAAATGCGGCCACGCCTCGCGCGCCGCCGCGGCGACGTTGTCGCCGCCGGCCATGCGCAGGAGCTCGTCCTGGTAGGTACCCGGACCGGCGGCGATCAGCGGGCGGCGGCCGACGACCATCAACACGCGCCGTCGCTCCAACCCCGCCACACGCGCCCGCACGCGAGCGACGCCGTCACCGATCTGCGTCGCCAAGCGCTCCCCGCGAGCGGCGATTCCCAGATCGGACGCTATCGTCTTCACCGCAGCGAGAATCGAAGCCAAGTCGCGGGTGCGGACCACCCGCACGCGCACGCCGAACTGCATCAACGACTCGACCGACGACCGGTTCTCGGGGCTCGGCACCGCGAGCACGAGATCCGCCTGCTTCTTGAGAATGACCTCGACGTTGGGCTGGAGAAAAGTGCCGACCCGGTCGACGCGAAGCGCAGCTTCGGGATAGTCGCAATACGACGACACGCCCACCAGACGATCGCCGGCGCCGAGCGCAAACACGATCTCGGTCAACGACGGCGCGAGACTGATCACCCGCGCCGGCGGATCATCCTCCGCGAGCGAAGAGCCGACCAGGCAACAACACACGACGCCGACGGCGATCGACCAACGGCGGCAACGTTCGGCTCTTCTGCGCGACAGCGGCGACATCTCGATCTCGCAACTTAACCGCTGGGCAATCCGCTGTCGATTTGGTGCAGCCGCCAGTAGTGGGTCAGTTTGAAACTGGGAACGCGACTCAAGCGTTCGAATGCGATCGATAGGTCGGACGTTCCGAAGATACATTGGTGGGGCTTCGCCCCCATTTCGAGGGACCCTCATCCTGCCCTTCTCCCACAGGGAGAAGAGACTTCAGATGCCTCTCCCTGTGGGAGAGGTCGGCCGACTCGTCCACCGAAGCTCGAAGAGCGTAGGTGGAAGGCCGGGTGAGGGACCCTCGGATGACCGAGCGTAGCGAGGCTCAGTTTACTTGCGGAGGTCCAAACGGACCCACCACCCAGGCGCCCACTAGCACCGAGGCGCTCTGCTGTCGAAACCTGCCGAGCCTACCTTGACCATGCGACCGCCGCGGTGATACGCCGGCTAGCACATAGTCGTCGTGCGCAGGGAAGTCGGTGAAAGGCCGACGCGGTCCCCGCCACTGTATCCGGTACGAAAGCGGTAACCAGCCACTGTCCCGTAGGATGGGAAGGCACCGCGAGTAGGAATCCGGGAGCCAGGAAACCTAGCTCGGCGACAGGTTTGGAGTCCTCCGGGGTGTGGGGACGAGGATCATGAGCAAGAGATTCTCGGACACATACCCGGGGCGCGCTAGCGTCGCCGGGATTTTTATTGCGCAGACACGCAACCACCACGGTTGCGTCCTGGGGGACGCCCCGGTCTGCGCAGGCGCCGTGCCAGGCGCACCCGCGTTGACGGCCGCAGCCACTGCCACTCGATCGAGCTGATCGGCGGACCGACACAGCCACGCAAACAACAGGAGAATCCAATGCAACTACCGCGCATCTTCCACCCCGCCGCCGCCCTTCTCTTTTCGACGCTATCGCTAACGGCGACGGCCGCCGCAGCAGCGCCGTGGTGCAGCGGCGACTGCAACGCCGACGAGAGCGTCGAGATCTGGGAAATCGTGCGCGGGATCGCAATCTCGCTCGACACGCCCGACGCCGCCGCATGCGCCGCCGCCGACCGCAACCTCGATGCGTCGGTGACCATCGACGAGCTCATGCTGTCGGTGAACCGCGCTCTCGACGGCTGCCCCGGTGACACCACCGCCTTCGCCACCGCGATCGCCGGCGATTTCAGCGGTGGCGGCTTCAGCGCCGTCGACCTCGACCAGCGCTCTGCGCTGTTTGCCGCCGACGAGGCGCATCCGGCCACCACCGACTCGGTGCCGCGCAGCGCCGCCGGATTGGTGCTCGTCGTCAATCGCTTCGGCGCCAACAGCATCACCGCGCGCGACCCGCGCGACGACTACTCCACTCTCTGGGAGTGCTCGACCGGCATCGGCTCGAATCCGCAGGACGTCGTCGTCATCGACGCCAACAAAGCCTACGCCAGCCTGCTGAGCGAAGCCGATCTGCTGATCTTCGATCCGTCTCCCTCCGCCGACTGCTCCGACTTCGAGATCGGGCGCATCGATCTGTCGAGCCTGGCCGACGAGGACGGAATTCCGGAGATGACGCAGATGGCGCTCGACCAGGGCTTGCTCTACGTCGCCCTGCAGAAGCTGACCAACTTCGTCGCCTCCGGGCCGGGCGCGATCGCGATCATCGACACGGACACCGATGAGCTGGTCGACTCGTGGGACCTCACCGGCGCCAATCCCTTCGCCGCGACCAAGGGGCTCACCGTCATCGACGGCGGGCTCTACGTGCCACAGATCGGCGCCTTCGGAGTCGAGGACGGGGGACTGGAGCGAATCGACCTCGCCGATGGGTCGTCGCAGGGCTTTCTCATCGACGAGCAGACTCTCGGCGGCGATCTCAACGACTTCGCCATACTCGATTCGAGCACCGGCTACGCGGTCGTCGGTCTCGCCGATTTCACCTCGATGGTGGTCGGCTTCGACCCATCGACCGGCGAGCTCGGCGAGACGCTGATCGGCGCCGGCGCCAACATCTCCGACATCGAAATCAACGACCGCGGCGAGCTCTTCGTCGCCGACCGCGGCGCGGTCTCCGGAGTGCGCGTCTTCGACGCGGTCAACGGCAGCGAGCTCACCTCGGATCCGATCGACACCGGACTGCCGCCGTTCCAGCTGCTCTTCCTGCGCTGACTTCACATGCCCCGCGCGATCGCCATCGTCTGCACCCTGCTGCTCGCCGCCGTGTCCCCGGCGGCGGCGCAGAGTGATCCGTTCGTCGACCAGATCGTCGAATTCACGCCCGGCGACTTCGCCGGGTTCGGTGCGGACAATCTCCCGGCGGTGATCCAGGGGCCGCCACGCGGGGCAGGCGAGCGCCAGGGCTCGACCGACGTGCTGTCGCTCGGCAACGGCGGCTCGATCACGCTGCGCTTCGACGAGCCCGTGATCTGCGACGGCGACGGGATCGATTTCACGATCTTCGAGAACGCGTTCCTCGCCGGTACTCTGACCTTCGCCGAAATCGCGTTCGTCGAGGTCAGCCAGGACGGCGAGAACTTCATCCCCTTCCCTTTCGACGAGGAAACCTGGGAAGGCGCCGCCGGACGCTCGCCGGTGCTCAGCAACCAGGAGAACGGAATCGACCCGCTCGACCCCGCGGTCTCCGGCGGCGACCTCTTCGACCTCGCCACGATCGGCCTCGACTGGGCCAGCTACGTCCGCATCACCGACGCCGGCGATACCGTCGACGACCCCGGCAACGCGATTCCACCGGGAACCTCGGCGGGTTTCGACCTCGACGCGATCGCCATCGTCCACCGTTGCTCGTCGGCCGCGACCGCGACACCGACGATCGCGGCAAGCGCAACTCCGACGGCAACCGCCCCGCCGCCGCAAGCCGACGCTGCCCTGGTGATCCGCGAGATCTTCGACGGCGACGGCAACCGCGTCGCGGACAGTGGCGGCGGCAGTGTCGACGGCTCGGCCGCCGACTTGCAGGCGGACGGACTGATCACCGCTGCCGACCTGGTCGCCGCCGCGGACCAGGCCGCGCGATGAGGCGCAGCATGGCCGCACTCGTCCCGGCAGTCGCAGCCAGCACCCTGTACGCGCTCGGCGTTCCGCGCGTGATGGCGCAGGAGGTCGAAACCATCGTCGTTACCGAGGAACGGCGCGACTCGGCGCGACAGAAGGCCCCGAGCTCTTTCGCTACGGTGGTCGAGATCGACGAGCGCTATGCCCCGGTCGAAACCGTTGGCGAGATCCTCTCCGAGAGCGTCGGCATCCAGGTGCAGCGCTACGGCGGTCTCGGCGCCTTCAGCACCATTTCGATCCGCGGCTCCGGCGCCAACCAGGTTCCCGTCTTCCTCGACGGCATTCCGCTTTCGCAAACCCAGAACCAGACCGTAGACCTCTCCGACCTGCCGCTCGACGGCCTGGCGAAGATCGAGGCCTACCGCGGCACGGTTCCGATCGGCTTCGGTGGCGGAGGCATCGGCGGAGTCGTCAACCTGGTTACCCGCGAGCCGACCGATCAACCCACCACCGACGTCTCGGTCGGCTACGGCTCCTTCGACACGCGCAAGGCGGTGGCAACCCACTCGCGCCGCATCGGCGCGCACACCGTGCTGGCGCACCTCAGCTACCTCGGCAGCGACGGCGACTTCGACTACTTCGACGACAACGGCACACCGGAAACGCCGCAGGACGATACCACCGCCACCCGCATCAACAACCGGCTCAACAACGCCGACCTGCTGATCAAGAGCTCGCATCAGCTCGGCGACGACACCACCTTGGAGCTGCTGCAGGAGGGATTCGTCAAGGACCAGGGCGTTCCCGGGCCGGGGAGCACCCAATTCGCGCGGCCGTCGCTGCTCAACGTGCGCTCGCTCACCTACCTGCGCGGCCGCCGACAAGGAATCCTCGACGACCGGATCGACGCCACCGCAACCCTCTACGGGGTGTACAACCTGCAGAAGTTCAAAGACCCGGACGGCGACTTCGGCCGCCGCCAGGATACCCGGAACCAGACGATGCTGATCGGCGCCAGCACCGGGGGAACCTGGTTCGCGCCCTACGATCAGAGCTTGTCGTGGTTCGTCGAGCTCGCCTACGAACGCTTCTTTCCCTACAACGCAACCAACGCACCGCTCCCCGCCAACGGGCCCGACCAGACCCGCGTGCGAACCACCGTTTCGCTGCAAGACGAAGCGCGCTTGTTCGGCGGACGCCTATCGCTGGTGCCGAGCCTGCGCTTCGACCAGCTGTGGAACGAATTCAGCGAAGCGCCGATCGCCAACGTGCCGATCGGCACAGCGCAGTCGAGCGACGACACTCTGTGGAGTCCGTCGATCGGCATCGCCGCGCGGCCGCTGTCCGGACTCACCCTGCGCGGAAACATCGGCCAGTTCCAACGAGCGGCGAATTTCTCCGAGCTCTTCGGCAATGCCGGGACGGTCATCGGCAACGCCGCGCTCGAGCCGGAAACGGCGATCAATCGCGACATCGGATTCGTCGCCGACATCGCCGGGTTCGGCCGCGCCGCGTGGCTCGACCTGTGCACGATCGAGTATGCGTACTTCTACAACAACGTGCGCGACCTGATCGCCTTCGATCAAGTCAACGCGCGGTCGTTTCGCGCGTTCAACGCCGGCAGCGCGCGGATCCGCGGGCACGAGGTCAGCTTTGCGCTGTCCGCATTCTCGGCCATCGGGCTCGACGTCAATTACACTCACCAGGACTCGGAGAACCGCGACGTCGACTCCCCCGAGGGGAACCAGCTACCGCTGCGGCCGGCGGACGAGGTCTTCGCCCGCCCCCGGGTCTTCACCGACTGGGGAACGCTCTACTACGAGTACACGTTCATCAGCGACAACCCGACCGACAGCGACAACTTCGCGGTCGTTCCCTCGCGCTCCATCCACTCGGTCGGCTTCGTCGCTCACCCGCTCGACCAACTCACCCTGCGCCTGCGCGCCGCCAACATCACCGACGCCGACGTTCGCGACCTCGGGGACTTCCCCCTCCCCGGGCTGACGATCTTCGGCTCCATGGAGATGACGTTCTGATGGAAAACCGTGCAAGCTCCGCAACCAGCTACCGCTCGTTGGCGGCGGCCGTGACCGTAATCTGCCTGTCGGCAACCGCCGCGACCGCCCAGATCGGCGACTGCGATCGCGACGGACGCGTCAACATCAACGAGCTCGTCCTCGCGGTCAACATCTCCCTCGGCCAAGCGAGCCTCGCCAGTTGCCGCAACGCCGATCGCGACGGCGACGGCAGAGTCTCGATCGACGAGCTGGTCGCCGCCGTACGCGCCGCGATCGGCGATCCCAAGACGCAAACCCACGCTTTCGTCGTCACCACGAACTTTCAGGCCGGCTCGTTCGCGACGGTCGCAATCGACGAGCCGCGCGAAGTCACCCCGTCGAGCTCACAGCGCCGCGTTCACAGCGACGCCGTCGCCCGCGTTCACGACGGGCGGGTCTACGTTCTCAACCGGCTCTTCGCCGACAACGTGCAGCTGCTCGACCCCGACGACGACTTCCGCACCGTGTTCCAGTGCTCGACCGGAAACGGCACCAACCCGCGCGACATCGCCTTCGCCGGCGACGACAAGGCCTACGTCACCCTGTTCGAAGAAGCGGAGTTGTTGATCGTGAACCCGGCGCCGCGCTCCGACTGCAGCGATTTCGAGATCGGCCGCATCGATCTCGGCAGCTTCGCCGACGCCGACGGCATTCCCGACATGGACCAGATGGCAATCGTCGACGGGCTCCTCTACGTCGCGCTGCAGCGGCTCGACATCAACACCGTGCTGCGCGACCCCGCCGGCCCCGGCATGTTGGCCGTCATCGACACCGCCACCGATCGCCTGGTCGACAGCATCGAGCTCTCCGGCGAGAACCCGTTCGCCGCGACCAAGGGACTAACCGTGCGCGGCGACGAGCTGTACGTTTCGCTAGCCGGACAGTTCGAAGAGATCGACGGTGGCATCGAGCGCATCGACCTGAGCAGCGGTGAGTCCGACGGCTTCATCATCACCGAAGCCGAGCTCGGCGGCGACATCACCGACTTTCTCCTGGTCAACGAAAACAACGGCTATGCCGTCGTCTCACGACCCGGGTTCAGAAACGCCCTGGTCCAGTTCTTTCCGCAGAGCCAACGCGAGCCGGTGACCCGCTACGAGGTCGGCGGTTTCGACCTCTTCGACATCGAGCTCAACGACCGCGGCGAGATCTACCTCGCCGATCGCACCAATCGGGCCGACGGTATTCGCATCTTCGACGCTCGCGCCGGCGAAGCCATCGTCGACCAAGCCATCGATCTCGGGCTCGCGCCCTTCGAGATCGTCTTCATCCCGTGACCGCGCGCGCCAAAGCAGTCATCTCGTGGAGCTCGGGCAAGGACAGCGCCTGGGCCCTGCACGTCGCCCGCGCGACCGGCCACCTCGACATCGTCGGCGCCATCACCTCGGTGACCTCGACCTACGGTCGGGTGTCGATGCACGGAGTGCGCGAGGAGATCCTCGACCGCCAGGCCGAGGCGATCGGTCTGCCGCTCGTCAAGGTTGCGATTCCGTCGCCGTGCGACAACCAAACCTACGAAACGGCCTTCGGCAAGGCGATGGAGAAGCTGCGCGACCAAGCGGTTTCGGTGGTGATCTTCGGCGACCTTTTTCTCGAGGACATCCGCGCCTATCGCGAGGCGCAGCTGGGCCGACTCGGCATCGAGGGGTCGTTCCCGCTGTGGCGCCAGCCGACCCATACGCTGGCGCGAGAGATGATCGCCGGCGGAGTCGATGCGCGGATCACCTGCGTCGACCCGCGCGCGCTCGACGCCCGCTTCGCCGGCCGGCGCTTCGACGAGGAGCTGCTGCGCGACTTGCCGCCAACCGTCGACCCGTGCGGCGAGAACGGCGAATTCCACACCGTGGTCGTCGCCGGGCCGATGCTGCGCCAGCCGATCCGCGTCACCGCCGGCGAGACCGTCGAGCGCGACGGCTTCGTCTTCGCCGACGTGCTGCCGTCCCCCTGATCGCCATCGAAGGTCGCCGACGGCTACGCCGCGCTTCGAACGCGTCTGCGCGCGAAACGAGGCTCCAAAGACCTACGCTGCGGAATCGGACGTCGCCTTCGCCGGCGCGGGGTCGTAGCCCAGGTTCGGCGCGAGCCAGCGTTCGACCTCGGCGACGGTCATGCCTTTGCGCGCGCCGTAGTCCTCGACCTGGTCGCGGTCGATCTTGCCGAGCGAGAAGTACTTCGCCTCGGCGTGGGCAAAGTAGAGTCCGCTCACGCTCGAGCCCGGCCACATGGCGAACGACTCCGTGATCTGCATGCCGGTGTTCTTCTCGACGTCGAGAAGCTGCCAGAGCGTGCCCTTCTCGCTGTGGTCCGGACACGCCGGATAGCCGGCGGCGGGTCGGATGCCGCGATACTTCTCATGGATGAGATCCTCGTTGCTGAGCCCTTCGTCGCGGCCGTAACCCCACTCCCCGCGCACGCGCTTGTGCAGGCACTCGGCGAACGCTTCGGCGAGACGGTCGGCGATCGCTTCCGCCATGATCGCGC
>JAUIGL010000096.1 GCA_030430165.1 bacterium | reverse complement strand
CTCTCCCACAGGGAGAGGGGAGTTGGTTGCCTCTCCCTGTGGGAGAGGTCGGGCGCAGCCCGGGTGAGGGTCCCTGTGATGACGCCGGCGCAAGCCGGCGCTCAGCTGTATCTGCTTGCGAGGTGCATGACGCCGACTGGAGAAGGTGCCTCGCTGTGCTCGGTCATCCGAGGGACCCTCACCCTGTCCCTCTCCCACAGGGAGAGGGGAGTTGGTTGCCTCTCCCTGTGGGAGAGGTCGGGCGCAGCCCGGGTGAGGGTCCCTGTGATGACGCCGGCGCAAGCCGGCGCTCCGCTGGATGGTCCCATGACCGGTAACAAACTCCTCAAGGACATGCTCGGGCTGCTCGGTACCCGCGCGGTCTGGTCGGTGATGGGGATGGTCAGCGGCATCATTCTTGCGCGCTGGCTGGGGCCGCACGATCGCGGCGTGCTCGCTTTGGTGCTGTTGCTGCCGTCGACCTTGGTGACCTTGGTCAAGTTCGGCGCGGCCCAGGCGAACGTCTACATGATCAACCGCGAGAACGCGCCGATCGAGAAGGTCGCGTCGAACGCGTTGGTGCTGGCCATCTTCTGGGGACTGCTGACGTCGGTGATCGTGTGGTTGGTGCGCGACCAGCTCACCGAAACGGTCTTGCGCGACGTTCCCGACTGGGCGTTGGCCTTCGCCCTGGTGCGCACCCCCCTCCTTCTTCTCGACAACTACTTGTTCAGCATCCTGCAGGCGACCGGCAAGTTCGGGACCTACAACATCCGCCTGCTGCTGAGCGAAAGCCTGCGGTTGGTTCTGCTGGCGATCGCCTTGATCGGTTTCGACCTCGGTCTGTTTGCCGCTTTGTCGATCTACACGGGCGTGTGGATCTTCAACGTCGGCTGGTTGATGGTCACCATGGCGCGCGAGATTGCGTTCCAGCTCAAGGTCGACTGGGGCTTGATCAAGGAGACCTACTCCTTCGGAATTCGCTCGTACGTCCAGATCCTCACCCAACACATGCTGATCCGGGTCGGTTTCTACATGGTGAGCTACTTCCTCGGAGCGTCGCAGGTCGCGTTTTACACGATCGCGCTGCGTTTTACCGAGCTGGTGCTGGAGATTCCCCAGGCGATCGGCCTGGTGCTGTACCCGCGGCTGACTGCGTTGCCGGAGGACGAGGTGCACCGGCTGACCGCGCAAACCTGCCGCCGCACGCTCATCGTGACCCTTCCCGCCGCATTGGCACTGGCGGTGCTGGGGCCATACGTGATCGTTCTCTGGTACGGAGAAGCCTTCGCGCCGGCCACCGCGCCGCTGCCGTGGGCGGCCGCCGCGGTGGCGATGATGTCGATGTTCGTCATCATCACACGCGACTTCACCAGCCGCGCCGAGCAGCGCATCAACACGCTGTCGGGACTGGTCGCGCTGATCACCAATGCGACCCTGTGCTACTTCTTGATCCCGTCGCTCGGGATCGTCGGCGCGGCGATGGCGACGGCTGCCGCGTACACCGCCGCCTGCGCGGTTTTGGTGGCGTTCTTCCTCGCCGAGTCCGGATTGACCTTGGGCGAGCTCTTCGTTCCGAAACGG
This sequence comes from bacterium, assembly GCA_030430165.1. Classification (GTDB taxonomy): domain Bacteria; phylum Desulfobacterota; class Binatia; order HRBIN30; family CADEER01; genus CADEER01. The sequence continues at coordinate 22,251 of JAUIGL010000096.1, read as the reverse complement.
GACGACTTCGAGTACTTTGTCGGAGTGCTGAAGAAGCTCGCCAAGCGAATTCCGGGAGCGACCGCGGTGTTGCCCTCATGATCTGCGGCGGTGTGTCGTGATCGCGAATCCCGCAGTCGTCCTGAATCCCGGCGCCGGTGCCGGTGTCGGCTTGATCCACGCGCTGGCGCTGGGCGGTGTTCCGATTGCCACGCTGTCGCGCAACTGGCCGCCGATCCTCGGCCAGTTCTCGCGCCACCCGGTGCTGCGCGGCTCGTATCGGCCGGCGAGCGAGACTCTGGTCGACGGCTTGCGCGCGCTCGCCGAGCGCTTCGAGGGGCGCGGGGTGTTGTTCCCCGGGACCGACCTCGACCTCGAGACCCTGATGCTGGCGCGCGATCGCCTCGCGGACCGCTACGTGATCCCGGAGAATCCCGCGATCGGCGACAAGATCTTCGAGAAGAACTGGCAGTACGGGATTGCCGAGCAGGTCGACGTTGCGACGCCGCTGCACTGCTTCTTCGAAGGTGGAACCTCCCCCGCGGTGGACGGCTACCGCTATCCGATGATCGTCAAGCCGTCGACCCGCGGTGCGACCGCCGGCGATTGGGTGTTCCGTCTGAAGATCGTCAACGACCGCAGCGAGCTCGACGCGGTCCTCCAAGAGATCGAACGCGACCACCCCGGGCGCGAGTTCCAGGTGGCGGAGAACATTCCCGGCGAGCCGGACCATCTCTACACGGTTGGCGCCTACTCGAATGCCGACGGCAAGGTGCTGCGCACCTACACCGGTCGCAAGCTGTCGCAGTACCCGTACCACCACGGCGTCGCCAGCCTGGCGGAGAGCATCGAGATTCCCGACGACGTCGTCGCCGGCGCCGTTCGGCTGCTCGAGCGGATGAAGTTCTTCGGCATCTCGCAGGTCGAGTACAAGCTCGACGACCGCGACGGACGCTACAAGTTGATCGAGGTCAACGGCCGTTCGTGGCTGTGGGTCAAGCTCGCCGCGTTTTCCGGGGTGAACCTGCCGCTGATCCAGTACTACGACCTGACCGGCGACAGCCGCCTCGATGCGGAGATCGCCTCGGCGCAGCGGTACGATCGGTTCTACATGCACGATTTGCACGTGCTGTTGAACGACAACCCGGTGGAGAAGGCGCGGCTCGAAGAGGTGTCGCGCAGCAAAGAATGCGTGCGCGCCAACCAGCAGGCTGGCGACGCGCTGCTCAACCTGGTGTACGGAGTCGGAGTCGTCGCTCGACGAGCGCGCGCCGCCCTGAATCCGCAGTCGGCCTTGGGTGGGCAGTGGGTGCGCTCCAAGGCCACCGACGCGGTGCGTGAGTCGGTGCGTTCGGTACGGCAGTAGCCGATGAACGCGCCGCGGTGGGACTACGACGTCGTCGTCGTCGGCAGTGGCGCCGCCGGCCTGATGGCGGCGATCCACGCCGTTGCCGGGGAGAGTCGGATCGGCTGCGCGCTGATCACCGACGGCCCCCTCGGCCGATCGAACTCGATCATGGCGCAGGGCGGCCTGCAGTTGCCGCGCCCTGGGGCCGAGGCGCTCGCCGCGTTCGAGGAGGACATCAAGAAGTCGGCGCGGGACGAGGTCGATGCGGATCGGGTGCGAACCTTCGTCGAGAACGTTTCGGCGACGATGGCGCGGATCGAGGAGTGGGGACTGGCGCTCGATCGCGACGAGAGCGGCGAGTTGGTGCGCCGCCTCGCCGGTGGATTGTCGCAGCCGCGCATCGTCTCGGTGCGCGACCAGATCGGTCCGGCGATCGTCAAGGTGTTGCGCAGGGTCGTCGAGAGCAGCGACGTCGAGGTCATCGAGCACACCAAGGTGGTGGATCTGCGGCCGGTGTCTGGCGGCATCGAGCTCGACGTGCTCGGCCGCGACGAGGCGCCGAAAACGCTGCGCGCTCGCGCGGTGGTCTGCTGTACCGGCGGCACGACGTACCGCGAGGCGGCGCAGAAGGGGCAGCCGACCACCAATCCGGCCAACCGCAACCACGAGCTCTTCGATCGCCTGCGCGAGATCGGTGTGCCGGAGATCCAGGCCGACTACTTCCAGTACCAGCCGTTCGGTATCGTCGACACGTGGGGCAGTGACGTCGGCAAGTGTGTGCCGGAGAGCATCACCAACTTCCCGGTGCGGCTGCTCGACCGCGACCGCCGCGACATCGGAGAGATTCGCCGCGACCGTTACGAGCTGACTCGATTGATGTTCGATCTAGCCGAGCAGGGCAGAGCGGTCGAGCTAGGAGACGGCCGCCGCGGCTTCTGGCTCACCCTGAGCGAGATCGACGAAGCGGAGCTGGCCAAGACTTTCCCGAAGGTACACCACCTGTTGCAGCGCGCCGGCAAGGTCGGGGAAGATATCCTGGTCTGGCCCTTCCTCCATTACCATCTAGGCGGGCTGCGCACCGGCCCGAAGGGCGCGACCGAAATCCCCGGACTCTACCTCGCCGGAGAAATGGTCGGCGGCCTGCACGGCCGCAACCGATTGATGGGCAACGGCATCACCGACTCGCTGGTCCACGGAGCGATTGCTGGCCGGGCGGCGCGGGAGTACGTTGGCGGGTAACCATGTCTGCGCCCAGATGGCTGACAACATACTCCAAGTCGCTTCGTCGGGAGTCGACCGATGCCGAGCAAGCGCTCTGGCGCGAGATCCGTGCGAGGCGATTCCATGGCCTCCGCTTCCGCCGCCAGCAACCGGTTGGGACCTTCATCGCAGACTTCTGTTGTTTCGAGATTGGTCTGATTATCGAGTTGGATGGGGGGCAGCACGACGAGGCAAAGTTGGTCGACGCGGAGCGTACGGGTCATTTGGAGCGTCACGGTTTCGTCGTAGTTCGCTATTGGAACAATGAAGTGTTGTTTGAGCTGCCCAGTGTGCTCGAAGATTTGGAACGTGTTGTCCTGGATTTGATGGCCACTTCGTCTGGGGACGACACGGTCGGGGAACCTGGGGCGCCGTCGTATTTGGCGGCGAGTGGTTCGCGCGTTGCGCGCGCATCAGAGATTCCCTCTCCTCAATCCTCCCCCATAGGGGGAGGAAGTCATGATCCCCTCTCCCTACGGGAGAGGGCTAGGGAGAGGGCGAATCAGAGATCGCGTCAGCGCACATCGAGCGCGGCGCGCCCGGTAAGTGCTGAAGATGTGATTCCATCAGAGATTCCCTCTCCTCAATCCTCCCCCATAGGGGGAGGAGGTCATGATCCCCTCTCCCTACGGGAGAGGGTTAGGGAGAGGGCGAATCAGAGGCCGCGTCAGCGCACATCGAGCGGGGAGCGCCCGCGCAGCGCTGAAGGAATGTTTCCATCAGAGATTCCCTCTCCTCAATCCTCCCCCATAGGGGGAGGAGGCTTTGATCCCCTCTCCCTACGGGAGAGGGTTAGGGAGAGGGCGAATCAGAGGCCGCGTCAGCGCACATCGAGCGCGGAGCGGCGGGTAAGTGCTGAAGGTGTGATTCCATCAGAGATTCCCTCTCCTCAATCCTCCCCCATAGGGGGAGGAAGTCTGGACTCCCTACGGGAGAGGGTTAGGGAGAGGGCGAATCAGAGGCCGCGTCAGCGCACATCGAGCGCGGAGCGCCCGCGCAGCGCTGAAGGAATGTTTCCATCAGAGACTCCCCCTCCTCAATCCTCCCCCATAGGGGGAGGAAGTCTGGACTCCCTACGGGAGAGGGTTAGGGAGAGGGCGAATCAGAGACCGCGTCAGCGCACATCGAGCGCGCAGCGCCCGCAGTGCCGCGAGGCCGCCCGACCATGACCGACTCCAACACCCCCCGCTACCTCGACGGCGGCGGGCGGCTTGCCAAGCCGCCCGCAAAAGAGCTGGTGCGGGCGTTTGGGCACGAGCTCGAATACGCCCAGTTCCTCTTCGACGGGATCAGCTACGCCGACATCGCTCACACGCTCATGCTGATCGAGCAGGGGATCGCGCCCGAAGGGGAAGGGGGCGAGTTGCTCGGCGAGTTGGTCGACATGCACCAGCGCGGGCTCGACGGGCTCGATCTCGACGCCAAGTGGGGGGATCTCTACAACAACCGCGACGCCGAGCTGCAAGCGCGGATCGGTGACAAGGCCGGCTGGTTGCACGCCGGCCGCGCCCGCCGCGAGGCTTTGACGTTGGCCTGGCTGATCCATCTGCGCAGCGCTGTTGCCGAGCTGCTCGACCAGTCGGTAGCCTCGATTCGCCGCATCGCCGGGGTCTGCCGCGAGCATGAAGCTTCGCTGATGCCGGACTTCACCTATCTGCAGCACGCCCACCCGACGACACTCGGGCACTATCTCCTCGGCTTCGTGTTCCCCTTGCTGCGCGATGCCGAACGCCTCTCCGCCGAGTGGGACCGCCTCAATCAGAGTCCCGCCGGGTCGGCCAGTACCAACGGTTCGCGACTCCCGCTCGATCGCGAGCGGATGCGTCAGCTGCTCGGCTTCGCCACCCTCAATCTGCACAATCGCGACGCGATGTGGCGCAGCGACGTGCCGATCAACCTCATGGCGACCCTGGTTTCGGCGACGACGACCGTGTCCAAGCTCGCCGAGGAGCTGCAGATCTGGTGCACCGAGGAGTTCGGTTTCGTCGATCTCGCCGACGAGCACTGTCGCACCAGCGTGATCATGCCCAACAAAAAGAACCCCTACGCGCTGACCTTTTTGCGCGGTCAGGCGCGCGAGATGGACGGGCAACTGGTGAGCGTCATCACCACCAACCAGACTCCCTCGGGGCAGATCGACAACCGCAACACCTCGTACAACCTGTTGCCGAAAGCGGTGATGACGACCGCCGACGCGGTGAGGTTGCTCGCCGACGTGCTCGAAGGGGCCAGCTTCGACCTCGAGCGGATGGCGGCGCAGGCGGAGGGATTCACCTTCGCGACCGAGCTCACAGATCTGCTGCTCGAGCACGAGCAGATCGACTCGCGCCGCGCGCACGAGGTGGTCGGCGCCGTGGTCGCGGCCGTGGCGCAGGGGCCGGTCGACGAGAAGACGCTGGCCAAGGCGCTGGAGAAAGCCTTCTCCGCGGCGATCGGCCGGCCGTTGCAGGCCGACGCGTCCGAGCTGTGGGCACAGCTCGCGCCGCGCGCGATCGTCGAAGGGCGTCGCGGCGAAGGCAGCTGCGGGTCGGCGCCGATGAATGAAATGTTCGAGCAATTGGAGCTTCGTTGTGATCGATTGGAGAGCGGACTCAACGAAAAGCTGAGGCAGGGCTCGTTCCCGGATCGTCTGCGGGAAGCGGTCGGCCGCAAGCTCGAAAGGGAGTGGTAATCCAGTGATCGAAGCGTTTCGCAAGCCAGAACGGACCACCAAACCGCGCGAGACCGGCCTGACCCACGTCCTCGACAAGGGGATGTCGCTGGCCGAGGTCGACTCTTTGATCGAAGTCGCCGGCAGCTATGTCGACATCGTCAAGTTCGGATGGGGCACGGCAGTGGTCGTCGAGAACCTGGAGGCGAAGATCCGCCACTTCCAGGAGGCCGACATTCCGATCTGTTGCGGTGGCAGCTTCTTCGAGCTCGCAGTGCTGCGCGGCAAGGTCGACGACTACGTCGCCTTCCTCAAACACCACGGCTTCAAGCTGGTCGAGGTCTCCGATGGGGTCATCGATCTCGGCGAGGGCGAGAAAATTCGCTACATCGAACGCCTTGCCAAGGACTTCCGGGTTCTCTCCGAGGTCGGCAGCAAGGATTCGAAGGAAGTCGTCGCCCCCTCGCGCTGGGTCAAGGGAATCCTCGACGAGCTCGCCGCGGGCGCTTGGAAGGTCGTCGCCGAGGGGCGCGAGTCGGGGACGGTCGGGCTCTACCGCGGCACCGGCGAGATCCGCACCGGACTGATCGAGGAGATCGAGAATGCCATCGATCCCGGGCGACTGCTCTTCGAGGCGCCGCAAAAGGCGCAGCAGCTATGGCTGATCGAGCACTTCGGCACCAACGTCAACGTCGGCAATATCGCACCGCACGAAGTGATTTCTGTCGAGACTCTGCGCCAGGGACTGCGCGGCGACACCCTCGGCAGGTGAGCCGGCTCAGGCGTCCAGCATTCGGTTGAGCAGAACCGCGTCGCCCAGGCGCTCGTCGGAGCGCCGAATCCGCCGCGCGATTTCCTGGACCAGCCGCATCAGAAAGTTCGCGCCCGCAACTGGGTGCTGCTCGATGAAGCGACGCAGCGAATTGCGGTCGATTTCGAGCAGGCTGCCGTCGGTTACTGCCATCACCCGCGCCGACGTCTCGCCCGGGTCGAAGACACTGACCTCGCCGAAGAAGTTGCCCGGCCCCAATCGCGCCAGCAGCGTGTCGCCGCCGTGCACGTCGAGCCGCGCGTGCACCAAGCCGTTGGTGATGATGAACAGCGACGCGTTGTGGCGGTGGGCCGCCAATAACTGGTCGTCCTTCCGGAAGTCGCGGCGCTGTGCGAATTGCTCGAACGCTGCGCGACTGTCGGGCGTGAAACAGGCGAGGATGCCAACTGCTTTTTCGGGTTTACTCATGCAACCGCGGAGAGAGTAGTCCCGCTTTGCCCAGAATGGAAGCACGAATCGCGATCGCCGCACTTTCGCCGCTTGGCTTCGTTTCGCGCGTCCGTGAATGGGCGCGTCTGCTCAGCCGCTGGGTACTCGCTGCCGATGCGCGGACTGCCCAACGATTGGTCCCGACGCGGGCTCTCGTGATATCAGCGCTCGCATGATCGGATTCGGTGCTGGGTCACTCGGCGAGCTCGCTCGCATTCGCGATTACGAAAGCCGGCGCTTGTCGTCTTGGGATCGGAGCGGCGGCAACGCCGACTACTTGATGATCGAGCCGGGAGCGGTTCGCTGCCTCGGCGAGATCGCCGGCGCGGGGTGCGTGCGCCACATTTGGATGACGATGGTTTCGTTGCCCGACGAGGCGGCAGATCTTCGGCGCACGGTGCTGCGGACGTTCTGGGATGGCGAGTCGACCCCGAGCGTCGAGGTGCCGCTCGGCGACTTCTTCGGAATCGGATTCGGTTTGCGGCGAAACTTCGTGTCCGCACCGCTGCAGATGAGCCCCGACGACGGCCGCGGGTTCAACTGCTGGTTCCCGATGCCGTTTGCCGACGGCGCGCGTTTCGAGATCGAGAACCAGGGCGAGTCGACGCGCATATTCTTCTTCTACATCGATTATGAAGAGCATCCCGCGGTCGATGCGGATCTGGGTCGCTTTCACGCCTGGTGGAACCGGGTCAACCCGACCGCGGGAACCGCTCGCGAGCAGGGCTTCGAGCGCAGCGACTACGGGTACAGCGACAAGCGTCCGGCCGGCCCGGGGTTTGGCGTCGGCGCGCCGTGGTCGGCGTCCAACCTCGACGGAGAACGAAACTACACGATTCTCGACGTCCGCGGCGATGGCCACTACGTCGGCTGCAACCTCAACATCGACGTCTTCGAGCGCCAGGTGAACGACTGGTACGGAGAGGGCGACGACATGATCTTCATCGACGACGAACCGTGGCCGCCGCGCTTGCACGGAACCGGTACCGAAGATTACTTCGGCACCGCGTTCTGCCCCAAGCAGGAGTACTCGGCGCCGTACCACGGGATTACCGTCTACAGCGGAACCGACGATTGGCCGTGGGCCGGCAAGAACTCGATGTACCGGTTCCATGTCGAGGACCCGATCCGCTTTCGGCGTTCGATCCGCGTCACCATCGAGACGGGACACGACAACGCGCTGGCCAACGACTACTCGAGCACTGCCTACTGGTACCAAAGAGGGCGGAGCGAGCGCCTGCCCGCCCTGCCTGACGTCGAGCAACGCCTGCCGCGCTAGTCGTCGGGCCTGATCGGCCGGCATCCGGGTTGGGAAGATCAGGAACCGCAGGTGGCCGGCGCCTCGCACGACTTGCCGAAGAATTTTCTTCCGTCCGAGCCGTCGCGGCCATTCGCCGGCGGGCATGCCATGCAGAGACTGCCGCTGTCGTTGCCGTCCAGGGCGATGTCCACCGTGCCCTGGGAAACGCCCTCGATCAGATCGTAGGCGAGGAAGTACTCGCCCTTGCCCTGCAGCTTCAACTTGAGACTGCCTTCCTTCCAGGAGGCGGTTTTCACGGTCCCGTAATCGAGCTTTGCGTCCTTGTAGCGGTAGCCCCTGGGCTTCTCCGGCGAACCCAGCAACCGCCAGTTCTGGCAGGGCATGTCGGCGCGATGGCTCTGTCCCGAGCTGTCGCTGGAGATGACCACCGATGCCTTTACCGTATCGGACGGATCGCCGTTGCAGGTCGGATCGTCGGCGCTGCCGGGGGCGGGCGGCAGGATGCCGTCGTCTCTGCTCGCAATCAGAATCTTGCGGCGCTTCTCCAGGTTGGACGGGTTGTCGACGATCAAGACCTTCCTGCTCGAGAACGGCGCGGCGGCAGAGGCGGGGCCCGGTGTGCTCAGCGGGTCGGCCGGGTCGGCGCCGGCGTCGAGCTCGTCGCGGTCGAAGTGCCCGTCCTCGTCGCGGTCGAGAGCGATGCGAAGCCCCGAAGCGGGAGGCGCACAGGTGTAGGTAAGGCTGTCTGCGCCGGTGACGAGAGCGCGCAACTGGGCATCCGTCAGCACGGGGTCGCCCGCGCGATCCCCCTGAAAGGTGACCGGCTGACCAGAATCGCAGCCTCCCTGGACCTGCCCCAGCCAGCCGCGGGCTTCGCCGCCGATGCTCCCCTTTGCGACGAGGTCGCACTCGGATGCCGCGGGCAGTCCCTGCAGTGGGAAGCAGGTCGCCGCCCGCTCGATCAGAAGATCGATGCGAGCTCCGGCGATTGCGCCGGTACCTGCCGTCAACGTGGCCTGCTGACCGACGATCGGGGCGTAGTTGGTCGGGAACTCGAGCATGAACTGTTCGAGTCGCTCGCGTTCGAGGTCGGTCAGAGTGAACAGCGGTGAGCCGAGAAATCGAAACACGGTGTCGACGCTACCGTCGTGCAGCATGCCAAAGCCGCGGATCTGCGGTCCCTGGTGACCGTTGTTGCCGGCCGCGAGAAAGTCGATCCGCGGCATGCCGAACATCCCGACCTTGGTGTAGATGTTGCGGAGGTGCGGAACCTTGAGCTGCTGCGGCTCCTCGTCGAAGCTGCGAGTTCGATTCGCCCCGAAGAATCCGACGTGGGGCGCGAGCGCATGGCACTCGCGGCAGCGCAGTACTTCCGCGCTGGTGCCGGGGCGCGGGAAGATCTGCTCGCCTTGCCGGGCCAGACCCGCGAGCTGGTTGTCTAGCGGGCGGATCGGGTTGGGCGGCGGCACGACGTCGAGCATGAAGTCGGTGAACTTGAACATCTCGGCGTCGGGGATCAGGCCGTCGTTGCCGAGCAAGCCCTCGAAAGCGACGATGAAGTTGTTGAAGGACAGCGCTTCGTCTTCGGGGTCGCTGCCGAAGTGCCCTACCGAGCGGTCGCCGCGCCAATGCATGGCGCCGTGTGTCGCCAGCCCGCGCAGTGTCTGCGTCGTCATCGGCCCCTTCATCGGGTGGAAGTCCTTGTAGCCGATTTCGACGACCGGGTCGGCAACGGTCAGGGCGTTGGTGGTTTCGACTTCGTCGGGGTTGCCGAGGTCCCAGGCCAGACTGTCGACGTCGCCGAAGACGTGGCAGCTGGCGCACGAGGCCTCGCCATTGCTCGAAGTGTTGAAGGCGTCGTACAGCACGGGCCGTCCCTCGACGATGTTTACCGGCTCGGGATTGTGGAGGGGGAGGTGGTCGGTCTCGCTGGCGGCCACTGTGTCGACCACGGAGATCGAATTGTCGAAGCGGGTGAGGACGTAGAGACGGTCGTTGCCCTCGTCGAGAAGGACGCCGCTCGGCCCGCCCCCGCTGAGCGTGATGTGGTTGGTCGATGACGGAACGAAGCTGTCGTCTTCGAGGGTTGCGGTGTCGAAGACACCGATCTTCTGCGAGCCGAACGCTGCAACGTACAACGTCTGCCCGTCGCTGCTCACCGCCATCTCGAGTGGGGTCGCCAGGCTGTGGTCCTTGGTTCCGGCAGGGCTCGGTACCGCGGCGTAGTTGATGTGCTTGTTGAGGTGGCGAGGGGTGACCGTTCCCAAGCCGTCGATCACGCTGATCCGCGCCTCGTGGAGCCGGCCGACGACGCTTGCCGGTTCGCCCACAGGCTTGAAGCCATTGGCCGTGACGTAGTTGCCCGGGCCCTCGAAGCGCACTTCGTTCACTGCTTCGGTATTGCTGACGTACACCTTTCCGCTGACCGGGTTTACGGCCATGTTGAAGAGAATCGTGCCGACGCCGGCAACGCTGCCGGTTTGCGCTAGCGACGTGTTGGAGATCTCGAAGACGTCGTAGTCCGGTAGAGTGAAGCGCAGGTAGTCCTTCCAGTCGCGGTCGAGCTCGTCGCGCCACTCACCGGACGCCGGGTCGAATTTGACGATCAGGCCGGTTTCGGGCCTGGGAGTTCCGTCGAAGTTGGTATGCGGCGGCGGCAACGGCCCCGGCATCGTCGAGCCGTGGACATCGCAGCTCCCCGTGCCGGCGGCCAGGTCGCACACTCCGCCTTCGGCGATCGTCGTCGTCTGGTTGCCGGAATGGAAGACCGCGGCGTAGACGGTATTGCCGTCGGGTGAAACGGCGAGAGCGCGCGGCGTGTCGCCGAAGAGCTCGATGATTGCCAACGGAGTGCCGGTCAAGGTAGCGCCGAGGTCGTCCGGGTCGAACACCCAGACCAGTGCGCGGCCGACGCCGGGTGTCGTCAACTTCGGGTCGATGGGAGAGTTCTGGCCGCGACGAGCCGTCGTGACGTAGGCGCGGAGGCCCGCCGAGCCGTCGGCGAAGACGATGTCGCGCGGTTCGTCGCCGACGAGCAGCGTGCGAACGACCTGCGGTGGATCGCTGCTGACGTCGACGACGCTGACGCTGTCCGAGAGGTGGTTCACCACCCAGACCTCGTCGTTCGAGGGTGCGGCTACCGCGACCGGCTCCAGTCCAACCGGCACCGAGGTGCGGTGAGCAAGTGAACCAAGCGCAATGTCGAAGATCTCCAGACGGTTGTCCGGGGTGTTGACGGCAAAGACACGCGTCGCGTCGGGCGACATCGCGAGCGGACGCACCTGCCCGCTCTCGAACGCAACGAACGACTGCGCCTGCGCCGCCACGGCGAGAATGGCGAGCGGCATTGCCGTAGCCCAAAGGTTTCGCAGGTGCCCGATCATCGTCGTCGCACGATAGTCGAGAAAGCCGCGGGAAAGAAGCCGAGGGGCAGTGGCTACCCGACGACGGACTCGGAGATCAGCAACACCCAGGCGATGACGACGATCGGTCCGAGCAGGCCGATGAGGATGCCTCCCGGACGGAAGTCGCGTGTCTCGAGCTCGCCGGTGCTGAAAGCGACCGCGTTGGGTGGCGTGGATACCGGGAGCAGCAGCGCGCACGAGGCGCTCAGGCCGAGAATGAGGCATGTCTCCAGCTCGCGACCTGGGAGGAGCGCTACCGAGACCGGCAACACCACGGAGACGGTTGCGGTGTTGCTCATGACGTTCGACAGCGCCACCGTGACCAGCGCGAGCACCAGGTAAACCAAGGGGGCGGAGCCGAGTCCGGTCACCGTGCCGAGTGCCGATGCGAGCCGTTCGGCGAGACCGGTATCGACGACCGCCGCGCCCAGTGCCAGGCCGCCGGCGACGAGAATGAGTGTGTCCCACGGAAGCTGCCGTACTCTATCTGCCTCGACGATCTGGGTCATCGTCAGCGCGGCGATCGGAATCAGCGAGATGGCGGCGGTGTGAATCCCGTGCAGCGGCGTCGTCATCCACAGGCCGACCGTCACCGCTGCGACGGCGCCGACGATGATCCGTTCGCGCCGCCCTTCGGCGCCCGGGTCGTCGTCGCCGACATCGAACGAGATCTCTTCGACTCGCGGCGGATAGCGTCTCAGCACGAACGCCCAACCGACGAGCACGAGGACGAGAGCGATCGGCGCGCCGATCATCATCCACTCGACGAAGTCGACGGTGCGCCCGAACTCGGCCGCGGAGCCCGCGGCGATCGCATTGGGCGCGCTACCGATGATGGTGCCCATGCCGCCGACCGCCGCCGACAGCGGGATCGCGACCAGAAGGCCGCGAGCGAACGGGTCGTCGCGATCCATGCGACGGCACAACGGAAGCACCGCGCCCACCAGTAGCACGGTGGTCGAGGTGTTCGAGATGAACATCGAAGCCGCGGCGCTGGTCAGCATCAGCGCCAGCAGCACCCGATCGGGTCGCGTGCCGGCGGGCCGGATCGCCACGGTCAGCAGCTTGCGGTCGAGTCCGGTGCGCGACATTCCCTCGGCGAGGAAGAACCCGCCGAGGATCAGCCAGATCACCGGGCTCGCCCACATGTTCGTGTAGGGAGTGACGTCCCAAGGCTCGGGCAGGACGAGATCCGTGCCGAGGACGAGAACCAGATACCCGAGGATCATGAAGCCCACCGCAAAGGCCGGGACCGCCTCGGTGGCCCACAGTCCGATCGACAGGACGAGCAGGAACAGTACCGCGCGTTGCTCGGTGGGCAGGCTAATGGTCAGCGCGCGCCAGGCCGCCAGTGCGAGTGCCGTCGCCAATGCAAAGGACACGAGCTTGAAGAAGGCCCGGCTTGCCGCCGGTCGCAGGACTCGCAGCGCCGCCTCGCGCGAGTCGCGCCAGACGACCTGCGTGCGGACGCTGTCGTCGATGACCGGCGCGTCCCTTTGTGGCGGCGATGTGGGTTCGATGCTCGGCAATGTTCACTCCTGGCGCTGCGGCGCGGCTCGATGGATCGGAGAATCCAAAGCGGCGGCCCAGCTCGAGTATGCGGGGCTTCGCTCGTTTGTCATAGCCCGGGCCCCGGTCGCTTGCGGCGGTCAGTGTGCTCCACTACTCGGGTGGCATGGATATCGGGGTCTGTATCGCGTCGCACGTTGGCGACATCCGCTACATCGAGCGCGCCGAGCAACTCGGCTATTCGCACGCCTGGCTCGCCGACAGCCAGATGATCTGGTCGGACTGCTACGCCGCGCTCGCCCTCGCGGCGGCGGCCACTAGCAAGATCCGCATCGGAACCGGGGTTGCGGTTACGGGTACTCGTCCGGCGGCGGTGACCGCGGCGAGCATCGGTACCATCAACGCCCTGGCGCCCGGCCGCACCTTTCTCGGAGTCGGCACCGGCAATACCGCAATGCGGATGATGAACCGCTCGCCGCAGCGGATCGCCGCGTTCGAACAGTATCTGCAGACCCTGCGACCGCTGATCCGCGGCGAAGAGGGCCTGCTTGCCGATGGCACGCCGATCCGTCATCTGATGCCGGATCGTGGTTTCGTGAACTTCGCGGACCCGATTCCGCTGTATGTCTCCGGTTTCGGCCCGCGCTCGCTCGGCCTCGCCGGACGCTACGGCGATGGTGCAGTGCTGGCGATGCCGCCTGCGCCTGCGGTTCTCGATCACCTGTGGCGCGCGATCGAGGCCGGGACGGGTGGGGCAGGGTTGGATCGCGACGCGTACTACACGACCGCGCTGACGACGATCTCGGTGCTCGACCCGGGCGAGACGCTCGATTCGCCGAGGATTCGCGCCGAGTGCGGTGCCTACGCCGTGGCGACGTTGCACTACGCCTACGAGCAGTGGCGCCAGTTCGGCAAGGCGCCGCCGCGCTTTGTCGCCGACGTATGGGACGACTATTGCGCCGTCGTCGAAGCAACGCCGCAGGATCGCCTACACCAGCGGATTCACGCCGGGCACAATTGCTGGGTGCTGCCAGAAGAGGAGCGGTTCGTGACCGCGGAGCTGATTGGCACCAGCTGCATCGTCGGCACCGCCGACCAGATCGTCGAGCGCCTGCGCGGCTTCGAAGCAGCCGGCCTGGACCAAGTGATGATCCTGCCAGCCTGGGAACCTCGCTACGAGGTTCTCGAACGCGTCGGCGCCGACATCCTGCTGCGAATGCAGTAACTGCCGCCGGCACTCTGCCCGTCCATGCGGCGAGAGCCGAATACAATTCGCCTCTCCTCGCGGGAGAGGCCGCGCGGAGCGCGGGTGAGGGGGACAGAGATGACCGAGCGACAGCGAGGCTCCGAACCCTGTTCGGAACTTCAATCCGATCCACTGCTCCGCCGACTGCGTGCGCTTTGCGGACCGTCACGCTTCGCCGATCGTGGTGATCCGCCGGCGCTACCTTGACCGGTCACCGGGACTCGTATTCAATCCCAAGATCACCACGAGCCGTTAGCTCAGCTGGTTAGAGCATCTGCCTTTTAAGCAGAGGGTCCCGCGTTCGATCCGCGGACGGCTCACTCGAAAAGCTCCCGTACTGCGGGAGCTTTTTCTTTCCTGGGGCGTGCGGTAGCGTTGGTGCGTCAGAGGTGACGGCAGCGCGGGCTGAATGGCTTTGCCCCGGGGGACAGTTCGAAACCGATGAGGTGCGCCTGCATCGATTCCCGGAAACCGGTGCTGTCCGATTGAGCACGTTGACGAGGTAGCACAGTTGCTGAGGGATACGATTACGTGCTGTGGCGTGCAGCAGAGACCGCGCATGGTGGCTTTTCTGGCGTTTTCGCTCGCCTGCGTGGTGCTCTCGTCCGTAGGCTGCGCTGGCTCGCCAGCAGCCAGCCGAGCATTGGTAGAACTTCCGGAAGACGTTTCCCTGTCGAGTTTCACCAGCCTTCAGGTCGAAGTCGAATCCCGAAAGGCTCTCGCTCTCGATAGCTCGGTCGAGAGCAGGATCTCTGAGTTGATTTACGCCAAGTTCAAAGAGCGTGACTCGAATTGGTTCGAGGAGGTGCCGGCTGCCGAAGATGATCCGGACACCCTCGTGCTCTCAGTGCGCATCACGAAGTACGAGGCAGGCGACCCAGTTGCCAGAGCTCTCCAAGGAGCTGGATACGGCCAAGCTCACATCAACGCAATTGTCACGATTCGAGGAAAACTTCAGAGTGACATCTTGGCAAAGTACTCAGTCAAGAAGACGTTTGCCTGGGGCGGTGTTTATGGCGCATCCACGACGATCGAGGATATTGAGCATGGTTTTGCAGAAGCGATCGTTGATTTGGTCCTCGGGCCGACCCGGGGGGAAGATCGGAGAGGCATTGATGCTTAGAGGGTTCCTCTTGTGTGCTCTTTTGATTTCGTCGGTCTCGTGCAGTCTCGGGAACAGCTACGCTGAAACGGTCGTTCACTCGGCGATCGACACTGAGCGATTTCGGACCGTGGTTCTCGAACTGCCTGACGACTCCTGGGATCTTGAAGGGAGTATCAAGTCACGTCTCCGGGGGCTCGGTTTTGAAGTGGTCCCGGAGGGATCCGATCGTCCGCCCGACCTGATCGTCTTTGCCGACTACCAAACATACTGGGACGTGGTGCACCAGACCTTCAACTACTTTGACATCTCCTTCGAAGATCCCAAGACCGGGAAAGCGCTCGTCACGTCCAAATACGTAGGGCGCTTTGGATTCAACGACTGCGAAGCGGCGCTGGATGTAGTGTTTCGAGATCTCAGGGACAAGTTGAAGCAGGTGAATTAACAAACTGGGTTGGTCCTCGAACCGTCCCGGGTTTTCGGAGGCTGCGTTACATGAGGCCAGCCTCTTGGGCTGGTGCGGATGGTCGGCGTCCTCGAGGGATCGTCTGCCTAGTCGGTACACTGCCGAGCTAAGCCCTCACTGCCTATCCACGGACATAGGTCCAGCAAGTCCACGGTTGCGGCCACCAACTGTGTGATTCGCTCGTGGTCCGGGGATTGCCAGCATCCGTGATAGTGAGACGCCTGGGTGTGCATCTCACCCTGTCGAATGTCGAAGCGTGAGCTCGGAGAGTCGGTCAACGGAGGCTCGCTGCCGCACGTACAGCATGGTCGTTCGAAGAGCTCGGCTCGGTCGAGCTCTTCGACGAGCTCCTGCAGTTGGGTTGCACTGACACGCTGCGTCGCTTGCCCGATTTGCTCCACCCACGCTTTCCCGTCGAACGTAACCAGTCCCGTGGCGTCGACGGTGACGTCGTACTCGGCGCAGTTGAACGGTGCGCCCGGGCATGAGTGCCAATACATGGAGAACTGCAGATCCGGGTCGATGCCCGGAAGGGGCCCCGGCGTCGGGGTAGGGGACGCTGTCGCCATTTGCGTCGGCAGTTGGCCGAAGTCACCATCGTCGTCGCCCGAACACCCGGACGCTGCAAGGATCAGCAATGCTGCGAGCACTTTGAACATCGTCGACGCCTAACACAGAGGACGAAAACCGCGCCAGTGCCGGGAACAGGCGGTGCCCGGGCCGGGCGACGGAAACAAGAGAAACGGTAGATTCATCTGTCGGATCGCAGCCTTCTGGAATCCGATCCCTGATGAAGCCTAGGAGGCACGCTCGGCGGAAAGCTCTTGGTAGGCTGCGGCCAACACACCTGCTTCCAAGGCCGTCAGCGCGGGGATGGCGAGCCACCACCACAAATACCGGATCGGGCTACGTGGCGATGCAGGGTCTTCGCTCAGGCCGGCGTTGTCCAAGAGTAGCTCGGGGGTTGCGAAGACTGCGCAGATCGGCGCGATCACCAGGAACAGCGCTGCTCCCAATCTGAGGCCGTTCCCCATACTTTGCGACCATGCGTTGCTCAGGCTGGTCGGGACGCCTATCGCGGCTGCCGGTAGCACCAGGCTGATCCTTGCCCCGATGCACCAGAAGGCCGTGATGGCGATGAGAGCAGCGGCCGTGCTTGTGACGAGTGACGCAATGTTGCCCAGGTTCATCTGTGCCAGGACCGCGACGACGAGTGCGACGACGATTCGGAGCAGCACCTGGCCCGCGGTGGACAAGACCGCGAGCGTTGCGCACCACTTCCAGAACCGAAGATGGTGTCGATCCCATCGCGGCCTGCGCTCGGCCGACTCTTCGGGGATCAGTGCCAGCCTGTGCCAGGGGAGCGCAACGACTGTGATCGCGGCTGAGCAGAGGACATAAACCGATAGGTGTACGATCCAGGCGACAAGTCGGCTGTCTGGGCGAATGTAGGAATGCAGCACGCCACCCAGATATGCGGTCAGCGCACCCAGAGGTACGGCCACGACAGACAGCGCGGTTAGCAAACGCCAGTTCGTCACGAATAGTACCCACGACTGAGTGATGAGTCGCTTGATCGAGAGGCGAAGCGCGCAACTCTGCGCTAGCGGCACAGCTCCGGGGCTGGTCGCACGGCGTCGTGCCAGCTGGCGGCGGACTTCTTCGAGCCGCTCGGGGAACCGCTGGGGGTCGATGTTGCGTTCGACATCCTCGAGCTCGTCGACGGTGCAACGGGAGTAGTCTATGGGCTCCTCTGTCATGCGACCGACGTTCGCTCCTCGGGACGAAGGAGGTGCTCTTTCTGGGCCATCTGGGGTCGGACCATCAGAACCCGTCGAGATCGTGCGAATTAGGCGGGTTTTCGGCCGCGAAATCAGCCCATGGGGCGCGATTTCGGCGGTGAAACCGCACCCGATAAGGGCAGACTCGGCGCAACTGGGTCTTGGTGGAGGCGCCGCTTATGGAGCGTAATTTCGCCACCGAAATCGCGCTGCATAGGCGGCTATTCGGGCCGAAAGTTCCCCTTTATCCCGTGATTTCGGGGTGTCGTGATGGTTCGACCCCCATTGCATCCGCGTTGCACCTCGCTGCGTATAGAGAAGCCGCGCCGTCACTCGCGATGCCGACCTATTTGGTCGTGTGCTGGCTGCAGGCCTCTGTCTACTCGCAAGCGCACGCGCGCCAGATGTCCGGGTGGCTGGCGGATGGGCCGGTTGGCGTCGCGGTGCAGCGAATTCGAAGCGGAAACAGCGGGTCGGTCACCGCGCAGCCGATGCCGCTGACCGCGATGTTCTCGTCGCCGAGGCAATCGAAGTCGCCTACATTGGCGAACGGCGGAGCTGTTTGCCCGAGTGCGTCCAGCACTTGGTAGCATTGAGCCAGGGTCCCGCCGCTTCCCGCATAGTCCAAGGTTGCCGTGTCGTAGCTGAGGCCGGCGTTGGCGCAGGCCGTATCACAATCGGTGGCGGCGCCGAGGAACCAACAGGAGCCGCCGACGTCGACCCCGCCCAGCGACGAGCAGCTCGAGCATCCAGCAACGTCGAAGTCACAGGAGCCGTCACAACCAAGGGTGCCGACCTGTCCCAACGAAACACAGGTGTATCCATCGAGGTCTCCGCCGTCGCACTGCTCTCCGGCGACGTTGACGGCGCCGTCGCCGCACTCCGGCAGCGTACCACCGGGCGCCAGGGCGCCGGCGATCGCTCCGCTGTTGGCGGTGACGAAGTCGCGAATCGCCTCGACACCGACGGCGTCGAGGCAGGCGGAGGGCAGCTCCGCCTTGGCCCACCACTTGTCGAGCTTGGCCTCGCACTTGGAGTAGTCGGCCGCGACTCCCTTCTTGATCGACTTGGCGTTCGCTTTGGCGCGACAGAGCGCGTACTTTCCGGCGAACCTGTTCTTCAGTAGCTCGCACTTCTCGGCGCCCGTCGGTGCAGCGATGGCGAACGCCGCTGAGCACGCGAGGATGAAAGTCGCGTGACCGGTCTGATGCAAGATTGTCCTCATCGTTCTCCTCCGTGCATAGACTCGCCGCGCTCTTAGCGGAGCAGATCCATTCGGCGAGAATCGTGCCCAGAAGCGTCTTGCTAATTCAATAGCCGACGGGGTCGGTGGTGCGGGTTTGCGGCTCGCTCCTTCCTGGCCGCGGCCAGGGGGGCCGCCGGGCCGACGTGTGTGGGGAGCTTACACCCCATGCCATTTCCCGTTGGTAGACCCAGATGGAGTCCCGATGGCCCCTCACTACCAGCTAGCGGAGCGCGCGGATGCTGAACCTGCAGGGCCGTTTTGAGCATTTCTCGCCCGACACCCGACGGACGAAAAGGTTTACGCTGCTGACTCCTCGATGTCCCAGCCAGGGAAGACGAGGACGGCTGGGTGGCATCTCAGGGCTCGGGCGATGACCTTTGCACGCTCGACCCCAAGGTTGATTCGGTCGTTCTCGATGGCGGAGATCGTCGATTGCGGGATCCCCGTTCGCTGAGAGACCTCGTCCTGCGTCAGTTCCTGCAGCTCGCGGATGATTCGCACCGATTCGCCCACCGATACGTCGATGGATTTCCGTGCCCTTCGAAAATCCCGTCTCATCGTCATCCCTTTCTGCGGTAGTCGTGGGCGGTGATGTCGATCACCATCACCAGCACGTCTCGACCCTCGATCTTGTATAGCACTCGATATTGATTCCCGAGCCTCGAAGATCGGTGCCCCTTCCATTCCCCGCGCAACGTTTCGTCATAAAACCCTTTGATCAGGCGCAGCCCCCGGGGCCCGGACATCCTGACGACGTCCTTCCATTTCTCGTAGCGCTTCAGTACCTCGGGCGGCAGTTGCCTGACTCGGCGGGAGATGCGCCGGTGCTCGAAGATCTCCCACATTGGAGATCGGCTATCATATCATTTTTGGTATGTCGAGCGTTGGCTTTCGACGGCGTATGTCCGAACCCATGCGGCTCCGTTGCTGCAATCGCGCACCATGGGTTGATATTCGGGCAGGAAACCCGCCTTCATGGCCTGATCCCGAACGGGTGCGACGGTCCGAAACCGCTGGGCCTCAGGAGGAAATGGGTAACGGATGAAGAGACTTTGGCCGGCAATCTTGATCGCATTCGCGTGCGTGGCTCCACTCGCGTGTGGCGACGGGACGGATGCATCCCAGGAGCTTGCGCCCAACGTGCTCGTGTTCACCGAGCGCCAGTTGCCCGCGGGTGTCATTCAGGACGTGATCGACAAGAGCGAGGACGACCCGTCTCTGCGCTTGAGCGGGTCGATCATGGGGCGGCCCGTCACCATCGTGAAGCTGAGTGGCAAGACCAACCATTTCGGCCGCGATCTGGAAGGGAACTACCTCGACTACCATGCCGTCGTTCCCGACACGCCGGTGTGGATTGCCGAATACCCGTGGACCAAGGAGCGGGCGATCACCACCGACGAGACCGGGTGGTGGACGATGTACGTCGTCAAAGATGCGGGCGTCGATCTGGAGTTTTCTTTCGTCTACGACCGAGAGGGCTGGATCACGACGAAGACCAACGTCATCACGATCGTCGACGAGGACGACGTCGATCTGGCCATCCAGTACATCGACCCGGACTTCTATCGCGTCCTCATGTTACCCTTCGTGGAGGGCATGATCCGGGCGAACGGGTATCCGGACTTCGTCTTCGAGAACGCGATGGTGGTGACCGTCGGCAAGTCCTGGGGCAGCATTCACGATGACCGGCTGCCGCACGGCGACCCCGGTGCCACGATGACCATCTCTCCGTCCCAGGGGGACGCGATCGGGCCGATCTACTTCAACGAGGACGTGATTCCCGACGTCACCTGGACCAGTACCTCGCTCGACGGTGGCGTGACCTGGCTCAACATGCCGCGCAACGTCACCTATGACGTCAGTGCCGAGAAGGAGGGGACGACGTATCCCACCGTCCGATTCAGGATTACCGACGAGGACGTGGCCGCCGGTGTGCAGCTCTACATCGCTTCCCCTCCGGATTCACTGGAAGGCGACAACGATTCCCCTCCAGGAGAAGGCTAGCTCGCGAGCGCGAGTCTCTCGCTGCCAGCCGGCGGTCGCCTAGCGTCGGCTCGCTCGCTCGTCGAGCGCCGCACGGGTTTCGGCGTGGGCGGCAGCGTCGAAGGTGACGCGTTGCAGGATGGCGACGGCGGTGAGGGTCGCCAGCACCGGGAAGCCGCTGAACATGGCGCGCATCGTCAGTAGGGCGGTCTCGGTTTGCGCGACGTTGGGGCGGAACCCACTTGCCTGCAGAACGACGCCGGTCAGGGCGATGGTGGTACCGAGGGACAGCTTGAGGGCGAAGCCCCACGCGGCGAGGTAGGCTCCCTCTTTGCGTTCGCCGGTCTGCAGCTCGTCGTAGTCGACCGTGTCGGCGAGCATCGATTGACCGATGGCGCCGCCCGCGGAGAAGCAGGCGCCCGCTCCGGCGAGGAGCACGCAGAGGACGAGCACCTGGCTCGGAGGAACGAAGAAGATCGCCGCGAAGCAAGCCGCGGTTCCGAGCAGGGCAGCGGTCCACACCCCTCGTTTCCCAAAGCGACGCGAAGCTCGCACCCAGATGGGAATTGCGATCACGGCGGGAACCAGGAAGGCGGCGGGGAGCACGGCGACCAGATCCGGCCGGCCGAGCAAGTATTCGCTGACGAAGGGTGCGAGGACGCCGAGCACGCCGCCGCTGAAACCGTCGGCGAACCAAGCCAGCAGGACGACTCGCGCGTGCGGGTTTCGCAAGACGTCGCGCAGGGCGGCGAAAGGGTTGCGCGACTCACCGCCTGGAGCTCCCGCGTATCGCTCGCGTATGCGCAATGGAGCGAGTGCGAGGACGGCCGAAGCGACGATCGCCCCGGCACCCGCGATCACGGCTGCGGCTGCGGCTGGGTCGGTTGCCGTCGAGATGTAGCCGATCGCGCCGAACGACAGCATCATTCCAGTGACGAAGGACATGCGCTGCACGCCGAAGACACGCGTGCGTTCGTGGTAGTCGTCGCTGAGCTCGACGCCGAGCGACGCATGCGGAATCGTGTAGATCGTGAGGGCGGTGTAGAACCCGAACAACGACAGCGCCCACCAGGCCACAAGAAGGGGATCGCCGGGCCCGAGCGGCGGCATCCACACCATCAGAAAGGACGCCGCGAGGAGTGGGATGCCGGCGATCATCCAGGGGCGCCGCCGGCCGCCGGGGCGATGGGTTCGGTCGCTCCAGTGGCCCACCAGTGGGTCGGTGACCGCGTCCCACAGGCGACCCGCTCCGAACAGGACCCCGATGATCGCGGGCGACGCCAGCATCACGTCGGTGGCGTACTTGAGGAAGTAGAACTGAATGACGAACAGGTAGAACCCGAAGGCGACCGCCGGCAGCCCGTAGGCGAAGAGAGTGCCCGGCGAAAGGCGGTTGGCTGGCGGGTCGGAGGCTTCGCTCATTGTGTTGCTGTTCAGGGTAAGGGGTACGGGGGACGGCGTACAGCGGGGTTGGTGGGTGCGGGGTTCGTGGGTGGCGCGACCAGCCGCTTGGCGTTCAGGGTACGGGGTACAGGAACGTCGGCGCCTGGCCCTCCGGGCGCGCCGCGAGATCGTGCTTACACGGCGCCGATCTGGTACACGCGGTAGTTTTTGGCCGCTGGGCGGGCTTGTCAAACCCGCGGCGTGGTGAGTAGTGGGTCAGTTTGAAACTCGGAGAGCGTCCGAAGCGTCTCGACCGCGATCGGGACGTTTGGAACGCACCGAAGATATATTGGTGGGGCTTTGCCCCCATTC
>JAUIGL010000153.1 GCA_030430165.1 bacterium | reverse complement strand
GCGGCGCAGCGCCGCGCCGGTCGCCGGGCCGACCGCGGCGAGACGGGCACCGTGCAGCGCGCGGGCGTCCTTACCGCGGTCGAGCATGCGGTCGAGGAAGCGCTCGACGCCGTTGACGCTGGTGAACACGACCCAGTCGAAGCGTTCGATCGCATCGATCGCAGCATCGACCGGCTCCCAGGTCTGCGGATCGACGATCTCGATCGTCGGATACGGCAGGACGTCGGCGCCGAGGTCCTCGAGAGCCTGAACGAAGCCCTCGGCCTGCGCTCGCGGGCGGGTGACGACGATGGTTCGGCCGAACAAGGGCTTGTGCTCGAACCAGCTGAGCTCGTCGCGCAAGCCGACCACCTGACCGACGATGGCCAGCGCCGGCGGCCCGATGCCGGCCTTCTCGGCGAGCTCGGCGATGGTCGCCGCGGTTCCGGTGACCGTGTGCTGACCGCTGACGGTTCCCCACTCGACCACCGCGGCCGGCGTATCGGCCGCCATGCCGTTGGCGATCAAGCGCGCCATGTTGTTGCGCAGCTGGCGCGTCGTCATCAGCACCACCAGCGTTCCACCGCGCCGCGCCATCGCGTCCCAGCGCACGGCGAGCTCGGCCTTGTCGGGGTACTCGTAGCCGGTGAGGACCGTAAACGAAGACGATCGCTCTCGATCGGTCACTGGAATCCCGGCGTAGGCCGGCACCGCGAGCGCGGACGATACGCCGGGGACGATCTCGAACGGGATGCGCGCTGCGCGCAGCACGCGAACTTCCTCGGCGCCGCGA
The DNA here is from genome assembly GCA_030430165.1 of bacterium. Taxonomy (GTDB): domain Bacteria; phylum Desulfobacterota; class Binatia; order HRBIN30; family CADEER01; genus CADEER01. The sequence continues at coordinate 3,512 of JAUIGL010000153.1, read as the reverse complement.
CCGAACACCAGCGGGTCGCCGCCTTTGAGGCGGACCACCGTCTTGCCGGCCTCCGCCTTCTCCACCAGCAAGCCATTGATCGCCGACTGCGGGACACCGTCGCCGCCGCCGTGCTTGCCGACGAGTATCCGTTCGGCGTCGGCCGGCGCGTGATCGAGCAGGCGTGGATTGGCGAGGTAGTCGTAGATGACGACATCGGCCTGGCTCAGCCGCCGAGCTCCCTCGAGCGTCAGCAACCCCGGCCGGCCCGGGCCGGCCCCGACCAGATAGACGACGCCGACGCCGCTCATAGCGACAGGCCGATCGAACGCAGCAACTCGGCCCCGCCGCGCTCGAGCAGCCGCTCCGCCAGGGCCCGGCCGACCTCGGCGGCCTGCTCGCGCGGCCCGCTGGCGCGGTCGCGCAGAATCGGTGAACCGCTCGGATGAGCGATCGCGGCGTCGAGCTCGACGCGCTCGCCGTCGACTCGTGCCAGTCCGGCGAGCGGGGTCACGCAGTTGCCGCAGATCCGCGCGAGGAAGGCTCGCTCGGCCTCCGCCGCGACGCGGCTCTGAGGATCCTCGATCACCGCCAGCAGCGACTCGAGCTCTCCGGGGCGGGTTTGCACCGCCAGCGCCCCCTGCCCCAATGCCGGCAGAAAGTCGGCGGCGTCGAGCGGCTCGGCGTTGGCCGGTTCGAGGCCGAGCCGGTGCAACCCGGCAGCCGCGAGCAAGGTCGCGTCGACTTCGCCGCCGACGACCTTGTCGAGACGGGTGCCGACGTTGCCGCGCAGCGGGACTACCTCGAGGCCGAGATCCATCGCCAACAGCTGGGCGGCGCGGCGCGGGCTGCATGTCCCGACCCGCATCCCCTGGCGCAGGCCCGGCCGATCACCGCTGCACACCAGGACGTCGCGCGGATCCTCGCGCACCGGCACCGCGGCGATCGCCAGCGGAGAAGGCGCGTCACCCGGCAGATCCTTCATCGAGTGGATGGCGCAGTCGATCTCGCCGGCGAGCAGCGCCGCCTCGATCTCCTTGACGAAGAGCCCCTTACCGCCGACCTCTGCCAGCGGCACGTCGCGGATCCGATCGCCCGAGGTCTTGATGTGGACGATCTCGGTCTCCGCTCCGGCGACCGCTTCGCGGATCCGTTCGGCAACCCAACCAGTCTGCGCCAGGGCGAGCGCACTCGCCCGCGTGCCGATGCGAAGCCTCACGACTCTCCCGATTCGTCGATTCCAAACAGCGAGCGCACCGCATCGACGAAAAGGAGCTGATCGCGCGGCTCCTGTTGCTTCAACTGCGTGATCGGGGTGTGCAGAATCTTGTTCATCATCGATGACGACATCGCCTCGAGCGCGGCGCGTTGCTCGTCGGTGAGCGGACCCAACAGTGAAAGCACGCGATCTAGCTCGGCGCGGCGAATGCGCTCCGCCTTGTCGCGCAGGGCGACGATCGTCGGCACGACCTCCAGTTGGGAGAACCAGCGCCAGAACGACTCGACCTCGGCGAGAACGATGCCCTCGGCCTTGCCGGCCTCACGCGCTCGCTCTTCGAGATTCTCGTGCGCCACCTCGGAAAGATCGTCGATATCGTAGACGTAGACGTTGTCGAGCGTGTTGATCTGGGGATCGAAGTTGCGCGGGACACTGACGTCGATACAGAACACCGGCTTGCTGTTGCGCTCGCGCAGTGCCGTCGTCACCAGGTCGCGAGTGAGCACGTAGCCGGTCGCCGCGGTGGCGCCGATGACGATGTCGGCCATCGGCAGATAGCGATGGAATCCGTCGAAGGGAACCGGCGTGGCGCCGAGCTCGCGGGCCAGCTCGACCGCGCGATCGAAGGTGCGATTGGTCACCATCAAGCCGCCGACACCGCTCGCCACCAGCTGCCGCGCCGCCAGCTCGCCCATTTCGCCGGCGCCGATCAGCATCGCCGTCTTGTCCTCGAAACGATCGAAGATCTGACCGGCGAGCTCGACCGCAGCCGATCCGACCGAGACCGCGCGGGCGGCGACCGCAGTTTCGGTGCGCACCCGCTTGGCAACCGAGAACGCCTTGTGGAAGCAGCGATGCAGAACCGTTCCGGTAGCGCCGACGCTCGCCGCGCGGGCGTAGAAATCCTTCAACTGGCCGAGGATCTGCGGCTCGCCGACCACCATCGAGTCGAGGCTCGAGGCGACTCGGAACACGTGGCGCACCGCCTCGCGGTCGCGGAAGGTGTACAAATGATCGGCGATCTCCTGCGCCGCCGGGCGGTCGGCCCGGAGCAAGTCGATGATCTGGTTGCGGGTACGCTCCCAGTCGTTGGTACAGGCGATCACTTCGACGCGATTGCAGGTCGAGACAACGGCCGCCTCGTTGATTCCACCGATCGCGCACAAGCTCCGGTTGACCTCGTCGATGCGGTCGCCCTCGAGAGCCATCATCTCACGTACGTCGACCGGCGCGGTGCGGTGGTTGAGGCCGACGACGACCACTTCCCTCTCCATCATCCGACCGCGCTCCCGTGGGAAAACCCGAAGTTGAGACTGAGGAACGACACGACGAGGAGCACGAAACCAGCCAGCGTCAGGGTCGCGGCGCGGCGGCCGCGCCAGCCCGACGAGCGCGACTGGAGCAGCAGCGCGTACAACAGCCAGGCGAGCAGCGAGAGAATTTGCACCGGCTCCCACGACCAGAAGGTGCCCCACGCCACTTTGGCGAGAATCGATCCGGTGATGATGCCGATGGTAAACAGCGCGAAGCCCCAGGCGACGCAGCGGTAGCTGAGGTCGTCGAGTGTCTCGAGAGACGGCAAGCGACGCGCCAACCCGGTGATTTTCTTCGCCTTGAGCTGCCGCTCCTGGAGCAGGTAGATCAGACTGAGGCAGGACGCGACGACGAGAATCGCGTACCCCAGGAACGCCGGGGCAACGTGCGCCGGCAGCCAGGCACTGGCGAGGGAGCCACCGAGGTCGTCCGCACCGGCGTAGGCGACGTAAGCGGACAGCGTCAGCAGGAAAGCCAACGGACTGACCAGAGCGCCCACCACGGCCAAGCGATAGCGCAGCTGGAGCAGCAGGTAGACCGCGACCAGAAACCATGCCAGCAGCGCCAGCTGATCGTGCGACGAGCGCAGCGCAAAGCCCTCGAAGCCGTGCGCCAGAAGACCAGCGGTGGTCATCGCGAAGGCCAGGCCGAGGGCGCCCAGGGCGACCCGGCGCGGCGCATCGCGCAGCATCGTCAGGTGACTGACGAAGCCCGCCGCCGCCACCAGGTAGAGCGCCATGCTCGAGGCGAAAAGGACCAGCGCGACCACCTCAGCTACCCCCGCCGAGAGACTCTACGGAAATCGGCTCCCCGGTGTGCTCGCGGAGCAGGCGGTCGATGGCTTCGCCGTCGCAAGTGCGCAAGAGGCCGAGAAAATCGGAGTCGAGCAGGCTGTCGAAGAGCTGCTTGCGGCGCTCGAAGGACCAACCGTCCGCCGCCAACCGGTGACGCAGCCGAGAAAAGATCTCGATCGCCGATTCGTACTCCGGGCCCAGCATTT
>JAUIGL010000006.1 GCA_030430165.1 bacterium | reverse complement strand
GGAGCGGCGCTACGCGCCGACACCAGGCGATCCTGGTTGCGCAGCAGCAGCGCCGCTTCCTTGGTGGTGATCGAGCGACCGAAGGGGCGCGGCTGGTCGGCGCCGTCGCGGTTCGCCCAGGCGGCGAACTCGCTCGGGTTCGGCGGGTGGCCGAGCTCGAGCGTGCAGCGGCGGATCACGAAAGCGATCGTCATCTTGGGAAGCCGCGCCATCGTCTCACTCGACCGCTATCGGTTTCTCAGGCCGCGCGTTGGCGGATCAGCGCGTCGAGCTCGTCGCGCAGCTTGTCGAGGACGACGTCGTAGCCGAATGCGCCGACCCGTTCCGCCTTGCGTTTGAGAACGACCGTCGAAGGCCCGCACCAGAGGCCGAGATCGGCGTCGTCGGTTTCGCCCGGACCGTTCACCCGGCAACCCATGACCGCGATCGTGATGTCGTGCTGGCTGGCGTACTCGGTCATCGTTCGCACGTCCTGCGCCAGGTTGACGAAGGCTTCGTTCTCGACGCGCGAGCAGCTCGGGCACGAGATGATGTTGAGGCCGTCGAGGTCGGGGACCGAGATGAAGCGGCCGTTGCGCACGTCGTCGATGATGGCGTGGCCGACCTCGACTTCTTCATGCTTGCGTTCGTTGGGCAGAGTCAGCGAGACGCGCAGGGTCTCGCCGATCCCCTCGGCGAGGAGCTTCTCGAAGGCGACGCGGGTCTTGGTGATCCCCTGCGGCGGCAGGCCGGCCTCGGTGACGCCGAGGTGCAAAGGCACCTCCGGCGCGACGGCGGCGAAGCGCCGGTTGGCGGTGATCACCTTGTCCGGGTCGGAATCCTTGAGCGAGACGACGAACTGGTCGAAGTCGAGATCCTCGAGCAGGCGGCAGTGGTGCACCGCCGACTGCACCAGCGCCTCGAGCTGCTGGTCGGGATAGCGTTCGAGGAAGTCGGGAGCGACCGAGCCGCAGTTGACGCCGACCCGGATGGCGCAGCCGTGGTCGCGCGCCACCGAGGCCAGCCATTCGACCTTTTCGGCAATCGATTTTTCCCGCTCGATGTGGTGCAGGTGGCCCGGGTTGTAGCGGATCTTGTCGACGATGCCGGCAACCTTGTCGGCCAGCCGGTAGTTCTCCTGGAGATCGACCGAGAGATTGGCCTCGGTTTGCCGCCGGATCTCGCGCAGCGCCTCGACCTCCTTTTCGTTGTCGATGGCGATGCGGACGATGTCCGCTCCCGCCCGATGCAGCTGGTCGGTCTGCGCGACGGTGGCGTCGATATCGCGGGTTTTGGTGGCGCACATGCTTTGCACTGCGATTTCGGCGTCGCCGCCGATGGCGGTGCTGCCAACCCGCACCCGGCGCGTTTTGCGTCTGTGTTGAGCGTCACTCATGGGATGCCGGTACGGTATCCGAAGGGGGTGGGGCGGACAACCAAACCTTGCGAAAGCGGACGCGGAATGGAAAGACGGTGACGGTGCCGGAGCACCGCGCAACCGGTCCATCGCGTGAAGGCACGTGGCTATGGCGATCGTAAACTTCCCAGACCCGCGCACGGCAAGCCCCGAGGGCATCGTTGCCATTGGCGGCGACCTGCACGCGGAGTCGGTTTTGGCGGCTTATCGCCAGGGGATCTTCCCTTGGCCCGTGGAGAACCTGCCACTGCTCTGGTTCTGCCCGCCGGAGCGGGCGATCCTGCGCTTCGATCGACTGCACGTTCCCAGGTCGCTGGCGCGGAGCCGGCGCCGCTGCGGTTTCCGCTTCGCCTTCGACGAAGCGTTCGACCAGGTGATCGAAGCTTGCGCGTCGACGCCGCGCCCGGGGCAGGAGGGGACTTGGATCACCGACGAGGTGCTCGGCGCCTACATTCACTTGCACGATCTCGGCATCGCGCACAGTGTCGAAGCCTGGGACGGCTCGCGCCTGGTCGGCGGCGCCTATGGCGTAGCGGTCGACGGCGCGTTTGCGGCCGAGAGCATGTTCTACCGCGAGAGCGAGGCTTCGAAGCTGTGTCTCCTGCACTTGATCGACCATCTGCGGCAGCGCGGCTTGCACTGGATGGACGTGCAGACCATGACGCCGCACATGCAGCGGCTCGGCGCCGAGCTCATCGACCGCGAGAAGTTCCTCGCCCTGCTGCGTTCGACCCGCGGTTTGGGCCTGGGAATCTTTTGAGCGCCGGGGTCTTTTGCGGCGCTCGACCGACGGTCGCGGTGCGCTCTGGCGGTTGCGGCGGGGAGTAGATGGGATGAGCAGTTCGAGCGGGATCGAAGACAGCGAGTTGGCCGCGGCGGGGATCGACCGCGACGAGGTGGAGCGCCAGCTGGCTCTGTTTCGCGACCCTCCAGGCTATGCCGACCTGGTGCGGAGCTGCGGGATCGGCGACGGAATCGAGCTGCTCGAAGATGCCGAGGCATGTCTCGAGGCGTACGATCGGGCGCGTGCGGCCGGCCGGCTCAGCAAGTTCGTTCCCGCCTCCGGCGCGGCGTCGCGCATGTTCCAGGCGCTCCAGGCACTCGCCGCGACGGTGCGGTCGCGCGGGCAGCTGGAGGCCCTGGTCGCCGAGGGGGATGCTCGCGCCCGCCTGGTTGCCGAGTTCCTCGACGGGGTCGATCGCTTCGCTTTTTCCGCCGAGCTGCGCCGCCGGATGCAAGCGAACGGCGACGACCTCGACGCCGCCGCCGCCGGCGGCGACCTCGAGCCGGTCGTTCGCGCGTTGGTCTCGGGCGACGGGCTCGGCTACGCCTCTCTGCCGAAAGGGCTGATTCCCTTTCACTCGACAGAGGCGGGCAGCCGCACCGCGTTCGAGGAGCACTTGCACGAAGCCGCCGACCTGGTGCGTGACGACGGCGGTCGGGTTCGGCTGCATTTCACGGTGTCGGACGAGCACCTGGGGTTGTTCCAGGCGAAGCTCGGCGAGGTGCGGGGGGCGATCGAGACCGGCGGAACCAAGCTATTGGTCGGTTTCTCGACCCAAGCGCGCCACACCGACACGATCGCCGTCGGCCTCGACGACCAACCGTTTCGCGATACTGCGGGTCGGCTGGTGTTCCGCCCGGGCGGGCACGGTGCGTTGCTCGACAACTTGAATCGCTCGGGTGCCGATATCGCTCTGATTCAGAATATCGACAACGTTCAAACGGCCGACCGGCGGACTGCCAGCAACCCGTGGAAGAAGCGGCTGATCGGTCGCCTGGTGCTGCTGCAAGAGCTGATTGGCAAGGCGCGGAGCGGTGCCGATCTCGACGCAGCCGACTCGCAAAGCCTGCTCGAGCTCACTCCGGCGGCGAGCAATGGCGGTATGGCTGCTGCCCTCGAGCGCCCGATCCGCGTCTGCGGAGTGGTCCGCAACAGCGGCGAGCCCGGCGGCGGACCGTTCTGGGTGCGCGACGGCGAAGGGAGGGTCACCAAACAGATCGTCGAGGGCGCTCAGGTCGACCCCGACTCGGCCGAGCAGCAGGAGATCTTTCGCGGTGCGAGCCACTTCAATCCGGTGTTGCTGGTCTGCGGCTTGCGGCGCTCCGACGGAGCTCCGTTCGACCTCAACGAGTACGTCGACCCGCGCGCCGTCTTCATCAGCCGCAAGAGCTACCAGGGGCGCGACCTCAAGGCGCTGGAAAGGCCCGGTTTGTGGAACGGTGCGATGGCGTATTGGCTGACCGGGTTTGCCGAGGTCGCCCCGGCGACCTTCACTCCGGTCAAGACGGTGGTCGACCTGCTGCGCCCGGAACACCAGTCGGAAGGCGGCTGAGAATCGAGCGAAGCCGCAGCCCGTTGAAAAACGGTTGCAGGGCTGCGAATGGTCACCCTGTGGGTGCCCGGCGATCGTCGCTGTCGCGGCGCTTGGGGCATGGCCCGGCATCGCCGGGCGCAGTTTTTCGAGGACCTCAATGTATACGATCGTAGTCACCGGAGGAGCGGGCTTCATCGGCTCGAACTTCGTTCGCGTCGCGCTGCGCGATCCCGAGGCCAGGGTCGTGGTGTTCGACAAGCTGACCTATGCCGGGCACCGCGAGAGTCTGGCCGGGCTGCCGGCGGACCGCTGTGACCTGGTGGTCGGCGACATCGCCGACGGGCGCGCGGTGGCCGAAGTGTTCGCCGACTCGCGCCCCGACTGGGTCGTCAACTTCGCCGCCGAGAGTCACGTCGACCGGTCGATCGACGGACCGCGCGACTTCGTCGAAGCCAACATCGTCGGTGCCTTCGAGATGCTCGAAGGGGTGCGTCGCTATTGCGACGCGGGCGCCCCCGACGGATTCCGCTTTCTCCACGTGTCGACCGACGAGGTGTACGGCAGCCTGGGGCCCAGCGGGTTGTTCAGCGAGACGACGCCCTACGCGCCGAACTCGCCGTACGCGGCGAGCAAGGCGTCGGCGGATCATCTGGTGCGAGCCTACCGCGAGACCTACGGGTTGCCGGTATTGCTGACCAACTGCTCGAACAACTACGGCCCGTATCAGTTTCCGGAGAAGCTGATCCCGTTGATGATTCTCAATGCGGTCGACGGGCAGGAGCTGCCGATCTACGGCGACGGTGGCAACATCCGCGATTGGCTCTACGTCGAAGACCACTGCGAGGGGATTCTCCTGGTGCTGCGCAAGGGGGAGCTCGGCAGGAAGTACAACATCGGCGGCGACAACGAACGCACCAACGTGCAGATCGTCGACCGGATCTGCGCCACTCTCGAAGAGTCACTGCCGTCGTCGGAGAATCCTTCTCTCGGCCGCGCCGGGGTCGCCGGCTACGCCGACCTCAAGCGCTTCGTCAAAGACCGGCCGGGCCACGACCGGCGCTACGCCATCGACGCCAGCCGGATCCGCGAGGAGCTCGGCTGGCAACCGCGCTTCGATTTCGATAGCGGCATCCGGGCGACCGTCGAATGGTACCTGAACAATCGCGACTGGTGCGACGCCGTGCAGGGGAACGAGGACGCACGGCGGCGGCTCGGTCTGTCGGTCGAGGCCGGAGCGCCGCGCGGCTGAGGCTCGCCGACCGGGCACAGGGGGACCAAGTGAGAAAAGGGATCATTCTCGCAGGCGGCGCCGGGACGCGCCTCTATCCGCTGACGCGGGCGATGAGCAAGCAACTGCTGCCGATCTACGACAAGCCGATGATCTACTATCCGCTGTCGACCTTGATGCTGGCGGGGATTCGCGAGGTCCTGCTGATCTCGACGCCGCAGGACCTGCCCGGGTATCGCCGCGTTCTCGGGGACGGCAAGAGTCTGGGGATCTCGATCGAGTACGCGGAGCAGCCGGCGCCCGAGGGGATCGCCCAGGCGTTTCTCATCGGTGCCGACTTCATCGCCGGCGACCCGGTGACGCTGGCGCTCGGCGACAACGTCTTCTACGGGCACGGGCTGCCGAACGTGCTCATCCGCTCGAGCGAGCGCACCGATGTCGCGACGGTCTTTGGTTATTGGGTTCGCGATCCCGAGCGCTACGGTGTGGTCGAGTTCGACGCGGAGGGGAGGGCGGTCGGCCTCGAAGAGAAGCCGGCCCAGCCGCGCTCCTCGTACGCGGTGACCGGGCTCTACTTCTACGACGATCAAGTGGTCGACATCGCGCGCCAGCTCGAGCCGTCGGCGCGCGGCGAGCTCGAGATCACCGACGTCAATCTGGTCTATCTCGAGCGGAAGAAGCTGGTCGTCGAGAAGCTCGGCCGCGGCGTCGCCTGGCTCGACACGGGAACGCACGAATCGCTGCTGCAGGCGTCGAACTTCATCCAGGCGATCGAAGAGCGGCAGGGCCTGAAGGTTGCCTGCCTCGAGGAGATCGCCCTGCGCATGGGCTTCATCGACGCCGAGCAGGCGACTCGACTGGTCGAGCCGCTGTCGAAGACCGGCTACGGCGAATACCTGAAGCGAGTCATCGAGCAGGAGTTCTGAGGCGCTCGCAGTCGAGACGACGCGTTCGGATCCGAGATGGAATTCAAGCAAACGCCACTGCCCGGTGTCATCCTGGTCGAGCCCGACGTGCACCGCGACGATCGCGGGTTCTTCCTCGAGGTCTTTCACGGTCGCAAGTACCCCGGTGGCGGCATCGAGGCGACGTTCGTCCAGGACAACCACTCGAAGTCTGCGCGGGGGACGCTGCGCGGTCTGCACGGTCAGCGCCTGCATCCGCAGGGCAAGCTGGTGCGCGCGATCGCCGGCGAGATCTTCGATGTCGCCGTCGACATTCGTCCGGGCGCGCCGACGTTCGCGCAGTGGTTCGGGGTCAACCTCTCCGGCGACAACTTCCGCCAGCTCTACGTTCCGCCCGGGTTCCTGCACGGCTTCTGCGTGCTCAGCGAAACGGCGGAGGTCGAGTACAAGTGTACCGACTACTACGACCGCGACGACGAGATCGGGGTGCGCTGGGACGATCCGCAGATCGGAATCGAGTGGCCGATCGCCGAGCCCCTGCTGTCGCAGAAGGATGCCGCGGCGCCGTTGCTGGCCGAGCTCGTCGAGTCGCTGCCGGCCGAGAGGAGCTGAGTCTTGGCGCGGCGCATTCTTCTCGCCGGCGCCGGCGGTCAGCTGGGGCGCAGCCTGCGCGAGGTGTTGGCCGATCGCGAGCTGCACCCGCGCACCCGCGACGAGCTCGACATCGCCTCGCTCGACGCGGTTCGCGATGCAGTGGCGCAGATCGAGCCCGATCTGGTGGTCAACGCCGCTGCCTACAACGCGGTCGACGCTGCCGAGGAGGACCCCGAAGCGGCGTACTCCGGCAATGCGCTCGGCCCGCGCAATCTCGCCGTGGCCACGGCCGGCCGGGCGATTCCTCTGCTGCACGTTTCCACCGACTACGTCTTCGACGGGCGCGGCGCGCGCCCCTACCACGAGTACGATCGGCCGGCGCCGCGCACCGCCTACGGCAAGAGCAAGCTCGCCGGTGAGGACGCGGTGCGTTCGATCAATCCGCGCCACTACATCGTGCGCACGGCCTGGCTCTACCACCCGGACGGCAAGAACTTCGCCAACACCATCGTCGGCCTGGCCGACCGCGGCGAGGTCCGGGTGGTGAGCGATCAGTACGGCAGCCCGACCTACGTGCCGCACCTGGCCACCGGCATCGCCCAGTTGGTCGATAGCGAAGCCTACGGGACCTACCACATCGTCAACGCCGGCGAGGCGAGCTGGTTCGACTTTGCCAGCGCGCTCTACGCAGAATTGGATCTGGATGCGGCGGTGCTTCCGGTATCGACCGCCGAGTTCCCGCGGCCGGCGGAGCGCCCGCGCTACTCGGTTCTCACTTCGATCCAGCAGCCGCGAGTCGAGCTGCCGCACTGGAAGGACGGCGTCCGAGCCTTCGCCGCGGCGAAGCGCGGTTAGTCGTCCGCTCGAACAGCATCGATGTCGTACCTCGAGGGGATCGCGCTCGGGCTGATCCAGGCCCTCACGGAGTTCCTGCCGGTCTCGTCGTCGGGCCACCTGGTACTCGCCCAGGCGTGGTTCGGCGAGCGCGAGGTCGACGTCCTGTTCAACGTCCTGTTGCACACCGCGACGATGGCAGCGGTCCTCGTCTACTTCCGTCGCGAGATTGCCGAGCTCGTCACCGGCTTGGCGGGCGCGGCCGGCAGCATTCCCCCGTTTGCCGGCCACGAGCGCAAGGCAATCGGCCTGATCGTCCTCTGCAACGTTCCGACCGCTCTGATCGGACTGGTCATCGAGCGCTATTTCGAGGAAGCGGTGTCGCGACCGGCTCCGGTCGGCCTGATGTTGATCGTGACCGGGTTGGTGCTCTGGGCGGGACGCGGCCGCGAGGGCCAGCGCGGAGTCGCTGCGATGACCGCGGTCGATGCGCTGTTGATCGGCGTGGTGCAGGGAGTCGCCGTGCTTCCCGGACTGTCGCGCGCCGGGCTGACCATCGTCGCTGCAATCGTCTTGGGGCTGGAGCGTTCGCTGGCCGCTCGCTTCTCGTTGCTCATTTCGATCCCGGCGATCGCCGGCGCCACCTTGCTGCAGGCGCGCGATGCCGATCTGGCTTCTCTCGCGCTCGGTCCCTACCTGGCGGGAATGACGGTGGCCGGGGTGGCGGGCTACTGGGCGATCCACTTCATTCTGGTTCTGGTCAATCGGCGGCAGTTCTTCCTCTTCGCCTACTACGTGTGGCCGCTGGGTTTGTTGGCGCTGCTCACCGCGCTGTGGTGAAGACGGTGGAGCGAGAGGCGGTTGCCGGCTCCACCGAGGCTGGCGCGAGAGCCGGGCACTGATGGGCTGGTGGTCGCCGGCGCGGTGGACCGCCTGGGCCCTGGCGCACCGCCGCTGGGCGGTCTCGCTGCTGCTGCTGCCGAGCTTGGTCGCGGTAGCGGGCGTGTTCTCGGTCGAGACAGAGGTAGGCTACCGCGCCTTTCTCGGCGCCGGTCACCCGGTGGTGCGCGAGTTCGATGCGTTCGTCGACCGCTTCGGCGGCGGATTGCCGCTGGTGGCGGTGTGGACCTGCCCGGACGGAGTCCCCTGCGCGACAGCGCTGAGCGACGAGGCGCTGGCGATGGCTGCGCAGGTCGCGCGAGAGCTCGACGCGCTCGAGGAAGTTCGTCGCGTCGACTCGCCGGCGACCACTCCGCTGCTGGTGCCACGGGCGATCGGCTTGCCGACTGCGCGGCGCCTGTTCGCGGACGGGAGGCCGTCGCGCGACATCGAGGCCTTGCGCCGCTGGGCTCTGACCGACCCGACCTGGGTGCGGCGCCTGGTGTCGGAAGACGGTCGCGCCGGTGCGCTGGTGATCCATCTGCGCGACTCGGCCGGCGACACGGCCGAGAGCGCCTACGCCGCTCTGCGCCGCGCGACGCAACCCTTCGCGGCCGATGGCTTTGAGTTTTCCTACGTCGGCGGACCGGTCGAGTTCGTCGTCGCCGGCGCGGCGTTGCAGCGCAACACCCAGCGCATCCTGCCGGTCATGATCGGGGTCATCGCCGCGGTCCTGATGCTGCTCTTCGGGTCGCCGGCGGCGGCGCTCAGCGCGCTGCTGGCGGTCGGTGTGGCGATCGTCTGGGTGATCGGGGCTATGGGCTGGCTCGGCTGGCCGGACAACAGCCTGATGCAAATTCTGCCGCCTCTGATTCTCGTCGTCGGCGTATGCGATGCCATTCACCTGCTCGGTCGCTATGCCGAGATGCCGGCGGCCCTGGGGGCGGAAGAAGCGATGCTTCGGGCGACCGCCGAAGTCGGTCCGCCCTGCGCACTGACCACGGCGACCACCGTCGTCGGTTTCGGCTCGCTGGCGGTGAGCGGTCTCGAGAGTATCAGTCGTTTCGGTGTCCTGGCGTCGCTGGCGGTCGCCGTCGCATTGCTGGTGTCGTTCATTGCATTGCCCTTGGCGGTTACGCGGATGCCGCGGCGGTGGTTCGGCAAGCGCGCCGCGGGGGATCGCTGGGCGAGCCTCCTCGAGCGGACGGCGGCGTTCGCGACCGGATCCGGGCGGCGGCCGATTCTGGTGGTGGCGTTGCTTCTCGGCGTTGGCGGCGGTTGGGCGGCACGTGACTTACAGGTCGATGCCAGTTTCGAAGACTTGTACGGCGCGGACAGCCCGGTGGTCGTTTGGGCCAATCGCACTGCCGAGCTGTTGCGCGCGCCCGACACGCTGGAGATCACGTTGCAGCCGCCGGCCGGATCCGGGGTCGGAGCCGTGGGGTTTGCGCTCGCCGACGCGGTGGAAGGCGACCTCGAGCGAATCGACGGTCTCGCGCACCCCTTGTCGATCGTCGACGTGCTGCGCCGGCTCAATCAGTGGCTCCACCGCGACGAGTTGCCTCTGGGCGAGTCGGATGACGCGAAGGGTCGTCCGACTTCGGTGTACCGGCTGCTGCGCAGTCGCGACCCGGAAGTGACCACCGGACTGGTCGACCCGGATTCGGGCGCGCTTCGCATTTCGCTGGAGTCGGAGAAGCCGCCTCAGGAGGAGCTGCGCGGCATTCTCGAAGAGGTCGATCGACGGATCGCGCAGCGGCTGCCGCCGGGCTGGTCGGCCGTGGTCACCGGCCCGCTCGCCGTCGTCGGCCGCATGATCGATGCGATCCGACTGACCCAGTTGCGCAGCTTTGCGCTCGCGGCGGTCGCCATCTTGGTGCTGGTTGCGCTGTTCTTCAGGTCGGTGTGGCGCGGCTTGCTCGGCATGGTGCCGACCGTGCTGCCGGTTCTGGTGACCCTCGGGGCGATGGCGTGGCGCGGGGTGGCGCTCGATATCGGTACGGCGATGGTGGCGTCGGTGGTGGTCGGCCTCGCCGTCGACGACGCGATTCACTGGCTGTCGGCGTTCGTCACGGCACGCGGCGCCGGCGCCGACGGCGGCGCTGCCGCGCGGCAGGCGACGCGCCGTACCGGGCGGGCGATCGTCACCACCTCGCTGGCGCTGGCCACCGGGTTCACGACGCTGAGCTTCTCGGCGTGGCACAGCATCGCCAGCTTCGGCGGAGTCGCGGCGGTGGCGATTCTCGCCGCGCTCGCCGCAGCCCTGCTGGTGCTGCCGGCGCTGGCGTCGCGCTGACCGCTAGATCAAGACCAGGAAGGCGAGCAGCGCCGCGGCGGCGACGCCGAGGCTGGAGAGGAACCCGGGCTGCACGATCAGCGCGTCGGAGGCGATGCTGCGGATCTCGGTCGCCGGTCGCTTGCCGGAAGTGACGTCCTCGACCATGGCGAGGCATTCGACCGCGAGCAGCTCGCGAAACGCGCGGCCGATCTCGGCCGATGCGACGGCCGGGACCCCCTTGTACGAGACCGCGGGGCCGCCGTATCCGTAGCGTGTGTTGAGGACCCAGCCGATGCCTCCGGCGATCGAGTTGAGCTTGTCGCGGGTGCTGCTGGTGTCGACGCCTCGATTTTCCTGGAACCGAATCCAGGCCTCGCCGATTCTGGCAATCGGCGTAAAGCGTGGCGGTTCGGCGAGCCCGAGGTCGGGATATTCGGTTTCGACCAGCTCGGGCGACTGCGCCAGCATGAACGAAGTTTCCCAGGTGCCGGCGTGCTCGCCGCTGAGCAGGCCGGCGCGCTCGTCCTCGGTGAGCGCGCGGCCGATGTAGCGCTCGACGAAATCGAAGTGTTTGCCGGTGATGATCGCGTGCAGGGCGGCGATCGACGGCGAGAACATGGCCGCGTCGGTTTCGCTGCTGACCGTCCTGCACGCGGCTTCGAGGGCGGCCGCGTGGCGCGGACCACCGTGGCCGTTGGTGACGACGATGTAGCGGAATCCGGCGCGAGCCAGCGACTCGCCGTGGTTGCGCACGCCCGTGTAGACGGTTCGCTGGTCGGTTTCCATCGAGCCGCTGAGCGGCAGCTCGTCGGTTCCGAGCGGTAGCGCGGGATACTGGATCACCGTCCACTCGGGGTGCGCCTCGGCGAAGCGGCGCCCGGACTCTTCGGCCATCCAGCGCGCCATGTAGAAATCCATTCCCAGCGGAAGGTGCGGGCCGTGCACCTCGAGCGCGCTGACCGGCAGGAAACAAATGGTCTTGCGCTTATCGAGGGCGCGGATTCGTTTATAGGAAAGCTCTTCGGCTGCGACGACGGGCATGGGGATTCTATATCGTTTCGGTTCGCGCCCTGCCAAGGCAGGCTGGGCGATGGCGGCGTGGCGTCAGCCGGTTTTCGCTGGCACTGGCGTAGGTTGGCGGTTCGTGGGAAGTTCTGCAGCGGATGGTCCGGGAGCGGTTCGAGGTCTTCGCGACCGGCGTCGGCGCCGGACGCGCTCGGGGCGGCCGTCTCCGCGTCGTAAGGGAGTGCAGAGTGTCGCTGCTCGAGGGCAAAGTTGGAGTCGTCACCGGAGGCGCCCAGGGCTTGGGCGAAGCGGTGGCGCGGTTGGCCTGTGCCGAGGGGGCGGCGGTGGTGATCGCCGACGTTGCCGAGGACAGGGCGGCCGAGGTTGCCGCGGAGATTGCCGCCGCCGGTGGACGGGCTCGTGCTTGCCGCACCGACGTTACCCGCGCCGAAGATCTAGAAGCGGTGGTGCGCGATGCGGTGGCGAGCTACGGCGGACTCGATTGGCTGTGCAACAATGCGGTCGGTGGTGCCGGCGACTTCGGCCCATTGCACGAGATCGACGAGCGCGGCTGGACGGCCAGTATCGATGTCTGCCTCAAGGGCGTCTTCTACGGGATGCGCGCGGCGATCCCGGTCATGCTCGAGGCGGGCGGCGGCTCGATCGTCAACGTCACCACCGCCGGCGTGTTCAAGGGCGAGGCGATGCTCGGCGCGTACGTCGCCGCCAAGGGCGGGGTCCATTCGCTGACCCAGGCGGCGGCGGCCGAGTATGCGGCGCGCGGGATCCGGGTGAACTCGGTCGCGCCCGGCGGGATGGAGACGCGCGCGATCCAGCGCTACTTCGCAAAGTTTCCCGAGTTTCGCGAAGCGACGGTGGCGCAACACGCGATGCGGCGACTGGGCCGACCGGAGGAGGTTGCGGAGGCGGTTGTGTGGTTGGCCTGTGACCGGGCGTCGTTCGTCACCGGCAGCTGCCTGGTCTGCGATGGCGGCTCGCTGGTCAACTCCCACCTTCTGTGACGGCAGCCTGGTCGCGGCGGCGCTGCTCGCTGACGAACCGACCGGGGGGCTGGCCGGTCCAGTTGCGGAACGCGCGGGTGAAGGTGGTGGCGTCGGAGAAGCCGAGCAGGAATGCGATCTCCTTGATCGAGTAGTTCCCCTCGGACAGATAGTCGCATGCCAGTTCCGAGCGGAGGTCGGTCAAGATGCCCTGAAACGTGCTGCCCTCCCGGGATAGCGCGGTTTTCAGCGAGCTTCGGCTCATGCGGAGCGCTCGCGCGACCGCGGCTTGGCTCGGCCCCTCGGAGAGGGAGTCGATCAACAGGCCTCGCACCCGTTCCGTGGTCGAGGAGGATTCCAACTGGGCGACGTCGTTGGCGACGAACCGTTCGTAGTGGTGGACCAGTTCGGGGTTGACGTCGGGAAGCAGCATCTCGCTGTCGCGACGCGCGTACTCGATATAGGTCTCCTTTGCTGCGAACTCGATCGGCGCTCGGAACACCCGGCGGTAGAGTGCGGCTCGCCGCGGCTTTGGGCGGCGCCAACTTACGCGGGTGGGATCGACCCCGCCTCTGTGGGAGGTGAGCTGCCGCATGGTTCGAACCCATGTGGCGCAAAAGGCGTCGATCTCCACGTCGGGCGGCTCGTCCGGGCTGAACGGCTCGATGGTCAGGCGGTAGCCGACGTCGCTGCACTCGGTGCCGAGCTTCAGCGAGTCGGTCATCATGTGCTGATACCTTACGATCCGCTTGAAGGCCGATTCCATGTTGCTGCTGGCGTAGGTTGCGTGGGTGAGGGCGCCGAAGGTGGAGGGACTCACGTGGCGTGCAACGTGCAGGCCGAGGTACGGGTCGCCGGAGGCATCTTCGGCGAGGTGCCAGAGTTTCGTCATCTGGGGCTGAGGGACTCGCTCGGACTTCGAGCGGAGGTGTCGATGACTGATCCCGGCGCGCAGGGCGAGTCGCTCGGCGTCGAGGTCCAGGGCATCGAGGGCGCGCATGATGACGTGAAGCCAACTTCCCGCGGTCGACGGTACCGTGCCTCGAGAAGGAGGGCCCATGGCGTTGGATGGTAATCGTACCGAGCCGAAATGCCAAGACTTGTTGGCCGAAATGACAAGGCCCCGAGCTGGATCGGTCTATGCTCTCTCGATATTTTTCGGTTATCGCGGGTGGGGTCCTTCTCGGTGGGCGAACCGCGAGCCGATGGTTCGGGGACCCTGGAAACGGATACGTTGTCTGCCTCTTTCGAGAAGACCAGGGCGCTCGTCGAGTAGACAAAAGTGCTGGATGGCGCGATATGAGTGCTTCGTTGGGATCGCGTGATTCTTGGTTGGTCAGGCGCAGTAGTCCGTAGGAGGAAGGTTGGCATGGGGAGAATCGTACTCAGGGAGTCAGCGAGTTGGCTGGTCGGTACGGTGATGCTGTTGGCGATGGCGGGCTGCAGCGATGACGTAACCACGATTGCTGCGCCGACGGCGACACCGGCTGAAACGGCGACCGCGACGGCCACCGCCACTGCGACCGACGCGGGACCCGACCCGACGGCGAGCTCTACGGCGACCGCGTCCGAGCCGAGCGCCACGGATACACCGACGCCTGACGATACGGTGGGGCCCGGCACTCCAACGCCGACGGCGACCGCGTCGACCTCCGCTACCGCGACGGCGCCACCCGACATCGTCTTCATCATTCTCGACGACGTCGGTATCGATCAGATCGAGAGCTTCGGCCTCGGCGGCGGCGACATCGCGGATACGCCGAACCTCAGCGCCCTGGCCAACGCCGGGGTGCGATTCTCCAACGCGTGGTCGATGCCCGAATGCTCGCCGAGCCGGGCGACGATCTTCACCGGCCGCTACCCGCTGCACCAGGGCGTGACCAGCGCCCTCATCCCCAACATGTTGCCGCAAGCGCAGGTGTCGCCGTACGAGACGACGCTTCCGCGAGTCCTCGCCGATCGCGGCTACGCCAGCGCCATGGTCGGCAAGTATCACCTGGGCAACCAGAATCCCGCCGGAAACTGCTCGCCGCAGACGACTGGCTTCGATTTCTTCGATGGCAACATGGAGGCGGGACCGCCGTCGATCGACCGCCAGGCCGGACACGTCGAGCCCGGTGCGCCGGACGATCGCTCGTGCGGCTATGAGCAGGCGACCATCGCCGGTAATTGCTACTTCTCCGACGGCTCGTGCCAGCTCGGCACAGACCTCCCCGGGATCGACCCGGGTATGCCCGAGGCGACGGCGCGGGCCTGCATGGAAGCGGGCGGCATCTTCGTCAGCGAAACCGTCGGCTGCCAGACGACGGCGCCGGTCGAGTGTCCCGACGACGCGAGTCGAAGCGATTGCATCGCCGTCGGCGACGACGTCGCGATTCTCGATTTCACCCGCTACAACGGCTACTATGCGTGGCCGCAAACCACCGTGTCGGGAGTGCTGCCGCCGGGCACCACCGAGTTCGACGATCCCCAGTGCGGCGAGCCGCCAGTCAACCGCGTCTACATGACGACCGCGCAGACCAGCGACTCGATCGCCTGGTACGAGGAGCAGTCGGGTCCGCGGATGCTGACGGTGAGCTACAACTCGATTCACACGCCGTACCAGCCGGCGCCGCGTGAGCTGGCGACGCTGGCTACATCGAGCGAGCTGGTGTGCGGCGAGCTCGCCAGCGACCGTTTGCTCGCCAACGACATGCTCGAGTCGATGGACCGCGAGATCGGCCGCTTGCTGAACAGCTTGGGGTTGGCTTCGCTCGACCAGGACGGAACCGTGCAGACGGAGGTCGACGGCAACGGCTACGTGCAGATCCCCGAGTTGGCCGCTGGCAACACCATGGTGGTGGTGGTCGGCGACAACGGGACCTTCTTCGAGGCGGTCAAGTTGCCGTTCGACGTGCTGCGCTCGAAGGGCAGCGTCTACGAGACCGGTGTGCGCGTGCCGCTGATGGTTTCCGGTCCGGTCGTGCAGGGGCCGACTGGCCGCGAGGTCGACGCACTGGTCAGCCTGGCCGATCTCTACGCGCTGTTCGGCGAGCTCGCCGGCATCGACGTGGCCGAAGAGGTGCCACCGGCGCACTACCTCGACGCCGAGCCGATGTTGCCCTACCTGACCGATCCCGAGCAGGGGCCGATCCGCGAGTTCAACTTCACTGAGCTCGGTCCCGGCGTGTTCGAGCAACCGATCAACAACGACACCCGCAGCTGGCCCTGTCTTCTGCTCATCGCCGGAGCCAACGTCTGCAACGAGGTGCTGTTCGACACGCAGGACTTCTGCAACACCAACAGCGGCGTCTGGTGGGGGCCGACCGACACCCCCGAGCCCGAGGTGGTGGCGTTGTTGGGACAAGAGGCCGCCGAGCAGGGGCTGCCGTCTTGCTGCCAGATCAACGCTGCGTTCGAAGGGGCGGGCATGGGTAGCGTCGTCTTCTCCCCGATCGAGCAGTTCGCCGTGCGCAACGCGACCCACAAGCTGGTCAGCCTGTCGCTGCCGGACTGCACCGCCGACGATGGCAGCTCGCCGCCGGACAACCGCCGCACCTTGGTCGAGCTCTACGACCTGACCGCGCCGAGCAAGGAGAATCCGCTGTCGATCGACTTCTCGGACGCCAATCTGATGTGCGCGACCCGCGTCTCGAGCGAGGATACTCCGACCTGCCGAGACGGCAGCGCTTGCGACGACAGCGATCCGACGAGCTGCCTCGACCAGGTTCAGTTGGACAACTACCAGGCGCTGCAGGAAGAGCTCGATCGCATCCTGGCGACGAAGACGACCTGCGAGGGGGACGGCAACCTGGACCTCTTCGTCGACCAGCGCGACGCCGACGGAGTGACGGCGTTTGCCGCAGCCGTGTCGCCGCTGACCGGCGTAACCGGCGGACCGAGCTTCTTCGACGTCAACGGCGACGCCCGCACCGACGACGCCGATGCTCAGGTGGTCGCCGCCAATCTGGGGACCGATTGCCTGGGTGCGTGCCCGCGCGCCGATTTGAATCGCGATGGCCTGGTCGACGATGCCGACGCGGATTTGTTGGCGGCGCAGTCGGGGGAATGTGATCTGTGCGGCGGCGACCTCAACGGCGACGGCATGGTCGACTCCACGGATGCCGGGATTCTCGACGCGCAACGCGGTTGCAGCACGCCGACGCCGACCCGAACGCCGCTGCCGACGCAGCCGCCGGCGACGCAGACGATCACGCCGGAGCCGGTCTGCGAAGACACTTGCATTCCCGATGCGACCTCGCGCCAATGCGGTTGTCCGTTGTACGTCGAGGGCGAAACGATGATCCCGGCGGAGGCGGGGATCGACTGCGGCTTGGTCTGCGAAGAGTATGCAGCCTGCCAGGGGCGGGGTTACGAGCTCGGTTTCACCTGCGACGCCACGGTGTGTACGTCGAACCAGTCTTCTCTCGTTCTCGAGGCCTGCTTCGGTATCCAGAGCTGCGACATCAGCGAGATTCTTCGTGCCGAGATCGCCGCGGGTTGTAGCTGCTGTGCTTCCCAGCTGTGTGGCTGCGACGCTGACGCCGAGACCAACGAGACGATCTTTTTCCTCAACGAGGAACAGAGGGAGGCGGGCGAGGTGCCGCAGTGCGACATCAACGGGACGCTGTGCGGGCGGTGATGTAGCCGCGACGGGGATAGTCTCCTCGGGCAGCTGGTTGGAGCTCGACCGGGGTTGGGCGAGGACGCGATATGGGTCGGTTGGGTGTGATGGAGCACTGGCTCGGCGAGTTTTTGATTCTTCTCACCACGGTCGATCCGATCGGCACGCTGACGCTCTATCTCGCCGTGATCGTCAGGGTGCCGGAGTCGGAGCGCTTCCGTGTGGCGGTGCGGGCGGTGGCCTACGCGGCGGGAATTCTGGTGGTGTTCATCGTCGCCGGGCAGATCTTTCTCACCTCGATTGGGATTCGCATGGAGTCGTTCGAGTTGGCCGGTGGGCTGATTCTCTTCATGTTTGGTGTCCAGATGGTGTTCGGGACCGGGGCGGCAACCGCTGGGGCAGTCGAGGAGGGGCACGATATCGCAGTATTTCCACTGGCGATCCCCTCGATCGCCAATCCCGGTTCGATTCTGGCGGTGGTTACCATGACCGACAATCGGCAGTTCTCGATCGTCGAGCAGGCGATGACCACCGGGCTGCTGCTGCTGGTGCTGGGCCTCACCCTGGCGATGTTGGCGCAGGCCGACCGCATCGGTCGCAGGCTCGGCAAGGCCGGGGCGAACTTGCTGGTGCGAGTGATGGGGCTGGTGCTCTCCGGTCTGGCGGTGGAGATGGTGGTCGTCGCCACGGTCGGGTTGATGCCCGCCTGAGGCGCGTCGCGGAGAGGGCCCTCTCAGTCGCCCTCACGCAGCTGCAGGCGCTGGTTGACGGCGACGCCGACCAGGCGCTGGCGCTGCCCGGACGGCCAACGGATGTCGACAACGTCGATCCCTTCGGCAGCTCCGACCCCGAAGTGAAGCACCGGGCTGGAGGCGGAGATGAACCCCGAACCGGCCGCCACCTGGCGCGTTTGGCGCGCCCCGTCGATCTCGATCGTGACCACTGCGCCGATCGCGTCGCGGTTGCTCTTGGTCCCTTCGAGTCGAAGCTGCAGCCAGTTGCCCGGCGCGCCGCGGCCCATCAGCAGGACCGCCGGCTTGTCGAGGTTCTGCAGCACCAGGTCGAGTTGTCCGTCGCGGTCGAAATCGGCCACGGCGACGCCGCGGCCGTCCTCGATGCGGTTCGAATCGGTCAGATAGGCCACCTCGAGGAACTCGCCGCCGCCGCGGTTCCAGAACAGCACGTTGCGCTCGTAGCCGTTGAGCGACTTGTCGCCGACGTCGGTGGGAGCTCCCGCCTCGGTCCAGTTCTCAGAACGCCGACCGACGTTCTCGATCACCAGGTCCATTCATATGTCGGCTTCGGAGGGGCCGGAGATGAATCCGTTGGCGCCGTAGATGTCGAGCCGGCCGTCGTTGTCGAAGTCGAGCCAGACGGTGCCCCAACCCCAGTTGCTGTCGGCGGCGCCACTGTCGGCGCTGATCTCGACGAAGGTGCCGTCGCCCTGGTTTTCGTAGAGGCGATTGCCGCGGAACCACGAACGGACGACCTCGCGGACATAGGGGCGAAACAGGACGTCGACGATGCGGGGCACGCGGTCGACGCGGAACTCGGGAACCTCGAGCACCCAGCCCGACCCGGAGCGCATTCCGGCGATGAACAGGTCGAAGTCGCCGTCGCCGTCGAAGTCGCCCCAGTCCGCACTCATGCTGGCGACCGGTTTGTCGACGCCGGAAGCGGCGGATACCTCTTCGAATCGGGCATTGCCGTCGTTGCGGTAGAGGACGTCGAGGCCGAAGTCGTTGCCGACGAAGAGATCGACGTCGCCGTCGAGATCGTAATCGGCGGCGACCGGCGACAGCGACCAGCCGCGGTTGCCGACCCCGGCCTGCTCGGTGAAGTCGCGGAAGGTACCGTCGCGATTGTTCAGGAAGAGCTGGTCGGGGCGCGCGTTGCGGGCGCTTCCCGGAGGATCCGGGGCCTCCCAGAAGACGTTTTCGTGGTTGGCGAGGAACAGGTCGAGCCAGCCGTCGCCGTCGAAATCGGCGGCGACGGCGCCGATGGTCCGTTCCGATGTCGCGATCCCGGCATCGACCGGGGCGAAGCGCTGCCCGAGGTTGCGGAAGAGCAGCGGTGGCCCCTGTTCGGCGGCGACGAAGAGGTCGCGCCGGCCGTCGTTGTCGAAGTCGAAGGGCAGGACCGCCGTGAGCACGCGATCGTACGCTTGCCCGAATCCCCAGGAGGACGACACCTGGACGAAGGACCCGCGGCGGTTGAGGAAGAGCTCGATGGTGTTGCCGGCGATCAGCAGGACGTCGCTCCAGTCGTCTCCGTCGGCGTCGAACACGGCGACGCCGGAGCCGTAGATGAAGCGCCGCGGCTCGCCGTTCGGATCGGGCACCTTGGCGCTTTCGTGGCGAAACCACAGGCCGCGGGCGGTGGTCTCGTCGGCGAAGTAGGTGGCGGGGCGGGGCAGGACGAGCGCTGGCTCGGCGCGGTCTTCGAGCATCCGCCAGCTGGCCGGCGGCTGGTGCGTCAAGGTGACGATCTTGGTCTGGCGCACGCTGCGGCGCTCGCCGTCCGGGCCGATTCCCTCGACGGCGATCTCGAGCTCGGCGGTGGGCGGCGTGACCGAGCGGTCGACTCGTTCGATGGCGACGCGCGCCTGCTCGACGCTGGCAAACAAGCCGAGCAACTCGCGGCTCGGTGCGAGATCGCCCTCGGCGGCGAACAGCCGGCGCACCTCGTCGATGTCGGTGCTCTCGATCGCGTCCGCGTAATCGTGGTGCAGCAGCGAGTGGATCGGGTTGACGACGTTCTCCCTCGTCTGTTCCCAGGAGGTGCAGCCGGCAACGACTCCCACCCCGATCAAGCCTATCGACAACCGCAGCAGACGCATGACCAACGCTTTCGAGGATGCCCCAATTCCGAAGGAGCGTCCACAGGGCCGTCCGGGTGTCGCGTTGCCGGTGCCGGGGAGATCGCGTAGCTTCGACGGCGCAATGCGACGCATCGAAACGGTGGCGATCATCGGCGGCGGGCCGACCGGCTCTTCGCTGGCGCACTATCTGGCCGGAGAGGGTCTGCGGGTCGCCGTCTTCGAAGCTGGGGGGCGTCCGCCGATCATCGCCGGCGAGTCCCTGGTGCCGGCAACCATCGAGTTCTTGCGCAAGCTCGGCGTCGAGGACGAAGTGGCCAGCTACAGCACGCTCAAGGTCGGAGCCTCGTTCACCATGCCCGGCAACGCCGAGCAGATGCACTTCCGTTTCGACGAGGTGCGGGCGGCCAAGATCACCTATGCGTACAACGTGCCGCGCGACCGCTTCGATCGCACCATCGCCGATGCTGCGCGCCGTGCCGGAGCCCGCTTTTTCGCAGCCAGGGCGCAGGTCGAGCGGGCTGGCGAGCGAGTCGAGCTGTCGAAGGAGACGATTGACCGGAGCGACGGTTTCCTGGACCGCCAGCCCGATCTGATCGTCGATGCGAGCGGGCGCAATCGACTGTTGGCGCGGCTGCTCGATCTACCGACTCAGGCAGGCGGGCGTCGCGATACCGCTCTGCACGCCCATATGGAAGGCGTGGCGCTGGAACGACAGGGCCACGTTCACTCCTCGATTCTCGACCGCGGCTGGTCGTGGCGGATCCCGCTCCCCGGTAGGACCTCGGTCGGCGTCGTCGCGCCCTCGGAGTACCTGGCTTCGCTGGGCGACACACTCGAGCAGCAGTTCGACACCTGCATGCAGCGCGATCGGGTGGCCGCCGGTTTCGCCGCCGAGGCGACGCGGGTGACGCCGGTGTTCAAGTACTCCAACTATCAGCTGCGTTCGCAGCTCGGGGTCGGGCCAAATTGGGCGCTGGTCGGCGATGCCTTCGGATTCGTCGACCCGGTGTTCTCGAGCGGCCTGTGTATCGGTCTCGACTCCGCCTACGAGCTGTCGCGGGCGGTCCTCGCCGGCACGCCGCGCGCCTTCGAGCGCTACCAGAGCCACGTCATCCGTCACCTCGAGAATTGGTATCGCTCGGTCGGCAACTTCTACGACGGCCGCTTGTTCACCCTCTTCAAGGTCGGCGAGAGAATGCGCGAGACCTTCGTCGGCGGTCTCGTCGAGCCGCACTTTCTCAAGCACATGCCTCGGGTATTCACCGGCGAAGCGACCAGTCAGCGGTACAGTGTCGGCCTGCTCAACTTCATGTGTCGCTACGGCCTACCGCCCGGCTACGACCCCGACGAGCTGGCGGTCCGCTGAGCCCCCGGGGCCGGGTCCAGGTCTCGATTTCCCGAGTAGCGCAAAGCGTGTATCGAGGGGCTCCGAATGCCCCGAGTAGCGCGAAGCGCGTATCGAGGGGCCGGGGTCGACGCGGTTCAGCCCGGCTTGCGGGCGACGAACTCGCAAACCGGGTGCGCCATGCGGTAGCGCGGCTCGTCGAAACCCACTGACTTGAGAGTCTCGGTGACCGTCTCGCGCGAAGCGGCCTGATCGATGGTGTCCCAGTAGTAGTCCATCAGGAGCTTGGCTGGCTCGCTGCCCGTCGCCAGCAGTGTCATCCCGGGAATCGCCTTGCCCCACATCATCTTGGTGAGCCAGTGCCCGAGTCCCGACGGCGGCACGTGCGCTTCGAGGATCCACACCGTGCCGCCCGGTTTGAGCACGCGAAAGTACTCGGCGAAGGCCTCGCCGAGATCGGCGACGTGGCGCAGAGCGATGCCCATGGTGAGGAAGTCGAACTCGCCCTCGCGAAACGGCAGATGGCCGGCGATGCCGCGGGTGATCGGGCCGTGGAAGACCTTCTGCGCTTCGCGGATCATGCCGATGCTGGGGTCGATGCCGAACACCTGGCCTTGCGGCCCGACGATCTTGGCCGCGTTGCGGGCGACCGCGGCGGTGCCCATGGCGACGTCGAGCACTCGCATGCCCGGACGCAGGCCGGCGCGCCGCAGCGAGTAGCCGCGGTACCAGAGACCGATGTTTCCGAACAGCTTCTCGATCGTGTTGTAGTGCTGTGCCGACTGGTTGAAGAGGTCGATCACGTAGCGATGCCGCTTCGCCTCCTCGCCGTAGTACTCGTCGAGCGGTGCGTGCGGGGCGACACGGCGGGAGCCGCTGGTTTCGGAGGTCTGCGTCGAGCTCATCGCCGGGGAATTTCTCACCTAGCCTGCCGGCGATCAAGAGTACCCGCCGCTGCCCGGTGGGGTGCCGGCTCGCCGCCGGACAGGGCGAACGCAGCTACCTGCGCTCGAGCCCCCGGTCGACGGCGGCGCGGAGCTCGGCGGCGGCGGATTCGGGCTGGTCGGCGGCGAGGATGGCGCGGATGACGGCGATGCCGCGGGCGCCGGCGTCGATGACCTGGGCCGCGCAGGAGGTGTCGATGCCGCCGATCGCCAGCACCGGGATTTCGACGGCGGCGGCGACCCGGCGGAGCTCGTCGATGCCGCGCGGCGGTCCGTAGCCGGCTTTCGATGGGGTTGGGCGGACCGGCCCGAAAACGATGAAGTCGGCGCCGGCATCGGCGGCGGCGCGCGCCTCGTCCGGGGTGTGGGTGGATACGGCTACGACCCGCTGGCTACCGAGCAGGCGGCGGGCGTCGGCGACCGCGAACGAGCTTGCCGGCAGGTGGACGCCATCGGCGCCGCTGGCGAGGGCGACGTCGACGCGGTCGTTGATGAGGAGGGTCGCCTGGTGGCGCCGGCACAGTTCGGCGATGCGCCGCGCCAGGTCGAGGAGCTGGTCGGCCGGCAAGTCGCGCTCGCGCAGCTGGACCGCGTCGGCGCCGCCGCGCAGAGCCCGCTCGACGCAGTCGGGCAGGGCGAGGCCGTGGCCGGCGGCGACGGCGCGGCGGTCGGTTACCAGGTACAGTCGCGGCGCTGCGGGGGCGGAGTCGGCCACCGGGTGACGGCTCAGTCGAGCAGTCCTTCGATCGGACTCGAAGCGGTGGCGTAGAGCTTGCGGCCGATGCGGCCGGCGAGGAACGCTTTGCGCCCCGCCTCGACGCCGAGCTTCATCGCTTCGGCCATGGCGATCGGGTCCTTGGCGCCGGCGATGGCGGTGTTGAGGAGCACTGCTTCGCAGCCGAGCTCCATGGCGCGGGCGACGTCGGACGCCGTGCCGACTCCGGCGTCGACGATGATCGGTACGGTCGCCTGCTCGAGGATGATCTTGAGATTGTAGGGATTGCGGATGCCGAGCCCCGAGCCGATCGGCGCCGCCAGCGGCATCACCGCGGCGCAGCCGAGGTCGGCCAACTTGCGCGCCGCGATCGGGTCGTCGTTGATGTACGGCAGCACCGTGAAGCCGTCCTCGACCAGAACCTGCGCGGCCTCGATGGTCGCGGTCGCGTCGGGGAAGAGGGTCTTCTCGTCGCCGATGACCTCGAGCTTGAGCAACGAGCCGACGCCGGCTTCGCGCGCCAGGCGGGCGGTTCGGATCGCCTCCTCGGCGCTGTAACAGCCCGCGGTGTTGGGAAGGATCGTGATCCGGTCGAGGTCGAGGTAGTCGAGCAGATTCTCCTCGTCGGCCTTGGTGATGTTGACCCGTCGCACCGCGACGGTGACGATCTCGGCGCCGGACGCGTCGATCGCGGCGCGCGTCTCCGCGAAGTCGCGGTATTTGCCGGTGCCGACGATCAAACGGGAGCGGTAGCGGGCACCGCCGATTTCGAAGGTGTCTTCGGGCATGGGACGATCAGCCTCCTCCGATGAAGTGTACGACCTCGACGATGTCGCCGTCGCACAGGACGTGCTCGGCGAACGAGGTGCGCGGTACGATGTCGCGATTGACTTCGACGGCGATGCGGCGGCGGCTCAGGTCGAGCTGCGCCACCATCTCGGCGATCGTACATCCGTCGGGAAGCTCGGTTTCTTCGCCGTTCAGTCGGAGCCGCACGCAAGCGACGATAAACACGGCCCTGCGGCAATACAACCGGGCCCGCTCCCCCCGAGTTTACAAGATTGCGGGCGTTTGCTACTCGACGCGATCTGCCGTGGCTGAGGAAGACGCAATACGCACGACCGCCTTCATCGACCTTGGGGCGTTGCGCGTAAACTTCTCTCGGATTCGAGAAGCGGCGGCCGACACGCCGGTAATGGCGGTGGTCAAGGCCGATGGCTACGGCCACGGCGCGCGCCTGGTGACGCCGGTGCTCGAGCGAGCCGGGGCCGCCGCGTTTGCCGTCGCCACCGTCGAGGAGGGCGTCCAGCTCAGGGAACGCGGTGTTCGCGCGCCGATCCTGGTTCTGTACGGAATCGATCCGCGGGCGGCGGATACGGCGCGGGCGCACCAGCTCGCGGTCACGATCGTCGATGCCGACGACGTAGCGCGCCTCGGTGCGATCGGAGCCGGGGTGCCGCTGCGAGTGCATCTCGAAGTCGATTCCGGGATGACGCGGCTCGGCGTGCACCCGGAGGAGGCCTGTGCGGTCGCCGAGGCGATCGAGGCGAGCCCGCGGCTCGAGCTCGACGGGGTGTTTTCCCACCTGGGCAACGCCGATGACGTGACGACGCCGTTCGCCGACGCCCAGGTGGCGACCTTTGCCGACGTCGTGGCGAGCCTCGACGCGTCGGGCCGGCGCCCGGCTTCGGTCCACCTGGCCAACAGCGCGGCGACGCTGACCCGGCCCGATTGCCGCTGGGACATGGTGCGGCCCGGGGTTTCGCTCTACGGAGTGCGGCCGCGCGAGGCGCGCGGGGTCGAGCTCGAGCCGGTGATGTCGCTGGCGACCACGGTGCGCCGGCTGTGGGACGTGCCGGCGGGACGCCATGTCGGTTACGACCAGACCTTCGTCACCGGCCGGCCGACGCGGATCGCCGTGCTGCCCGTCGGCTACACCGACGGATACTGGCGAGCCCTGTCCAACCGCGGTCAGGTGCTGATCCGCGGCCGTCGCGCGCCGGTGATCGGGCGGGTTTGCATGGATGTGACCATGGTCGACGTCACCGACGTGCCGGGCGTGCGACGTTTCGACCCGGTGTTGTTGTGGGGACGGGATGCCGACGGCTCCCTCCCGGTCGACGAGGTCGCCCGGGCATGCGATACGATTGCATACGAGATTCTGGCACGCGTTGGTCAGCGGGTGCCGAGACAGCCGAAAAACGGAGAGTAGTTTCGGGCGGGTTCGGTGCCGCGCGAACGGAGAGGAGGAGGTTCGATGGGGAAGGTCACCCGCGCCCTGGTGAGTGTCAGCGACAAGACGGGGCTGGTTGAATTCGCGAGCGGTTTGCACGAGCTCGGTGTCGAGATTCTTTCGACCGGCGGGACCGCGAAAGCCATCGCCGACGCCGGAATCCCGGTGCGCTCGGTCAGCGATTTCACCGGTTCTCCCGAAATCCTCGACGGCCGGGTCAAGACGCTGCACCCCAAGATCCACGGCGGGCTGCTCGGCCGGCGCGACCTCGAGACTCACCAGAAGCAGATGGCCGAGAACGACATCGCGCCGATCGACATGGTGGTGGTGAATCTCTACCCGTTCGAGGCGACGGTGGCGAAGCCGGACTGTACGCTCGAGGACGCGATCGAGAACATCGACATCGGCGGGCCTTCGATGCTGCGCTCCGCCGCCAAGAATCACCGCGACGTGACGGTGCTCGTCGATCCCACCGACTACGCCACCGTGCTCGGCGAGATGCGCGCCGGCGGCGGCGAGGTGTCCGACGAGACCCGCGCTCGACTCGCAAAGAAGGTGTTTCGCACGACGGCGCGCTACGACGGCGCGATCGCCGACTACCTCGGCTCGCTGACCGAGGAGGGCGCGCGCAGCGACTTTGGTGAAACCGTCCACATCGGGCTGGAGAAGGCGCAGGACCTTCGCTACGGCGAAAACCCGCACCAACGGGCGGCTCTGTACGGTTCCTTCTTCGAGGTCGTCGAGCAGCTGCACGGCAAGGAGCTGTCGTACAACAACATCGTCGACATCAACGCCGCGCTGTGGCTGATGCGCGAGTTCCTCGAGGATCGTCCGACGGTGGCCATTCTCAAGCACAACACCCCGTGCGGGGTCGGCAATGCGGATTCGGTCGCGGAGGCCTACCAACGCGCCTACGCTACCGACCCGGAGTCGCCGTTCGGCGGGATCCTGATCGCCAACCAGGCGTGGACGCTCGACCTGGCAAAGATCGTCGACGAGATCTTCACCGAGGTTCTGATCGCGCCGTCCTTCGACGACGACGCGCTCGAGTTCCTGCGCAAGAAGAAGAACCGCCGCCTGATGACCTGGAACCCGGGCGCGATGGCTGCGGTCGAGCGCGATCTGCGCGGTGTCGTCGGCGGATTGCTGGTCGCCGACGTCGACCTGTCGATGGAAGACCCCGCCGCGATGGAAGTCGCGACCGAGCGCAAGCCGACCGAGGACGAGCTCGCCGCGATGCGCTTCGGCATGAAGGTGGTCAAGCACGTCAAGTCGAACGCCATCGCCTTCGTCCGCAGCGACCGCACCGTGGCGGTCGGCGGCGGTGCCACTTCGCGCGTCGACCCGGTCCACGCGGCCCGCGCCAAGGCCGGTCGGGTCGGCATCTCGCTGGAGGGCTCGGTGCTCGCCAGCGACGCGTTCTTCCCGTTTCCGGACGGCGTCGAGGAAGCGGCCGCCGCCGGGGCGCGGGCGATCGTCCAGCCGGGCGGCAGTGTGCGTGACGACGACGTCGTTGCCGCCGCCAACCGGCTCGGCTTGGCGATGGTGATGACGGGGCGGCGCCACTTTCGCCACTGACGAGTGGCAGGCGAGCGAGTGGACGGAGCAGGCGGGGTGCCATGCGGGTTCTGGTAGTCGGTGGAGGAGGGCGCGAGCACGCGCTGGTGTGGAAGTTGCGCCAGTCGCGGTCGCTGGAGGCGCTCTACTGCGCGCCGGGTAACGCCGGTATCGACCGCCTCGCCGAGCCGGTCGACCTCGACCCGGCGGACGTCGATGCGATCGTACGCTTCGCTGCGGAGCAGCGGCTGGATCTGGTGGTGCCCGGTCCCGAGCTGCCGCTGACGCTGGGAGTCGGCGATGCGCTGGCGGCGGCTGGCCTGCGCTGTTTCGGCCCGAGCCGGGAGGGCGCTCGGCTCGAGGGGAGCAAGGCCTTCACCAAGGAGCTGCTCGAAGAATGTGGCATCCCGACGGCTGCCTACGCCGCTTTCACCGAAGCCGATGCGGCGAGTCGCTATGTTCGCGAGATCGGCGCGCCGCTGGTGGTCAAAGCGGATGGGTTGGCGGCCGGCAAGGGCGTGCTGATCTGCGAGTCGGTGGCCGAGGCGGAAGCGGCGATCGATCAGATCATGCGCGACAAGGTGTTCGGCGAGGCCGGGGAGCGGGTCGTAGTCGAGGAGCTCCTCGGCGGCGAGGAAGCGTCGTTCATGGCGATCACCGACGGTGAGACGGTGCTGCCGCTGGCTTCGTCGCAGGACCACAAGCGCGCGTTCGATGGCGACCTGGGCCCCAACACCGGCGGCATGGGGGCGTACTCGCCGGCGCCGGTGGTGACCGCGGCGCTCCACGACCAAATCATGCGCGACGTCATGCAGCCCTTGGTCATCGGGTTGCGGCGTCGCGGAATCGACTACCGGGGCGTGCTCTACGCCGGTCTGATGATCGACGCGTCGGGGCCCAAGGTGCTCGAGTTCAACGTGCGCTTCGGCGACCCGGAGTGCCAGGCGATTCTCTGTCGCCTGCGCAGCGATCTGCTCGAGTTGATGAATGCGACGGTCGACCGGCGCCTGGCCGAGATCGCGCTGCAATGGGACCCGCGCCCGGCGGTGTGTATCGTCATGGCGTCGCAAGGCTATCCCGGATCCTACGAGAAGGGCCGGGTCATTCGAGGTCTCCCCGAGGCCGACTCGTGGCCCGATGGGGTCGTCTTTCACGCCGGCACCCGGTCCTCCGCGGGCGAGGTGTTGACCGCCGGCGGAAGAGTGCTGGGAGTTACCGCACTCGGCGACGACATCGCGCAGGCGGTGGGGCGAGCGTATGGAATGGTGGAGAAAATCCAATGGGAAGGGGCTCAGTACCGGCGAGACATCGCCCACCGGGCCCTCCCGGGGAAAGGCTGAGCAATGGCAACCAAGAAGCGTGGTGGATCGAAACCGAGTGTGGCGGTGCTGATGGGCAGTGACAGCGACTGGAAGGTCATGTCGGGCGCCGTCGAGCAGTTGAAAGAGTTCGGCATCACTTGTGACGCGCAAGTGATGTCGGCGCATCGTACGCCGGAACGGGTGACCAGCTTCGTCGGCGGCGCGGCGAAACGCGGCATTCGCGTATTCATCGTTGGCGCCGGCGCCGCGGCGCATCTCGCCGGCGTGGTCGCCGCGCACACCACTGCGCCGGTGATCGGTGTGCCGCTCAACGCAACCGCGCTGCAGGGAATGGATGCATTGCTCGCGACCGTGCAGATGCCCTCGGGTGTGCCGGTGGCGACGGTTGCGGTCGGCGGCGCCGCCAACGCCGGGATCCTCGCCGCGCAGATTCTCGGCGTTGCGGACCCAGCGGTGGCCTCGGCGCTCAAGCGCTTCAAGCGGTCGATGGCGCGCAAGGTGGAGCTCAAGAACGCCAAGCTTCAGGAGCAGCTGTGAGCGCGCGCGTACGGATGCCGGGAGCGGTGGGCAGCGAGGCGTTGCGATGATCGACGCGAGACCCTTTCGGGCGCTTCACTACGATCCGTCGCGGGTCGACATGGACCGGGTGTTGGCGCCGCCGTACGACGTCATCGACGATGCCGAGCGCGACGAGCTGTACGATCGCAGCGACTACAATGCAGTGCGGCTGATCCTCAGTCGAGAGCAGGACCGCTACGCCGCGGCGGGCCGCGATCTCGCCGCTTGGCGCAGCTCGGGCGTGCTGGTGCGGGATCCGGAGGCGGCGTTCTACTTCTATGCGCAGCGCTTCTCGATGCCCGACGGCAGCGAGCGCGAACGCAGCGGCATCCTGGCTTCGGTGCGTCTCGAGGAGTTCGCCGCGGGCAACATCATGCCGCACGAGCGCACGTTCCCCAAAGCGAAGGCCGACCGCATGAAGATCATGGAGGCCTGTCGCACCAACCTGAGTCCGATCTTCGGAATCTATCCGGGAGGCGATGCGTCGATCGGCGAAGTGTGCGCCGAAGCGCGGCAGGCCGAGCCGTGGGTCGACGCCGGTGACAACCGCGACGGCCGCCACCGAGTCTGGCGCATCGCCGATGCCGGCGTCGTGGCGACCTTGCGCAAGGCGTTCTCCGGCGTACGCGTGTTCATCGCCGACGGACACCATCGCTACGAGACCGCTCTCGAGTACCGCAACCGCCGGCGAGCGGCGGGCGGCTCCGAAGACGCGGCTTTCAATTCGCTGCTGATGTATTTGTGTCCGATGCAGGACGAGGGGCTGGTGATCTTGCCGACCCACCGTCTGTGGTGCGGCGGGCCGGGAAGTGCCGAGGGATGGCTGGCCAAGCTGGAATCGGCCTTTTCGGTCGAGTCGGTCGCGGTCGACGACGCGAAGTCGTTGCAGGCGAAGCTGGAAGCGGAAACCGCCCCCGGGGTTCTCGGCCTGCGCCTGCGCGGAGAGGGCGGGGCGTTCTTGCTGCGCCCGCGCGATTGGTCGGCGGTGACCGACCAGCTCGGTCAGGTGCCGGATAGCTTGCGCGATCTCGACGTGACGGTACTCGATGCCTTCGTCTTCGAGAATCTGCTCGGAGTCGATTATCTGAAGGACACCGAAGCGGGCCGGGTGGTCTATACCCACCTCGACGAGCAGGCGTTCTCATCGGTCGAGAACGGCACCGCCGAGGCCGCTTTCATGCTGCGCGCGCCGCGCATCGGAGAAGTCGAGAAAGTCTGCCTCTCCGGCGAGGTGATGCCGCAGAAGTCGACCTACTTTCACCCCAAGCTGCAGACGGGATTGGCGTTCCACACGCTCGACGATGAGTGAACCGGAAGCCGAGTTCAGCGCCGAAGAGCGGCGCGCTCTGGAGCCGTACTTCACCAATCTCGACCGGCCGGTCTTCGCCCTGCGCAATCTTCCCGAGGTCGTCAAAGCCGCGCTGTTCGCCCGCTACTCGCGTTCGCCCAAGAGCCTGCGCCGCCTCTTCGTCGACGAGTTCCTCGACGACGGTCTCGGCGGCGCCACCGCGGCGGTGGGCACGGCGCGCTCGGAGAAGCTCTTCAAGCGAGTCCTCGCCGAATACGGGGACGACTCGGTGGCACAGCTGGGCGGTGCGCATATCGCGGTCGAGGGGGCTTCCAACTATCTGACCAAAGTCCTCGAGTGGGGGCGGCTGATGGCCTACCTCGAGCAGTCGACGCGCTACATTCCGTACACCGCGAAGGATGCCGGAGCCTGGCGCTACGTGGTCCCGGACGAGCTCGACGAAGCTGCGGCAGCGGCGTATCGCGCCTGCCTCGATCGCGTGTTCGAGCGGTACGCCGCTTGGATCGATCCCGCGGTCGAGTACTTCAGCGAGCGCTTCCCGCGCGACGCGGAGACCTCGGCGGCGGTGCACCGGGCGACCATCCGCGCCAAGGCGCTCGATACGCTGCGCGGCATGTTGCCGGTGGCGACCCGCTCGAACGTCGGGATCTTCGGCTCCGGGCAGGCCTTCGAAATGCTGGTCCTGCGCATGCGCGCCCATCCGGTAGCGGAGGTGCGTCAGTGCGCGGCGGCAATGTTGGAGGAGCTGCGCGCGGTGATTCCGGCGTTTCTCACCCGTGTCGATCGCCCCGACCGCGGCGGGGTGTGGGGCGAATACCTGGCGGCGTCGCGCGACGCGGTGGCGGCGCTCG
The DNA here is from genome assembly GCA_030430165.1 of bacterium. GTDB lineage: Bacteria > Desulfobacterota > Binatia > HRBIN30 > CADEER01 > CADEER01. The sequence goes on along the minus strand of JAUIGL010000006.1, from coordinate 115,260 downwards.
CAGCCGACCTGCTCGGCGACGTAGAAGCGGAGCAGCGACCGTCCGTCACCCTCACCGATTTCGATCCGGAAGGCGAGGACAAGGTCGTCGCCGCGGCTCTGTACGCCGTTTCCAACTTGCCCGACGACCAGCTGCGCGAACGCGTCCGATCGATGAGCGGCGGGGAGAAGTCGAAAGTCCTGCGTGCCTACATCGGCGAGCGCGGCAACCGCCGGCATCGTCCGGGGCGGGCGTTCGAGCGAACTTCCTATCGATTCGACGTTCTCGCCGACTACGGAGCGTTCCGCGACCTGCAGCGCCACCGGTTGTTGTCGATCGAGTGGCAATCGCTGTCGCCGGAGCACGGCTATGTCACCTCTCCGGCGATCGAGGAGATCGGCGCCCTCGCCGACTGGCGGGCGGTGATGAGCGAGACGGCCGAAGTCTACCGCGACCTGCGCGCCGCTGGCCATGCGGAGGTCGCGCCGTACGTCCTGCCGATGGCGTATCGGGTTCGCTTCTACATGGACATGAACGCGCGCGAGGCGATGCACGTCATCGAGCTGCGCACGACGCCGCAGGGACATCCGGCCTATCGCCAGGTTTGCCAGCGGATGCACCAAGCGATTCGCGACGATGCGGGCCACCGAGCCATTGCCGGTGCGATGAAGTTCGTCGATCACAGCGCGGGAGACGAGGGGCGGCTGGCTGCCGAACGGGGCGGAGAGGCGAAGCGCAATCTGGCCGAGAGCTGAGATGGATGCGGCGCAGAGCAGTCGCCTGCAGAACGGCGTCGCTGCCTACAACCGCGGCCGCTATTTCGAGTGCCAGCAGATCTTCGAAGACCTGCACCGCGACTGTGAGGGGGAGGAGGCGGCCCTGGTGCAGTCGCTGACGATGATCTCGTGTGGCATGCACATCCACTTCCATCGCGGCGGCGGGCGCGGTGCGCTCAATCTGTTTCGTCAGGCGCTGATCATTCTCGACGACTTGCGACCTGCGTGTTGCGGCGTCGCGACGGGCGATCTCTACGACCAGCTGTTCGCCTATGTCGAAGAGCTGCAGGGCAGGAGCAAGCCCGGGGCGCGCTTCTTCGACCGTTTCCTGGCGCCGAAGATCCCCAGTGCCGGCTGACTGGGTTCACTCGGCGTGTTCGGACGGCAGCTCGAGCTGCCAGACGCCGCGCATGAACGGGTAGGTGAGGGCGAACCAGAGGATGACCGGTCCGCCGACGAAGGTGAGCATGCCGAGAAAGGTGCCAGTGATGTCCTTGGCGGCGTTGGGGTTGCGCACCATCCACGGGTAGGCGAGGACGACCAGGAGGTCGAGGCAGAACAAGCCGAGGGCGCCGATCGCGGCGCGGGCGACGCGCGGGCCGGGTGGGATTCGCGGCGTCGCGGCGAACAGGCTGAGCAGGGGCAGGAGGCCGAGCGCGAGTAGGTCGAGGCGGATCTGCAAGCGCAGCGATTCGGTGCCGCGGCGGAATCGAGGCTCGGCGCCTTGCGTGGCCGGTGTGAACGACCAGCCAGTGAGCGCGGGACTGAGCACGCGGGCAGTTTCGCCGAGGGCGCGCGCATAGAAGGCGGGCAGGTTGGTGGCCTCGTTGGCGAGGGTCAGGAGAGCGAATGCGATGAGAAATCGTGAAATGAAGGCCGACTTCATTTCACGTACTCGACCCACTTCATCGCGTAGGCGATCACCAGGACCAGGAACACACCTTGCCAGACGTACTCGTGGAAGTGGGCGAAGAGGTCGGGGCGGAGCTCGGCGACGCGCACCAACACGGCGATGCGGACGACGTTGACCGCGGTGAGCAGCGGCACCCCTACTGCCGCGCCGGCGAGCCGCTGGCGCCAGCCGGCGGGATAGGCGACCAGGAAGGTCAGCAAGATGATCAGGACGTAGGCGCCGGTGCACTCGTAGTTGATGTGGATGGTGAGCCCCTCGACGAAGATGGTGTCGTTGAGGATGCGGTTGCTGCTGCCGGCAGCCGAGGCCAGCCAGGCGGCGCAGTGGGCGAGAGCCGCCTGGACGGTGCCCAGCCGATTTGGCAGCGCCACTGCCCAGGCCAGCACGGCGGCGCCGACGAGGAAGGCGAAGAAGCGGGCGCCGAACGATTGCGCGGAAGTGAGACCTGGCATCGGTGGACACCTTCAGTAGGGGACGCGCCTGGATAGGGCAACCCGGGCGATCTCCAGTTGACCCGGCCCGGGTGCCAGCGTAGTTTCACACGTGCTTTGCGGGTGCGCTCGACCAATTTCCCAAGCGGCCGGTGGGGAGGATTGTCGTGAAAATGCTGATGGTTAGCCTGCGTTTTGGATGTTTGGTGGCGTTGCTCGTGGGGTGCGTGGTCGGCCAGGGTATGGCCACCGGGGTCGATCGCGAGCGCGAGTTGCAGAGCTCACTCGACGCTTTTTGCGAGAAGTGGATGAGCTTTCTCGCCCAGCGCGAACGCGACAACAAGGAAAAAATCGCGTGGCGCGCGATCACCGAAGGCGTCGAGGGAGACTTCGTCGGCTACGACACGAAGTACCAATGCAAGCTGTCGAAGCTGAAGCCCGAGACCAAAGTGCCGGTGGGGACGATCAAGTACCTCGAGTTCAAGTATCGCCACAAGGGCACGTCGAGCTCGCAGGCCCTGGTCAACAAGCCGAAAATCATCGAGGCGACCGAGGTCACCGAGATCTTTCGCTACAGCAAGAGCAAGTGGGTCTACTGAAGAGCGCAAGCGAGTTGCGCTGCGCCGGCGGACCGAATCCGCGTCCTACTCGAACAGGGCGCTGATCGCGGCGATCGTCTTGGGGACGGTGCCGATCATGATGAACGCCAGGATCAGCGGCACCGCGTAGCGCAGGGCCTGGATCCAGAGCCGCAGCCAGCGGTAGCGACCGGCGCCAGCGGCGACCTCGACCTCGGGCTCGCGCATCACCCAGCCGGTGAAGAGAGCGAGTGCCAGGCCGCCGCCCATCAGGAAGAAGTTGGTCGCCACCTGATCCATGACGTCGAGCGCGTCGAGGCTCAGGGCGGCAGGGACGCCGAACAGGGCAGCGGCGATTCCGGTCCAAATCGTCGAGCGTCGGCGATCCCAGCCGACGATGTCGACGGTCGATGCGACCACCACCTCGAGCAGCGAGATGAGCGAGGTGAGGGCGCCGACGACCAGCGCGGCGAAGAACAGCGAGCCGACGATCCTGCCGCCGATGCCGAGACCGACGAACGCTTTGGGGAGCGTGATGAAGAGGGCGCCGAGCGTGCTGGCTCCCACCTCCTCTTGCAGGCCGAGGGCGAAAAGCAGCGGGAAGACGACCAGTCCGGCAACGAATGCGATGGCGAAGTCGGCAAGCGAGACGATCACCGCCTGGGCCGGTAGATTGGTGGTCCGCTTCAGGTAGCTGGCGTAGGTGAGCATCGCCCCCATGCCGAGGCTGAGGCTGAAGAAGGCCTGTCCTGCCGCCTCGGCGAGGACCTCTCGCGAGAAGATCGAGGCGTAGTCGTCGCTGTTGAGGTAGTAGCGGTAGCCGCCCTCGGAGCCGGGCAGCGTCGACGCGTAGACGGCGAGCCCGCACACGACGAGGAACAGCAGCGGCATGACCAGGCTTGCGGTTCGCTCGATCCCGAAGGTGATGCCGTTGGCGACGATCCACAGCGAGCCCGCCATGAACAGGAGGTGCCAGACGAGAGCATCGTAGCCGGTCGACACCTCGGCAAAGTGCGCCGCCGGGTCGGCGGCAAAGCCGAGCGCGATGCCCTCCAGGGTGTAGCGCAGGGTCCAGCCGGCGATCACCGAATAATACGACGCGATGAGGAAGCCGGCGCCGACGAACAGCGCGCCGAGCGCCTTCCACCAGCGCCCCCCGTAGAAGCCGAGGGCCTGTACCGGGCCGCGCGCCGCGCCGCGACCGATGGCGAGCTCGGCGAGCAACACGGGAAAGCCGACCAGGAAGATCATCAGCACGTAGAGAATCACGAAGGCGGCGCCGCCGTGCTCGGCGGCGAGATAGGAGAACCGCCACATGTTGCCGAGGCCGACCGCGGAGCCGATCGCAGCCATCAGGAAGCCGAAGCCGCTGCCCCATTGCTCTCTCGCTCTCTGCGCCATCAAGCCCCTCCAGGTGGTCGAGTCGCCGCCCGCGCATCGCGTGCGATGCGTTCCGTCGGCGTCCGCACGTCGGCTGAGCTAACAGAGATGCGGCGCAAATGCCACGATCGTGGCGAGTCGATCGGGCGAAACCAGGATCGTGGAAGCGAGCGGGATTGAGTTTGCTGCAGACTGGTCTACGCTATGCGAGCTGGGAAGGGGTGCCATGACCATCAAAGTCGGTATCGTCGGAGGCTCCGGGTATTCCGGGGGTGAGCTCATCCGGTTGCTGCTCGGACATCCGCAGGCGGAGATCGCCTGGGTGACGTCGCGCGCCGACAAGGACCTCGAGGCGGTACATCGCAACCTGGTCGGCTCCGGGCTGCGCTTCGTGCGCGAGGAGGAGGCGGGCGAGTGCGACGTCGTCTTCCTCTGCATGCCGTCGCGCGAGTCGATGACCCGAGCCCAGACCTACCTCGACCGCGGCTGCAAGGTCGTCGACATCGGCTCGGATTTCCGCCTCAAGGACCGGGCTCTGTTCGAGCAGGTCTACGGCGCCGAGCATTCCTCGTGGGATCTCGTCGAGGAGGCGCCCTACGGAGCGACGGAGCTACGGCGCGACCAGGTCGCGGGCGCGAGGTTGGTGGCGAATCCGGGGTGCTTTGCCTACACGACGATCCTCACCCTGGCGCCGCTGGTGCGCGCCGGCTGGGTCGAGCTCGACCGGCTGGTGGTCAACGGTCTGACCGGTACCTCCGGCGCCGGTGCGGAGCCGAAGCTGCAGAGCCATCACAGCGAGATTGCCAACTCCGCGATTCCGTACAACGTCGTCGACCACCGCCACACCTACGAGGTGGAGCAGGAGCTGAGCGCGCTCGCCGACGGCCCGGTGCGTGTGCACTTCACGCCGGTCTTCTGTCCGTTCACCCGCGGCATCCTGTCGGTGTGTACCGGCTTCGCGACGCGTCCGGTCGATCGCGCCGAGCTGCTCGAGCTGTACACCGAGTTCTATGCCGCGGAACCCTTCGTCGACGTGCTGACGCGAGCGATCGACCCGGCGGTGTCCTGGCAGTACCTGCCGTATCCCAGTGTCGCCTATCTGGCCGGCTCGAACTACGTGCAGATCGGCATCGACGCGGACCCAAAACGGGGCCGGATCGTCGCCATCGGCGCGCTCGACAACCTCGGCAAGGGCGCCGCTTCGTCGGCGATCCAGAACATGAACTGCATGCTCGGGATCGACGAGCGCAGCGGCATCGCCGGGCGCGGGCTGCATCCGTAGGTTCGGCGGCGGTCCGGGCCGAGCCGGGTCCGCGGTTGCGGGCGGGGGAGAGCCGCAAGCTCTCGAACCCCCGATTTGCATTGCCGCAGGGGCTGCGGCAGGTTGAGGAAGGTCGTTGTGGGGCGGTTCTGGTGCGTAGACCTCTGCAAATCATCGAGAGCTGGATCCGAGTCCTGATCAGTTTGGTCTGGACCGTGGTGGTGGGCGGGCCCTTCGTGGTCATCGCCTACGCTCGCTACGTATTCGGGCTCGTCTGCTGGGTCTTCGGACGCCGCGAGATGCTCGACCGAATGGTCGACCGCAACCTCGATACCTTCGAGCTGGTGTCTCGCGATCTGTGGGCGCGCGGCATCTTCGTTCTCACCAGGATGTCGTTCCGCGCCCGTGAGCAGGTCCAGGTCGACTGGAAGCGGACGCATGTGATCTGCGCGAATCACACCAGCGTCTTCGATATCTTCGCCCTGATCAGCGCGGTGCCGGTGCCGGTTCGCTTCGTCGCCAAACGCGAGCTGGAAAAGTGGCCGGTCGTCGGCTGGGCGTTGCGCCCATCCGGCCAGATCCTGGTCGACCGCGGCAACCGCGATAAGGCGATCGAATCGATCTCAGCAGCACACGTGGAGACGATTCGCGGGCAGGTGATCTTTTTCGTCGAGGGAACGCGCTCGCCCGACGGCGAGCTCCTGCCGTTCAAGAAAGGCGCGTTTCACTTCGCCCTGGCCAACCAGCTGCCTCTCCTGCCGACTGCGATCGGCGGTGCGCATACGGCGCTGGCGCGCCGTGCGTGGTGGAACCTCAACCCCGGCAGCGAGGTTCAGGTCGACTTCTGCGCTCCGATCGAGGTCCCGCACGCGTGGGCGGAGGCAGACCGGCCGGCGCTGGTGGAGACCCTGCGCGAGCAAACCCGGGTGGTGATCGGCGAGGCGCTCAGCCGGCGGGAGTCCGAACGTTCCGCCGCTTGATGGCTGGCCGCTTACTCGACCGCAAAGGTGACGTGCACCGTCTCGTGGATCCGGATATCGCCCGGGTCGATCGGAGTCGCCTGCCGTGCCTCCATTGCCATCGCCCCGGCCTGGAACGAGCGCAGTGGGCTCGGCCCGTGTCCCGAGGTCGTCGCCTGAAGCACTGCTCCCAGTTTCACGCCGAGTGACTGGGCGATCACCGCGGCGCGCTCGCGGGCGTTGCGGGTGGCGCTGGCGAGAGCTCGGCGGCGCGGCTCCCCCTCTTCGGAGAGCGCGAAGGAGAGGCCGTTCACCCGGTTGGCGCCGGCACTGGTGGCGGCGTCGATGAGCTTGCCGATGGCGTCGAGTTGCTTGGTTTCGACGCGCACCTCGTTGCGGGCGACGTAGCCGGTGATCGTCGGCGGCTCACCGGGATCGCGATCTCGTCTGTGGTCGTACACCGGATCGAGGCGATACTGGGTCGTCGATACGGTGGCGCGCTCGTCGAGCTCCTTTTTGAGCGCGGCGGCGACGGCGGTGCTGCGCGCGGCGTTGTCGGAGATCGCCGTGCCCGCTTCCGCGGCGGCGGTCTCGACTCCGAAGCCGAGGATTGCCAGGTCGGTCTCGGCACGGGCTTCGCCGCTGCCCTGGACGGTAATCGACGGTGGCGGGACGTCCGCAGCGCCGCACGGTTGGCTTGCGCTCGCTGCGGCATAGACGGCGAGCGCGATCATTCCCAGCAAACCCTTGCGCATGACCTCACGCTACGGGTTCGCCGCGGCGCCTGCAAATCGGTCAGCGCAGGCGGTCGCCCGAGCGCGGGCAGAAGCAGAGCAGGCTGGGCAGGGAGGCGTATGCGCGGCGGGGGACTTCGACCGGGTGGCCGGCGACGAAGACGGTCACCGGACGCGAGGCTACGCTGCCGTGCACGAGCGAGTGCGAGCCGAGGAACTGGTTCGAGCTCGGATCGAGGATGGCAACGACGCTGTCGCGGGGCGACCCGGCGACGTCGAAGCTTTCCGGGCGAATCCCGAGCTCCACGTCGCCGAAGCTGGCCGCCGTCCGGATCAATCCGGGGGCCTCGAGCAGTTGATCGCCGATGCGCAAGAGGTAGCCGTCGTAGTGGGCAGCGAGGAGATTGATCTCGGGGGTGCCGAGGGCGCGGGCGGCCGAGCGGCTAGCCGGATTGGAGTAGACGTGGAGCGGCGTGTCGCACTGCTGGACCCGGCCGCCGGCGATGTGCAGGATTCGGTCGGCGATGGCCATCGCCTCGGCAGAGCTCGCTGATGCGAACAGCACGACCAGCGCCAGCTCGCGCTGGATACGACGCAGCAGCAGCCGCAGCTCGAAGCGATCGTTGTCGCGGAGGCCGGCCAGCGGGTCGTCGAGAACCAGCACCTGCGGCCGACGGGCGAGGGCGCGGCCGAGTGCGACGCGCAGCCGATCGGCGGCGCAGAGCTCGGCCAATCGAGGGGCGGCGATGCGGCGCAGGCGCAGCAGCTTTGCCAGGTCGTCGGTTCGTTCGCGGATCTCGTCCTCGGCCGCTCCCGCTGCCCGCAGCGGTAGGGCGATGTTCTCCAGGACCGAGAGGTGGGGGGAGAGGGCGGGCTCGGCGGGCACCAGAGCGATCTCGCTGCGGTCCCCGGCGAGTCCGGTGAGGACGGCGCCATCAATCGAGATTTCGCCGGCTTCGGCTGCCTCGAGGCCGGCGAGCGAGCGCAGCAGACGCGTCGCCTGGTGCGGAGCCAGGCCGGTGATGGCGATCGACTCCGCGTTCTCGGTGCGGAGGTCGACGCCGTCTACGACCCCCGCGACGGTCCAGTTCTCGAGCTGTGCGAACGCCATGGTGGATCGCACAGTCTATCACGGTCGACCATCGGGGCGACCGCAGATTGTCGGCCGCTACTGGTTCGAAGATCGCGGCTTGAGCCAGGCTTCCCGGCAACCCCGGTTCTTGCAGAACCAGTTGTTGCCGTCGAAGAAAGCGGTGACGCAGCGCTCTTCGCCGCCCGCCAGGCGCACCACCGGGTGATTCTCACCGCAGTGGCGGCAGTCGATGCTGCGCCGGCCGTGGCCCGCGGTGCGACCGCGCTGGTTCCGGATTCTTCTAGATGCCAGGTCGATGACTACGCCCATATTCTTTCCTACCCATCGGGCGAATTACACGGTCGGGATTGTGATGTCACCCCGGGGTCGACATCTAGACGCGCAAATATCTGTGAACGAATTCGCCGTCCGTGGAACCCGTAGTGGAGCGCCGTTTACCGCCGGCCAGGGGCGTGTATGATACAGAAATTCCTTTTTTGGGGTAGAATGCTGTATTCGCTCGGACCGGCACCGCGATGACTCCGCAACAGTTTACCGACGTGCGGCGACACGGCTTCGCCCGCGTTGCCGTGTGTGTGCCGCGGGTCCGCGTCGCCGATCCCGCCGCCAACGCGGAGCTGCACCTGGAGCAGCTGCGCCTCGCCCACGAGCGAGGGGCGCACTACGCCGTCTGCCCGGAGCTCGGTCTCAGCGCCTACACCTGCGGCGATCTGTTCGGCGACGACGTCCTGCGCAGCGCCGTGCGCGACGCTCTCGGCCAGGTCGCCTCCGAGACCGCCGGCTGGAACATGTTGGTGAGCGTCGGCGGGCCGCTCGCGGTCGACGGCGCTCTCTTCAACTGTGCCTTCAGTCTCTACCGCGGGCAGCTGCTGGCGGTGACGCCGAAGAGCTACCTGCCGACCTATCGCGAGTTCTACGAGGCGCGTTGGTTCAGCCCGGCGGCGGCGACGCGCCGCCGCGACGTCGAGCTGCTCGGCGCTCGCGTGCCTTTCGGCTCCGATATCGTGCTCGAGGCGCGCCACCTCGAGGGCTTCCGCGTGCACACCGAGATCTGCGAAGACCTCTGGGTTCCGGTACCGCCGAGCTCGCTGGCCGCCCTGGGCGGCGCGACCGTGCTCGCCAATCTGTCGGCGTCGAACGTGACCGTTGCCAAGTCGGAGTACCGTCGTTCGCTGGTGACCGGTTCGTCGGCCCGCAACCTCGCGGTGCAGCTGTACAGCGCCGCCGGCTACGGCGAGTCCACCTCCGACCTCGCTTGGGACGGCGAGGGCTTGATTGCCGAGCGCGGCGTGTTGCTCGGGGCGACGGAGCGCTTTTCGCTGACCGGCGATACCGTCGTCGCCGACGTCGACCTGCGGGCGCTGGCGCAGGATCGCTCGCGCCAGACTTCGTTCTCGGACAATGCGCGCGCGTTCGACCCGCAGCTGCGCAGCGTCGAGTTCGGCGAAGCCCGCGACTCGCGCGCGGCGGCAGTGTTCGCCGAGCTTCGCCGCTCGGTCGATCCGCATCCGTTCGTGCCCGCCGATCCGGCGCGCCGTGACGAGCGGTGCCGCGAGGTGTTCTCGATCCAGGCAACGTCGCTGGCGCGACGGCTGCAACAGCTCCCGGCCGAGAGCAGGCGGGTGGTGGTCGGCGTGTCGGGCGGCCAGGATTCGACGCACGCTCTGCTGGTCGCGGCGCGCGCCGTCGATCTGCTCGGGCTCGACCGCGAGCGCGTCGTTGCGATCACCATGCCCGGGCTCGGCACGACCGAGCGCACTCGCGACAACGCGCGCGCTCTCGCCGGGGCGATGGGGGCTCGCTTCTTCGAGCTGCCGATCGGCGAGGTCAGCGAGGACATCTTCCGCATCATCGATCATCCGAGCGCGATCGAGGATCGCACCTTCGAGAACGTGCAGGCATGGACCCGCAAATTCCTCTTGTTTGCGATGGCGTCGCGCCACGACGGGATCGACCTCGGCACCGGCGACCTCTCCGAGCTGGCTCTCGGCTGGTGTACGTACGGCGGCGACCACATGTCGCACTACGGAGTCAACGCCGGCGTGCCCAAGACTTTGATCACCTACGTCATCCGCTGGTCGGCCGACACCGTTTTCGCCGACGACGCCGAGCTGCGCCGAGTGCTGGAGGACATCCTCGCCACGCCGATCTCACCGGAGCTCAAGCGGCCCGGCGAGGGCGGCGAGATCACCCAGCTGTCGGAAGAAGCGGTGGGCCCGTACGAGCTGCACGATTTCTTTCTCTACCACTTCCTGCGCTTCGGCTCGGACCCGGTGCGCATCGCGCGAATGGCGTTGCACGGTTTCGCCGGCGTCTACGACCTGCAAGCGATCCGCCGCTGGCTGATCGTCTTCATCGAGCGCTTCTTCGCCAGCCAGTTCAAACGCGACTGTCTGCCGGACGGACCCAAGGTCGGCTCGGGCGGCTCGCTGTCACCGCGCGGCGATTGGCGTATGCCAGCCGACGCCAGCCCGGCGCGCTGGCTCGAAGCGGCGCACTCGATACCGAGGGCTGACGGAAAAAAGCTAGCCGCAGATGAACGCTGATGAGTTTTCAGAGAGAGAAATCTACCACGGAGAACACGGGTGTTTCCTCGATCGTATCCGTGTGCACCCGTGTTCTCCGTGGTAGATTTTTTTCCAGAACCCCAATCAGCGTAGATCTGCGTTGATCTGCGGCTAGTTTCTAGACCGTGGCCGGGTTCGGAGCCTCCGGGTCGATTTCGAGGTCTTTGATGGCGGCGGCGCGCTGCTCGGGGCCGATGCTCCCCTGGCGCTCGAGTTGGTAGAGCGCGGCGACGGTGATCGCTTCGGCGTCGACCTCGAAGAACCGACGCAGTGCTTCACGTGTGTCGCTGCGGCCGAAGCCGTCGGTGCCGAGGCAGATCATGTCGGCGGGGATGTAGCTCGACACCTGGTCGGCGACGATCCGCATGTAGTCGCTGGCCGCCACGATCGGCGCCGGGTCGGCGCCGAGCGCCGCTGCGACGTAGGGGACCCGCGGCTCCTCGCCGGGATGCAGGATGTTCCAGCGCTCCGCCTCGATGCCGTCGCGGCGCAGCTCCGAGTAGCTGGTGACACTCCACACGTCTGCGGCGATGCCGCGCTCGCCGAGCAACTCCTGAGCCCGCATCGCCTGGCGCAGGATCGATCCGCTGCCGAACAGATTGACGCGCGGGCCGTCGACCGCGGAGCTGCTGAAGCGGTAGATGCCGCGGCGGATGCCTTCTTCGACGCCCTCCGGCATCGCCGGCATCGGCAGCATCTCGTTTTCCACGGTGAGGTAGTAGAAGCAGGTCTCGCCTTCGCAGTACATGCGGCGCAGCCCGTCCTCGACGATGACGGCGATCTCGTAGGCGAAGGCGGGGTCGTACGCCCGCAAGGTCGGCACGGTGCTGGCGAGGACGTGGCTGTGGCCGTCCTGGTGCTGCAGGCCCTCGCCGGCGAGCGTCGTGCGGCCGGCGGTCGCGCCGATCAGAAAGCCGCGGCCGCGCGAGTCGGAGTTCTGCCAGATGAGATCGCCGATCCTCTGGAAGCCGAACATCGAGTAGAAGAAGTAGAAGGGGATGGTGTTGATGCCGTGCGTCGCGTAGGCGGTGCCGGCGGCGATGAACGACGACATCGCGCCGGCTTCGGTGATTCCCTCCTCGAGCAGCTGCCCGTCGACCGCTTCGCGGTAGTAGAGGACGACGTCGGAGTCGGCCGGTTCGTAGGTTTGGCCGACCCGCGAATAGATCCCGAACTTGCGAAACAGGGCGTCCATACCGAAGGTGCGGGCCTCGTCGGGTACGATCGGCACCACCAGGCGCCCCAGCTTGGGGTCGTTCATGATCTTCTGCAGCAGGCGCACCATCGCCATGGTGGTGGCGACCTCGCGTTCGCCGCTGCTCTCGTAGAACTCGTCGAAGAGCGCGCTCGGCAACGGATCGACGGTGCTGGCGCGGACCCGGCGGTGGGGCACGAACCCGCCCAGGGCTTCGCGACGCTCGAGCAGGTAGCGTCGCTCGGCGCTGTTGTCGGGGAAGCGGTAGAAGGGCGTCTCGTGGATCTCGCTGTCTGCGATCGGGATTCCGAAGCGATCGCGAAAGTCGCGCAGCTCCTGCTCGTTCAGCTTCTTCTGCTGGTGGGTGACGTTGCGGCCCTCGCCGGCTTCGCCGAGGCCGTAGCCTTTGATCGTCTTGGCGAGGATGACGGTGGGCGTGTCGTGGTTGGCCACCGCGGCTTTGTAGGCGGCGTAGACTTTCTCGGGGTCGTGGCCGCCGCGGCGCATCTTGGCGAGCTTGGCATCGGTGAGGTCGCGCACCAGCTCGAGGGTCTGCGGGTAGGCGCCGAAGAAATCCTTGCGGATGAAGTCGCCCTCCGAGACGGTGTACTTCTGGTATTGCCCGTCCGGTACCTCGCCCATCCGTTTGACGAGAAGTCCGCTGGTGTCCTGAGCGAGCAGGGGATCCCAGTCGTCGCCCCAGATCACCTTGATCACGCTCCAACCGGCGCCGCGGAAGATCGCCTCGAGTTCCTGGATGATCTTGCCGTTGCCGCGTACCGGACCGTCGAGTCGCTGCAGGTTGCAGTTGATGACCCAGACGAGGTTGTCGAGGTGCTCGCGCGAGGCGAGGGTGATCGCGCCGAGTGTCTCCGGCTCGTCGGTTTCGCCGTCGCCGAGGAAAGCCCAAACCCGCGAGCCGTCGGTGTCGCGGATGCCGCGGTCGCGCAGGTAGCGATTGAAGCGCGCCTGGTAGATCGAGGCGATCGGCGAGAGTCCCATCGACACGGTCGGGAACTCCCAGAAATCGGGCATCAGCCAGGGGTGGGGGTAGGAGGACAGTCCGGGCGTGCCGACCTCGCGGCGAAAGCGATGCAGTCGGGCGGCGTCGAGACGGCCCTCGAGGTAGGCGCGCGAATAGATTCCCGGCGAGGCGTGACCCTGGAAGAACACGTGGTCGCCGGCGACGTCCTCGCTGCCGGCGCGGAAGAAGTGGTGGAAGCCCACTTCGTAGAGGGTGGCCGAGGAGGCGTAGGTGGAGATGTGGCCGCCGAGGCCGTCGAACATGCGATTGGCGCGAACCACCATCGCCATCGCGTTCCAGCGGATGATCGAGCGGATCCTGCGTTCGATGTCGCGGTCGCCCGGGTACGCCGGCTGGTGCTCCAGCGGAATCGTGTTGACATACGGCGTCGTCGCCGAGAACTCGTGCGGCACCCCGGCGACGGCGGCCTTGTCGGCAAGCCGCTCGAGCAGGTAGCGGGCGCGGGCGGGGCCTTCCGACTCGATGATCGAATCGAACGACTCGATCCACGCCTGCGTGTCTCCGGGATTCGGATCGCGAAATTCTCCCATTCGCGAACGATACCGGGAAACCGCCCGTGATTCACGGGCGACGCGAAGGATAAGAAAATCGGGAAGAGGTCACGCCTCTTCCCGATTTTCTCTTACTCGTCTCAAGCGGCGGAGATCTTGATCTGGCGCGCCTGCGGTTTGGCCATCTTGGGCAGCCGTACCTCGAGAACGCCGTGCGCCATCTTCGCCTCGACGGTGTCGAGATCGAACAGCGCCTGGTCGCTGATGGTGAACTGGCGGCGGAACCGGCGCGCCGGCCGGCTGCCGGACGCGGCGACGTCGCCGACGATGGTCAGAACGCCGTCGTCGAGCTCGACCGAAACATCGTCCCGGGAGACTCCCGGCATGTCGGCCGACAGCCAAATCGCTTCGTCGGTTTCGGATACTTCGACGCGCGGTGAGCGGGTCGGTACGTTGGCGGGCTGGTTGCGAGTGGTGCTGACTTCCGTACTGGTCATGTGCGAATCCTCCTTGGTGGATCTATGCTCGCGACGGTCAGGCCGATTCGATGGCGATTGCTCGCGGTTTCGCGGCCTCGGCGCGGCTCACGTGCAGGGTGAGAACACCGTGCTCGTGCTTGGCTTCGATCTGGTTGCTGTCGAGGTAGGACGGCAGTCGCAGGGACTGCGTGAACTTGCCGAACGCGCGTTCGGACCGATGCAGGTTGGCTCGCTCGTCACCGCTCGATTTGCGCTCACCGGCGACGGTCAGGACGTTGCCTTCGACCGAGACGTCGAGGTCTTCGGGAGATACACCCGGCACCTCCACCTGGATCGTCAAACCGTCCTGATCCTCCTCGAGCTCGAACGACGGGGAAAATACGGCGTTCGCGGAGCTCGGTACCTCCCACGAGAACGCCTGGTCGAAGAATCGGTCGAAATCCCGTCGGAAGTCCAGGAGTCGGTCAAAGGGGTGAGCCTCTTTCCGTGCGTACAACATCTTTTGGTTCCTCCTTCGGAAACGTTGGTTTTCCTGGTTACGCGCGGCAAGCTAAGCACGATGAAGGGGCCGTCAAGGGGTGTTGGCGATGCGGCTGGTCGTGTCGCGCGATGGCGGCGAGCCATGCGCCGTGCCGATTGACGCAACCGGGCGTATGGGGAAGGTTCCCGCATCGCCCGATTTCTGATGCCCGGCTGGGAGCCATTGCAGCCCGCACGATGGAGACTCGCTCATGTCGCTCACCGTTGATCTCTACTGGTCGTTTCGCAGCCCGTATTCCTACTTGGCGACGTCGCGCCTGGCGGCCTTGGCGCGCGACTTCGACGTCGACATCCAGGTGAAGATCGTCGCGCCCCTGGCTGTGCGCGATCCCGAGTTCTTCGAGCGCTCGGATCCCCGCTGGATGATCTACACGATCACCGACGTGGCCCGGGTCGCCGAGATGATGGGTATTCCCATCGGCGCGCCCAACCCCGACCCGATCGTCCAGGACATCGCGACGCGAGCGATTGCGCCGGAGCAACCGCACATCTTCCGCTTGTTGCGGCTCGGCGTCGTCGCCGTCGAGCGCGGCAAGGGGCTCGCCTTCATCGACGAGGTGTCGCGGGTGATCTGGGGCGGCCAGGTGAAGTGGAACGAGGGCGACCACCTCAAAGAGGCGGCGCGCCGCGCCGGTCTAGACCTCGACGATATGGAGGCAGAGGTCGAGCGAGACCGGGAGCGGCTCGACCAGGTGGTCGAGCGCAACGAAGCCGATCAGAAGCAAGCGGGGCACTGGGGGGTGCCACTCATGGTGTTCAACGGCGAGCCCTTCTTCGGTCAGGACCGCATCGACTGCTTGCAGTGGCGCATGCAGCAGCACGGGCTGACCAAGCGGAGCTGAGGCCGGTCGAGCCGCGCTGCGCGTACGCGGTCCTCAGCCACTGCAATCACGCCTGCAGCTGCTCGAAGCACTCGTTGGCGACGATGTCCTCCAGGCCCTCGCGACGGGTGACGAGGTGGAGTCGGTCGCCGTCGGCCCAGACCTGCGGCGCGCGGCCGAGCGAGTTGTAGTAGGAGCTCATTTGCGCGGTGTAGGCGCCGGCGTCGTGCAGCACCAGCAAGTCGCCGCGTTGCGGCGTCGGCAGTTGGCGCGGCTCGAGGAAGTCGCGCGCATCGCGAGTGAAGACATCGCCTGATTCGCACAGTGGCCCGGCCACGACCAGCGGTTCGGTGGGCGCCGAGGCGGAGGCGCCGTGCAGGGTGATGTGATGGTAGGACCCGTACATCGCCGGGCGCACCAGATCGGTGAAGCCGGCGTCGACCATGACGAACTTGTGGCCTGGGCCACGGTCGTTCTCGCTGGTCGACTTGATGTCGTGGACGCGGGTCACCAGGACGGCGCTCGGTGCGACGATGTATCGGCCGGGCTCGATCTCGATACGGATGGCGCGGCCGGCGCGCTCGCTGAGCTGGCTTTGCGCGTCGGCGATGACCTTGCCGAGCGGAGCGAGGTCGACCGGCGGAGCATCGGGCTGGTACGGGTGCGGAATTCCCCCTCCGAGATTGATCGCTTCGAGGTCGGGGTAGTCGGGAATCAGCGCGCCGAAAAAGTCGACCAGACGCGCCATGTTCTGGTTGAATTCCTCGATCTGCGGCCCGCTGCCGATGTGGGTGTGCAGCAGCGTGACCGGCATGGCGGCGGCGTCGGCGGCGCGCCGGGCGACTTCCAGGGACTCGTGCCAGACGCCGTGCTTGGAGCTCGGTCCGCCGGTGTCGCACTCGCGCACGTGCCCGTGGCCGAAGCCAGGGTTGACGCGGATGCCGATCGGCCCGTCGTAGCCGGCTTCGACCAGCTGCTCGATCATCGCCTCGGAGCCGATGTTGGGCAGCACTCCGGTCGACAGAATCACTTCGATCGCGTTGTCGCGAAAGACGTCGGCGGTGTAGAGGATTGCCGGCGGTTGGTGTCCGCCGACGAATCCGGCACGGCAGGCGCGCAACACCTCGTTGCCGGAGACGGCGTCGATCCACAGCCCCGCCTCGCGCACCTCTTCTAGGAGGCGGCGGGTCGAGCAAGCCTTCATCGCATAGCGTGCCTGGACATCACCGCCGGGCATGACCTTCTTGACTGCGGCGATGCGACGCCGCAGAACTTCGGCACTGAAGAGGAAGAAGGGTGTGCCGACCTGGGTGGCGATGGATTCGAGGTCGATTGATTCGCTAAATGGATCCGGCATGACTGCTCCTTTGGCGGCGTTTCGCTAACAGGCCGACATTGGCAGCACAAGGCGAGGACGAAAAGGGGCGCCCGGCCCTGGGGCGAAGCTTCCATGAACGTAGAAAAAATCGGTCTGATCGGTCTCGGCAAGCACGGTGTCCGTTACGCCAAGCACATCCGGGAGGACTTTCCGGGTCTGAGGTTGCACGCGGTCAGCCGGCGCGAGCCGCAGCGCTTGGCGGAATGGCGAGACAGCGGAGCTCGCACCTTCTCCGACTACCGCGATCTGATCGCGCAAGGCGACTGCGACGCGCTGATCGCCGTGGTTCCGCCGCACCTCCACCTCGACATCGTGCGGCGTGCCGTCGGGGCGGGTCTGCCATTGTTGCTGGAGAAGCCGGCGGCACCGGATCTGGATTCGGCGCGGGCGATGGCCGAGCTGGTCACGGCGTCCTCGGTGCCGGTTATGGTTGCGCAGACGCTACGCTACAACGCGGTGGTGCGTGCCCTGAGCGCCCAGCGCGAGACGATCGGGCCGATTACTTCGGCGAGCTTGTCGCAGAGGTTCGAGCCTTCGTCCCTGGACTGGCTCGACGACCCACGGCGGTCGGGGGCGGGCATCGCGCTGCATACGGGTGTTCACAGCTTCGATCTGTTGCGGCATCTCACCGGCAAGGAGATCGTCGCGGTTTCGGCCCTGACCGCGAGCTTGCGCACCCAACGCACCGAGGACAGTTGCGCGGTCGCCCTCGAGCTCTCCGGCGGAGCGTTGGCGACGGTCAGCCTCTCGCGCGTGACCAAGGGCCGCAGCGGCCATATCGAGCTCTCCGGTGCGGAGGGCACGCTGGCCGCGGACCACGTTCTCAATCTCGGCTACCTGATCCGCGGCCGCGACGCACGACCTCTGGAGGTCGGCCCGGCGGTGCCGACGGTGCGCGAGATCGTCGGCGACTTCGTCGCCGCGTTGCGCGGATCGACGGCAATGCCGATTCCGTTGTCGGAAGGGCTTGCGGCGGTGGCGGTGGCCAGCGCCTGTCTGCAGTCGGCGGCGACCGGGCTGCGCGTCGAAGTGCCGCGGCTCGCTTGAAAAGGCGCTGCAAGTGCGTCGAGATGCCGGGATGGCCGGCACCCTCTACGTCGTTGCGACACCGATCGGCAATCTCGAGGACGTAACCCTGCGCGCCCTGCGGGTGCTGCGCGAGGTCGAGTTGATCGCGGCCGAGGACACGCGCCACAGCCGCAAGCTGCTCGATCACTACGGCATCGACACGCGGCTGGTGAGCTACCATGATCACTCCGAGCGGGCGAAGGCGCCGGGGCTGGTGCGTCGGTTGGTCGCCGGCGAGGACATCGCGCTGATCAGCGACGCGGGAACGCCGGGTATCGCCGATCCGGGCTACCGTCTGGTGGTCGCGGCGATCGAAGCGGGAGTCAAGGTCGTCCCCATTCCCGGCGCGTCGGCGCTGGTCGCCTGTGTCAGCGTCAGCGGGCTGCCGACCGATCGCTTCACGTTCGAGGGGTTCGTGCCGGCGCGATCGGCCGCGCGCAAGGCGTTCTACGAACGCATCGCCGGCGAGCGCGCCACGGTGGTGTGCTACGAGGCCGGCAGGCGGCTCGCCGACTCACTGCGCGATCTCGCCGAGGTCGCCGAGGCGCGGCCGGTCGTGGTTTGCCGCGAAGTCAGCAAGATGTACGAGGCGATCGTGCGCGGTAGTGCGTCCGATCTCGCCGAACGAGTCGCCGGCGAGGCGGTTCGCGGCGAGGTCACCCTCCTGGTCGGCGGCGCCGGGGAGCCGCAACGGGCCGAAGAAGCCGAGGTGCGCGCATTGGTGACGCGGCTGCGGCGTGAGGGGAAGGGGATGAAGGAGGTGTCGCGGCAGCTCGCCGAAGAGACCGGCTGGAGCCCGCGTGAGATCTATCGACTGGGGCTGACGCTGGCCGAGTGACCGGGGCAGGGCCGGCGCGATCGCGGCGGCCCGCCCGGCCGCGTCGGCGGCGTGGGGCTTGGTTGGGGATGGACAGGTTCGAACCGGGTCTGCTACGGGGTCTGGGATGGCTCAGTCGGATCCAATCCGCGCGCGGCCCGGTGACAAGCCGGGAGAGATCGTGCTGACTCTGCCGCCGGGGTGGGACCTGCGGATGCGCCGAGTCGTTCGCGAGCTGATGACCGAGCCACTGCCCGACCCGCACGAAAAGGGCCTCTCCGACGGCCAGCGTCAGCACCGCGTGCAGGCGCGCCAGGAACGCATGCGGCAGGCGGTTTGTCGCTACCTGGCGGATCTGGTTGCGGCCGACGTGGTCGGCAAGGAGGTCGCGCTGTCGACCCGCAATCGCTACGGCCGGCGCAGTGGATCGCTGCGCGAGCACGTCGCGGCCCTGCTGCGCGAAGCCGCCGGCTCCTGATTCAGCCGGGACTCACGCCAGCTTCTCGATCGCGCGCAACTTGGCGCTGGCGGCGCGCGAGTTGAGGGCGACTTCCTCGGCGTCTGCGACCAGCGGTTTTTTGGTGAGCAGCTTGCCGACTCCCTCTTGGGCCTTGGCGCGGAAGCAGCGCTTGATGATGCGGTCCTCGAGCGAGTGGAAGGCGAGGACGACCATGCGGCCGCCGGGTGCCAGGCTGTCCCACGCGTCCGGCAGGGTGTCGCTGACGGTCGTCAGCTCGTCGTTGACGGCGATCCGCAACCCCTGGAACACACG
This sequence comes from bacterium, assembly GCA_030430165.1. Lineage (GTDB taxonomy): Bacteria > Desulfobacterota > Binatia > HRBIN30 > CADEER01 > CADEER01. The sequence goes on along the minus strand of JAUIGL010000006.1, from coordinate 95,983 downwards.
AGCCGCGTGGCGGTTGGCCCGCCAGCGCGTGTTGGCCGGCAGCGACTTCTCGATGGCGGCGAACAGCTCGGTGGTGGTGCGGATCGGGGTGTTGTCGCGCATCGCGACGATGGTCCGGGCAATGCGCGAGCCGTAGCGCTCTTCACCGAGCTCGCGAAAGATCCTGGTGAGCTCGGGCAACGGCGCCCGGGCGAGGATCTCGTAGCCGCGCTTGGTTTGCAGCTCGTCGCCGCCGAATCGCATATCGAGAGTCTCGTCTTTGGCGTAGGAGAAGCCGCGACCGCTGCGATCGAGGTGGTACGAGCTGAGGCCGAGGTCGAAGACGATGCCGGCGACCGGCGCGAAGTCGTTGGCGCCGATGACGTCGGCGATGGCGCGGAAGCTGGTGGCGACGGCGATCAGCCGTCCGCTCGCCACCAGCGCCGGCTGCGTGCTCTGCAGGCGATCGATCAGAACCGGGTCGCGATCGAGGGCGAGGACGCGGCCGTTGGGCGCGCTCGCGTCGAGGATGGCCCGGGTATGGCCGCCGCCGTTGGCAGTGGCGTCGACGTAGTGTCCGCCAGGCCGCACCGCGAGGTGCTCGAGCACGCTGCCGACGAGAATCGGCGCGTGAACCGACTCGGCTGATTCGGAGGGCGCGCTCTCGCGATCGTCGGTCACTCTTCGTCGCGGTGGACGGTGTTCGGGGCGAATGCCGGCAGGCATACGGCGACGTACTCGGTGTCGGCCGACGGCGTGCTGTAGCGTACTCGTTCGCCGGGGCTGGTGACGATCGCCTGACCGGCAGCGACCTCGATCGTTCCCTGATCGGTCTCGACCGCGAGGCTGCCGCGCAGCACCAAGGTGATCTCCTCGAATTCCGGAGTCTGTGCCGGCTCGACCCAGCCCTGCGGCGAGCGCATGTGGGCGACGCTGACGTGCGCGCTGTTGCTGTTTACGCGGCCGACGTATTCGTCGATCAGCTTGGGCTTGTTGCCGGCCGCTTCGATCCGGGTCGGTGATTCAATCAGCTTGGGCATCGGCTCCTATTGGCACCCCAGCCAACGCGCCGCAACCGCTCGCCGGTCGGCGGAGGTCAGGCGGCGCTGCGCGCCCGCCGACGCTTCTGGCGAATGCGATGGCGACCGCGCCCGGCCGACATGCGCGGCCGGACGAAGGTCTCGCCGCGGCGCCGCAGTTGCTCGACGGCGCCGCGCACACTGTCGACGTCGAGACCGAGGACGTCGCAGATGCTGGCGAAGGAGAAGGGCAACTCGCGGGTATCGCTGGCCAGCCAGTCGGACGCGTCGCGCGCAGCCGCGGCGCTCTCTCCGGACTCGGCAGGCGGTTGGCGCACCAGGACCGAGATCGCCTCCTCGAGAACGGCCGCCATCAGACGTTTCTCGGGCTGAGCCGCCGCCGAGGCGGCCGGGGCCCAGAGCTGGGTTGGCAAGATAATGTCGTTGAAGTCGCTGTTCGCTGCGTCGCCGGACTGCACCCTGACTCCCTCCCGGGAACTCAACCGCGGCGCGGCGGCGAACGTTCCCGCCGGCGAAACTTTTTTAGTTTGGGCTCAGTCGCCGAGAGCGCGCAGCTGGGCCGGCGCCAGGAACCACTGCAGGGTACCGCGCAGCGTCTCGGGCGCGCCGGAGACGGCGATGCAGGCCGCCGAGGCCTTGCGAAACGGCAGGAACGCCGCCTCGCGTTGACCGGTCAGCAGGGTGGAGGCGAGCGTGCCGAGGCCGGGTTGGTGGCCGACGACGAGCACCCGGGCCGGCTTGGGGGGGCGCAGGAAGTCGCGCACCAGCGCCTCGAAGGAGCCGCCGGGCGCGAGAGCTTCGGACTCGCGCAGCTGCGGTCGGCCAACTGCGGCGGCGACGATCTCCGCCGTTTCCGCGGCGCGCAGCAGCGGGCTGGTGAGGATCAGGTCGGGGCTGACTCCGATCGCCGCCATTCCACGGGCGGCGCGCCGGGTCTTGTCGATGCCGACCTCGGTCAGCCGGCGGTCGTAGTCCGAGCCGCTCGCTGCATAGGCGTCGGCGATGCCGTGGCGTACGATATACACCGTCTCGAGATTCATCGACGCGAGCTTAGCGCGACGGCTCGTCGATGTGGAGTCGCGCGCGCTCGCTCAGCTACGGCGACTCGGCCGGTCGAGGTCGGCCAGGGCGCGGGAAAACTTCGATTCGGTGGTCGGCTGCAGCCGATGGGTCGCCTTGAGGCTAGCGGCGATGCGCTGGAGATCCTCCAGACTGCCGTCGGCGAGCTCGATCTCGACTTCGCAGTAGGGCTCCTGCGGCGCCATCGTCGGTGCGGAATGTCGGACTCGGTCGAGTACCAGCAACGCGATCACACCTTCGCCGGCGCTGAGCTCGATCGTGGTGCGCTCGATGTCGGTGGTGACCAGCGCTTCGACCGGACGGCTCTGCAGCAGCGGGTCGACGACTTCGGCGACGGCTGCTGGAAGCTCGAGCGGTGTCGCCGGCGCCGCGGCGAGCGGAAGGTTCAACTCGGGACGCCGGTGAACGTCGCCTTCGATGCGGCCGCTCCACTTGAGCGTCATTTCCCAATCGTCGGCTTGCCGGCGCAGGCGCAGGGCGACGCCGTGGCGAGACAGCGACCGATCGGCGTCGTCGAAGTAGGTGGTCCGCAGGTGCTGGTGAGATACCTCGCGGCAGGCGAAGCCGGCGATCGATGTGAGCCTTCGGATTTCAGCCAGGGTGGCGGCGTCGCGAGCGAGCAGCTTTGCTTCGACTTCGTCCGAGACCCCGCTCATTTGCCGGCCGCAGCCACGACGCCGTTTCTCGTGGCGAAGACGATCTCGCAGCCGGTCACCTGGCGCAGGAGCTTCGATCTCTGCTGCGCTTCCCAGATTTCCAGCGCTGCGTCGTCGCTGCCGGTATCGAGACGAATGGTGATGCGGTTGTCGCTGCGTTCGACGGTGACTCCCTTGACCACGCCGAAGTGGCTGCGGTCGAGCGAATCGGCGACGCGCAGAATCGCGCTCAGCGCGCGCACTACCGGTCGCAACTCGGGCGACAGCTTGGCGAGCTCGGGGTCACTGTCCTTGGGAGGCGCCTTGCGGTGGTAGCGAGCCAGCAGGGCGATCATTTCGATCTCGCTCGGCTCGAAGCCGAGAAGCTCGCCGTTGGAGATCAGGTAGTGAGAATGACGGTGGTGATTGCTGTGCGCGATGTGGTGTCCGACGTCGTGCAGCAGAGCGGCGTAGTGCAGCCATTCGCGCGACGCGGCGCCGAGCTCTAGGGTTGCCTCGAGCTGGTCGAAGAGGCTGAGGGCGAGCTCGGCAACCTGGGAGCCGTGGCGCGAGGTCTCGCCGAGGTGCCGCGCCAGCCGCACCACGCTGCGGATGCGCGGGCTCTCGTAGAGGCCGAGCTCTTCGATGCCCTTCTGGTGTCGCTCGATGAAGTCGAGCAGCACCCCCTCGCGCAGCGCCCAGGTACAGCCGACGACGCGTTTGGCGGAGACCGTCTTGATGATTCGTTCGGCGACACAGGCGCCGGCGACGATCAAATCGGCCCGCTTCGAGTCCAGCCCGGGTATCTTCTGGCGACCGCTGCGGTCGGTGCGGCAGACCGCGCGACGCACCCGTGAGATGCGGTTGGCGCCGACCTCGAGATTGTGCGGCTTGCCGTCGGCCGACTTGTTCTCCTCGTGGCCGGCCATCGCGATCAAGTTGAGCATCGTGCCGGAGGTGCCGATGATTCGCGGCACGGCCTTCACCCGGTCGTGGATCGCCTTGCGCGAGTCGGCGAGCTCCTCGTCGATGACGCGGTTGAGCGTAGCGAGATCGGCGTCGCGCGGCGGATCGTTGGGCAAGTAGCGGTCGCTCAAGCGCGCCACTCCGAGCTTCAGGCTGTCCAGCCACACCGCCTGCCCGTCCTCGACCAGAATCACCTCGACGCTGCCGCCGCCGATGTCGACGATCAGGGAAGGGGAGTCGGTTACCAGATCCATCGCGTGGCGAACGCCGAGGTAGATCAGGCGGGCTTCTTCCTGGCCCTGGATGACGCGGACGCGCCAGCCGACTTCGTGCTTGACGCGGCGGATGAAGTCGCCGCCGTTGGCGGCCTCGCGGACGGCGCTGGTGGCGACCGCTTGGATGCGGGTCACGTCGAGCCGGTCGGCGAGGGTTCGGAAGGCCGACAGGGTACGCACCCCGTTCTCCATGGCGCGGTCGGAGAGGACCCCCTTGCTCAGAGTACCGCTGCCGAGGCGGACCATCTCCTTGGCGCGATCGAGCACGGTGAAGCGGCCATCGGGTTCGATCGCCGCGACGACCATGTGAATCGAGTTGCTTCCTACGTCTACGGCAGCGACCCGCATGATTCACTCATCTGGCGCGTGTGGAGCCCGCAACTCCGCCGCCCGATCCCGCCGCACTCGCACCACCGGTGACACCATCCTCCGTCCCAATAGCACGACTCCAGCGGGCGAAAAACGCCAGTCCGGGTGCCTGTGCGACTCGATTTTCGCAGATTTGACGTACTGGTAACCAGGCTGTAACAATTCGCCGCTAGCGTCCGAGAGATCGTTCAATCACCGACTGGCGAGGCCTCTTCGAGCGACTCGGGGGGCACAGGGACGCGTCATCGAACGCAAGCGGCATGGTCTCCGGCCGATCGTGATGGGAGCCCGGAACTACGGCTCGAGATGGGGTACTGGGGAGGAGAATCAGTGATGAGGCGACAAGTGTTGTTTGCCGGTCTGTTGGTCGCAATGACCGCCGGGCTGTGCGCGGCGGAACAGACGAAGGTCGATCCCGCGCTGCCGGCGTACGAGAAGGTCGGCGGAGTCTCGGGAAGTCTCAACAGCATCGGTTCGGATACGCTCAACAATCTGATGACGTTGTGGGCCGAAGGGTTCCAGAAGGTCTACCCGAACATTCGCACACAGATCGAAGGCAAGGGCTCGTCGACGGCGCCGCCGGCTTTGATCGCGGCGACTGCACAGATCGGCCCGATGAGCCGAGCGATGAAGCCGACCGAGGTGGACGAGTTCGAGCGAAGGTTCGGTTACCCGCCGACCCAGATCAAAGTGGCGATCGACGCCCTCGCGGTCTACGTCAACAAAGACAACCCGCTGCAGCAACTCACCATCCCCGAGGTCGATGCGATCTTCTCGAAAACGCGCCGCTGCGGCGCGTCGCAGGGGCTCGATACCTGGGGCCAAGCCGGCCTCGAGGGGGCCTGGGCGGAACGTCCGATGAGTCTATACGGCCGCAACTCCGCCTCCGGAACCTACGGATACTTCAAGGAGAAGGCGCTCTGTAAGGGCGACTATCGCGACACCGTCAAGGAGCAGCCCGGATCGGCTTCGGTGGTGCAGGGGGTCGCCGAGGACCTGCGCGGAATCGGCTACAGCGGAATCGGTTACAAGACCTCGGGAGTGAGGGCGTTGTCCCTGGCCGCCAAACCTGGCGGCGACTACGTCGATACGGACCCCGATTCGGTGCTGTCCGGAAAGTACCCCCTGGCGCGCTTCCTCTACCTGTACATCAACAAGGAGCCGAATCGGCCGCTCGATCCGTTGGTCCGGGAGTTTGTGCGCTTCGTTCTCAGCGCCGAGGGGCAGCGGGTGGTTCTCAAAGACGGGTACTTGCCGTTGGCGCAAGCGGTGGCGCAGCGCGAACGGGCCAAGCTGGAGTAGGGATGGTCGCGTTCGACCTCGAGGGATCAGCCGAAGGGGCCATCTGTTGGTAGCGGGTAGCGACACCGAGACGGAGGCTGCTGCCCGGCTGGTCTCGAATGCCCGTTTCGCCGACCGTCGGACCTGGAGCGATCGCATCGCCGGGGGCGTCGTCCGCGCCGGGGGCATCGGTATCATCGCCAGCATCTTGGCGATCGTCCTCTTCATCTTCGTCGAGGTGTGGCCGTTGATGGTCGGCGCGGTGGTCGAGCCCGGGCCCTCGCTGGCGGTGGAGTCGGCGCCGCTGGCACTGGCCGGCGACGCCTATCGCACGCATGTCGCGTCGCTCGATGCCGACGGATGGATTCGCGTTCGGCGACTTGCCGATGGGGTGGAGACCACTGCGCGCGAGATCGCCGGCGGCGGAGCGCCGGTCGCGGCGAGCGCCGACAGCGACGGTCGCTCGCTGGCAGCGCTGACCGGTGAAGGGGCGGTGGCGGCGGCCTCGCTGCAATGGGAGATCGGTTTCGAGGGTCGCACCAGGGTGGTGACGCCGAAGATCAGCGAGCCGTCGGTGTTCAGCGTCGACGACGTCGCGCTGGGCGCGCCGATCGCGGTGCGCGATTCGCGCGACGGCGACGCGCGGGTGGTCGCCGCGGCGACCGACGCCGGCGAGATCGTGGTCTTCCGGCGCCAGCGCGAGGTCAACGAGTTCACCGGCGAGGAGTCGGCCAGCGTCGCGCAGTCGACGGTCGCCGCGCCTGCCGATCTGAGTCTGTTGGCGATCGACGACGAGCAGCGTTCCCTGGTCGGTGTTTCGGCGGGCGGGCTGTTGCACCGCTGGAGCGCGCTCGATCCTGCCGCTGCGCCGGTCGAGACGGTCGATGTCGACGAGGAGATCACGGCGCTGGCCTTCCTTTTGGGGGGGCGTTCGATCGTCGTCGGTACCGACGACGGCGGGCTCGAGGTGTGGTTCGAGACGCCGCAGGAGAGCGGCGAGCGCCGGCTGACGCGGATTCGCAGATTCCCGCCGCACCAGGCACCGATCGAATTGATCGTTCCATCGCGCCGGGACAAGGGGTTCGTGGCGGTCGACCGCGCCGGGGTCGCCGGTATCTACCACTCGACATCGGAGCGCGTGTTGTGGCGCGGCAGCCTGGAGCAGCCGGTGACCGCGCTTGCGATGACGCCGAAGGCCGATGCGATCGTCGCTGGCGGGCCGCGTGGCATCGAAGTGCTGGCGGTCGACAATCCCCACCCGGACGTCAGCGTTTGGTCGCTGTTCGCGCCGGTTTGGTACGAGGGCTACGCCGAGCCGGAGTACGTCTGGCAGTCGAGCAGCGGCACCGATGACTTCGAGCCGAAGTACAGCCTCACGCCCCTTCTCGTCGGCACCTTGAAGGGCACGTTCTACTCGTTGCTGATCGCCATCCCGCTCGGCGTGTTGGGCGCGATGTACGTCTCGCAGTTCATGCACCCGCGGTTGCGCAACGTCATCAAGCCGACCGTCGAGATCATGGCCGCGCTGCCCAGCGTCGTGCTCGGGTTCCTGGCCGGTCTGTGGCTGGCGCCGCGTGTCGAGAGCGCGTTTCCCGCGCTGCTGCTGATGTTCGCCGCCTACCCGGTGGTGATCGTTGCTACCGGACTGCTCTGGCTGCAGATTCCGCTGCGCATTCGCGGGCAGCTGCCCGGCGGCAGTGAGGCGATCGTGTTCGCCGTGGCCCTGGCCGCGGCGGGAGCTGCCTGCATTGCTCTCAACGGCCCGTTCGAGGCCTTGGCCTTCGGTGGCAACTTCCAGGCCTGGCTGCGTGATTTCGCCGGGGTTCAGTACGACCAGCGCAACGCGATCATCGTCGGCCTTGCGATGGGATTCGCGGTGATTCCGATCATCTTTGCCATCTCCGAGGATGCCTTCTCGAACGTTCCGAGAAACCTCGTTTCGGGCTCCCTGGCGCTCGGTGCCACTCGCTGGCAGACCGTATCTCGGGTCGTCCTGCCGACGGCGAGTCCGGGGATTTTCTCGGCGATCATGGTCGGCTTCGGGCGCGCCGTCGGCGAGACCATGATCGTCCTGATGGCGACCGGCAACACGCCGATCCAGGACTGGAACCCGTTCAACGGCTTTCGCACGCTCTCCGCGAACATCGCGGTGGAGATACCCGAGGCGCCGCAGTTCAGCACTCTGTACCGGGTCTTGTTCCTGGCCGCGCTGCTGCTGTTCGTCCTGACGTTTTTGCTCAACACCGCGGCGGAGATCGTGCGCCAGCGCCTGCGCGAGCGCTACGCGCGATTGTGATGCCGTTCGCGAGGACAACCGATCGCACCGGCACCGTCTTCTCATGGCTGTGCGGTGGGGCGCTGGCGGTGAACCTGGTGCTGGCGATTGGCCTGGTAGGGCTGATCGGCTGGCACGGCCTGGGTTACTTCTGGCAGGCCTCGGTCGCGTCGTTCGAGCTGCGCGACGGGTCGGCGCTGATCGGCGAGATCCACACGGTGGAGGAGGTCCCGGAGGACAGTGCGCAGTGGGCGGGCGAGCAGCGCATGCGGGTGAAGATCGGAAACCGCGACCTGTACCGGCTCGACTTTCGCTGGGTGAACGAATCGGAGATCGCTTCGATCGAGTATCCCGACGATCTGGTGGTGCTCGAACGCCTCGAGTGGGGCAACTTCTACGGTCGCATGCGCGAGCTGCGGCGCGACGGCGAGGTGATCGCGAGCGGTCCGCAGGTGTGGACGCGCTTTGGCGAAGTCTACGAAGAGAAGGCCGCCGAGCGCGAGGCGGTCGAGGCGCTCGAACGCGGGCCGATCGGCGACGTCAACTACGCGATCGAGGGCTTGCGTCTGCAGCGACGCAGGCTGGAGATGGCGGGCGACTCGACCGCCGGGCGGTTGGCGGACGTCGACCAGCGCATGGCGGCCGCGACCGCGCGCTACGAGGCCCTGGCCGAGGAGTTGTTCGCGATGCGCGAAGAGCTCAAGGACACCACCGTCGTCATGGAGGCGGCGAACGGCCAGACTCGCGAAATCGTGGTCGGCGAGGTCGTGCGCAGCCTGCGCCCGAACGCAATGGGGACGCTGGCGTCGCTTCGTCTCTACGGCAGCCGCTTGTGGGAGTTCGTCAGCGATGCTCCGCGTGAGTCGAACACCGAGGGCGGATTGTTCCCGGCAATCTTCGGCACGGTGATGATGGTGTTCCTGATGTCGTTCGCGGTGGCGCCCTTCGGCGTACTCGCAGCCCTGTATCTGCGCGAGTACGCGACCGAGGGGCCGATGGTGCGGGCGGTTCGGATCGGCGTCAACAATCTCGCCGGGGTTCCGTCGATCGTGTTCGGCGTGTTTGGGCTCGGCTTCTTCGTCTACTCGATCGGCGGCACGATCGACCAATTGTTCTACGCCGAAGCGTTGCCGACGCCGACCTTCGGCACCGGAGGCATTCTCTGGGCGAGCTTGACGCTGTCCCTGTTGACCGTACCGGTGGTGATCGTCGCCGCCGAAGAAGGTCTTGCGGCGGTGCCGCGGATCGTTCGCGAGGGGTCGTTGGCGCTCGGCGCCACCAAGTTCGAGACGATCTGGCGAGTCGTGCTCCCGGCGGCGGCTCCGGGTATCCTGACCGGGATGATCCTGGCGATGGCGCGCGCTGCCGGCGAAGTGGCTCCGCTGATGATCGTCGGGATGGTCAAGCTGGCGCCGACGTTGCCGCTCGATCACCACTTCCCGTACGTGCATCTCGAGCGCAAGTTCATGCACCTCGGATTCCACGTCTACGACGTGGGATTCCAGAGCCCGAACGTGGAAGCGGCGCAGCCATTGGTGTTTGCAACCGCTCTGTTGCTGGTCGGGGTGGTGATCGCGATGAATCTGGTCGCCATCGTCGTGCGCAACCGGGTCCGCCGGGCCTATTCGACGAGTGTCCTCTGATGCCGGTTCACGCGCACTCGGATGGCGTCGGACCGAGCAGCGGGCGGTGCGCCGGGACGCGAAATTCGTCGTACGCTTCCGGGAGGCGCCCCGAATCTGCTATGGATGACCATCTCCCGCGGATCGAGCGGCTGACGAAATGGCTTTGAAGTCGACAGCGATCATGACGGCGGTGACTGCTTTGCGGAGCGGAGACGCCGAAGAACCGGCTGCGGAGGCGGTGCAGATGCCTCAGGCGCAAACTGCCGACGTCGTCTTGGAGTCGTCGAACCTGTCGTTGTGGTACGGCAGCGCTCGGGCGCTCAGCTCGATCTCTCTCGAGATTCCGAAGAACCAGGTGACGGCGTTCATCGGGCCGTCCGGGTGCGGCAAGTCGACGCTGCTGCGGTGTTTCAATCGACTCAACGATCTGGTCGATCTGGTGCGCATCGAGGGCGACATCCTGTACGAGGGGCGGAATATCTACGTGCCCGAGGTCGACGTGAACCGGCTGCGCAAGCGGATCGGGATGGTATTCCAGAAGTCGAACCCGTTCCCCAAGTCGATCTACGAGAACGTTGCCTACGGATGTCGGATTCACGGCGTCAAGCGCAAGGCCGAGCTCGACGAAATCGTCGAACGCAGCCTGCGCGGTGCGGCGCTGTGGACGGAGGTCAAAGACCGTCTGCAGGACAGTGCGCTGGGGCTTTCCGGGGGCCAGCAGCAGAGACTGTGCGTGGCGCGCGCGATCGCCGTCGAGCCCGACGTGTTGTTGCTCGACGAACCGTGCTCGGCTCTCGACCCGGTTGCGACGGCGAAGGTCGAAGACCTGATCCATCAACTGAAGAACGACTACACGATCGTGATCGTGACCCACAACATGCAGCAGGCGGCGCGTGTTTCGGACCGCACCGCGTTCATGTACCTGGGCGAGCTGGTCGAAACCGGGCCGACCCAGGAGATCTTCACCAATCCGAAAATGAGGCAGACGGAGGACTACATTACGGGTAGGTTCGGATAGTAGCCCGAGAGTTTGAACGATCCCCATGGCAATCAAACCGCACATTGACCGACATTTCGACGACGAGCTCCGCGAGCTGCGGGGGCGGGTCCTCGAGATGGGTGGCTTCGTGGAGAAGCAGATCGCCGACGCAGTTCGCGTGCTGGAGAACCGCAACGCCCGCGAAGCCGAGAAGGTGATCGAGCGCGATCAAGTCGTCAACCAGATGGACGTCGAGATCGAGGAGATGTGCCTGCGCATGTTGGCGCTGCACCAGCCGGCGGCACGCGACCTGCGGTTCATCACCACGGCGATGAAGATCAACGCCGATCTCGAGCGCGCCGGCGACATGGCGCAGAACATTTGCGAGCGGGCGATGGAGCTGAGCCGCGAGCCGCAGCTCAAGCCCTACGTCGACGTTCCGCGCATGGCGCGCATGACCCAGGAGATGTTGCAGGACTGTCTCGACGCCTTCGTGCGCGAGGATTGCGATCTGGCGCTCAGCGTCTGCCGCGCCGACGCCGCCGTCGACGCTCTGCTGCAACAGATCTTCCGCGAGCTGATCTCCTACATGGTGGAGGATCCGGCGACGATCTCGCGGGCGATGCGGATCATCTTCATCTCGAAGTACCTCGAACGGGTGGCGGACCACGCCACCAACATCGCCGAGATGGTCGTCTTCCTCGTCAAGGGGAAGAGCATTCGTCACATGGACGAGCCCCCCACCGAAGTATGAGCCCGAGCGGGCGGCAGACCATTCTCGTCGTCGAAGACGAGCCCGACATTCGCGAGCTCGTCCGGTACAACCTGGAGCAGGCCGGTTTCGACGTGGTCGAGAGCACCGACGGCGAGCAGGCGTTGCAGCTGGTCGACGAAGTTCGTCCGTCGCTGCTGCTGCTCGACTTGATGCTGCCGAATACCGACGGGCTCGACATCTGCAAGATGCTCCGTCAGCGACCCAAGTCTGCGCACTTGCCGATCGTCATGCTCACCGCAAAGGCGGCAGAGGTCGACCGGGTCCTCGGGCTGGAGCTCGGCGCCGACGACTACGTCACCAAGCCGTTCAGCCCGCGCGAGTTGGTGGCGCGAGTCAAAGCGGTGCTGCGGCGGGTCGAGTCCGGGGTGACCGAGGAGCCGCGAGACACCTTCGAACGCGGCCGGCTGAAGGTCGACTTCGAGAGCCACGAGGTTTGGCTGGACGGCAAGCCTCTGGAAATGAGCTTGCGCGAGTTCGAGCTGCTCAAGTTTTTCGTGCGCAACCCGAATCGCGTGTTCGATCGGCTGACCATCCTCGACCTGGTGTGGGGAGGCGATACCTACGTCGAGCCGCGAACGATCGACGTGCACGTGCGCCGGCTGCGGATGCTGATCGAGACCGATGCGGCGCACCCGCGGTTGATCCAGACCGTGCGCGGCGTCGGCTACAAGTTCAGCCCCGACGATCTCGGGAATTCCTGAGCCGGGGGCAGTCGGCATGGCGGCGTGGGGCGGTTGGCTGGCCGCTGCGGTGATCGCTGTCGCGGCCTTGCTGCGAATGCGGCGCTGGCGGCGCTGGGCGGCGACGCTGGCCGAGCGTGCCGCCGCCGAGGGCGGGCGCGGGGATCGTCCCCCGGCGGACTCCGGCTGGAGCCTCGAGCAGGAGGCTCTGTCGACGGCGATCGACGCCGGGCTGCAGCGCCGGGATTCGCTGGCGCGCGAGGTCGGGCGACTGGCGGGCGTGATCGACGGCATGGTCGAGGGCGTGGTCGTCATCGACGGCGAGGGCACGGTGCTGATCGCCAACACGCGCGCCGGTGTACTGCTCGACCTGTCGGCTGGCGAAGGGTACGCCGGGCGCTCGCTCGCCGAGCTGAGTCGGCACCCCGACTTGCACGACCTGGTTCGACTGGTGCGCAGCGAGGGCAGCTGGGACGAGCCCATGGTGCAGGAGATCGCGGTCGGCACCGGCAGTCAGCTCACCCTGCAGGTGACGGCGTCGCGACTGACCGCGCGCGAGGATCTCGAACGCTGGTTCGTCCTCGTGTTTCACGACATATCCGAGATCCGGCAGCTGGAGCGCATCCGGCGCGACTTCGTCGCCAACGTGTCACACGAGTTGCGCACGCCGCTGGCTGCGATCGGCGGCTACACCGAGACGCTGCTCAGCGGCGCTATGGACGATCGCGAGCGGGCGACTCGCTTTCTCGGCATCATCGAGCGGCACAGTGACCGCCTCGGCCGGCTGGTCGACGACCTGCTGACTCTCTCCGATCTCGAGCTCGGTCGCACCGAGCTGCGTCGGGCGCAGCAGGATGCGTGCCGCATCGTCAACGCCTGCTTCGAAACCCTGCGCGGCAAGGCGGAGGCGGCGGGAGTCGCTGTCGAGAACGGCGTGGCCAGCGATCTGGTGCCGCTCCACGCCGACGCGGACCGGCTCGAGCAGGCGCTGCTGAACTTGATCGACAATGCGATCAAGTACACGCCGAGCGGGGGAACGGTTCGCGTCGAAGCGGGGCCGGCGAACGTCTCCGATGCGCCCGAGGGTAGCGCGACCCACCCCGCCGAGGAGTACATCGAGCTGGTCGTATCCGACACCGGCGTCGGGGTACCCCCGGAGGACCTGGATCGGCTCACCGAGCGCTTCTATCGGGTCGACAAGGCGCGTTCGCGGGAGTTGGGCGGCACTGGGCTCGGCCTCGCGATCGTCAAGCACATCGTGCAGGCGCACGGCGGATGGATGCGCATCGAGAGTGCCCTGCACGAAGGCACGAGGGTGCGGCTGGCTCTGCCAGCCTACGCGCGGCGCTCGGGCAGGGACTCGGCCGAGGCCAGGTGATCCGTCCGAGCGGCCGCGATCAACGCCACTCGACCAGCTCGCAGGCGCAGCCGTCGATGTCGATGCCGCGGCCGGTGCAGCCTTCGAGGAAGCACACCGCGTCGTCCTTTTCGTCCTTCGCTCCCTTGCAGCGATCGAAACGCACGGTCACCTGGGTGGGCTCGACCAGGCCGTTGCCGTCGGTGACGACGAGACGCAGAGAATGGCCGACGTCGCGGGCGACGATTCGGCTCGTCTCCTTGTCGACCGTGACGCGGTCGCTCACTGCCTGGTCGAACTCGGCGCCCGGCAGGCTGAGCTTGTTGCCCCGGTAGGCGATGCGGACGGCGAAGCCAAACGGGTAGCTCTCTTCGGCCGGCACCAGCCGGAAGGTTGCGCGGCGGGTCGCGTCGGTCACCTCGCAGGCGCTGGCACCGTTGCAATCGTCGGCACAGTCGTCGCAGGTCTCTCCCGGGTCGAGCAGCCCGTTGCCGCAGACGGCGGCTCGCTCGGTGGGTTCCGGGGTCGCCTCCGCGGTCTCGGTGGCCGCAGCTGCGGCCTCGTCCTGGGCGGAGACGGGCGCTCCGGTCAGCGTCAGGAGTAGGGGGATTGCCAGGGCTGTGCGCTTCACCATCGAGAAGTCTCCTGCACCGACCACGGGTGCGGCAGCGTAAAGAGCGCCGATCTTGCCATGTGTGGCGGCGCAGGGAAAGTTCGCGCGGCCGGCCGAACGTGTTAGGTTGTTCGCATGTCGGCGCGAAAGGGGGGAGGTCTCCGGCGGTTTCGCTGGCTGCTGGTGTTTCTGCTGCTCGGTGCAGGTGCCTGGTGGCTACTGGCGCCGGGTTTGTCGACGTTCGACGTAGCCGACGGCAGCTACCTGTTTCTCGATGTCGGCGGAACCTACGAGGAGCAGCCGGGCGACGACCTGATGGCGGCGATCTCGGGCGAGCGAAACCAGTCGATGGTGGACTTTCTGCTGTTGCTGCGCGCGGCGACCGAGGACGAGAGAGTTCACGGACTGGTTGCTCGGGTGCGGACCCTGGACGTCGGCTGGGCCAAGGCGCAAGAGCTGCGCAGCTCGCTCGCGGCATTTCGCCAGAGCGGCAAGAAGCTGGTCGCCTACATCGAGAGCGAGTTCGGCAACGGGACCCTGGAGTACTTCGTCGCCAGTGCGGCCGACGAAGTATTCGTCGCTCCGGCCGGCAGCGTGGTCGTCGGTGGTCTGCTGGCGCAGTACGTGTTTCTCGGCGGGGTTTGGGAAAACCTCGATATCGACATGCAGGTGGTCAAGATCGGCGAGTACAAGACCGCCGGTGACATGTACGCCAACCGGGAAATGGCGCCGCCGCACCGGGAAATGGCGGAGTCGCTGCTCGACAGCCTGTACGGACAATTCGTGTCGGCGGTGGCGTCGGCGCGCGGGATGGACGAGGCGCAGGTGCGGCGCTTCGTCGACCGGGGGCCGATGTCGGTCGATGCGCTCACCGACTCTGGCCTGGTCGACGGCACGCGGTTTCTCGACGAGATCGAGCGCGACCTCACAGGCGATGTCGGTTTCGTCGACGCGCGCGACTATGAAGGCGCCGTGCCGGTGAGCGAAGTCGAGCCGGTCGGGCGAGTCGCCGTGGTCTTCGGCGCCGGCACCATCGTTACCGGGGAGAGCGCGGGCGGGGTCGTGCGCGACGAGATGTCGATGGGTTCGGACACCATGAGGGAGGCGTTTCTCGAGGCGGCGGAGGACGACGACATCGACGCGATCGTGTTTCGGGTCGACAGCCCGGGGGGCTCGGCGCTCGCCTCCGACCTGATCTGGCGCGCCACGCAACGCGCGCGCGAGCGCAAGCCCGTCGTCGTCTCGATGTCGGATGTCGCGGGTTCGGGGGGCTACTACGTCAGTGCCGGGGCGACCCGGATACTGGCCGATCCGGGGACCTTGACCGGTTCGATCGGCGTGGTTCTGGCAAAGCCGAACCTGAGCGGGCTGCTCGAACGGTTCGGGGTGCGCACCACCAGCCTGCGTCGCGGGGCCAATGCCGGCATCGTCTCCCTGGTCGAGAGCTTCGACGAGGAAGAGCTCGCGCAAGTGCGGGCGTCGATGCAGGACGTGTACGGGTTGTTCGTCGACAGGGTCGCTTCCGGTCGGGCAATGGACGCGGAAGCGGTCGACCGTGTCGGTCGCGGCCGGGTGTGGACCGGTGAGCAGGCCAAGGAGCGGGGGCTGGTGGACGAGCTGGGCGGGTTGCTCGACGCAATCGACGCAGCCAAGGTCGAGATCGGCGCCGACCCGGGGGAGAAGGTCGAGGTCGTGTTCTACCCGCGCGAGCGCGGGCTCCTCGAGCGGATCTCCGACGCGTTCTCGACGCGGGTGGCACAACCGCCGTGGATGCGTCGCCTGCGCGGCGCGATCGCTGCGTACGATTTCCCCACGGGAAGCATTCTCACCCTGATGCCGCAGCAGATCGAGATCCGTTGAGCGGCGCGCCGCGGCAGCTCAGCGAATCTCGACGCCTCGCCAGAAGGCGATGCGCCCCTCGATCTCGCTGGCCGCATCGAACGGGGCCGGGTAGTACCAGGCGGCGTCCCGGTTGACCTCGCCGCCGACGGCGACGTCGTAGTAGTGCGCGGTGCCTTTCCAGCTGCACACCGTCTCGGTATCGCTCGGCTGCAGCAGGCTCATGTCGACGTCTTCGACCGGAAAGTACTGATTGCCCTCGACCTCGATGCAGCGGTCGCTGTCAGCGATGATCCGGCCGTTCCAGATTGCCTGCATGGGTTTCCTCCGAGTGGGGGTCAGTCGACTCCCAGCTTCTTCATCATCCGGTACAGCGTAGTGCGCTCGATGCCGAGGAGCTCGGCGGCCTCGCTGCGGCTCCCGCCGGTCTCGCGCAAGGCTCGGGCGATGTGCTCGGCGGCGGCGCGGTCGAGGTGTTGGCGCAGGGTGGCGGTGCCGTCTGGCGTGCCGCGAGTCGCAGTCTCGTTGGTGTCGAGGTGCAGGTCCGCGGCGCCGATCTGGTCGCCCGCGGTGAGCACGACGGCGCGCTCGACGACGTTCTCGAGCTCGCGCGCGTTGCCCGGCCAGGGGTAGGCGACAAGGGTCTCCAGCGCCGCCTCGCCGAGCTCCAACTGGCGCCGCTCCTCGCGGCAATAGTTGGCTAGGAAATGCTGGGCGAGGGGCACGATATCCGCGGGGCGCTCGCGCAGCGGCGGGATCTCGAGCGGGATCACGTTGAGTCGAAAGTAGAGATCCTCGCGAAACGAGCCGGATTCGACTTCCGAGCGCAGGTCGCGGTTGGTGGCGGCGACGACGCGAGCCTTCACTGGGCGCGGCTCGTTGCCGCCGACCCGCAGCACCTCACCTTCCTGCATTACGCGCAGCAGCTTGGCCTGGAAATCGCCGCCGATCTCGCCGATCTCGTCGAGGAAGAGGGTTCCGTCGGAGGCGCGTTCGAAACAACCCGCGCGGCTACCGGTGGCGCCGGTAAAGGCGCCCGCTTCGTGACCGAACAGCTCGCTCTCGAGAACGCCCTCGGCAAAAGCCTTGCAGTTGACGGCGACGAAGGGGTGACCGACGCGGTCGCTCCAGTAGTGGAGCAGGCGGGCGGCGAGCTCCTTGCCGGTACCGCTCTCTCCCTGGATCAGGACGGTGGCCTTGCTCGGCGCCACCCGGCGCAACACGTCGAGGAGGTCGCGCATCGGCTCGCTCTCGGCGATGATCGCCTGCGGCCCGTAGCGGCGGCCGACGTCTTCGCGCAGGTTGCGATTTTCCGATCGCAGGCGCCGAAGCTCGATCGCGCGGCCGACGACGGCGCGCAGCTCGTCGTTGTCGAAGGGTTTGGTGATGTAGTCGAAGGCGCCGTCGCGCATCGCCGACACCGCCGTGTCGACGGTCCCGTGGGCGGTAATCAGAATGACCGGAGGAGGATCGTCGAGGGCGCGCACCCGGTGCAGGACTTCCAGTCCGCCCACTTCGGGCATCTTCAGGTCGGTGACGACCACGTCGACCGCGGAGTCGATCGATTGCAGGGCGCTGGCCGCGTCGGTGAAGGCGCGGCAATGGTGCCCGTCGCGCTCGAGCGCCATGGCGACGATCTGCGCCATGGCCTCTTCGTCATCGATGATCGTGATCTCAGCGCCCACGCCGGCAATTGTCACGCAAGCGTGGGTTGCAGGCAATGGCCGCGCGTGCGGTGCGCCAGCAGCTGTGGTAGTCAGGCGCGATGAGCGGCGAAACGCGGGCTTGGTACCGGGAGCTGCACTGGCAGATCCTGCTGGGGCTGGTGGGCGGATTCGCGACCGGGCTGGTGCTGGGCGAGGGCGCCGGCTACGTGGCGCCGCTCGGCGACATCTTCCTGCGCCTGCTGCGGATGATCATCGTTCCGCTCATCGTGTCGTCGTTGGTCGTCGGTACGACGGCGATCGGCGACGCCACCAAGGTCGGTCAATTGGGTGGCAAGGCGGCGGTCTACTATCTCTCGACGAGTGCTCTGGCGGTGCTCGCTGGATTGATCGCGGTCAACCTCATCCGCCCCGGGGTCGGTGCCGAGGTTCCATTGGAGGAGGTCCCGGAACGGCTCTCGCTGGTGTCGCAGAGCTTTGGCGACATTCTGATGCGCATCATTCCGCAAAATCCGCTGCGGGCGATGGTGGAAGGCGACATGCTGGGGGTCATTTTCTTCTCGCTCCTGGTCGGCCTCTTCACCAACCAGCTACCGCGGGAGCAGCGGAATACGATCGTGCACTGGTTCGGCGCCTTCTTCGAGTTGATGATGCGCATCACCGATGCCGTCATCCGACTGGCACCGATCGGTGTGTTCGCGTTGATGGCAGAGGTCGTCGGCACGATGGGCGTCGAGGTTTTCGCGCCGCTGCTGCGCTACATGGCGACCGTTCTGCTCGCGCTCGGGCTGCACGCGTTGGTGGTGTTGCCCCTGCTGTTGCGCTACGTCGGCGGGGTCGACCCCTTCGCCTATTCGCGGGCAGTATCTCCGGCGCTGCTGACGGCGTTCTCGAGCGCTTCGAGCTCGGCGACCCTGCCGCTGACCATGGACTGTGTCGAGTCGCGGGCGGGTGTTCCGAATGAGGTGACGTCGTTCGTGCTGCCGCTCGGCGCGACGATCAACATGGACGGCACGGCGCTCTACGAGTGCGTCGCGGCGATGTTCATCGCCCAGGTGTACGGAGTCGAGATCACCTTCGGCCAGCAGATACTGGTTTTCCTGACCGCGCTTCTGGCGTCGATCGGGGCGGCGGGAATCCCGATGGCCGGGTTGGTGATGATCACCGTCGTCCTGCGCGCCGTCGGTCTGCCGATGGAGGGCGTCGGGCTGATTCTCGCGGTCGATCGCGTGCTCGATATGTGCCGCACATCGGTCAATGTGTGGAGCGACACGATCGGCTGCGCGGTCGTCGCTCGCTGGCAGGGCTACCCCCTCGAAGATCGCCCGTAGCGCGGCAGCGCTCGGCGCGCCGCGAAGATCGGCTGTCACTCGGGCAGGATGCCTATTCGGCAGGCTCTGCCTAGTTCTTGTGCACTGATTGGGGGCATCAGCGACTGCGATCAGCCTTCGCAGTCGTCCCTAATTGGCTCCGCCATTTCTGGCATCCGCTTTGCTTTGCCTAGGAAGCGCGCGGCGAAAGCGCCGTGAATCCGGGCAAATTCAATGGAGAAGGCAAAGGAGGAGTTTTCATGAGAGGATTGGCAGTTACGGCGAAGGTACTGCTGCTGGGGGTGGCGCTTGCCGGCATCCACGGAGCGGCACTCGGGCAGACTCTGTCCGAGCGAGTCACCATGCTGGAGCAGAAGTTCGACGAGGGACACGCCTCGGTCGAGGATGCGCTCGGCATCGACATCAATGCGTTGGTGTCGGTCACCTACAACTACTCGCTCAACGCCCCGTCTTCGAGCGAGGACATCGGGATGCGCATCTACAACACCAACCAGAACCAGTTCGATCTGCGCGACGGAGTGTTGGCGATCAGCCGCCTGCGCGAGGACGAGTCCTTCGGCTTCGCCCTGGTGATGGACTTCGGCCGCACCGCGGTGCAGGGGAACGGAACCGACTACGGCTTCACCGACCCGAGCGACAACCGGGTGTTCGACATCCGCGAGGCCTACCTGACCTACAACACCCCGATCGAGCTCCCCGGCGGCGGCAACGTGTCGATCAAGGCCGGTAAGTTCGTGACCTTGCTCGGTTGGGAAGTCCTGCTCGACCCGCTCAGCCAGGGCTACAACGACAACGTGACGCTGTCGCTGCTGTCGGGTTTCTCGATTCCGTTCACCCACACCGGTCTGCTGGTCAACATGCCCTTCCACGACTTGTTCGACCTGACCCTGGGAGTGGTCAACGGTCTCGACAACGTGAAGGACAACAACAGCGGCAAGACCCTGATCGGTGGATTGGGCATCGCCCCGCTGGACAACTTGGAGTTCTACCTCGCCGGCGTCTACGGATCGGAAGATTCGCCGATCGCCGACGGCGGCCTGGGGGCCGGCTCGAAGACCGGGATCTTGACGGCGAACATGTATCTCGAGGTTCTCGACAACCTGAGCTTCGTGCTCGACGGGACCTGGGCCGACGTCAGCGAGATGCCGATCGGCGGCGGCCGCACCGGCGGCAACTGGTACGGTGTCGGCGCCTACGCTCTGGTCGGGATCACCGACGCGCTGAGCTTCACCATGCGCGGCGAGATCTTCGACGATCCGGACGGAATCAAGACTGGGCTGACCAACGGCGCGACGCTGTGGGAGATCAGCCCGACGCTCACCTACTGGTTCAACGACCACCTGATGTGGCGCCTCGAGTACCGCCACGACGAATCGAGCAAGCCGCTCTTCCCCGCGAGCAATGGCGAGACCTGGCGCGGGCAGGACGTGTTCTCGACCGAGCTGCTGGTCACCCTGTGAGCCCAGGCACACAGAGAAGATCGGAGATTTAGGAGAAGCCATGAAGAAGATCGAAGCGATCCTCAAGCCCTTCAAGCTCGATGAGGTCAAGGAAGCCCTGGCCCAGGAAGGCATCCAGGGGATGACGGTTTCCGAGGTGCGCGGTTTCGGCCGCCAGCGAGGCCACACCGAGCTCTATCGGGGCGCGGAGTACGTGGTCGACTTTCTGCCGAAGATCAAGATCGAGCTCCTGCTCGACGATGCCGACGCGGAGAAGGCCTGCCGCGTGATCGAAGAAAGCGGGAAGACCGGAAAGATCGGCGACGGCAAGATTTTCATCATGCCGGTCGACGACATCGTGAGAATTCGAACCGGTGAGCGCGGCGCCGAAGCCGTCTAGAGCTCTCGGGAAGGAGATTGGACCAATGATTAGGAAGCGATTGAGTTCCCTGTCGGTAGCAGCCCTCGCCATCGCGGCGGTCGCCACCCCAGCTCTGGCGGAAGACGTCTCGGTCGAGATGTTCACCGTCAACAACCTCTGGCTGATGATCGCGGCCGGGCTGGTGTTCATCATGCACCTCGGCTTCGCGACCCTCGAGTCCGGACTGACCCGGGCCAAGAACACCACCAACATTCTGTTCAAGAACACCTACATCGTGTGTGTCGGCTTGCTGACCTACGCTTTCGTCGGGTTCAACCTGATGTACCCGGGTGAGTTCAACGGGTTCTTCGGCTTTGCCGGGTTCGGACTGTTCCCCGGCGAGGCCGACAACACCGCCGGCTACGCCGATGGCGGCTACACCTACTGGACCGACTTCCTGTTCCAGGGGATGTTCGCGGCGACCTGCGCGACGATCGTTTCGGGTGCGGTTGCCGAGCGCGTCAAGCTGTCGTCGTTCATGATCTTCACCCTGGTCTTCGTCGCCCTGGTGTACCCGGTGCTCGGCTCCTGGAAGTGGGGCGCCGGTTGGCTCGACGAAATGGGCTTCTATGATTTCGCCGGATCGACTTTGGTGCACTCGGTCGGTGGTTGGGGCGCCCTCGCCGGCGTGCTGCTGCTCGGCCCGCGCATGGGCAAGTACACCAAGGACGGGCGCACCAATGCGATCCCGGGCAGCAGCTTGCCACTGGCGACGATCGGCGTGTTCCTGCTGTGGTTGGGATGGTTCGGATTCAACGGCGGTTCGGTGCTGAACGCCGACGCCGCCGCGGTCTCGCTGACCCTGGTGACCACCTCGCTGGCCGCCGCTGCCGGCGGACTGAGCGCCATGTTCGTTTCGTGGGGCGTCTCCAAGAAGCCCGACCTGTCGATGGCGCTCAACGGTATCCTCGCCGGCCTGGTCGGTATCACCGCTGGCGCCGATCAGATGGCGATGTGGTCTTCGATGCTGATCGGCGCGATCGCCGGTGTGATCGTCGTCTACTCGGTCATGTTCTTCGACCGCGTCCGTCTCGACGACCCCGTCGGTGCGATCTCGGTGCACCTCGTCTGCGGTATCTGGGGCACGCTGGCGGTTGGCATCTTCGGTGCGATGGCCGGACCGGGCCAGCTGGTGACCCAGGCGATCGGCGTGGTCGCGTACGGCGCGGCCGCTTTCATCTCGTCGCTGGCTATCTTCGGAGTTCTGAAGGCGACCATGGGGATTCGCGTTACGCCGGAAGAGGAGCAGGAAGGCCTCGACATCGGCGAGCACGGCATGCAGGCCTACCCCGACTTCCAGCAGTCGTCGTTCGGCGGTGGTCCGGGCAACATTCCGAGCCACGGCGGTGCGATGCAGGCCGGCATGGCGACGGGCGCCCTCAAGACCGAAACTGCCTGATCGCGACTGTCGATCAGCCTCGCTACAATCCGGCGCCCCCGGTCGATTCCGGGGGCGCCGGTGCTTTTTGAGCAGCCGCGGAGGAGAGGATCATGGCAGCGCGAGCGCGACGCGCCTTGGTAGTCGATGACGAAGCGTCCCTGCGATTCGTCGTTGCCCAGGCGCTGGAAGACCGGGGATGGGAGGTGGTGGTGGCGGACGACGGAGATGCAGTCGAAGAGCGGATTCAGCAGCAGCGGTTCGACTTGATCGTCCTCGACCTCCTGATGCCGGGGATGAATGGATTCGAAGTGCTGCGCCGGGTACGCGGTGGCGGCGACCTCGGCTGGAAGACACCGTCTTCGGTCCGAGTGATCGCCCTCTCGGGCCGGGCCGGCGAGGAGGGCCTCGAGTTCGCGCAACGGGTCGGCGCCGACTCGGTGCTCAGCAAGCCGTTCGACCTGAAAGACCTGTGGGCCGCCGTCGAGGGTTGAGTTCCCGGCGGCGGCTCGAGTGATCGCGGAGTCCGCAGGGGGGCGCGGAGGAGGTTGGCTGTGCGGCTCGAGGGCCTCTCTGCGGATTCCGCGGTGTCGCGCGCCGGGACTCAGGCGACGAGCCGGCCGAGCGCGCCTCGCGGGTCGGCGGGCAAGTCACCGCCGCTCCACTGCCAGCGGGTGTGCGCGCAGGCGGCGGTAGTACCATTCGCTACCACCGCGACGTCGGCGGTCGCTCCGCCGTCGGCGACCTCACGCACCTCCACCTGCGCCGACAGCAGCTGGCCGTAGGTGGCTTCGGTGCGGTACTCGACATCGATCCCGGTCATGCGGAGGTAGTCGGCGCCGGGCTCGAAGCTCTGCTGCCAGCCGGATTCGGCGACTGCCGACACCACGGCTTGCTGTGCCAGGTCGACGTAACGTGCATTGTTGACGTGGCCGAGCGAGTCGAGATCGGCGAGCTCGACCGGGCGCAGGCGCACTTCGCGACCGCCGCGTGGCGGGCGGATGCGGGGCGGGCGCGCCGCGGTGGCGATGCCGTCCGGCATGAATGCCTGCTGCAGGGCTTGCGGTGGGGTCGCCGGCGAACCGGTGTCGGTGTCGACGAAGACCCAGTCGGTCACGGCGCGCGCGACCTCGCCGCCGTCCGAGTTGCGAACCTCGTACTGGCGCAGCGAACGGACGCGTCGAAAATCGGAGACCCAGGTGTCGATTTCCAGGGTCTCGCCCTGGCGCGCAGGGGTCAGGCGCTCGAGGCTGGTGTGACGCACGATCCAGGTCGCGTGGTTGCGCGCGTACCATGCCACGTCGTAGCCCGCCTCGGTGGTCGCGTTGGAGGCGGCGAGTTGGAGCAGGCGGACCAGCGCCGACGCGCGCAGCTCGTCGAACGGGTCGAGCTCGGCGACCGGGGTGTCGACGCGCAGGGTGTATCGCCTCATCGTCGCCCGCGCTCAGGCGCCGATGAGCTCGGGGCTGCGGCTGAGGTCCTTGGTGATGTTTTTCTGGTGCGCTTCGAGGGTGCCGCCGCCGATCTCGAGCAGCTTGGCGTCGCGCCACAGCCGCTCGACCGTGTACTCGCCCATGTAACCGTAACCGCCGAGCACCTGGATGGCGCGGTCGGCGATTTCCTTGGCGACGCGAGAGGTGAGCAGCTTGGTGCCGTCGGCGTCGACCCGGTTGCCGGAGCTGCCCAGGTCGAGCTTGCGCGCGGTCTCGTAGACGTAGCAGCGGCAGGCCTTGTACTCGGCGTAGGACTCGGCGATGTGGCGTTGGATCTGGCCGTGCTCGCGGATCGGCACGCCGAAGGCTTTGCGCTGGTTGGCGTACTCGACCATCACCCGCATGCAGCGCTCGGCGATGCCGAGTGACATCGCCGCCAGGGTGAGTCGCTCGATTTCGAGGTTGCGCATCATGTGGATGCTGCTCTGTCCCTCTTCGCCGAGTCGGTAGGGGACCGGTACCCGGCAGTCGTCGAACACCAGCTCGGCGGTCATCGAGGCTCGCATGCCGAGTTTTTCCTTGAGGCGCTGGCCGACGGAGAAGCCGGGGAATCCCTTCTCGACGACGAAGGTGGTGATCTTGCGCTCCCCGGTGGTCGCGTAGACCAGGAAGACGTCGCCGAGGGTGGTGTCGTCGATCGCGCCGTTGGTGATGAAGATCTTGCGGCCGTTGAGGACGTAGTGGTCGCCGTCGCGAACCGCGGTGGTCTGCATGCCGAGAACGTCGGTGCCGGCTTCCGGCTCGGTCATGCACATGCCGCCGATCCAATCGCCCGAGATGACCCGCGGCAGGATCGGCGCGCGCTGCTCGGCGGATGAATTGAAGTAGAAATTGTTCACGAAGAGGATGGAGTGCGCCATGTAGGCGAGCGCGAATCCCGGATCCGACGTGGAGAGGGCCTCGCACACGGCGACCGCCGCGACCGCGTCGAGGCCGGCGCCGCCTTCTTCCACCGGTACGGTCAGCCCGAGAAGGCCGAGCTCGCCGGCACGGCGGAACAACGCGAGGTTGAACTTCTCGTCGCGGTTGTAGGCCGCGGCTTGTGGCTCGACTTCGTTGGCAACGTACTCGCGCATGGTGGCCGCCAGCATGCGGTGCTCGTCGGTGGGCGCGAACAGGTCCATCTCGCGCCAGCTGGGTTGGGAGTGCGACATGCGCTACTTGCTCCTTTGGCGGGGTGCACCAGGCAGCGGTGCAGCTTCGGTTCCAGTGTAGGGTTCGTAGAGGATGCGCGACTCCGGCGGTACCGAGTGGACCAACCAGACGTTACCGCCGATGATCGAGCCTCTGCCGATCACGGTGTCGCCGCCGAGGATCGTCGCTCCGGAATAGATGGTGACGTCGTCTTCGATCGTCGGATGCCGTTTGGCGTTGCGCAGAGTGCGGCCGCGCTCGCCGCGCGGGATACTGAGCGCGCCCAAGGTGACTCCCTGAAAGATCTTGACGTTGTTGCCGATGACGCTGGTCTCGCCGATGACGACGCCGGTGCCGTGGTCGATGAACAGTCGGTCGCCGATGACCGCGCCGGGGTGGATGTCGATTCCGGCCTGGCTGTGCGCAGCTTCGGTGATGATGCGCGGAATCATCGGAACCTTGCGGCGGTAGAGCACGTGCGCCACCCGATACGCGGTGATCGCGTCGAGCGCCGGGTAGCTGAACACCACTTCCTCGACGCTGTGTGCCGCGGGGTCCCCGTCGTGGGCGGCGAGCACGTCGCCGTTCAGCTTGTCGCGCAGGTCCGGCAGCGAGTCGAAGAGCTCGAGGACGACGTCCTCGGCGGCCTCGGCGGCCGGGGCATCCGAACCGGGGTGGTTCTGCTGCTCGTATTGCAGGACGCGGTAGATCTGCTCGACGAGAATTTCGTAAGCTGGATAGAGATGCTCGGCGATGGTTTGCCGCAGGTTGCTGCGGTTGAGCGACCGGGTGCTGTAGAAGCCGAGGTAGATCGCCGGTTTCAGGTGGTTGAATCCCTCGATGACGGCGCGCCGGTTGGGCAGGGCGGCGCTCTCCAGGTTGTTGATCGCCTTGTCGTCGCCGTAGCTACTGGTCAGCCGGTCGATGCTCTGCTCGAGATCATCGTGCCGGGCGAGCTCGGGAAACCGCTTCTGCCGCACCATCGCCGGCATTATGCGCTGCGTCGGCGAGAGCGACAAGGCGCGGCGTCTCGGCCCTTTATCCGTGTGTGGATTTGGAGTAGAAGGCCGATAACGATGGACGACGGACCTAGTTGCTCTGCGGCGATGGGGACCGGCGGCTTCGCGCGAAACACGTAGGGGGCGCGGATCCGGCTGGCCTTCTCGTCGCGTGGTTGTCAGCCGATGGATTCGATCAACAGGCTCCTTGGGCCCGATGTGGGCGCACTGCTGCGCGACCGGCGCTACGACCAGTTGCGCTCTGCGCTGATGGAGCTCGAGCCGGCCGACGTTGCGGACCTGATCGCCGGCCTCGAGGACGAGCAATCCGCGGTTACGTTCCGCCTGCTGCCGCGCGACCTCGCGGCCGACGTATTCTCGTACTTCGACGCCGAGCAGCAGGAGGACTTGATTGCCCGGGTCGGCACCGAGCGGCTCGCCGTGCTGATCAACGAGATGGATCCGGACGACCGGACGCAGCTGCTCGAGGAGGTGCCGGCGGAAGTCGCAAACCGCCTGATGGCGCTGCTGACGCCGGCCGAGCGCAGCATCACGCAGACGATCCTCAACTACCCGGAAGAGAGCGTAGGCCGCTTGATGACCCCCGACTACGTTCGCGTGCGCCGTAACCAGACGATCGCGCAGGCGATGGGGCATATCCGGCGCTACGGCCGCGATGCCGAGACGATCAACGTGATCTACGTCGTCGACGAGCACGGCAGGCTGATCGACGACCTCAAGATCCGGCAGTTCCTGCTGGCCGATCCCGAGGGTACGGTCGAGTCCCTGATGGACGAGAGTTTCGTCGCGCTTCAAGTCGACGACGACCGCGAGGAGGCGGTACGCCAGATCGAGCGCTACGACCGGGTGGCGCTGCCAGTCCTCGATCGGCGCGGCGTGCTGGTCGGCATCGTCACCGCCGACGACGTCGCCGACGTCGCCGAGGAGGAGGCGACCGAAGACATCCAGAAGATGGGTGGTATGGAAGCGCTCGACGCGCCGTATCTCGAGAGCGGTTTCGCCTCGATGGTGCGCAAGCGGGCGGGGTGGCTCTCGGTGCTCTTCGTCGGGCAGATGCTGACCGCCACGGCGATGGGATTGTTCGAGGGGGCGATCGAGCGCGCCGTGGTGCTCGCACTGTTCCTGCCGCTGATCATCTCGAGTGGCGGTAACGCCGGCTCGCAGGCGACCTCGCTGGTCATCCGGGCGATGGCGGTGGGCGAGGTCGAGCTGCGCGACTGGTGGGCGGTGCTCAGCCGTGAGCTCGCTGCCGGCCTGAGTCTGGGCATCCTTCTCGGTGGGATCGGCCTGCTGCGGGTCATCCTGTGGCCGGGGAGGGTCGAGGCATACGGCGAGCACTACGTCCTGCTCGGCCTGACCCTGGCGGTGAGCACCCTCGGGGTGGTCACCTTCGGTACCTTCGCGGGGTCGATGCTGCCGTTCGTATTGCGCCGGGTCGGACTCGATCCGGCGGCGGCTTCGGCTCCGTTCGTCGCCACACTGGTCGACGTGACCGGAGTGGTCATCTACTTTACTGCCGCGGCCATGTTGTTGCGGGGGACGATTCTGTGAGTCGGCAGGGTGCCGAGTCGGACGGCGCCGGGGCGGAAGCTCCCTGGCTCGAACCGCTGGCGATCATCGCCATCACGTCGGCCGTCTCCGCCCTCGCCATCGCCTTCGATCTCGACCAGATTCTCGCCCGTCGTGTCTTCGACCCGGGGCGACCGGGAATGCGCGGGTTCACCAACCAGCTGTCGAGTTACTCGATCCTGGCTGCGTTGTTGGGGGTTGCGTGGCTCTGCGTGCCGCCCTTGCGGCGGCGTTGGCCGTCGGTGGGGCGTTGCATCGGTGTGTTCGCCGGCACCCTGGTGATCGCCGTCCTCGCCATCGTCATGAATCTGAAGAGCGAGCTCGACCGGCCGCGTCCCAATGAAGTGGTCGAGTTCGGCGGCGAGTACAGCTACCGCTGGCCGTTTGCCTACGCGGATTGCGGCTGCAAGTCGTTTCCCTCGAGCGCGGCCGGCTTCGGCTATCTCGTGGCGACGCCCTTTTTCGTGTTGCGGCGGCGTTCTCCCCGCGCCGCGGCGGCGTTCCTCGTCGTCGGGCTGACCTGGGGCAGCTACATCGGCTACGGGCGCATGGTCGCCAACATGCACTGGCTCACCGACATCGTTTGGTCGGCCGGATTGGTGCTGGCGACGGCGAGTCTGTTGGCGCGCGTCGATCTGAGTTGGCGCGACGCGGAGACCGGCTAGTCCAGCCACCTCCTTCGCTCCTGCGTTGATCGGTTAGAGGCTGAAACCCATCGAGCCTGAAGGCCTGAGCCCCGTTTGGCTCCTTCGCCTCTTGGCGTTGTGCCAAACTAACCCACGACCGCTCAGGGAAGTCCGCCGTCGACTCGGATGACCGTTCCCGAAGTGAAGCTGGACGCGTCGCTCGCCAGGTAGATGGCGGTGCCGACGATCTCGTCCGGCTCGCCGGCGCGGCCGAGAGCGAAAGCCCGCTTGGCGTGCGCGGTGAAGCCCTCGCTGCGCGACCAGGCCTTCGAGATGTCGGTGTGGAACGGGCCGGCCATGATGCAGTTGACGCGGACGGTCGGTCCGAACTCGTGGGCCATCGCCACGGTGAGGGTGTTGAGGCCGGCTTTTGCCGCAGCGTAGGGAGCGATGTCGGGGGTCGGCCGGATCGAGCCGGTGCTGCTGACGTTGATGATGGAGCCGCCGCCCGCCGCGGCCATTCGGGTCCCAACTAGCGCCGAGAGGCGGAACGGACCCTTGAGATTGACGGCGAATACCTTGTCGTAGAGCTCTTCCGGGGTTTCCAGAGAGGACGGCGCGATCGGTGATAGGCCGGCGTTGTTGACCAGGATGTCGATCTGGCCGAAGCGTTGGTACACCGCATCGACCAGTCGATCGATCTCTTCCCAGCGGCCGACGTGACAGGCGTGCGCCGATGCAGCACGACCGAGCTGGCGCACTTCGGCCGCCGCCTTGTCGCAGGCGTCGGCCTTGCGGCTGGCGATGGCGACATCCGCGCCGGCCGCTGCAAATCCGAGTGCCATCGCGCGCCCGAGGCCGCGGCTGCCGCCGGTGATCAGTGCAGTCTTGCCGGTAAGTGCGAATCGCTCGAGGCTCATCTCGGTCTCCGTGTTCGGTAGCCCCCGCCATCGCGCGGCGCTCCACCGCATCGGCAGAGAGCTCGAGCCGTGACTCGGCGGGTCATTTGCGGACTGCGCGCGGAATTTGCCACATGAATACGGACTCTTGTCAAATCACC
The DNA here is from genome assembly GCA_030430165.1 of bacterium. Taxonomy (GTDB): domain Bacteria; phylum Desulfobacterota; class Binatia; order HRBIN30; family CADEER01; genus CADEER01. The sequence continues at coordinate 67,081 of JAUIGL010000006.1, read as the reverse complement.
AACGCTGTTTTGGCAGGGAGAACGCCTTGCCGTGCGGGGATACCGGTGTTACCTTCAACGGTGATGTTGGTTCCCGTAAAGATCCGGTGGCTGGCAGTTGCTGCGGTATTCGGTTTGGCGGTAGCGGCCGCCCAGGCGCAGGATGGGCCGGTGTGTTACGAGCCGGAATTGCGCTCGATTGCCGCCGACTTGTTCACCGAGGAGCCGTCCGCGCTGACGCCTCGCCGACCGAGCCTGCTGGTCGGAGTCGGTACCGTCCTCGACGCTGACCATCCCGACGAGGGCGACGCTGGGAGTCTCGAATACTCGCTCGGCGAATCTCTGTCGTGGGGGGTCAGTTACCACCACGCTCTTCTGTTCGACACCGCGAGCAACGAGGAGCTGCGCAAGCACCGCCTCAGCAACTTCTCGACGGCGCGCGAACGCGACGTGTTCGATCTCGGGGTCGATTGGAAGATGGGCGACAATACGCTCGGCGTCGGCTACCAGCTGCAGTCGAAGCGACCGGATCGGCCACTGGGGCCGGACTCGCCCTCGTCGATCTTGCCGCAGAGCGAGTATGTGGGCCACGCCTTTACCCTCGGTGTCACCCGCCAGTGGGGTGGTGGCGACTAGGGCGATCGCTCGCTCGCAGCTCGGGCGAGGAACACGTTCCACGTAGCGGCGTCGTACAACTCGATCTCGTCCCAGTCGTCGGCGACGATGTCGGCGAAACCGGCCGAGCGCAGCAGCCCGGCGATCTCGTCGTCGGCATAGGCGCGCTCGCACAGGTGGATGGCCCGCAACCCGCCGCTCTCGAGGTCGATGATCTGATAGCGCTCGGTCGAGAGTCGCAGGCTTTCATTCCACAGCCGCTCACCGAGGTGGAGGAAGGGGCGATCGCCCCACAGGCCCGAGCGGTCGGTGAACCACCAGGTGCTGTCGGTCTTGTCGACGCTGGCGTAGCGCAGCAGCTCGAGCACCAGGCGGGCGCGCGGCTTGAGGGCGGCGCAGACTCGCTCGAGAATCGCTCGCGCCTGGTCGCTGGGGAACGCCGCCAGCTGTCCGTAGAGAAGCAGCGCGGCGTCGAAATCACCGGCGGCGACGGCGAGCTGGCGGGCGTCGCCGAGCACGAAGCGACAGCGGTCGGCAACTCCGGCGTCCTCGGCGATCTCGCGGGCGTAGGCGATGGCAGCCGGACTGATGTCGATTCCGGTGACTTCGCAGCCGCGCTGCGCGAGCGCGACCGCATAGAGCCCTGGGCCACAGGTAACGTCGAGGACCCGCGAGCCGGGCCGCAGCTGCGCCCGCTGCCACAGCCAATCGATCTGCCGGGCGCGCTCGGCTGTGGTTCGCGAGGCCGCGGCATTGGAGTCGTCGAGGTGCTCGGCGAGGACGCGCCGCGAGAAAACCGGGTCGTGCCAGGGGAGGGTGCCGCCGTCGGTCCATGCCTCCGGGGGCGCGGCGCGAAGGTAGACGCGCCAGAGCGATTTGCGGTGCTCTGCGGTCACCGGCTCGGGTCAGCGCTGCAGCAGGATCGAGATGCTGTCGTTGCCCGAGTTGACGCTCACCAGGTCGAGCTTGTCGTCGCCGTCGAGGTCGGCGATTGCTACCCCGCGCGGTCGCGAGCGGTTGAGCTCGCCGCCGCTGCAGTCGGAGTCGGGCAATTCGATGATCTGGCGCAGCGCGAGCACGCCCGAGGTGGCGCCGGTGAGGATGCGGAGCGAGTCGGTTCCTCGTCCGACGATCACCAGGTCGCCGAGCCCGTCGCCGTCGATGTCGGCGATCTCGACGCCGCGGGGATTGTTGCCGGCATCATAGGTGTCGGCATGCGCCGCCACCGATCCGGCGTCGTTGTCGATCAGGGAGACGCTGTCGCCCGCCTGGTTGGCGGTGACGATCTCGGCGAAGCCGTCGCCGTCGATGTCGCCGGTCGCCAGTCGCCGCGGCTCGGCGCCGACGGGCACGGTGGCGACCGGGGCGAACTCGCCGTCGCCGAGGCCGCGCGACACCCACACGTCGTTGGATCCGAGGTTGCAGACGACGAGGTCGGTGAGGGTGTCGCCGTCGAGATCGACGACGTCGAGGTCGCGCGGCTCGAGTCCGGTGACTTGTGTCGTGCCGGCAGCGAGCCCGGGGTAGAGAAAGACCGCTCCGTCGCCCGGGGCGGCGCTGGCGACGGCGATGTCGTAGCCCGGTTGGTCGTCGAGGTCGGCGGCGGCAACGGCCATCGGCCGCGAATCGGGGATCTCGATCGTGGTTGCCTCGGCGAAGGTTCCGTCGCCGAGGTTGCTCAGGATCGAAAGACCGCGGTCGTCGCGGTTGGCGGTGACGATGTCGGGGTCTCCGTCGCCGTCGAGGTCGGGTAGCTCGTGCAAGCGGTCGCCGTCGTAGTCGGCGGATGCGGCGGCGCGCGGGCTGCCGCCGACGGGGTAGCGGACCTCTTCGGCGAACGTGCCATCGCCGTTGCCGAGCAACACAGAAACATCGTTGGAGTCGCGGTTGACGACGACGAGGTCGGGAATCTGGTCGCCGTCGACGTCGGCGGCGGCAATCCAATCGGGCTGCATGCCGACGCAGAGCTTGGTTGCTTCGCCGAACAGGGCCGGGGCGGCGAGGCAGCCGTTCAGATTCGAGTTGACGGCGCTGACCAACTCTCCGACCTGGACGGTCGCGTCGGCGCCGGTGTCGAACGCGGCGCAGACGGTGATCGGTTGCGATCCGAGAGCGATTCCGACACCGGTGATGAGCTCGTTGATGGCGACCCGCCCGTCGATGTCGCAATCGCCGACACACGGTGTGGTCGCCTGTGCCGGGCTCGCAGTGGGAAGCAGTGTGAACGATGCAACGATGATCAGCAGTGCGGCGACTCGATTCATCTTCGATCGATACAACGCGGGCGCGGGGTTTGCCAGTTGCGCGCTTGCTCAGCCGGGCATGTCTGCTAGGGGGCGCCGCATGAGACGACGCGAGACCACTGTGGTTCACCCTGCCGGCGACGCGCGTGCGCGCGGTCGGGTTGCGAGGTGGCGGTGCGACGCTGGCTGACCCGGATCGCCCTGGTGGTGGCCGGTCTGAGCGCCGGTGCCTTGCTCGTCGAGGTCGGTATGCGGACGGCCGGCGCGGTCATTCGCGCGCGCCAGCAGCAGCGCAACTACGCGGCGCTGCGCGAGAAGCACGACGTTCGCGTGGTGTGCCTCGGCGAGTCGACCACCGAGGGAGAACCGGGCCGCCGGAGCTACCCGGAAATGCTCGAGGAGATTCTCAATCGCGAGCAACTCGGCATTCGTTTCGCGGTGGTGAACAAGGGAATGTCGGGAGCGACCACGCGACAGCTGCTCGAGATGTTTCGCTGGGACCTCGACGCGATCGACCCGGATGTCGTGGTCGCGATGATGGGGGTCAACGATGCCGGACGCACCCACGCCTGGGGTAGTGTGCTCGAACCGGGAAGGGGGCATTGGTACGGCGAGTGGCGCCTCTACAAGCTGTATCGCTTTCTGCGCAGTGGATTCGGCTGGGCTCCGCCGCCGCCGCGTCTGGTCGAGGTGCAGGGGCTACCGGCGTCGCGCCAGCCGGCCGAGGCGACTGCCGAGGTGGCGCGGCCGACGCCGCCGGGCGAGAGCGCGATGCGGCGAGTCGATGCGGTCGGGCGTCTGCTCGCCGAGCAACGCTACCGGCGCGCGCTCGAGGCTGCGCGCGCCCTGCGCGCGCGCTACCCGGATTTCGACATCCCGCTGGTTCTGGAGGCTCGCGCCCTGCGCCGGCTGGGTCGCGCCGACGAGGCGGATCGACTGGTCATCGCCGCCCTCGACGCGATGCCGGGCGCCGGTGCGCCCCTGTATGCCGATGCGGCACTGGTTCTGGCCGAGCGGGGCGACGAGGATCAGGCGATCGCCGCCGTCAGAGAGGCGGTGGCGCGGGCCGACCCCCGCCTGCCGCACGAACAGATTCACTACCGGCTCGAGCTGGCGCGGCTTCTCGATCGCGCCGGCCGGCAGGATGCGGCGGTCGAGGTCTATCGCGAAATCGCCGAGGATGTGCGTCTCGGCGACGACGTCGCCTACCAGCACCTGATCGACTACCTGGAACGGATCGGTCGCTCCGAGGAGGCGCTCGCCTATCGCCGATTGCAGAGGGCGATGCGTCACGAGTACGTGAATCCGGATACGCGGCAGCAATACGGCGAGCTCGCCGGGCTCGCCGTCGAGCGCGGCATGACCCTGCTGGCAGTGCAGTATCCGGTGCGCCGGGTCGATGGGCTGCGCCGCTTGCTGGCGCAGCACCGCGAGGTCCGCTTCGTCGACAACTCCGGCTTTGCCGCACTGGTCGCGCGCAACGGCTACGACGCCTATTTCATCGACCGCTTCGCCGGCGACTTCGGGCACCTCACCGAGCTCGGCAACTGCGTGCTGGCGACGCGGGTGGCGGCGAGCCTCGCCGTCGACTGGTTGGGGGCCGATCTGAGGCCGGGCAGCCGCCTCGCCGCGGCGCTGGCGGGGGACGGCTGCGCCGTGCCCGGATTGGCCGATACGGCGGGTGCGGACCAGCCCCCACTCCACAATATGTAGTGGGTGCTGGGGGCACCTTGCGTAAGGGGTAGCGGTTTTGTAAACAACCGCATGGTTGGTGAGCAAACGGTCCCATTATCCGAAATCGACGGGTTCGGGGAGGGCCGGGCGGGCTCGCCGATCCCCCGCAATCCGTTTCGGATGCGGGACCGCAAGCGACTTGGATTGCGCGCATTCGGCGCCAGCCGGGTGGTGATTGGGAGGGCGGCTCCGGGCAGCGACCGCGGGGCTGGATCAGGAGGTTTGCATGTTCACCTATGACATGCCCGAGGGCTTCACCTTCGACGACGTTCTGCTGGTGCCGGGCGAGTCGGATTTTCTTCCGGGCGATGCCGACTTGTCGACGCGGCTGAGCCGCAACGTCCGTCTCAACATTCCGCTGTTGTCGGCGGCGATGGACACCGTCACCGAGTCGTCGATGGCGATCGCCATGGCTCAGGAGGGTGGAATCGGAGTCGTCCACCGCAACCTGTCGATCGAGGAACAGGCCTTCGAAATCGCCAAGGTTAAGAAATCGGAGAGCGGTCTGATCCTCGACCCGGTGACGGTTCGGCCGGACCAGAAGATCGAAGAGGCGCTCGAGATCATGCAGCGCTATCAGATCTCGGGACTGCCGGTGGCGGTCGACGGCAAGGCGGTCGGAATTCTCACCAACCGCGATCTTCGCTTCGAGCGGCGCCTCGATCGCACGGTCAGCGAGTGTATGACCGGGGCCGACAAGCTGATCACCCGCAAGCCCGGCATCGGGCTCGAAGAGGCAAAGGAAGTTCTCCACGAGAACCGGATCGAGAAGCTGTTGATCGTCGACGACGAGGGCAAGCTGGAAGGACTGATCACGGTCAAGGACATCGAGAAGGCCGCCGCCTTCCCCGCGGCGTGCAAGGACGAATGGGGCAGGTTGCGGGTCGCCGGCGCGCTCGGCACCGGGCCGGACCGACTCGAGCGGGCGGCGGCGTTGGTCGCGGCCGGGGTCGACGTCATGGTGGTCGACACCGCGCACGGCCACTCCCGCAATGTGATCGAAACCGTCGCCGAGCTGAAGAAGTCCTACCCCGGCACCGACGTGGTCGCCGGCAACGTCGCCACCGAGGAGGGCGCCCGCGCCCTGGCCGAGGCGGGAGCCGACGCACTCAAGATCGGGATGGGGCCGGCCTCGATCTGCACGACGCGGGTGATCTCGGGGGTCGGTGTGCCACAGCTGACCGCGGTGGCAGCGGCGGCGCGTGTGGCCAAGAGCTTCGACATCCCGGTGATCGCCGACGGCGGCATCAAATTCTCGGGCGACATCAGCAAAGCGCTGGCGTCCGGAGCCGACTCGGTGATGATCGGTGGGCTCTTTGCCGGTACCGAGGAGAGCCCGGGCGACACCATTCTGTACCAGGGACGCACCTACAAGCTGTACCGCGGCATGGGCAGTCTCGAGGCAATGCGCGAGCGCGAAGGCAGCCGCAACCGATACGGCCAGGCCGAGGGGACCGATCAGAACAAGCTGGTTCCCGAGGGGATCGAGGGGCGGGTGCCGCACAAGGGGCCGCTGACCTACATCATCGCCCAGCTGGTCGGTGGCATCCGCGCCGGGATGGGCTACTGCGGCTGCCGGACGATTCCCGACTTGCATGCAAACGCGCGTTTTATGCGGGTGTCGGACGCCTCGCTGCAGGAGAGTCACGTGCACGACGTGTTCATCGCCAAGGAGGCGCCCAACTATCGACAGGAGAGCTGAGGCGGCATGATCCTGATCCTCGATTTCGGGTCACAGTACACCCAGCTCATCGCCCGTCGGATCCGCGAAGCGCACGTCTACTGCGAGATTCATCCGTTCAATCTCGCGATCGAGCGGATTCGCGAGATGCGACCGGAGGGCATCGTGCTGTCGGGCGGACCGGCCAGCGTGTACGCGGTCGACGCGCCGATGCCGGACTCGACGCTCAACGATCTCGGCATACCGGTGCTCGGCATCTGCTACGGGATGGGGGTCCTGCTGCAGCGTGCCGGCGGCGAGATGGCGCGTGCCGACCACCGCGAGTTCGGCCGCGCCGACTTGGTGATCGACGACGCCGGTGAGCTGTTTGCCGGCTTCGAGCCAGGGGAGAGCACGACCGTCTGGATGAGTCACGGCGACCGCCTCGAGCACATGCCCGAAGGCTGGTCGGTGCTGGCGCACAGCCGCAACTCGCCGGTTGCCGCCTGCCGCGACGCCAGCGGGTCGCAGTTCGCCATTCAATTCCACCCCGAGGTGGTGCATACCGAGCGCGGCCGGCAGATCCTCGAGAACTTCGTCTTCCGCGTCTGCGGTGCCACCGCCGATTGGACGATGGAGAATTTCATCGAGCGGGAGAAGGTTCGCATCCGCGAGCAGGTCGGCGATGCCGGGGTCGTTTGCGGGCTCAGCGGCGGCGTCGACTCGACGGTCACCGCGGCGCTGCTGCACGAGGCGATCGGCGATCAGCTGACCTGCATCTTCGTCGACAACGGCGTGCTGCGCCGCGACGAGGCGACGACCGTCATGCAGGTGCTCGGCGAGGCGATGAGCTGTCGCATCAAGCCGGTCGACGCCAGCGCGACCTTTCTGGAGAAGCTGGCCGGGATCGAGGATCCGGAGGCCAAGCGCAAGACGATCGGAGTCACCTTCATCGATGTCTTCGAAGAGGAGGCAAAGGCGCTCGACGACGTGCGCTACCTGGCGCAGGGGACTCTGTATCCGGATGTGATCGAGTCGGTCTCCTTCAAGGGGCCGTCGGCGACCATCAAGTCGCATCACAACGTCGGCGGACTGCCCGAGCGCATGAATCTCGAGCTGGTCGAGCCGCTGCGCGAGCTGTTCAAGGACGAAGTGCGCGAGCTCGGTCTGGCGCTCGGGTTGCCCAAGGACGTCATCGGCCGCCATCCCTTTCCCGGGCCGGGTCTCGCCATCCGCATCCTCGGCGCGGTCACCGCGCAGCGCGTGGCGATCGTCCAGGCGGCGGATGCGATTCTTCACGAAGAGGTCCGTGCCGCCGACTGGTACGACCGGATCTGGCAGATGTTTGCGGTTCTCCTGCCGGTGCACACGGTCGGCGTGATGGGAGACGAGCGGACGTACGAAAACGTCGTCGCGCTGCGCGCCGTCGACAGTGTCGATGGGATGACGGCGGATTGGTCGCGCCTGCCGTACGACTTGCTGGCGCGGGTCTCGAGTCGCATCATCAACGAGGTGCAGGGAGTCAATCGGGTGGTGTACGACATCTCGTCGAAGCCCCCGGCGACGATCGAGTGGGAGTAGGATCTCCGGCGGCGAGCCGGGGTGAGGTAGGAGCGGGACGGAGGAAGGTTGTGGAGAGAGGTCGACGGCGGTTGTGGTCCGGCGAATGGGGGGAGGGGCGCCGATGAGCTTCGTGCACCTGCATCTGCACACGCAGTACAGCCTTCTCGACGGCGCCAACAAGATCGATCGGTTGGTCCCGCGGGTCACCGAGTGCGGCATGCCGGCGGTGGCGATGACCGACCATGGGAACATGTTCGGCACGGTCGAGTTCTACAAGTCGGCGGCGGCCGCCGGCGTCAAGCCGATCATCGGCTGCGAAGTCTACGTCGCGCCGGGCGACCGCCGTGACAAGCAGCGGGTGGTGCGCGGCGACGACCACGAAACCGCCGGCAACTACCACCTGATTCTGCTGGCGATGAACAAGCTCGGCTACCAGAACCTGTGCCGGCTGGTCACCGCCGGCTTCACCGAGGGGTTCTACTACAAGCCGCGGATCGACAAGGAGCTGCTGCGCGAGCTCAACGGGGGACTGATCGCGCTGTCGGGGTGCCTGGCCAGCGAAGTCAATCGGGCGATCGCCGCCGGCTCGCTCGATCGGGCGCGGGCGGTGCTCAGCGAGTATCGCGAGATGTTCGACGACCGCTACTACGTCGAGATCCAGGACAACCACCTCGCCGAGCAGGATCGCGCCAATCAGGCGCTGGTCGAGCTCGCCAACGAGCTCTCGCTGCCGCTGGTCGCCACCAACGACTGCCACTACCTCGGGCCCGACGATGCGCACGCGCACGACGTGCTGCTCTGTATCCAGACGGGCAAGACTCTCAACGACGAGAACCGCTGGCGCTTCGGAACCGATCAACTCTACGTAAAGAGCCCGGAAGAGATGATGGCGGCGTTTCCGGACCAGCCGGAGGCGATTTCGAATACGGTCGACATCGCCAGGCGCTGCGAGCTCGAGCTCAGCTTCGGCCGCTATCAGTTCCCGGTGTTCACGACGTCGCCGGGAATGACCCTCGAAGAGGAGCTCGCCCGCGACGCTCGGGCCGGCCTCGAAGAGCGTCTTCTGGGACTTCGCGATGGCGCCGACTGGAGCGACCAACGCGAGCAGGAGTATCGCGACCGGCTCGAGCACGAGATCGACGTCATCCACGACATGGGGTTTTCGGGCTACTTCTTGATCGTCGCCGACTTCACCAAGTACGCGAAACGCCAAGGGGTGCCGGTCGGCCCGGGCCGCGGCTCGGCGGCCGGTAGCCTGGTCGCCTACGCTCTCAAGATCACCGACCTCGATCCGATCCCCTACAACCTGCTGTTCGAGCGCTTCCTCAATCCGGAGCGCAAGTCGATGCCGGATATCGACATGGACTTCTGCTTCGAGCGGCGCGACGAGGTGATCCGCTACGTGCGCGAGAAGTACGGCGACGACCACGTGGCGCAGATCATCACCTTCGGAACTCTGAAGGGGAAGGCGGCGATCAAGGACGTCGGTCGCGCGCTCGATTTCACGTTCGGCGAAACCGATCGTTTGGCGAAGATGTACCCCGCCCCCAAGCAGGGGAAGGACTTTCCGCTGGCCAAGGCGCTGGAGATGGAGCCGCGCCTGCGCGAGATGCAGAAGCGCGGCGGCCGCGACGAGCAGCTCTTCGATTTCGCGCTGCGCCTCGAGGGGTTGTTGCGCCACGCTTCGAAGCACGCCGCGGGGATCGTCATCGGCAGCCGGCCGCTGGTCGAGGACCTGCCGCTCTTCGTCGACAAGGAGGGCAGCGTGATGACGCAGTTCTCCGGCCCGCACATCGAGGAGATCGGACTGATCAAGTTCGACTTTCTCGGGCTGAAGACACTGACGCTGCTTTCCAACATCGTTCGCCGCATCCGCGAGGGCCGCGGTATCGAGGTCGACCTGGCGTCGCTGCCGCTCGACGACAAAGAGACCTACAAGCTGCTGATCCGCGCCGACGCCATCGGGGTCTTCCAGATGGAGTCGAGCGGCATGCGCAAATTGTTGGCGCAGCTGCGCCCGAGCACCTTCGAAGAGATCGTCGCCGTGCTCGCTCTGTTTCGGCCGGGACCGCTCGATAGCGGCATGGTCGACCAGTACATCAAGCGCAAGCACGGCAAGGAGGAGGTGTCCTACCCCCACCCGGCGCTCAAGCCGATCCTCGAGCCCACCTACGGCGTCATCGTCTACCAGGAGCAGGTGATGCAGATCGCCCAGGTGCTGGCGGGCTACAGTCTCGGCGATGCCGACAATCTGCGCCGCGCGATGGGCAAGAAGGACCCGGAGAAGATGAAGAAGGAGCGCGAGCGCTTCGTCGCCGGGGCCCAGAAGCAGGGCGTGCCGCAGAAACAGGCGGTCGAGATCTTCGACCAGATGGAGACCTTCGCGATGTACGGCTTCAACAAGTCGCACTCGGCGGCCTACGCGCTGATCTCCTACCAGACGGCCTACCTGAAGGCGCACTATCCCGAAGAGTTTCTCGCCGGACTGCTCACCCTCGAGATGGGCGATACCGACAAGACCTTCAAGAACATTGCCGAGTGCCGCGACCGCGGCATCCAGATCCTGCCGCCCGACGTGAACGAGAGCCGAGAGGACTTCACGGTGCTGCCGCAGAAGGGCGAGGGCATGCGGCCGATTCGTTTCGGTCTCGGCGCGGTGCGCGGGGTCGGCGGTCGCGCCATCGAGTCCATCCTGGCGACGATCGACGCGGACGGTCCCTTCGAATCGCTCGCCGACTTCTGCAAGCGCACCCAGGGGCAACAGGTGAACAAGAAAGTGGTCGAAGGGTTGATCAAGTGCGGCGCCTTCGATTTCACCGGCGAGTCGCGGCGCCGGCTTCTCGAGGGGCTCGACCTCACCCTGCAGTGGGCCGCCGCCGAAGCGCGCGACGCGCAGAGCAACCAGATGGGCTTGTTCGGCAACGGTGCCGGCGGCACCGCACCCGAGCCGCCGCTGCCCAACGTCACGCCGTGGACCGACCGCGAGATGCTCAAGGCGGAGCGCGAGGCGCTCGGCTTCTACATCTCGGGCCATCCGCTCGACAAGTACGAGAAACACCTCAAGCACTTCATCAACGCCACCGCCGGCGACCTGCGCAACCGCGGCGACCAGTCGAAGATATCGGTCGGCGGCGTCATCCAGAGTCTGCGCCTGCGCAACAGCCGCAAGGGCGACCGCTACGCCAGCTTCACGCTCGAGGACAAGAGCGGAACCGTCGAGGTGATCTGCTGGCCCGAGACCTACCGCCGCACCACGCTCGACTTCGCCACCGACGAACCGGTTTGTATCAAGGGGACGCTCGAGGTCGGTGACGAGCGCTGTCAGATCATCGCCGACGAGGTGGTGCTGTTGGTCGAGGAGCGCCAGCAGGTGGTCCAGGAAGTCCATTTCGCGCTGCGCTCGGAGCAAGTCGACGAGGACCAGTTGCGCCTGCTGCGGGCGACGCTGGAGGCGCACACCGGAAGCTGTCCGGCGTTCCTGCACCTGTTGCTGCCCGACAGTACCGAGACCGTGATCGAGCTGCCGCGCGAGCTGCGGGTCGCGGTAACCGACGGTATGGTCGACGCGGTCGAGCAGATGTTTGGTGTCGGGATTACCTCTTTCCAGTGAGCCTCGGGGATGACTCGAGTGCCTGGGTGGGGTGGCGCCGAGAGGCACGCCGGGCTGGCGCGGCGGACGGCTCCGGCGGAGCTCGAGCCGGCTCGGCACGTCCGGCGAAACTAGGCGCTTGCTCATCGCGCGCCGGCGTGGTTGTTGGGAGACGTGCACAGCACCGCAGACACCCGTGAGCGGGCAGTTCTGGTTGCGATCGAGCGACAGAAGGGCGGTCTGCTCGACGCCGAGGAGTCGCTGCGCGAGCTCGCCAGCCTGGCTACGACCGACGGTCTGGAAGTTGCCGCCAGCGCGGTCCAGGCGATCAAACGCCCGCACCCGCGCACCCTGATCGGTTCGGGGAAGATCGAAGAGATTCGCCAGTTGGTCGAGACCCTCGGCGCCCAGGTGGTGCTCTTCGACGACGAGCTGACGCCGGTACAGCAACGCAACCTCGAGGGGCTGCTGTGCGTCAAGGTGATCGATCGGACGCAGCTGATTCTCGACATCTTCGCCCAGCGAGCGACCACTCAGGAGGGCAAGCTGCAGGTCGAGTTGGCCCAGTTGCAGTACCTCATGCCGCGGCTGACTCGACAGTGGCTCCACCTGTCGCGGCAGCGCGGCGGTGTCGGCACCCGCGGCCCCGGTGAGACACAGCTCGAGGTCGACCGGCGGAGAGTGCGCGAGCGGATCGCTCTGTTGCGGCGCCGGTTGGAGCAGGTCACGCGGACGCGCACTCTGCACCGCGTCAAGCGCGCCAAGGTGCCGTATCCGGTGATCGCCCTGGTCGGCTACACCAACGCCGGCAAGTCGACCCTGATGAACGCCCTCACCGAGGCCGAGGTTCTGGTCGAGGACAAGCTGTTCGCGACGCTCGATCCGACGGTGCGCATGCTCCGGCTTCCCGAAGGGGTCGAGGCGATGTTGGTCGATACGGTGGGTTTCATCCACAAGCTGCCGCACGACTTCGTCGACGCCTTCAAGAGCACGTTGGAGGAGGTCAGCAGCGCCAGCCTCCTGGTCCACGTCGTCGACGGATCGCACGCGCGCGCCGCCGAGCACATCGAAGTCGTCGATGGCGTGCTGGCTGAGTTGGGTGCGGCGGAGACGCCGCGAATCACCGTGTTCAACAAGGCCGACCAACGCCCGATGGATATGCTGCTGCCGCCGGTCGAGGGGCCGACCTGTGAGATCTCGGCGGTGCGCGGCGAAGGGATCGACCGGCTGGTTCGCCAGATCGGCACGCTGCTCGCCGCGCAGCAGGAGCGTCTGCAGGTCACCATCCCGATGGAGCGCGCCGATCTGATGGCGGCGCTGCACCGCAGCGGTCGGGTCGTCGAGGAGGAGCTCGACGAAACCGATACGGGATTTCGCGTCGTCGCCTATGTGCCGGCGTCGGTGGCCGGCCGGATCCGCAAGGAGCTCGCCTCGGCGTGCTGACCCTGCCCAATTTCCTCACCCTGCTGAGGATCGTGGCGATCCCGGCGTTCCTCGTATTCCTGGCCCAAGGCAAGTACGACGTCGCCTTCATCATCCTGGTTTGCGCCGGAATGACCGACGTCGTCGACGGTACGGTGGCGCGGCTCACCGACACGCAATCCGAGTTCGGGGCGTCCTTGGATCCGGTCGCCGACAAGCTCCTGCTGTTGAGCTCGTTCATCGTCCTCGGCGTCGCCGGCCACCTGCCGCGCTGGGTGGTGGTGTTGGTGGTGATGCGCGACGTGATCATCGTCGCCGGCTATGTGCTGATCTTCGTCGTCGACCAGGAGTGGGTGAAGATCGAGCCGAGCGTGCTCGGCAAAGCGGCGACCTTCGTGCAGCTGTTCACCATCGGCTTCGCGCTGATGGAGCTGGCGCGGCCGGATCTTCCGCTGCTCTGGTTCAACTACTCGATGCAAGTGCTGACCGCGCTGACCGCGGCGGGATCGGGCGTCCAGTACGTCTATCGCGGCTTGCTGTGGCACCAGCGGCACGGTAGCTTCCAGGAACCTGCAAGCTGAGCGGCGCCGGCCGCCGGCGGCCGAATCCGCACTCGATGAGCAAGAGAATCCTTCTCGCGTGGCTTCCTCTGTTGGCGTTGCACGGTGCCGCGTTCGCCGCCGACGATGCCGCGGCGCGGGCGATCCTGGCGAAGGCCGGCGAGCTGACGCGGACGACGCGGCACTGGGACGACCGCGACCAGACGCTGGCGCTCGAGATCACCGACCGGCGCGATACGGTGCGCAAACGCGTGCTGCGGATGTGGACCAAGCGGTACGAGGACGATGCCAGCAAGACCATCCTGTTTTTTCGCGAACCGGCGGTGGCGCGCGGAGTGGGTGTTCTGCAGTGGGTGGACCCGAACGGTCCGGATCGGCAGTGGCTGTATCTGCCGGTGACCAAGCGCGTGCGCCAGGTCAGCGGCTCGGGCAAGAAGGAAAGCTTCGCGGGCACGGACTTCAGCTACGAGGACCTCGGCCTGATGATGGACGTGCTGACCTGGTCCGCGGCGGACGCCGACAGCCGGTTGCTGCGCAAGGAGAAGCTGGAAGGAACTCCCTGCGCCGTCATCCAGCTGGTGCCGACCGCCAAGCAGGACGTCAGCTATGGGGCGATCCGCCTATGGGTCGGAATCGAGGACCACTTGGTGTATCGTTACGACTTCGACGACGAGAAGGGCGCTTTGAGGAAAGTTCTCCTTCTCTCGGATATCAGAAACGTTGACGGCATCCCGGCCCCGTTTCGACTCGAGATGGTCAATTCGAAGGCAGGGAGTCGCACGGTCGCCTTGGTCAAGGATCTGCGATTCAACACCGGGCTCGAGGACGACGTCTTCTCCAAGCGCCACCTCGAGCGGGCAGGTCCGCGCTGAGTCGAGGAACGGAGCTGCAAATGAAGGACACTTTCGGCACACGGCGCCAGCTGCAAGTCGGCGGTCGCGAATTCGACTACTACAGCCTGTCGGCGTTTGCCGATGCCAGCGGCAGCGATCTCGACCGCCTTCCGTTCTCGATTCGAGTGCTGCTGGAGAACGTGTTGCGCAACGAGGACGGGCGCCTCGTGTCGTCGGACGACGCCGAAGCGTTGACGACGTGGCGCGGCGCCAGCGAGCGCGAGCTGCCGTACATGCCGGCCCGGGTGCTGCTGCAGGATTTCACCGGTGTCCCGGCGATCGTCGACCTCGCCGCGATGCGCGACGCGGTGGTGCGCCTCGGCGCCGACCCGTCGAGCATCAACCCCAAGATCCCGGCGGATCTGGTGATCGATCACTCGGTGCAGATCGATCGCTTCGGAACCGCCGAGGCGTTCCGCTTCAACGGCGAGAAGGAGTTCGAGCGCAACGGCGAGCGGTACGTGTTCCTGCGCTGGGGCCAGAAGAGCTTCGAGAACTTCCGAGTGGTTCCGCCGGAAACCGGTATCTGCCACCAGGTCAACCTCGAGTACCTCGCCCAGGTCGTGTTTCGCGGTCCCGGTGACCTGGTTTATCCGGACACGTTGGTCGGCACCGACTCGCACACGACGATGATCAACGGCATCGGCGTGCTCGGCTGGGGCGTCGGCGGAATCGAAGCCGAGGCAGTGATGCTCGGGCAGCCGTACTACATGCTGACGCCTGCAGTGGTCGGCATGAAGCTGACCGGAAGCCTCAAGCCGGGGACGACCGCGACCGACCTGGTGCTGACGGTTACCCAGATCCTCCGCAAGCACGGTGTGGTTGGCAAGTTCGTCGAATTCTACGGCGACGGCCTCGACAGCCTGACCCTCGCCGACCGTGCCACCATCGCCAACATGGCGCCGGAGTACGGAGCGACCATGGGCTTCTTTCCGGTCGACGGAGGGACGATCGAATACCTGCGCGCCAGCGGGCGCTCGGCCGACCAATGCGCCCTGGTCGAGGCATACTGCCGCGCCCAGGGGCTGTTCCGCCTCGACGGCGCCGATCCCGAATACAGCGAGCAGCTCGAGCTCGACATCGGCACCGTCGAGCCCAGCCTGGCGGGTCCGAAGCGGCCGCAGGACCGGATCGCACTGTCGGCGATGAAGCGACGCTTCAACGAGGCACTGCGCAAGGATTACGGGCGCGACGTGCCGGAGATCGAAGCGCCCGACAGCGGGCGCAGCGACCAGCGTGAGTCGCTCTACGACGGCAGCGCGGTGTCGGTCGAAACCGACCAGCAGAGCTTCGAGATCGAGCATGGCTCGGTGGTGATCGCTGCGATCACCAGTTGCACCAACACCTCGAACCCGACCGTGATGGTCGGAGCGGGGGCGCTGGCGCGCAACGCGGTCGCGCGCGGTCTCGAGGTCAAGCCCTGGGTCAAGACCAGCCTCGCGCCCGGCTCCAAGGTCGTGACCGACTACCTGCAGCGAGCCGGGTTGACCGAAGCGCTCGAGGCGCTGCGCTTCCACCTGGTCGGCTACGGTTGCACCACCTGCATCGGCAACAGCGGTCCCCTGCCGAGCGCGATTGCCGAGGGCATCGAAAAGGGGGACCTGGTTGCCGCGTCGGTGCTCAGCGGCAACCGAAACTTCGAGGGGCGGGTCAATCCGCACACCCTGGCGAACTACCTGGCCTCGCCACCGCTGGTCGTCGCCTATGCTCTCGCCGGTACCGTCGACATCGACTTCGAGCGCGAGCCGATCGGCAACGACAAGGACGGCAAGCCGGTGTATCTCGCGGATCTGTGGCCTTCCGCCGACGAGATCTCCGGCCTGATCGCCGAGGCGGTGTCGCCCGAGCTCTTCGAGAAGCAGTATGCGAGTGTCTTCGAAGGGGACGACCGCTGGAAGGCCCTGCCGGTTCCGGAAGGCGAGATCTACTCCTGGGAGGACGCGTCGACCTACATCAAGAATCCGCCTTTCTTCGAGGGAATGACGATGGAGGTCGGAGAGCTCGCCGACATCCGCGGCGCGCGCGTGCTGGCTCTGCTCGGCGATTCCGTCACCACCGACCACATCTCGCCGGCGGGTGCGATTCCGGTCGACGGCCCGGCCGGAAAGTACCTCGTCGGTCAGGGCGTCGCCGAGTCCGAGTTCAACTCGTTCGGGGCGCGGCGCGGCAACCACGAAGTGATGATGCGCGGTACCTTCGGCAACATTCGCCTGCGCAATCAGCTCGCTCCCGGCACCGAGGGCGGTATCACCCGGCACTTCCCCGACGGAGAGCAGACTTCGATCTACGAAGCCGCGATGCGCTACAAGGAAGAGGGCGTTCCGCTGGTGGTTCTCGCCGGCAAGGAATACGGCACCGGCAGCTCGCGCGACTGGGCGGCCAAGGGCACGCGCCTGCTCGGGGTTCGCGCCGTCATCGCCGAGAGCTACGAGCGAATCCACCGCAGCAACCTGGTCGGCATGGGGGTGCTGCCCCTGCAGTTCATGCCGGGCGAGGGCGCAGCCAAGCACGGCCTTACCGGCGAGGAGCAATTCGATATCGTCGGCATAGCCGAGGAGCTCACCCCGCGCTGCACGCTGCGTGTTCGGGCGACGCGTGACGACGGTTCGACCGCCGAGTTCGAGGTGCAGTCGCGCATCGACTCCAGCATCGAGGTCGACTACTACCGCCACGGCGGCATTCTCCAGGCCGTGATGCGCGGAATGATCGACGCCTGAGTCGCGCGCCGTACGCCGGGCTCAGCTCGGAGGCCGGCGGGATACGGGCTGGATTCGCCCGGCGAGCAGCGCGCCGATCGGCGCGGTGAGTTGCAGGCGCTCGACCAGGATCTTCATCACCGCGGTTATCGGCGTCGCCAGCAGCATGCCGACGATGCCCCACAGCGCGCCCCAAACCATCAAGGCGAGCAGGATGGCGATCGGGTGCAGGTCGAGCGAGGTGCCCATCAGCTTCGGCTCGATCACGTTGCCGATCGAGAATTGGACGATTGCCGGCAGCAGGAGGGCGAGGAAGGCGGCGTTGGTCGACAGGTCGGGGCTGAACAGGACCACCGGCAGCGGCAGCAGGGTGGCGATGATCGAGCCGATGCTGGGGATGAAGTTGAGCAAAAATGCGAACAAGCCGAAGACCAGTGCCAGGTCGACCCCGAGGACGGTGAGAATCAGCCACACCAGGGCTCCGGTCGCCCCCGAAGTGGCGACCTTGGTGACCACGTAGCGCTTGATCCGCGACTCGATCTGGCCCCAAACCCCGGGACTGGGGTCGGTGCGTACCGTCCTCCCGGCGAGGAAAAAGAACAGGAAGATCATCACCAGGGTGCCCTGCGACAGCACCCCGAGCACCGCGTTGGTGGTCGAAAACAGCATTCCGCCGACAGTCTGCGGCTGGATCAGGTTGGCCGGGTTGAAGGCGTCCGGCGGGTGGATGTCGTAAGTCGCCAGAAAGCCGATGACCAGCCCCGGTAGGCGTTCGATCTGGCGTTGGTAATCGGCCGCGCTGGCGGTGAGCTGGCCGACCGATGCCGTGATCAGGCCGGCCAAGGAGCTGAGAATGAAAAATCCCAATAGTAGGGTGACGGTGATCGCCAGCCCGTTGGGGATGCGCAGGTAGCGAACCTGGAGATCGATGAACGGGGCCAGGGCGAAGGAGAAGAACAGCGCCAGGACGAAGGGGATCATCGCCGAGCGCAGCCAGTAGAGGGCCAGCGCGACGGCGAGGCTGGTGAGGATCAACAGGCAGACGGTCTGCAGGCGGCGTTCTTCGGGGTCCAGGGCCATCGCTCGGTGGCGCGAGTCTAGCAGCCCGTTGGAAAACAGTACACGCGCTGCAAATGGTCTTTCGGCGTCATGGCTGCGTTGCGAAATCCTCAACAAAAGTCACGACTTTGCCTCCGGTTTCGCGCCTTGCCCTGACGCCGAAATCCTCATTTTCGCTTGCGCGCCTGTTTTTCAACGGACTGCTAGCCGCGATTCCGCCACGATGCCACGTCGCAAGTCGGGGGCGGCGCCTCGCGCTCTTGCAGTTCTGCCAGCGCCAGCCCTTGCGCTGCTGCCAGCGCCGCCCTCGAGAGCGGCAACTGCCTGTTTTTCCAAGCCCGGCACAAGTTTTGCTCTATAGCCTGATCGGATCGGCACCCGAGGCTCAAATGACCGAATTTCTTGTAGATCCCGTTCTGAAGGAAAAACTCGAGGCGGCCCGCCGGACGATCGAAGCGGGCGGACTGCTGCTCCTCGTCGGCGAGCCCGGCAGTGGGCGCGAAGCACTCGCCCGCGCGGTTCACCGGGAGTGCTCTGCCGCGGCGCCGCTGGCGGTGCTCGACGGCGACGCGCTGGAGACCGCCGATGCCGGCGGCGGGACCGTCTTGATCGCCGAGATCGACCGCTTCGACGCAGCCCAGCACCGCTGCCTGGATCGGTTCGTCGACCGCACTCGCGGCCGCGTCGACGTGATCATGACCGCGGCTCCGCGCGCTGTCGCAGCCGACTTTCACGCCCGGATGGCGCAATGCAGCGTTCACCTGCCGCCGCTGCGGCAGCGACCGCAAGCGATCCCGGATCTGTTGCACGCCATCCTCAGCTCGCCGCAAAGAGGCGAGCGAGGCCCGCTGCGTGTTTCGCAGGCTGCGATGGACCTGCTGGTCGCCTACGATTGGCCGGGAAACATCGCCGAGCTGGAAAGCGTCGCCGCCAGGCTGCGTTCGCAGGTGGCGGGAGCGATCGTCTCCGAGAATGACCTGCCGCCGCAGATTCGCTGGTTTTCTCTGTTCCGCAGTGGTGGCGCAGGCGCCGCCGGTGATGTAGGTTTCGACCCGTTTGCGGAGGAGTTCCAGTTTCGGTTGATAGCCGAGGCGCTGCGGCGCACTCAGCAGAGATAAGCGGTCGACGCAGCAAACACCCGACCTAGCGCATCCACCAAGAGGGGCTAGAGTTGTGTGCCATCGCGGCGCCGCCGGCCCGAGGGTCATGGATGTGATGCGGAAGGTAGGTTGGGCTCCGATGTGGGCCCTGGCCGGGTTGGTTGCGCTGTCTCCGGCGTCGGGGCAGACGGTCCCGTGCGTCGGCGATTGCGACGGCGACGGCCGGATCACGATCAACGAGCTGGTCCGCGGAGTCTCGATTCTGCTCGGCGAAACCGATCTCTCGCTGTGCGAAGCGGTCGACGGCAACGGTGATGGAGTCGTCCAGGTCAACGAGCTCATCCGCGCGGTGGGCAACTCGACCGGTGGCTGTGATCCGGGCGAGCCGACCGTGACCGCATCGCCAACGGCGACCGGCGAGGACGGTGGGACCGAGACGCCGACCCCCGATGCGAGCGTCACTGCGACGGAGACTGCGACGCCCGACGTCACCGACACGCCGGTGGGGACGCCGACCGATAGCGCAACGCCGACCGAGACCGGGACCGCTAGCGACACCCCGACGATCACGCGGACGCCGACCATCACGCGCACCCCGACGATTACCCTGACGCCGAGCCGTACCCGCACTCCGACGCGGACCGGTACCTCGACCCGGACCCTGCGACCGACCCGCACCGGGACTTCGACGCGGACGCCGACCTCGACGCGCACGCCGACGCGCACCCCGACGCCGAGTCAGACCCATACCGAGACCGAGACGCCGACGGTGACGCGGACGTCGACGATCACCCGTACGCCGACCATCACGCGAACCGGGACCCGCACGCGCACGCCGACGCAGACCCGTACCCCTTCGAGAACCCGGATCCCGACCAACACCCGCACCGAGACGCGCACGCCGACCGGGACGCGGACACCGACCCTCACCCGGACGCAAACCGGGACGCGCACCCAGACCGGAACGCGCACCCCGACGGGCACCCGTACCGGCACGTTTACGCCCACCGCGACGCGAACCATCACACCCACCCGCACCCAGACCGGCACCAGGACGCCGACCGGCACGCGCACGCCTTCGTCGACGCGAACTGATACGCGAACCGAGACGCCGACTCGCACCGCGACCGAGAGCCGCACCCCGACCGGGACGCGCACCCCGACCGGCACGCGGACACCGACGGGAACAGGGACGAATACGCGAACCGCGACGGCCAGCCGGACGCCTACCGATACGCGTACGCCGACTGGGACGCGCACCTCGACCGGCAGTCGCACGCCGACCAATACGCCTACCGAATCAGCGACGCCGAGCTTCACCAGGACCCAGACCGCGACGCGGACGCCGACCATCACCCGCTCGCCGACTCTCACGTTTACGCCGAGTCAGACGTGGACACCTTCGTTCACGCGGACCGAGACGCGGACGCAAACGCCGACCCGCACGCGGACGATCACGCCGTCGCCGACGGCGACCATCGAGGGCTCGGGCGCCGAGATCGTGCTCATCGGAGTGGCGCGTGCCGACGGTATCGTCGTCGACCCGGTCGGTACCGATCCGACCGGCGCTCCGATCTACGAGCGTGACACGCCGCAGGGCTTCTTCATTTTCGTCGAAACCCGCCCGGGGCCGGATCTATTGCCGGTCGGCACCTCGACCTTCAACTGGAGCTCCTCGGACCCCAACCAGTTGCCCGACATGATGATGGTTTCCAACAACACTCTCGGCAACGGCTCGACCACCGTCTGCGACGACGGGACGACCGGCCCGCCGGGAGGTGTCCCGGCGGTCGATCCGCCGGTCTTCGGCGGCACCCAGCAGTCGGCCAATGCGATCAACGACCTCGGCTGTCGCTTCAGCGCGCGGGCGTTCGACAACGACGCGTGCACACGTGACTTCTCCGCCTTGTCGCGGTTCGTCGATCCGACGACGACGGTTCAGTTCTGCCCGAAAGTCGGCATCGGTGCGGAGATCGCGTTCCCGCTCGGAGACACCAAGCTGACGGTGCAGGTGCGCAACATCATCGGCCAGGTCGGCGCCCAGAAGAGTGTGGTGATTCGGATCAAGCCCTAAACCTCAAAGAAAGAAAAGAAACCACGGGTGAACACGGATAATGACTGTGCTGCTAGAAGTGGAGCGGACATGAGTCCGTCAACGCAAAGTCGTTCGAGATGAGGTTGGGATGATTCCGGGAATGCCTCTTGGGCTCTTCTCTTGTCCGTGTCGATCCGTGTTCACCCGTGGTTTCGTTTTTCTTCGAGGCTGATCGGGCTTGGCGTCGGCTCAGTAGAAGATCGAGGGGCGCTCGGCGACGCCGCGATCGAGCATCTTCTGGATCTCGCGCTTGACGCGCGCGACTTTCTTGCGGATCGCCGAGTCTTCGTCGTCCGAGTCGCCGCGAAAGTGGATCGGCTCGCCGAAATAGATTCGATACTTGACGGGGAGCGGTAGCAAGCCGAGCGGACCGAGCAGCGGGAAGGTCGGCGTGATCGGAAACGCCGGCATCCCGAACAGTCTGGCCAGTGACTTGAGGTTGGCCAGGCCCGGCGCCTGTTCTTCCGAGCCGACCACGGCGATCGGCAGGATCGGCGTGTTGGTCGAGATCGCCAGCCGCATGAAGCCGTAGCCGAAGTGTTGCAGGCGGTAGCGTTCGGAGAACAGTTTGTTCATGCCGCGCACGCCCTCCGGAAAAGCGATCACGGCTTCGCCGGCGGCGAGCAGGTCGCGACAGTTTTTCGGGGTGCCGACTACCGAACCGGTGCGGGTCATTGCCTCGTTGAAGAAGGGCAGGGTCGGTAGCCAGTACTCTCCCATGCCGCGAACGATCCGCGGCGGCTCGGCCTCGAGCACCGTGGCGGCACCGATCATCGCCGCGTCGAGAGCGACCTGGCCGGCGTGGTTCGAGATCAGGAGAACTTGCCCCTCCGGAATTCGCTCGATGCCGAAGACCTCGACGCGGAAGTAGTATCGGTAGAGCAGGGCCGAGACGACCATGGCGGATTCGACGGCCTTGATGTCGAGGCCCCAGGGGTCGTAGCCGAACTCGTTGAGCTGGGTCGGGATGCGCGCCAGTCGCGCGTGTACCTCCTCCTCGACCTCGCGAACCACCGATGGGGTGAACTGGTCGAGCAGGGTTTGGAGGATTCCGGACTCATCCGCCTTCGGACGGCTCGGTCGCCGTCGTCGCGGCACGAGCTCGGTCGGCGCTTTCTTGTGCCTCGTCCGTTTCGGCGTTGTACGCTTTGCTCCCATTGCGGAGGTCCTCACAAGTGCGCGTCGGCGAAAATCTGGGCCAGCGAGTACTTCGGCTCGAATCCGGTGGTCTCTTCGAAACGCGAACCGTCGAGCGTGCATTGGTACTTGGCAAAGTCGATGGCGCCTGCGGGGAAGGGGTACAATCCCCACTGGAAGAAGGTGCGGATGATGCGCCGCAAAACGAACTCGGGCACCGGCACCGCCGTGCCGCCGAGCTGGGGAATTGCCGTGTGCAGCGGGATGGCGCCCGAGCCGACGATATTGAAGGGGCCGCGCACCTGTTTGTCGATTGCCGCGATCATCGCCCGCGCCAGATCGTCCTCGTGAATGAACTGCAGCATCGGGTCGAAGCCGATCACGGTCGGGACGTACTCGCGACGCAGGTACTTGCCGATCGCGCTGCGCACGTGCGGGCCGAGGACGTTGACCGGGCGCATGACGGCGATCGCCAGGTCCGGGTAGCGCCAGCTCGACGCGGTGGCGACCATGTCCATCTCCGCGAGATCGCGCACCTCGGCGTAGGTCCGGGTGACGCTCAGCGGGAAGGACTCGTCCATGTAGTAGGGGTTGTCGGGCAGCGCGCCGTACACGTACGAGCTCGAGTTGATGATGATCTGGCCGACGCCGTGATCGATGGCGAACTCGATCAGCTTCTTGGTGCCGACGACGTTGACCTCGTGGCGCACCGCGGGGTGGACCCGGAAATGGCGGACCGAAGCGAGATGCAGGATCGTGTCGGGCTGGGTTTGCCGGATGACGTCCTCGAACTTGCGTTGGCGGACGTCGGCCACGGTCATCTTGATCTCGCGTGGGCGGCCCGGCCAAGGCTTGCGATCGACGCCGAAAACCTTGTACTTCCCGCGCCCGGCGGTTAGCAGGTGCTGTGCGACGAGCTGCCCTTGACCGCCCGAGATCCCGGTGATCAGGACGCGTTTCATATCGGCGGGACGGTAGCCGATCTTTCGTCACAAGGGAATACGTAGGAATGGACGTTTTTTGTCCACGCGTGTCCGCGGCGTTCGCGGAAGGTAGGAGTGGCGCGGCGTCGGCGAGCGCGGCGCAGCCTGGCATGTGGCTTGCTCAGCTTGTTCATCAGAGGTGAGGAAGCATGCTGGCGAGAGCAATCGAAGAGCGTTTTGCGATGGGAGTCGATCCGGCGGTCGACGACGACCCCGATATCGACCGCCTGGTGCACGATCTGCGCGGACCGCTATCGGTGATCGTCGCGTTTGCCGAGACCCTGGAGGGGGCAGAGCGGCACGAGAGGGCTCGCTACACCGAGCGACTTGTCGCCAACGCGCATCGCGCCCTCGGCCTTCTCGAAGAGTTCTCCGCGCTCTACGATCTCCGATCCGGCGCGATCGAGCTGCATCGCAGCGTTCTCGAGCTTGGTGAGCTCATCGACTCGACTGCCGAAGTCGTACGCAGTGAGAGTCGAGCGGGATGTGAGCTGCGCTGCCTGGTAGCCGAGGGCGGAGTCACCCTGGCAGCCGACCGCGATCTGCTCGGCATGGCCTTGCGCGCCGTCACCCGGGCGATTCTGCGCGAGCTCGGCGGCGCCTCGGTTCTTTGCCTGCGTGTGTCGAAGGACTCGGCCTTTGCCTACCTGGAGCTCAGCGCCAGCGAGGCCGATCCCGGTCGTGTCCCCGACCCGTCTCAGCTCCCCGAGCTCGAGATCTTGCAGCGGGTCATCTCCTTGCACGGCGGGCGCCTGCTCTTCGATGCCGCCAGCGCCGAGTCTCTGGTCCGCGCCGCGATCCCTCTCGAGTTGCGCTGACCGACCCACTCCATTGACAAGGCCCGAGCGCTGCCGTTGGCTCGGGTGATGGTCGAGCCTGCCGCCACTGCCACGCTCGCCGGAGTCGCCGTTGGCGGCGCGCATCCGGTGCGAGTCATGGGGGTCCTCAACGTCAGCCCCGAGTCGTTCTATTCCGGATCGGTGGCCGCGTCGCGCCAGGCGATCGTCGAGCGCGCGCGGAGCCTCGAGTCGGAGGGCGCCGACTTCATCGACATCGGCGCGATGTCGACCGCGCCGTACCTCGAGACCCAGGTCGACGCCGCAGAGGAGGCGGCGCGAATGGCGTCGGCGGTGGAGGCGGTCGCGCAAACGGTTTCGCTTCCGATCTCGGCGGATACGTCGCGGCCGCAGGTCGGCGCGGCGGCGCTGGCGGCCGGCGCGCGGATCATCAACGACGTGCGCGGCCTGCGAGAGGATGGGATGGCCGAGGTCGCAGGCGCCGCCGAGGGTGTGGTGTTGATGGCGTCTCCCGCCGCCGGCGCACCGGTCGACGCAGTCAAAGTCGATCCGCTGGCTCGGGTGCGGGGTGATCTCGAGCAGGCAATACAACGCGCCACGGCGGCGGCAATCGATCCGGCCAAGATCGTCCTCGATCCTGGGATCGGATTCTACACCGCCCGCCAGGCGGCAAGCGCGATCGATTTCAACTGCACCGTCCTGGCGCGGTTGGGCGAGCTCGAAGCGCTCGGCCACCCGCTGTTGCTGGGGGTCTCGCGCAAGGCCTTCCTCGGCTTCATCAGCGGGCGGCAGCGCCCGGAGGACCGCCTCGCGGGGAGTCTGGCGGCGACCGCTCTGGCGGTGGCTGGCGGCGCCGCGGTGATTCGCACCCACGACGTCGCAGCCACCGTCGATGCGGTTCGCGTGGCGCAGGCGATCGCCGAGCGCGGCACGCCGGATCGCCGTTAACCTGGCGGTTGGAGCACCGCCAGCCGTATGCTTTCATGATCCGTGTGAAACGACTCCTGTTCCGGATTCTGGCCGCATCGACCATCGCCGCTGCGGCCTTCGCCATCGACCCCCCTGCGACCGATTCGCTGCGCTATTCCGAGGAAGATTTCTTCCGCAAAGCCAGCGTCGATGTGGTGTATCCATTCTCCCACGCCGACAGTTTTCGCGACGAGCGGTCGGTGGTCGGCAGCCGTCGCTTCTACAAGGCCGAGAAGGGCGACACGCTACTCGACATCGCCCGCTTCTACGGCCTCGGCTACAACGAGATCGAGCAGGCCAATCCCCAGGTGGACCCCTGGCTGCCGGACGAATCCGGTTCCATCCTGCTCGCCACCGAATGGGTTCTGCCCTCCGTCGACAAGCGCGGGGTCATCGTCAACATCCCGGAGATGAGGCTGTACCATTTCTTCGACGACCCGAACGGCTCGGGCAAGGTCGCGACCTATCCGGTCGGCCTCGGCCGTGACGAGTGGCGCACACCGAAGGGCCCGTTCAAGATCCAGGGCAAGACCAAGAACCCGACCTGGGTCATTCCGGAATCGATTCGACAAGAGCGCATTCGCGAGAAGGGCCTCGACGAGCGCTCGATCGCGGGCGGCGATCCGCGCAATCCGCTCGGCAAGTTCCGGCTCGAGCTGACCATGCCTGGGTACCGGATCCACGGGACGAATCAGACCTACGGCGTCGGCATGCAGGTCAGCCACGGCTGCGTTCGCCTCTACCCGGAAGACATCGAGAAGCTCTTCGGCAACGTCAAGGTCGGGAGCCCGGGCGAGTTCATCTACCAGCCGGTGAAAGTCGGAGCGCGCGACGGCCGCATTTTCGTCGAGGTCCATCCAGACATCTACACCCTGCTGCCGGGCTTGTACGGAGAGGCGAAACGGCTGCTCGGCGAGCGTGGTTGGGCCGGTTTCGTCGACCCGGCCAAGCTGCGCCGCGCGGTCGAGCTGCAGGACGGGGTGCCGACCGATGTGACGACGAAGGCGGTTCGCCAGGCGCTGCCGCCGCGTGACTCCGGCGCCGGTTCCGAGGCGTTGCCGCCGTCGCTGTAGGCGCCGCGCTTGCCTCAGTAGACCAGCGCGGCGGCGCGCATCGGCGCGCCGTTGCCCATCGCCAATGCGATCGGAAAGCCCATGAAGAGCACGTTGGGTTCCTTGGCGATCGCCTCGACGTGCGACAGGCCGAGAATGACCGGGATCTGGGCTTGAAAGAACGGCAGGTGCTCGGCCCAGACGATCTCGGGCGGCTGTCCCTTGCCCATGCGATCGGCGACGTCGTCGAAGCGCGTCAGCGCCGGCATGTCGGTGGCCAGAGCTTTGATGCCGCGCGCCACCAACCACAGCGCCGCTTGCTCGGAAAGGGGCGCGAAGCGCGGCCAATCATCGGCCGCCGGCGCTTCGTAACCGATCAGTAGGATGGCGATGTCGCCGGGCTCGGGCGGCTTCAGCTCGAGGTCGGTAATCTGGATCGGCGAGTGCTTGTTGTGCCAGCGCAGGTCGATGACGTGGGCCGGCCCGTAGACCTTGTCGAGGCCGATTCGCGAAGGCGGCTCGCCGCCGCGCAGCAGGCGCGACGGGGCGTCGAGGTGCGCCCCGGTGTGGGTCATCATCTGCAGCTCGTCGAAGCCGAATCCGAGCTTGGGATCGGCGGGGAGGATGGGATTGGTGCGCACCCGCCCGTCGGTGCCGAGCAGCTCGAGGGCGCGAATCCCCAGCCGGCGTACGTTGAGCTCCGGGGTGATGACCGGCGACAAGTCGACGATCTTGCGCGGTTGCGGGATGTCGGTCCCGCCGGTACATCCGCCGCCGACGAGCAGCGCCAGGATGGCGAGGAGGAGTGGGGCTGTGCGGCGCATAGTCGTACCTTGCGGGTGGTGGCCGGCCGTGGCCGGATCCCTGGATTCCAAGATTGTACGTGTTGCGAGGTCAATCCTCAAATACGGATTTCGTCCGAGAACCCTTCCCGAAACTCCCGCTTGGGGGTTCAATGGAGGACGCGGGTACCGCTGACGTCGAAGTAGAGGAGGGCCTCGCGCTCGCAGTCGCGGCACTCCAGGCGGACCAGGCGCAGCTGGTCGTTGCCGGCGACCGGGCCTTCGCCGAGGCTGGTGTAGCGGCCGTCACACACGCAGCGTCGCGCCAGCACGTGGGCGTCGATCTCGCCGAAGTCGGATACGGCGATGGCGCTGGCCGGCCGCGCCCCCGGCAGCTGGTCCGCGCGGCGTTTGCTGGCGATGGCGCGGCCGAATACGAGCAAAGCCGCCACCAGGGCGACCAGTCCGAGCAGCGCGCTCACGGCCCGAGCCTCCCTCTGCGCCGGCGCAGGGGGGCTGATTTGAGCCGGCGCGTATGATGGGTTAACGGATTGTTCCCGAGGAGGAGACCCATGCCACAGTCATATGCGATCACCGCCGAAGCGATCCAGGCCGAGCGCAAACGTGTAAACGACGATCTCGACAAGTTCGACGCCGCCAACGTGATTCGGCTCGACGAGCTCGAGCTGCGCGAGCTCGGTCCGTCAGACGTGCGTCTGCGCATTCTGGCGGTTTCGGTCGAGCACAACATCGATCACGCGGTGCTGGCCGACACGGTCAATATCGCAGAGCTTCGCGGCGGCAAGATCTACCCCGGAAACAGCGCGGTCGGCGAGGTGACCGAGGTCGGCGACCGTGTGACCCGCTTCCAGCCGGGCGACGTGGTGGTCACGCATTGCAACGGCGAGCCCGACATCTACGGCTATCCGGCACGCATCTGGGCATACGATCAGCCGGAGTCGATCGGTTGGTACGGTCGCGAGGCGGTGGTTGGCGACTGGCAGGTGATCCCGGCGCCGCTCGACTGTGGGCTCAACCTGTGGGAGATCGCAGCGCTCCCGCTGCGCGCGCCGACCGCGTATCACCTGTGGCGCCGCGCCGAGGGCATCATGCGCCTCAAGGTCGGCCGCGAACGCCTGGCGCGACTCAACGTGCTCGGTTTCGGCGGCGGCGTCTCCGAGTTGTTCCTGATGCTGGCGCGCTCCGAGGGGCACAACGCGTTCTTCTGCTCGGGCAGCCCGGCGCGCCGCGACCACCTCGCCGGCCTCGGGATCGCGCCGATCGACCAGAAGCAGTTCAATCGTTTCGCGGGTCCGGCCGACGTCAAAGCGTTCTCGAAGGAAGTGAAGAAGCAGTCGGACGGTGTCGGCATGCACGTGGTCTGCGATCTGTTGCGCGGACCGGTGTTCCCGGCCAGCCTGGCCGCTCTGGCCCGGCAAGGCGTCAACGTCAGCGCTGGTTGGCAGTTGGGGCAGAAGATCTCCTACGACTCGGCGCTCTTGTCGGTCAAGCAGGTGACCTTGGACCACACCCACTACGACACGATCGACGGCTGCAACGCCGCGACCGAGCTCTACGGCAGTGTTTTCAAGCCGACCGTGCACGAAGAGATCTACTCCTTCGAGGAGCTGCCGCGGGCGGTGCGGGAGATGCACCACAACACGCAGACGGGGATTCCGATCGTTCGCGTCGCCGACGACATGCCGGACTCGGTGAAGAGCCTGGCGCAATAGAGGCGCGGTCGGAGAGGTTCGATGCGGGCGGCCTTCTGCGCGGCTCCGGGCAAGATCGATGTCCGCGAGGTCGCCCGCCCGGATCTCCTCCCCGGCGACGCCTTGGTTCGCGTCGTCGGTTGCGGGGTCTGCGGCAGCGACCTCCACTGGTATCTCGGCGACGGACCGGTCCCCAGCGTCTGTCCCGGCCACGAGATCGTCGGCGAGGTTGCCGCGGTTCGCGACGGCAGCTTGCGCGAGGGCGATCGAGTCGCCGTCGAGCCGCTGCGCCCGTGCGGGGCGTGCGACCGCTGCGCGCGCGACGACTACCACTTGTGCCGCCGGCTCAGCATTCTCGGGGTGATGGAGGACGGCGGCTTCGCCGAGCAGCTGCGGGTGCCGGTGCGGTCGCTGTATCGCCTGCCGGACGACCTCGACAGCGACGTCGCGGTGCTCACCGAACCGCTCGCGGTTGCGATTCACGGCACCCGACTCGGTGGGGTCGGCGAGCAGAGCCGGGTCTTGGTGCTCGGCAGCGGCGCGATCGGGTTGCTGTCGATCGTCGCCGCGCGCAGCCGTGGTGCCGCTGAGGTCTGGGCGACGGCCCGTTATCCGCACCAGGCGGATGCGGCGCGTCGGCTCGGTGCCGCGCGGGTGTTCGATACCACTGCCGAGGGCGAGGCGGAGCTGGGCGAGCTGGCGCGGCAGAGCGACGTCGACGTGGTTCTCGAAACCGTCGGCGGCACTGCGCCGACTTTCGGGCAGGCGATGGACCTGGTCGGCGCCGGCGGACGCGTGGTCGTTCTCGGACTCTTCGATCCGTCGCCGCTCTTTCCGGCGATGCAGGCGATTATCAAGGAAGCCACGGTGATCGGCTCGATGGTCTACAACCGGCGCGACGGGGTCAGCGATTTCGAGCGGACTCTCGACGTCCTGCGCGCGGAAGCGCCGGCGCTGCGACCGTTGATCACCGATCGCTTCTCCCTCGACGACTGCCAGGCCGCTTTCGACCGCGCCGGCGACAAATCGAAGGGCACCCTGAAGGTCGTCGTCGAGCCCTGAGAGCGGAGCTCCCCAGCCCTGGAACGGCGAAGCCGGCGACTGTCGCGCCCGCGACCACCGTCCCTTGCCTTGGCCCCTGCCTCGCCCACGCCTACGAGCGTAGCGAGTCCACCAGCAGTCCGTTGAAAAAGTAGGCCGGGCTGCTAGGCCGCGGTGGAGGCGCTCGGGCGCGCTCGTGCTCCCATCATTTCGATCGGCACGCGCACGGTGAACGTGGTGCCATACTCCGGAGCGCTGTCGACGTCGATGGTTCCCTGCAGCAGGTCGACGTTGCGCCGGACGATCGCCAGTCCGAGACCGACACCACCAAAGGTCCGAGTGTCGGAGCCGTCGACCTGCCGGAACGGCTCGAACACGGAGCGCAGCTCGTTCGGCTCGATGCCGATGCCGGTATCCTGGACCCGGAAGACGGCGTAGTCGCCGGCGCGGTGGACGTGTAGCGAGACCTTGCCCTTCGGCGTGAACTTGAGCGCGTTCAGCATCAGGTTGCTCAGCACCGAGTACAGCCGGTCGTAGTCGGTGGCAAGGTCGATGTTCTCTTCCTGGTCGAGCTCGAGCTTGACGTCGAGGCTGCTGCGCACGTCGTTGCACAACCCCTCGAGCTCGAGGAGGAGGTGTCCGGACGAGAAATTGGTGGGGATCAACATCATGCGGCCACGGTCGAGGCGGGCGTACTCGAGGATGCTCTCGACCATGCGATGCAGCGCGCGCGACGCGGCGCCGATGCGGTCGAGGAAGGATCGGGCGTCGCTGTTGATCGGCATCGCCAGATCGTCGGCGATGAGGTCGGCGTAGCCGATGATGACGTTGAGGGGCGTGCGCAGCTCGTGTGACATGTTGGCGACGAACTCGTCCTGCAGCCGCTGCGATTCCTGCAAGCGGTTGAGCAGCGCGCGCGTCTCTTCGTCGCGGCGCCGCCGTTCGGTGACGTCGCGCGCGATGCACTGATACAGCTCGGGAACCTGATCGGGCGGGGAGATTCTGCGAGCCCGCAGCTCGAGGGTGGCACCGCCGTGCGGTGACTCGACCTGCACCTCGAAGGCGCCGTCGTGGAGCTTGGCTTGCTTGCGCGCGAGCCGGGCGCGGCGGAACATCTGCGCCACTTCTTCCGGCGGCAGGAACTGCGACCAGCGGGCTGCGCCGAGGCGCGCCGCGGTGAGGTCGAAGAAACGCAGCGCGGCTTGGTTGGCGAAGTGGAGCCCGCCCTGGTCGTCGGCGACGAAGATCAGGTCGTTGGCGCGCTCGAAGAGGTCCCGGTAGGCAGCCTCCGAGGTCGTCAGCTCGTCGTAGAGCCGGGCGTTGTTGATGGTCACTGCGGCGTGCGCGGCGATGCCGGAGAGGATCGACGTCTCGCGCGCGTCGAACTCGGCGCGGCCCTCGGTGCGTCCGGCGGTGAGCATCCCGAGCAGCTTGCCTTGGCCGATGATCGGGCTGAAGGCGATCACGCGAATCCCCTCGAGCATGCGCGGCGGCACCAGGTCCTGTTGCTGCCCGTGGGTGATGGTGTGAGTCTTTCCCGTCGCCATCGCCTGCTGCAGCTTGCTCCCGTTCCAGTGGGGCATTCGCGTGCCGGGCGGTGGGTTGGCCTGCCCGATCGTGCAATGCGTCGAGGCCAGTTCGACCGAGTCGTCCTCCTCGTGGATGAGGAAGGTCGTCGAGAAGGAGGCGTGGGTTGCCTCCGCGGTCGCCTTGTTGAGAGTGGCGAGGGTGTTGCGGACGTCGGTGAGCCCGGCGGTCTCCTGGGCGACCGAGAGCAGGATGCTTTCCTTGGCGAGTGCCCCCCGCAAGTGTTGCTGAGACGCTTCGAGATCGACGCCGCGTTCGAGCAGGGAACGGAAGGTCTGGTCCATGCGGCGGCAGCCGACCGTGGCGATGACGCCCGCCAGAACCGGCCCGATGTACTGGTGCGTGTCGTTGGGGGAATGCAGGCCGAGGTACAGCGCGGCGAAGTAGATTGCCAGGGTGAGTACCGTCGACCGGTCCTGCATCGCCGGCGACAGCGGCACCAGGCAGGAAGTGGCCACCAGTTTCAGCGAGATCGCGATGGTGACGGAGGAGATGTCGGTAGTCGGGACGAAAGCGAAGCTGACCAAGGAGGCGGTGAAGGCGAGGTCGATGAACAAGGTGGTCCACTCGAGCGGGATCCGCGGATGCGGCCGAGCGGTCAGCAGCGCGCCCAGCAGGGGCACCAGTACGAGCGGGATGTCGAGCAGCCATGACGGCCGGGGGAACGCGGATTCGCCGCGACCGACGTCGGTGACGATTTGTAAGAGACAGAGCGCGAACGCAACCATCAGCGCGGGCGGTAGGCGCTTGCGGAGTAGCTCGTCTCTCCGCAACGCATACGCTCGCTCGGCTCGGTCGTCTCGATCGGCTGGACTGCTGGCGGGCACCATAGCGCAAAGCCGATGGTAGCCGAGCCAGGGTGTGGCAAAAAGCACAATTTCCCGGGTAATTGCCTATTGTACTGCCACTTTTATCGGTTGCCGCAGCAGGGCGCATGGCGGAGCGCAGGCCGCCGCGGGCGAGGCGGGCGCGGCGAGCGGCGATTGCGAGGTCGGCGAGGCTGCTGTAATTGTTCTAACCATGCTGAGACTCTTCCTGATTCTCGTGTTCGTGGTCGCGTACAAGGCCATCAAGATCGTTCGCGAGTACGAGCGGGGAGTGATCCTGAGGCTCGGGCGGTTGGTCGGTGTGCGCGGCCCGGGACTGGTGTTCGTCCTCCCGTTCATCGAGCAGATGACCCGCATGGACTTGCGGACCATCACCCACGACGTGCCCTCGCAGGACGTCATCACCCGCGACAACGTGTCGGTGAAAGTGAGTGCGGTCCTCTATTTCCGCGTCGTCGATCCGGCGAAGTCGGTGATCGACGTCCAGAACTTCTTTCAGGCCACGTCTCAGCTGGCGCAGACGACCCTGCGCAGCGTTTGCGGCCAGGTCCCACTCGACTCGCTCCTGGCCGATCGCGACCGGCTCAACGAGCAGCTGCAGGAGATCATCGACACCAGCACCGAACCGTGGGGCGTCAAGGTGATGCTGGTCGAGATCAAGCACATCGACCTTCCCGCCGACATGCAGCGGGCGATGGCCCGCCAGGCCGAGGCGGAGCGGCTGCGCCGCGCCAAGGTGATCACCGCCGAGGGCGAGTTCCAGGCGGCGGCGCGCCTCGGCGAGGCGGCGAAGGTGATGGAAGGCGAGGACATCGCGATTCAGCTGCGCATGTTGCAGACACTCTCCCAGGTTGGAACCGAGAAGAACCGGACGGTGATCGTCCCGCTACCGATCGACATCGTACGCCAGGCCTTTTCCGGCGGCCGCAAGTAGGCGCCGGTCTCCGCCGATGCCGCTCAGCGCCGAGTTCTACCGCAGCCGGCGCCGCCAGCTGATGGAGTTGGTCGGCGACGGAAACGCCGCATTGATCGCCGCGGCGTCGGAGAAGCTGCGCTCGAACGACGTCGAGTATCGCTTTCGCCAGAACAGCGACTTCGATTATCTCACCGGCTTCCCGGAGCCGGACGCTTTGTGCCTGTTGCTGCCGGGGCACCCGAAGCACGAGTACGTTCTCTTCGTTCGACCGCGCGATGCCGAGCGGGAGACCTGGACCGGACGTCGCGCCGGCGAGGAGGGGGCGCAGAGGGTCTACGGCGCCGATGCGGCGTTCCCGATCGACCGTTTGGACGAGCTGGTGCCACAGCTACTCGGCGACTGCGATGCGGTCTTCTTCTCGATGGATCGGCGGGCCGCCTACAACCAGCGGATTCTCGACTGGCTGGAGACGCTGCAGTCGGGGCGGCAACGCAGCGGCAGCGCGCCCGGGGAGCAGCACGATTTGCGCGCGCTGTTGCACGAAATGCGACTCTTCAAGTCGCCCGAAGAGGTCGCCGCGATGCGCGCTGCGGCAACGCTGTCTTGCGAAGCGCACCAACGGATTCTGACCACCGCGCGGCCCGGTCAGCGCGAGTACGAAATCGAGGCGGAGCTCGAGTACGCCTTCCGCATGGGCGGAGCCAGCGGTCCGGCGTATCCCTCGATCGTAGCCGGCGGAATCAATGCCACGATTCTGCACTACACCGAGAACTGTTGCGTGCTCGAGGATGGCGATCTGCTCCTCGTCGACGCGGGGGCCGAGCTCGACGGGTATTGCGGCGACGTGACCCGTACCTTCCCGGTCGGCGCTCGATTCGAGGGACGCCAGCGGGACATCTACGAGCTGGTTTTGAAAGCCCAGTTGGCGGCGGTCGAAGCGGTCGCCCCGGGGCGTGCTTTCGACGACGTGCACGACGTGGCACTGCAGATTCTGATCGAAGGGCTGGTCGAATTGCGGATCGTCGAGGGCAGCGCCGACCAGGTCCTCGAGCAGCAGCTCTATCGACCCTACTACATGCACCGCACCAGTCACTGGCTCGGCCGCGACGTGCACGACGTAGGCCTGTACCGCGATGGCGAGGGCTCGCGCCTGCTCGAGCCCGGGATGGTGCTGACGGTCGAGCCAGGTCTCTACTTTGGCGAGCACGGCGACGCCGAAAAGTGGCGCGGTATCGGCGTGCGCATCGAGGACGACGTGTTGGTGACCGAGGAGGGGGCCGAGGTCCTCACCGGGGCGCTCGCGAAATCCCTCGCAGAGGTGGAAGCGCTGCGCGGCGAGGCGAGGTGATCGGCCGGGCCGGTGCTGGACCGGCCCGGCCGACTGTTCACTTCGGTTGCGGTACGACGCGCAGGTAGGGCTTGAGAGTCTTCCATCCGTCGGGGAAGCGCTGCTTGGCTTCATCGTCGGAGAGAGCGGGGACGATGATGACGTCGTCGCCGTGCTTCCAGTTGACCGGGGTCGCAACCTTGTGGTTGTCGGTCAGCTGCAGCGAATCGATTGCGCGCAGGATCTCTTCGAAGTTGCGCCCGGTGCTCGCCGGGTAGGTGAGGATCAAGCGGACCTTCTTGTTGCCGTCGATGACGAACACCGAGCGCACGGTCAGCGTGTCATTGGCGTTGGGGTGGATCATGTCGTAGAGGTCCGACACCTTGCGATCGGCGTCGGCGATCAGCGGGAAGTTGAGCGCGTGTCCCTGGGTCTCGGCGATGTCGCCGGCCCATTGCTTGTGCGAGTCGGCCGGATCCACACTCAGGCCGATGACCTGGCAGCCGCGCTTGGCGAACTCCGGCTTGAGGCGAGCGACCTCGCCGAGCTCGGTGGTGCAGACCGGGGTGAAGTCCTTCGGGTGCGAGAAGAGGACGGCCCAGCCGTCGCCGATCCAATCGTGGAACGAGATGGGTCCCTCGGTCGTTTCTGCGGTGAAGTCTGGCGCGGTATCTCCGAGTCGAAGTGACATTGTGCTTCCCTCCTTGGTTCTGTTGCTGGCCGCTCTGCGGCGTCCCAATTTCTTGACGGATTGCCGGCGGTGGGGTGCTGAAACGGGCGGCGGTGTGTAGAGAAATGCGCCGCTGGCGCCGGTTGTGTCAAACGCTTCGCGTGCCACTCGCTTCAGGAGAGCGACAGGATGTTGACCCCGTCCTCGTCTCGCTGGGCCACCGTGCCGCGCGTCCCGACGCCCTCGCGACCCTCGAGATCGACCAGGGCGGTCTCGTCGACGATGTTGGTCCAGGCACGACGGCCGTCTTCGAGACGTACCGTGGCGACGCCGAAAGAGGGCGAGCCGTCGCGGTCGTGGACGACCGTGTATGCTTCGATGGTGCACGAGCCGGACGGAGCCTCGCAGTGGCCAGGGTGTGCTTGGGCGTCCAGAGTTGCCTGGTCACCGCTCACGTCGTGGCGTTTCCAGTCGGAATCGGGTGCGGTGTTCGAATAGATGCCGACCGAGTGCTTGGTCATGTACCAGCCGACGCCGGTGACCAGCCCATAGCTCGGCGAAGTCTCGGCGCGCAGGGCGCGGACGGTGCGGGCGACGGCGTGGGTGCTGTAGTTGCTGCCCGGGCCCCCGTGGTAGGGCAGGCCGCCGGTGACGGTGAGTGGTCGACTGCCGTCGTCGGCAATTCCCAGCATGCGAGCGCTGATCTGCAGCGCCGAGGGGAAGCAGCTGTAGATATCGACATGGTCGAGGTCGTCGGGGCCGATTCCGGCCTGCTCGAAGGCGCGTTTGCCGGCCAGCTCGATCGCCGGCGAGGAGTGGAGGTCGATGCGGTCGGTAGTGAACCAGAGGTCGTTGGCATCGCCGCAACCGCGCAGATAGATCCACTTGGATTCCGGGATGCCGAGCGAACGCGCGTGCTCGACGCTGGTGACCAGCACTGCCGCCGCCTGGTCGACGTTCATGATCGCGTTCATGTACTTGCGGTAGGGGAATCCGACGAAGCGATTGTGCGGCTCATCGGCGGTGATCTCCGCGGCGCTGCGCGCTTGGCGAAACCAGGCGATCGGGTTCTCGGCGGCGACTGCGGAAAGGCTGGCGCAGAGGCGGCCGAGTAGGGCGTGGTGCTCTTCGATCGAGATTCCGCGCTCGGCTCGCAGGGCGCTTTCGAACATCGGGTAGACCCGGATCGGCAGCTGAGCCTGGTGCCGCATCTCGACGTCGTTGGTACCCATCCGCCGGTCGCCGATCATCGGGCCGGCCTTGCCCTTCGGGCCCCAGTCCAACGTGGCGCCGGCCTTGCCCGCCAGCTTCACCGAGTGGAACGCCTCGCCGCCGGCGACCAGGGCGCTGCGCAGCTCGCCAGCGGCGATGCGTTCGCCGAGCTCGTTGATGCGCCATTGCGGCGTGTTGCCGCCGACCGTGGTTGTCACCGCTTCGTCGGGCGACGCTCCGATGCGTGCGGCCAACTGGCGGCCGACGTCGGCGTAGCCGTGCGAAAGCAGGTTGATGACGGTAATCGAGTCGAGTCCGGCGACCAGCGACGCACCGCAATCCTCTTCGGCCGCGGCGGTGCAGCGCGCCATCATTTCGAGCGGTTCGAGGATCTCTGCGACGTCGGTCGGGCGGTTGGTGAGCTCGCCGACGCCGACGACGATCGGTGTGGTGGATGCGGACATCGAGTCTCCTTGCTGCAATCCCTTCGTTTCACAGAGGGCTCTCGCGCCGTCAAGGCACCCGCCCGGGCGGCGGCTGTCCGCCTGGACAGCTCGTCTCGGTAAACGCAGAAGGGGGATGGCCCGTTCGGGCCATCCCCCTTCCTTGCTCGCGCTGGCTGGGCCAGCCGGTGATTGCTCAGCTCACAGGGTGACCAGCAGCTCGGTCGAGATGACGTCCTGCCCGCGCCAGGTCTCACCATCGCTCGCCGGGAAGAGCGGTTTGCTCGACTCGTCGTGGCGGTACTCGACGCGCCACATCAGGTGGTCGTTGAACCAGTAGGTGAGCGTCGGGCTGACTTCCCACAGCGTGGCGCCGTTGGTCAGGCCGGTCTTGATCCCGTCCGGATCGTCGAAGAGCTCGCCGCGCATGGTGAACTGCAGCGCGTCGGTGATCCCGACCAGAGCGTAGGCGCCGACACCGTACCAGTTGCCTCCGGTGCGGCCGCCGCCGATCGGCAGGTTGCTGACGTCGGCCCAGGTGCCGTCGAGCACCAAGCCCAGATTGTCGAGGACCTGGACGTACATGTTCGCGGTGAGGATCCCGGTCTTCGACCCGGCTCCCAGTCCGCCTTCGGAGATCGGCGCATCCTCCGCCCCGTACACGCCGGCAAAGTAGAACTCGACGTTGTCCGCCGGCGCGACACCGAGGCCACCGATGAGTGTCTTGGCGTTGTTGTTGTCCTTGACGTTGTCCAGACCGTTGACCACTCCCAGGGTCAGGTCGAACATGTCGTGGAAGGGCATGTTGACCAGCAGACCGGTGTGGGTGAACGGAATCGAGAAACCCGACAGCAGCGACAGGGTCACGTTGTCGTTGTAGCCCTGATTGAGCGGATCGAGCAGGACCTCCCAGCCGAGTAGGGTGACGAACTTACCGGCTTGGATCGAGACCTTGCCGCCGCCGGGGAGCTCGATCGGGGTGTTGTAGGTCAGGTAGGCCTCGCGGATGTCGAACACCCGGTTGTCGTCCGGGTCGGTGAATCCGTAATCAGTTCCGTTTCCCTGGACCGCGGTGCGGCCGAAGTCCATCACCAGGGCGAAGCCGAAGGTCTCGTCCTCGCGCAGGCGGCTGATCGCCAACACTCCGTCGCGCAGATCGAACTGGTTCTGGTTGGTGTTGTAGATCCGCATCCCGATGTCCTCGTTGGATGCAGGGGCGTTCAGCGAGTAGTTGTAGGTCACCGAAACCAGCGCGTTGATTTGCACTCCGAGGGCATCCTCGACCGAAGCGTGCCCCTCGTCGAACTTCTGCTCCAGCACGGTGACTCGCTCGGACAGGGTCTGCCCCAGAACAGCCCCGGGAAGTCCCGCGAAAACGCCCGCCACAAGGAATAATTTAAGTGCCTTCATCCTCTCCACCTCCTTGGTTTCGTTGCTGAAACCAGCAACATACTGGCGTTTTATAGCACAAAGGAGGCGGGCCGGGTCAAACGCCAAAGGTTAGCCGAATTTGTCGGTCTGTCACCCCCGAATAAAAATTTCTATTGTAGAGGCGTGCCGTCCATGATAAGCGTTACGAAACTTCGTCGAACTTTGATGGGAGAGCAGCTAATGGGACGAATTAGTGGTGGCGGAGCGAAGCAGCAGGGCCGGGTTCCCAAGATGTGGTCGAGCGTTCCCGACGACATCTTGGCGCCGGATTTTGCGCTTCCGACTCAGCTGAAGGACATTTGGCACAAGTCGCGGGCGATTCGTCCGGAGCGTGCCTTGGCGCTGTCAGTGCTCGAGCAGTCGATGGAAGACCTGCGGAAGTTCCGTTTTGCCGACCGTCGCCGCCAGCAGCGCCTCTACATGGAGGCCTATCGTTGGGTGATGTCGAACGATCGGGAATGGCCGTATTCGTTCGTCTGCCTGTGCGACCAGCTCGGCCTCGAGGTAGAGCCGATGCGCCGCGGCCTATTGGGCGATGCCGCTCCTGCGGATTGCTCGGCCGAGCCCGGTGCGACGACTGCCAGACGCGCGCACGCCGCCGATTCCAACGATCACCACCAGGCGGCCTGATCTTCAGAAGTGAATGCCGCGCTCGCCCACGGCGAGCGCGGCTTCCTTGATTGCCTCGGCCAGGGTGGGGTGTGCGTGCACCGACCGGGCCAGGTCCTCGGCTGACGCCGAAAATTCGACGGCGACGGCGGCCTCGGCGATGAGCTCGGAGGCGTGCGGTCCGAGGATGTGGACGCCGAGGATCTCGTCGCTCGCCGCGTCGGCGAGGATCTTGACGAAGCCGTCGACCGAGCCGGCGCAACGCGCTCGTCCGTTGGCGCGAAACGGGAACTTACCGGTTCTCGTGGAATGGCCGGCAGAGGCCGCGTCGGCCTCGGTCAGGCCGACGCTGGCTACCTCGGGCGCGGTGTAGACGACGCTCGGGATCGCCCGGTAGTGAACGTGGCCGGCGATGCCGTTCATCAGCTCGACCGCGGCGATGCCTTCCTCCTCGGCCTTGTGCGCCAGCATCGGACCGGCGATGACGTCGCCGATCGCAAACACGCCCTCGACCGCGGTACGGTAGCGCTCGTCGACGACGACCCGGCCGCGGTCGTCGGGTTCGAGTCCGATCGCGTCGAGCCCGAGCCCGTCGGTGTTGGCTCGGCGGCCGACCGCCACCAACAACCGGTCCGCCGTCATCGCCTCGCTGCCGTCGCCGCCCTCGACGGTGAGCTCGACGCCGTCCGCCCCGGTGGTGCACTCGGTCATCTTGCTGCCGAGCCGAAAGCGCATTCCCTGCTTGGCGAGCGCCTGTCGCAGGCCGGAAGCGAGGTCGGGGTCCATACCGGGAAGGGCTTCCTCCTGGATCTCGATCACCGTGACCTCGGCGCCGAGGCGGCTCCATACCGAGCCGAGCTCGAGGCCGATCGCACCGGCGCCGACGATCGCCAGGCTCGCCGGCACTTGCTCGAGGCTCAGCGCCTCGGTCGACGACAACACGCGCTCTCCGTCGAAGGGGGCGGTCGGCAGCTCGATTGGCTTGCTGCCGGTGGCGATGAGCACCCGGTCGGCGACCAGCGAGCGCTGGTTCTCACCCGAGACGGCGAGCTCGCGCGGCGATACGAAGCGCGCCTCGCCGGAGATCGCTTCGACTCCATTCTTGCGGAACAGGCCGGCGATCCCCTTGGTCAGAGCTTGAACGACGCGTTGCTTGCGCTTCATCATCTTGCGCAGGTCGAAGCGCAGGTTGTCGACGGCGATGCCGTGCTCGTCGAACTCGTGGCCGGCGGCGGCGAAACGCTCGCTCGACTCCAAGAGCGCCTTGCTGGGAATGCAGCCGACGTTGAGACAGGTGCCGCCGAGCGCGCTGTCGCGTTCGACGCAGGCGACGCGCATTCCGAGCTGGGCGGCGCGAATGGCGGCGACGTACCCCCCGGGGCCGGCGCCGATCACGACCAGGTCGTAGGATGCTTTGGACATGGAAACCTCGGCAGTCTGCGGCGGGTCGCTCAGAGCTCGAACAGGAGGCGCTCGGGAGCCTCGATGTGCTCTTTGACGCGCACCAGAAATGTGACCGCCTCGGCGCCGTCGATGAGGCGGTGGTCGTAGGAGAGCGCCAGGTACATCATCGGCCGAACCACGACCTCGTCGTCGACGACGACCGGCCGCTTTTCGATCTTGTGCATGCCGAGGATACCGCTCTGCGGCGGGTTGAGGATCGGTGTCGACAGCAGGGAACCGTAGACCCCCCCGTTGGAAATGGTGAAGGTTCCGCCGCTGAGGTCGTCGATCGACAGCTTGTTGTTGTTCGCCTGCGATGCCAGCTCGCCGATGCGGCGCTCGAGGGCGGCGAAGCCCATTTGGTGGGCATTCTTGACGACTGGGACGACCAGTCCGCGCTCGGTGCCGACGGCGACGCCGAGATGAACCCCGGCGGGCTGCACGATCTCGTCGCCCTCGATGCGCGCATTGACGCGCGGCACGGAGTTGAAGGCGGCGATGCAGGCGCGGGCGAAGAAGGACATGAAGCCGAGGCGGACCCCGTGCCTCTTCTCGAATTCCTCCTTGTAGCGCGCGCGCAGCTCGAGCACCGCCGACATGTCGGCTTCGTTGAACGTGGTGAGGATCGCCGCGTTGCGTTGAGCGTCGAGCAGCCGCTCGGCGATGCGCCTGCGGATGCGGCTCATCGGCAGCCGTTCGTCCGCGCTTGCCTGATCGCTCGCAGCGGCTTGAGGCGGGTAGGGCGTCGGCGAGCGCGGCTCCGGTTCTGCCGCGGCCGGCTTGCTCTCGGCGGACTCACCCTTGGCCGGCTCGCCCTCGGCGGTCGACGACAGGTGGGCGAGGACGTCTCCCTTTGTAATGCGCCCGCCGCGCCCGCTGCCCTCGATGCTACCGGGGTCGAGGTCGTGCTCGTCGACCAAGCGGCGCACCGCCGGGCTCAGCGGCGCCGGCTTCGCCTGAGCGCCGGGCTCGGCATTCTGCGCCGCCGCCGCAGGCGTAGGCGCGGCCGGCGCGGGTTCCGCTTTGGCCGCCGGCTCGGGCTCGGCGGCAGGGCTGGTTTTTTGCGCCTCGGGCTCGCTGGTCGAAGATGCGTCACCGGCGGGCTGCGACTTGGCCGCGCCGTCACCGGCGCCGGCGGGCTGCGACTTGGCCGCGCCTTCACCGGACGGGTCGATACGGGCGACGGTCTCGCCGACCTGCACCGTGTCCCCTTCCTGCTTCTCGTGATGGATCGTGCCGGCGGCGGGGGAGGGGATCTCGACGCTGGCCTTGTCGGTCTCGAGCTCGAGCAACGGCTCGTCG
Organism: bacterium; assembly: GCA_030430165.1. Classification (GTDB taxonomy): domain Bacteria; phylum Desulfobacterota; class Binatia; order HRBIN30; family CADEER01; genus CADEER01. The sequence continues at coordinate 25,633 of JAUIGL010000006.1, read as the reverse complement.
AGGGCGACGGCTTCGCCGTCGGCCTTGATCCAGCGCACGATGACGCCTTCGCTGACCGACTCTCCGAGGGATGGGATCTCTACGGCATGCATAGGCTGCTCTCAGAACGGCTTCAGGGCCTGGTCGATCAGCTGGCTCTGCTCGCGCTGGTGCTCGGCGTAGGAGCCAGTGGCCGGACTGGCTGCCTCGTCGCGGCCGCAGTAGCGCACCCGGCGCGGGGCCTCGAGGATCTCGTCGAGGCGCATCGAGATGTAGGGCCAACCGCCCATGTTCCACGGCTCCTCTTGCACCCAGGCGATCTCGGCCTTCTTGGGCAGCTTGGCCAGGATGTCGAGGAGCTCTTGCTTGGGGAATGGGTAGATCTCTTCGAGACGCACCAGCGCCACTTCCTTGTCGAGGCCTCTCTCGGTGCGCTCGCGAGCCAACTCGTAGTAGATCTTTCCACTGCAGAGCAGCAGCCTGCGGGTCTTGCGCGAGGCGAGGGGGTCGCCGATTACCGGCTGGAACTGGCCTTCGCTGAGGTCGCGCCAGTGCGAGCTGGCGCTGGCCAGGCGCAACAGACTCTTCGGGCTCATCAGAATCAGCGGTTTGCGGAACGACCGCAACTGCTGCCGGCGCAGCGCGTGGAAGTACTGTGCCGGCGTCGTCAGGTTGCAGACTTGCAGATTGTCGTCGGCGCAAAGCTGCAGGAAGCGCTCGAGCCGCGCACTGGAGTGCTCCGGGCCCTGGCCTTCGTAGCCGTGCGGCAGCAGACAGACCAGGCCGCTCATGCGTTGCCACTTCGATTCGGAGGATGCGATGAACTGGTCGATCGCGACCTGGGCGCCGTTGGCGAAGTCGCCAAACTGAGCCTCCCAGATGACGAGGTTGCGCGGGTCGGCCGAGCTGAAGCCGTATTCGAACCCGAGCGCGGCGGCCTCGGATAGCATCGAGTCGGCAACCGTGAACCACCCCTGGTCGTCGGCGAGGTGGCGCAGCGGCACGTAGAGCTTGTCGGTCTCGAGATCGGTGAGCACGGCGTGGCGATGACTGAAGGTTCCGCGACCGCTGTCCTGGCCGGTGAGGCGCACGTTGACGCCTTCGAGGAGCAGTGAACCGAGAGCGAGCATTTCCGCGCAACCCCAGTCGATGCTGCCGTCGTCGCCGAGCATCTTGGCTCGCTCGTCGAGGATCCGCTTCACCTTGCGGTGGGCGTGGAAGCCCTCGGGAATGGTGCGGGCGCGATCGGCGATCGCCACCAATGTGTCGCGCTCGACCTTGGTGTCGGCGCTGCGATCGGCGCCAGCCCAGGTCATTCCCTCCCAGACGCCGCCGAGGGCAAAGACCTTCTGCTTGGGCATGAAGTCGCGCGCGTAGTCGAGCGCCGCGTCGAAGATTTCGCGCTGCTCGGTCTTCATCCCCTCGAACTGGCTCTCTTCGATCACCCCCTCGCCGACCAGGCGCTGGGCGTAGAGGTCGCGGACCGGCTCCTTCTCCGAGATTCGCTGGTACATCACGGGATGGGTGAACGTCGGGTCGTCGGCCTCGTTGTGGCCGTGGCGGCGGTAGCAGATGAGATCGATGATGACGTCGATCTTGAACCGTTCGCGGAAACGGGCCGCCAGTCGGGCGGCGCGAACCGCCGACTCGGGGTCGTCGCCGTTGACGTGGAACACCGGCGCCTGGATGAACTTGGCGATGTCGCTCGGGTAGCGGGTGAAGCAGTAGTCGACCGGCGAGGCGGTGAAGCCGACCTGGTTGTTGATGATGACGTGGATCGTTCCGCCGGTGCGGTATGCGGGTAGCTCCGAGAGGGCGAGGGTTTCGGCGACGATTCCCTGCCCGGTGAAGGCGGCGTCGCCGTGCAGGAGCAGCGGCATCACCTTGTCGCGCGCCTTGTCGCCGAGATGGCGCTGCTTGGCGCGGACGATGCCCTCGACCACGGGGTCGACCGCCTCGAGGTGGCTCGGATTGGCGAGCAGGGAGACGTGCACCTTGTTGGCCGATTGCGTGTGGTAGTCGCGCGCGTAGCCGAGGTGGTACTTGACGTCGCCGTCGCCGGTGACGTTGGAGGGCAGGAAGCTTCCCTCGAACTCGGCGAAGATCATCTCGAAGGGTTTGCCGAGCACGTTGGCAAAAACGTTGAGCCGGCCGCGGTGCGGCATTCCGGCGACGATCTCGCGGACGCCGCCGCCCCCGGCTTGCTCGATCATCGCGTTCATCAGCGGCACCAGCGATTCACCGCCTTCCAGCGAAAAGCGCTTCTGGCCGACGTACTTGGTGTGGAGGAATTGCTCGAAACCGGTCGCCGCAACCAGCTGGCGCAGGATGCTGCGTCGCTCGGCGGCGCCGAGGTCGGGTTGATTCAGGCTCGGCTCGATCTCCTCCTGCAGCCACTCGCGCTGCTCGGCGTTGTCGATGTGCATGTACTCGGCGCCCAGGGTGCCGCAGTACGTAGTGCGCAGCACGTCGACGATCTCGCCGACGGTTGCGTCGACTTCGCCGCGGGGTGTCCGACTGCGGACGCGTCGTCCGAGATCCTCGTCGCTGAAGCCGAACTGCTGCAGCGACAGCAACGGATGGTCTTGCGGCGGCTTGCCGAGCGGGTCGAGGTCGGCGATGAGGTGACCGAGCTCGCGATAGGAGTGGACCAGGTCGAGGATGCCGGTGGTCGATTCGGGGCTGCCGGGGTCGGCTGCGGGGGCGGCGCCGGCGCCGTCGCGATTGGCGAACTCGAAGCCGGCGAAAAAGTGCGCCCAGTCCTCGCCGACAGAATGGCGGTCGCGCTGGTACTGGCGATACAGCTCGTCGACGTACTCGGCGTTCGAGCGCAGGATGAAGTCGAGGTCCACGTGGCCGAGTCTAGCAAGTTTTCTCGGGCGTAACAGTGGTACCGTTCGGTCAAACGCGGCTCAATCGGGTGACGTTGACTTCGATTCCGCCTTCAGACACGGTTGCGCGGTGCCGGGAAACAGCCTCCAGCAGTCGCGCCGCAGGTTGGATACGAGGCCGTGATGGCGGCGATCGAAACCTCCCCCTGCGGCGAGCGCAGCTCGCTGATGAACGTCGGGCGGCGCGTCGACTACGCCATACGCGCCCTCGCCTACTTGGCCGGGCAGGACCCGCAGCGCTTGGTGAGGCGGTCGGAGATCGAGGAGCGACAGGGGATACCGCGCCACTTTCTCTCGAAGATCCTGCGCTGCCTGGTGGCCGGCGGCTTCCTCGAGTCGGTTGCTGGCGCGCGCGGAGGTTTTCGCCTCAAGCGTGCGGCTGATCAGATAACCTTCTTGCAGGTCTACGAGTGCTTCGAGGGCGAGCTCTGTCTCATCGAGTGCCTGAAGGACGACGGCAGCGCCTGCAGCTATACTTCGGTGTGCAGCCAGATCGGGGTGTGGAAGATCGCGCGCCAGAAGCTGTTCGAGTACCTGGACTCGGTGACGATCGCGGCGGTGGTCGACGGGCAGGGGCTCGAGGCGAGACTGCACAGCGAAAGCGGCGGTCGCGCTTCGGTAGGCTGAGCGTCAGCGCCGCCGCGTCTACCCTCCGGCGGCCGCCTTATTCGCGCGCTTTCATCGCGTAGACCCGGGTCAGCTCGATCTCCAGCGCAACCGTGCGGCGCTGTGCGCCGCTCGCGCCGACTCGCGTCTCCCGTTCGCTGTCCGGAAGCTCGCGAGCTCGGCCGTAGACGATCACCGCCGCGCCGCCGGCTCCCCAGGTCGACAGCGCCACCTCCGGGTTGGCGCGGATGTCGGCGCGGCGCGCCGCGTTGGTGTAGATCGTCGTTCGCAGCAGACCGTTCTGAAACGACGCGTGGATCGGCGCGATGTGGGGGCGCCCCTCGGGGCTGACCGTCGCCATCGCTTTGACCTTGGTCCCGTTCCAGAAGCGAACCAGCTCGCTCGCGTCCATGTGGCGATCGGGGCGGTCGAAGGTTTCGCGCGCGGCGTCGCCTGCGGTGCGGCGACTTCTCTTCAGGACGTCGTCGATCCTGGCGAGCGCGGCGGCGGGCCAGTTGTCGGGATCACGGGCTGGATCGGTCTCGGTCATGCTGGTTCTCCGTGCTCGAGCTCTCTTGCTCGGTCGCGCCAGGGGCAGATCAGGACGCAGATCGTCGCAGTTGCCCGTCGTTTGTTGATTTTTCGTCGTACGCACCAGTAGTCATGGAAGGATGATTGAGTTGCGAGGAGGCGACCGATGAAGTTCGCGATATCCATCCTGACTGCCGTGGTAATCGGCGCAAGTGGGGCGTCTGCCCTGCAGATTCCGGGCGGGGGGCCGGCCGAGACCGACTGTCACGCCGAGTTCGCTTCGACCCTGATGAAGCTCAACTACCCCCCGTTCGACCCCTCGGCACCGGTGCCGCAGGAGGCCGTGCGCTGTTTCGACGGCGAATCCGGCTGTGACCTCGACGGCCGGGTGAACGGCTCCTGTTCGTTCGACATCGATGTCTGTCTGTACAACGACGATCCCGATCTGGAGGCGTGCGAGCCCGAGGAGGTCACCACCGCGAGCGCGACGGTCAGCGGCGCCGACTCCGGCGAGCTCGATTTTTCGGCTCTCTTGCCGGCGAGCGAACAGGCCTGCACCGACGGCTCTACCGCGGTCGTCGCAATCGACGGAGAGATGAAGACGGTGACCGTGTCGGTGACGGCCGAGACCAGCGAAGGGGCGGTCGACGAGGACGAGCTGGTTCTCACCTGTGTGCCGCACGGCTGGCCTTCGCACGGCTACAACAACTCGAACCATCGTTCCTCGCCGGTCGAAGACGCGATCGATGCCGGTAATGCGGCTGCGCTCGGGGTGAAGTGGCAGTTCGACATCGGCAACGAGCCGGGCACGAGCGGGCTGCGCGCGGTGACGTCGACCCCGGCGGTCGGCTTCGGCAAGGTCTTCGTGACCTCCTGGAACAAGAAGGTCTACGCTCTCGATCAGGAAACCGGCGAGGTCGTGTGGGATCACCTGACCGATGCGGCGTTTCTCGGGGTAGAGGGAAGCCCCACCCTGACCGCCGACGGGCGTCTGATCATCACCGTCGATCGGGCGGTGGAGTGTCTCGACGCCGAGGACGGACGCGTCTTGTGGCGGACGGTGCTGAGTGAGGTCCCCGAGCTCGAGATGTGGGGCGCGGCGACGGTTGCCAACGGCCGCGTCTTCGTCGGCTTGGCCTCGGCGTCGGACGCGCCGTGCGCGTCGGAGGGGCAGCTGACGGCGCTCGATCTCGACAGCGGAGAGGTCCTCTGGCGCTATATCACCACCCCGGAGATGGTCTGCGACAGCGACACCTCGGTCGTCTGCGACGAGAACAGCGACTGTCCCAACGACGGCGAATGTATCATCGGGCGCGGTGCCGGGATCACGGCGCGGCCGGCGACCAGCCCGGATGGCGAAACGGTCTACGCCAACACCGTCGGCTGCTTCACCTTTCCGTCGATCGGCGATTCCGACTCGCTCTTCGCCTTCGATGCGGCGACCGGCGAGCTCAAGTGGAAGAATCGGGTTCAGCCTCCCGAGCAGTTCGGCTTTTGCCCGATGGACCAGGCAAACGAATGCCGCGACGACAACGACTGTCAGCAGGGCGAGTGCCGTCCGAAAGGCGTGTTTCACGACTTCGGTTTTCTCAACGGGCCGCTCTTCGTCGACGCCGACGAGTCGGGCCTGAGCGTCGATCTGGTGGTGTCGGGAAGCAAGGACGGGACGCTGTACGCCCTCGACGCGAGCGACGGCTCGATCTTCTGGACCAACGAAGTAGTGCCGACTCCGGTGTCACCGGGCCTGGCTTCGTGGGGGCTGTTCAACGGCGCGATCGCCTACTCCTCGGGGGCGATTTTCGCCAGCCTGCACGACGTCGCTCCGTCGCAATCACCGGATCATCTGCAGTCCTTCAGCATCGTCGACGGCATGACCCTCTGGACCCAGCCCTTCGAGCACACCTGGGCCGATACGTCGGTCGCCAACGGCGTGATGTTCACCGGCGACTGCGGCAACAACACCACCTGCCGGCGCGCCTGCCAATCGATGTCCTGTGACCCCGGCGCCATCCATGTGCTCGACGGGGCGGACGGCACTTTCCTCAAGAAGATCGCGACGAGCGCGCCGATCGGTGGCGGGCCGGCGATCGTCGACGGTGTGGTCTATGCGCCCTACGGCTTGTCGGGCCCGGTCGGCGGCATCCTGGCCCTGGCAGTGTCCTGCCCCTGCGATTGCAACTTCGATGGCGAGGTCGACATCAGCGAGCTCACCCGCGCGGTCAACATCTCGCTCGGCGCCGATCTCTCGCTGTGCCCGGCGGCCGACAATGACGGCGACGGAAGGGTGGCGGTCAACGAGCTGGTGCTCGGCGTGCGCGCCGCCCTCGAGGGCTGCGCTTCGTTGGCGGCAGCCGACTGATCGGGAAGCGCAACGCGAAAAAAAGGGCCCCGGCGAATTCCGCCGGGGCCCTTTCTCGTTTCCGACCGATGGGGCTCTACTGGTTGAGGCGCTCCAGCGCGTTCTGCGGGATGAAGTACCCGAACAGATTGCACATGTCGTCGTCGGCGAGCTCGCCGAACACCAGCGGCATCGGGTCGCCTTCCTGGTAGACCCGGTTGCTGTCGTAGAACCCGAGCTGGCGCCCGCGGGTGAAGATGCAGGTGCGGGACTCCGAGTCCCAACCGCAGGCGCGGCAACCCTCGTGACAGATCTTCGGCGGGAAGCCGGGGTCGCCTTCGCGGCCGTTCTGGTGGACACAGGTCCAGCGCAGACCGGCTTCCTTGGGGACCTTGAGGTAGGGCGGCGGGTAATCGATGACCGGCGAGTTGCCCCACGAGGTGGTGCTGTAGATCGTCGTGTCCTCGAGATCGGGGCCGACGATGCAGGTCTGACCCTCGACGCAGTTGCGATCGGGCGGCCGGCAGGCGCAGTCGCTGTCCTTGGCGCAGAGATCGCCGCTCTCGGAGCAGCTTCCGCCGGCCACCAGGTCGACCTGGAACAAAATGCCGCGTTTGTGCATGTGACCGAACAGGTTGAAGATGTTGGCGTCGTCGTTGCCGGTCAGCAGGCCGCGCGGGCGCCAGATCTCGGTCATGGTGCGAGTCTCGTACGGCTCGATCAGCAGGTTGCTGTAGCCGATGGCGAAGATGCCATCGAGAATCGCTTTGAACTCGCCGGGCTTGTAGAAATAGAAGTTGAGCCAGGCCTCGGCGTAGATGTCCTGCGGCGGTTGGAACGGATTGGTGTAGTGCAGGTTGGCGATGATCACCGAGTCCGGGCTGAGCACGGGAATGCCGACGCCGTCGGGGTAGATCACCTGGTAACGTGTACCGGCGACCTGGGTGCCGCCATTGACGATGCTGTTGCGGCCGTCCGGTGGGCACTCGTCGCACTCTTCGTCGCTGCCGCACGACTTGCCGACCTTACCCGAGCTGCAAGTGCCGTCGGTGCAGATTCCGGGGTGGACACAGTTACCGGCCGAGCAGTCGAAGTGTCCTTCCGGCCACTCCCAGTCGGGGTATTCACCGAAATACTGGTAGACCAGCAAGTGGTGACTGCCGCTGTGCATGCGATAGTCCTGCTGGCGAATTTGCGGGATTCCGTTGACGCCGACGGCCTGGCCGATCGCCGGCCAATCCGGTTTGAAGGCCATGCAGCTCTCCCACTCGCTGCCGGCGAGGACGGGGCGCTTCGGAACGTAGAGCTGAATGCCCTCGTCGGCGGCCGGAGCCGGCAGTGGAGGTTCGGGCTTCCACTCGTAGTCGCCGGGCTCGATCGGCGTGTCGTCGCACACCGTCTGCACGTCGCCGGGGTGCGACCCGCCGCCGTCGAACACTGCTTCCTCGCCGAGTGCCGCGCACTCCTCGAGAGTCCCGTGGGCGCCGCGCGCGATCCAGTCCTCGATGACCTGAATCACGTCTTCGCTGAGCGCCGGGAAGGCGAGTGGCATCGCTTCTCCCGGTCCCATGCCGCGCAGCTTGCGAATGAGATAGCTGTTCTCGGGGTCCCCGGAGACGACCCGCTTGAGCCCCATCGCTACGGCATCCGGATGTTGCGCATCGACGTCGACCAGGTTGCTGTAGGAGACTTCCTCGTCGCCGAGCACCAAACCGCCCTCGCGCGAGAGCGCGGAGTGACAGGTACTGAAGGCGCAGCTCTGCGTGAAGACCTGCTGGACCGAACGGAAGGTCTTGGCGCTGAGGTTGATCGGACATCCGTTGAGCGCCGAGAGCGTTCCCAGAACGAGCTCGTCGACGCTGATGCGCTCGTCCTCGCGGACGTCGAAATTCTCGCAGGCGGCCATCTGCGTGTTGCCGAGGGCGATGTTGACACCCATCGTCAGCTCGCTGATGACGACCTCGCCGTCGTTGTTGCAATCGCCGTCGCAGACCGCCGCGGCCGGCGTGCTCGATGCTGCAAGTCCGATCGCGACCCCCGCGAGTACGGCTAGACAGCGCAATATCCTTGGCATATTCGGTTTCCTCCTCCGTGCGGCCCGCGAAACGGCGTTTTGTTTAGAGCCGCATATACGTGTTTCTAACAGTAGCGAGAACCCGAGGCGATGACAATTTGTCGCAGGGCGTCCGGCTGGGAATGGCGCTCCAGAGGGACCTGTAGGCGCTGAGTGGCGGATCGCCCGGGGGTCAGACGGCGGCGAGGGCGGCGGCAATCGCCAGGCCGGTCACGGCGAGGCACCACTTGGCGAAGGGCTGGTCGCCGTGACTGAACTCCTCGCCGATCATGTCGAGGCTGGAGATGTAGAGAAAGGTGCCGGCGGCGATCGCCGAGAAAGAGGCCTCGAAAAGCTCGCCGATGCCGCTCGCGCTGGCGGTCGCCAGCGCGCCCAGGCCGATACCGAGCGGCGCCGCTGCCGAGAAGCCGACCAAGAGAGGCCAGGCAGTCGTCGGCGGCACGCGGTTGCGCGCCAAGCTGACGCCGAGTGCGAAGCCTTCGGTGGTCTTGTGCGCCAGCACTGCGATCAGCACGGCGAGGGCGCCGTCGAGGGTCGACTGTGCCCCGAGTGCGATTCCGGCCAATACCGAGTGCACGGACAGCGCCGCTAGCAGCGCGTAGGCCGACATCTGGCTCTCCACGGCGTGGACTGCGAGCTCGCCGGCGAGCTCGTGCTGGCCGTGCGGCGCCAACTCGCCGTGGTGGTGGCCGCGTTGCGCCAGCAGCACGTGCTCGATCAGGAGGAGCATGAGAAACGCCGCGCCGGCGAGCAGGAATGCGACCGGATAGTCGGGGATGGCGCGACCGAGGGTGGCTGCGGACTCGGGGAGCATATGTAGGAGGCCGGTGCCGAGGACGATGCCGGAGGCGAACGCATTGGCCTTGCCGAGTCCGCTCAGACCGCTCTGCCGAGCCGATCGCAGTGCGATCCAGCCACCGCCCCAGGCGGCGACGAACACCACCGGCACCATTGCCCACCTCAGCTCCGAAAGCGCCATTCGTGGTTGCCCATAGCTGCTGCCTCCGGGCCGCGGCAAGGGGGCCCCACCGATCGTCTGCCAACCGCAAGCGCAGTCGGATCGCCGTGCCGCAAGCCGGATTCGACCGCTCGGGCGCGAGGCGCATTGACAGTGCCTTGCCCGCCGGTAGTAATTTTAGAGGTTCAGCTAGCCGGCCCTTGCCGGCGTCTCGCTCACTTCCGGCCGGAAAAAGGATCGCCCATGTCGATTATTCGCGCAGCTTTGCTCTTCGTCTTCGTCGTGACCGCATCGAGCGCGGCCCTTGCTCAGGGCGTTTGCCCTGGAGATTGCGACGGCAACGGCACGGTCAGCGTCAACGAGCTGATCCGCGGGGTCAACATCAACCTCGGGGCGATCGACGTCTCACAGTGCGAGGCGTTGGACACCAACAGCGATGGCTCGGTGTCGATCAGCGAGTTGGTGACCGCGGTCAACGCCGCCCTCGGAGGCTGTGAGAGCAACGGCACGCCGTCGTACGCCGAGGTGCAGGCGATCTTCGACCTGAGTTGTGCCTTCGCGGGCTGCCATGGCGGTGCGGTGCCAGCCTCGGATCTCGATCTCACGGCCGACGTTTCCTACGACGCGCTGATCAATGTCGAGCCGGTGACGCAACGCGCAGTCGAGCTGGGCTTCCTCCTCGTCGAGCCATTCGACGGCGAGAACAGTTTCCTGTTGCGCAAGGTCGCGGGCCCTCCGGGGGAAGGCCTTGGCGACCAGATGCCGCGCTTCGGTGCGCCGCTCAGCGACGAGCAGGTGCGAACGATTCGCGAGTGGATCGAAGGCGGAGCCCTCGAAGACTAACCCGGTCGTCCACCGACGGGGCGCACTCGGGCGCCCCGTCTAGAGCTGGGTCAGCGCTTTGGCGGACGACCGCGGCGCGGCGTGCGCCGGCGCGTCGGAGTGCGCCGCCGTGCCGACGGCGTCGTCTCCAGCAGAACGTCGAGTCCCTCGTTCAGCAACGCGACGACGGTCGACGTCTTCGACGAGCCGAGCTCTCGCGAGACTCGATCGATGGCATCGCTGACGGTGTCGGGCACCTTCACGTTCATCAGCTTGCTCGCGGTCTTGGTGCCGCGCAGGTCTTTCAGTCGAAGCTCGGATCGCATGGCTCGGACCCCCTCTTTCGTTATTGCCGCCTTCGGTCGTCGTCGGACTCCTTGCGGCGACTCATTGCGATTACCTATCGCCAATAGAGAATAATCTGCTGACTCGGTCAATGCCATTTTGCCCGTCGAAATGCGCCGCTGCGGGTATTCATTAGGTCTACTTCGGTTTCTACTTACTGCGCAAAAGGTGCCGAAAGCGACGGGCTCCCGGGTGCGTGCACCGCGCCGGGGAATGAAATAGGCTCTGTTCCTCGTACGCTGCGCACTGGGGGCCAGTGGCCGAAAACGATCCGGTGTCGCCCGAGCGGGTGAGCGGAGGTAGAGAGCGAGCAATGTCGGAATTGACCAAGATCGTCGATCTGTTCGGCGGCAACATAATGGCGCCGATCACCGATCCTTATTCCGTGTACCGGCGCCTGCGCGCCGAGTCGCCGGTTCTGCCGGTGAGCACGATGATGGGGGTCAATTACCTGGTTACCCGCTACGACGACGTGGTCCGAGTCATGCGCGACGCGGAAGCGTTCTCGGCGCGCGGCAACGGCCGCGGGATCGGCATGGTGATGGGGCGAACCTTGCTGGAGATGGACGGCAAGGAGCACGTTCGCCATCGCAACCTCATCTCCCCATTCTTCTCGCCACTGGCGATGCGTTCGTCGATGCCTCCGGTGGTCGAGTCGATCGTCGACGAGCTGATCGACGGCTTTGCAGATGCCGGCCGGGCCGAGTTGGTGCGCGACTTCACCTTCGTCTTCCCGATGAAGGTCATTGCCCACATCATCGGAGTGCCGATCGACGACTACGCGGCGTTCCATCGCATGGCGCTCGAGCTGATTTCGATCGCCGACGACCCGGAGCGAGGGCTGGCCGCCTCGCAATCCCTGGTCGCCTATCTGAAGCCACTGCTCGACGAGCGGCGGCGGCAGCCGCGCGAGGATCTGGTGAGCAAGCTGCTGGTCGCCGAAGTGGACGGGCACCGGCTCGACGAGGAGGAGGTGCTGAGCTTTCTGCGGCTGCTGCTCCCGGCCGGGGCGGACACGACCTACCGGCTGACCGGGACGGCGATCTGGGTGCTGCTGCGGCAGCCGGATTTGCTCGAGCGGGTGCGCAGCCGGCCCGAGTTGGTCGACAGCGTGCTGCAGGAAGTGCTGCGCTGGGAGTCACCCGTGCAACTGGTGGCGCGCGAGGCGACCCGAGACGTCGAGCTGTCGGGCGCGGTGATTCCCGCAGGCGAGTTGGTGTCGGGGATGGTCGGCGCGGCGAATCGGGACCCGGACAAGTTCGCCGACCCAGATCGCTTCGACCTCGAGCGACACAACGACGACCATCTCGGATTCGGTTTCGGCCAACATTTCTGCGCCGGCTCGCACCTTGCGCGGCTCGAGGCGCGGACGGCGATCAACGCCTTGCTCGAGCGCTTGCCGCGCCTGCGCGCTGCCGCCGACGACGACAGTCGAATCGTCGGCGTCGCGTTTCGCTCGCCGAACCGGCTTCCGGTCGTCTTCGACTGAGGGCGGGGCCGGATCGTGCGAGTGGACGGCGGCAGGGCGGCGCCTGCGCGCGGCGCGACCTGAGACGGGGCGAGAGTCATGGACTGGCTGTCGCGGTTGCTGACCTGGGTCGAGGATCTGCGCGAAGCGCCCGAACAAAAACGGGTGGCGGCGGACTTTCGCCGCCGCGCGCGCGGGTTGCGCAGCGCGGGCTTCGTCATTCGCGAGCAGGCGGAACGCTACCCGGAGCGAGAGTTTCTCCGCTTCGAGGGGCGGACACTGACCTTCGCCGCCTACAACGAGGGCGTCAACCGCTACGCCCACGTGCTGCGCCGAGGCGGCATCGGTCGCGGTGACGTAGTCGCGATCATGATGGAGAATTCTCCCGACTTTCTCATGCTCGAGGGGGCGGTCGCCAAGCTCGGAGCGGTCGGCGCGTTGATCAATACGGCGCTGCGCGGCGCGGCACTCGAGCACGTGCTCGGCGCCGGCGGTGCGACTCTGGTGGTGGCCGATCGGGCGTGCGGGGCGGCGTTGCTCGAGCTGCCGCAAGGGCCGGGACGGCGTCTGCTGATCGAAGGTGCGGAAGCTGGGGAAGCGGCCGAGGATCTGCGCGAGCACTGGGCGGCCGCCCCGGGGCGCGAAGTCGACATCGCCGACGTCGGCTTCGGCGATGTCTTCCTCTACGTCTACACCTCTGGCACGACTGGCTATCCGAAGCCGGCGATCGTCCGCCACGCGCGCTTCTCGTTTGGCGGCTGCTCCCTGATCGCCGTCCTCGGTCTCGAACAGGGCGACTGCTCGTACGCCCCGACGCCGCTCTACCACGGCTACTCGAACTTCGTCGGTTTCGCGCCGGCGCTACACAACGCAAGCGCCTTCGCCAGCCGGGCGCGCTTCTCGGCGCGCCATTTCCTCGACGACGTGATCCGCGCCCGGGCGACGCATTTCATGTACGTCGGCGAGCTCTGCCGCTATCTCCTCAACCAGCCGCCGGGGCCGCTCGACCGCGCCCATCGCATCCGTGTGGCGAGCGGGCCGGGCTTGCGCCCCGATGTCTGGCGGCGCTTCACCGAGCGCTTCGCGATCGACCGGGTGCTCGAGACCTACGGCCAGACCGAGGCCAACGTCAGCCTGATGAACCGCCGCGGTCGCGTCGGCTCGATCGGTCGCGCGGCACCGGGAACCCACCGCCAGCTGCGCCTGGTCCGCTTCGATCCGCTGCAGCAGCAGCCGTTGCGCAACCCTCGCGGGCGGCTCGAGGAATGCGCGGTGGGCGAGGTGGGAGAGCTGATCAGCGTCGTCGCCGACGACACCCGGATGTCGTTCGACGGCTACGTCGACCGCGCCGAAAACGAGAGCAAGCTGCTGCGCGATTGCTTCGCAGAGGGCGACGTCTACCTGCGCACCGGTGACCTGATGCGGCGCGATCGCGCGTCGTACTACTACTTCGTCGATCGCATCGGCGACACCTTCCGCTGGAAGGGCGAGAACGTCGCCACCGCCGAAGTCGCCGAGCTCCTCAACGGCGCTCCGGGAGTGATCGAGACCGCGGTGTACGGCGTCGCCGTGCCGCACAACGAAGGCCGTGCCGGCATGGCGCTGGTGGTGCTCGGCGATGGCGCCGCGCTCGACGGGGCGGCCTACTACCGCCACGCCGGCCGCGTGCTGCCGAGCTATGCGCGGCCGCTGTTCGTTCGCGTCTCCGACCGCATGGACGTGACCGGTACGCTGAAGCACAGCAAGCTGCGCTTGCAGGCGGAGGGCTTCGACCTGAGCAAGGTCCGCGACCCGCTCTACTTCCGCGACGATCAAAGCGGGCGCTACGTCGAGCTCACTGCGGACCTGGCGGCGCAGATCGCCGCCGGCGAGCGCCGCTTGTAGCCGCGTCACGCGCCCGCCGAGAAGGCGAACAAGTAGGCGACGTACGCCAGGTAGGATGCCACCAGCAGGCCGCCTTCGGCGCGCCCGAGCTTGTATCCGGTGAGCACGCAGGGGACCAACGCCAGCGAGAAGCCGATCATCACCAAAGTGTCCCAGGCCATGTCGGTCGAGGCGATCGGGAAGGGCACCGCTGCCGCCGTCGCGCCCAGCACGAGGAGGATGTTGAACACGTTGGAGCCGATGACGTTGCCGAAGGCGATGTCGCCCTCGTGGCGAAAGGCGGCGACCAGAGAGGTTGCCAGCTCGGGGAGGCTGGTGCCGAATGCGACCAGGGTGATGCCGATCACTTTCTCCGAGACCCCGACGGCGCGCGCCAGGTCGACTGCTCCGTCGACCAGCGCGCCGGCGCCGGCGACCAGCAGGGCGATGCCGAGGCCGATGCGGGCGGCCGGTAGCAGGGGGGAGTCTGGGGTTTCGCCGTACTCGCGGTCGAACTCCTGACTGATTTCGTCCTCTTCCTCGTCGGTGTGCCCGACCAGCAACCAGACGTACGGGACGAGGAGAACGCAGAGAACCACGCCCTCGAGCCGGGTGATCTCGTCGCCCCACATCACCAGCGGCATCAGCAGGGCGGTGCCGATCAAGATAGGCAGCTCGCGGCTGAGGAAGTGGGCGCGGGCTTTGATCGGGTAGACGAGTGCGGCGGCGCCCAGGATCAGCCCGATGTTGGCGATGTTGGAGCCGATGACGTTGCCGACTGCGATCACCCCGGAGCCACGCCTGGCCGCGAACAGACTCGACGCCAGCTCCGGCGTCGAGGTGCCGAAGGCGACCACGGTCAAGCCGATGACCAGCGGGCTGAGACCGTAGATTCGCGACAGGTTTACGGCGCCCTTCACCAAGATCTCGCCGCCCCAGTAGAGAAGCGCGACACCGAGAAGGACCATTGCGACCGCCATGCAGGCTCGCAGCTTGGAGGAGCGAGATGGCAAAGGCAACACGGTGGCGGCGCCGGCCCTCGGCAAAGTTCCGTTTCATTAATCACTTCGCTCCTGTTAGGGAGGGAAGGTCACAAGTTTGCGCGGTGCGAGGAATCGATGAGCAAGATCTGGGACGCTCTGCAGAAGGTCGAGGAGCTACGCGATCTCGGCGGCGGAGCCGGGGCGGTGGTTCTCCCCGAGCGCATCCGCCTGACGCCGAAGCAGCGGGTCGCGATCCAAGCTCTCTTGCGCACGGCGACCCTCGAGGATGCGGCCGAGGCTGCGGGCGTCAGCGAGATGACCCTGCGGCGTTGGCTCGGGCGACCGGGGTTCGTCGCCGAGTACTACTACGCCGGCCGGCGCGACATCGAAGAGGCGATGGCGCGCCTCGACGCGGCGACGCAGACGGCGATGGACGTTCTCGAGCAGGCGCGCGACCTGCTCGCCAGGATTGGTGCCCGGTCGGGACAGCCAAGCGCCGACGCCGAAGCGTCGCGGCACGCGGAGACGCCGAATGAACGGTGAGGACTGAGGGCGCGAGTAGCGGAGGGGTGGATGAGTAAGATCTGGGATGCGCTCCAGAAAGTGGAGGAGAATCGCGAGGACGGTCCGGCCGAGGTGGTCGAGGGCGGCAGTCGCAAGCGGCTGACCGCCAAGCAGAGAGCGGCGGTCCTGGCGCTGCTCGACACCGATTGCCTCGAGGACGCGGCGAGCACCGCCAAGGTGAGCGAGCGTACCCTCGGCAAATGGTTGGAGCAGCCCGACTTTGTGGCGGCGTACTACGACGCGACCGAGCGCCGGGTCGCCGAGTCGATGCAGCGCTTGCGGGCGTCGACGGCAGACGCGGTGGAAGTGTTGCGACGTTCGCTGGAAGACGACGACCCGATGGTACGCATCGGCGCCGCGTCGGCGATCCTGCGCAGCGCTGGCGTGGCGTTTCCGGACGGCGACGAGGAAACGCAGTAGAATCCCCGCGATTGCGACGCGGCCCGGCGCGATTGTGTCGCAGCATTTGCCTGCGCGCCCACCTCGGCAGACCTGATCCGCTGTTTGCTGTTCGCATGACCGGTGGCATCGATGTTGCTGCCTCCCAGTGGTGACGATGCGTAACCCCGCGGACCAACTTCTCGGCCTCGTTCTCTCGCTTCTCGTCGCCGGCGCGGCGGCGGCGCAGGAGGCGGCGGTTTCGGGACACATCATGTTCTTTGCCACGGCAGAGCCGGTGGCAGATGCAATGGTCAGCGTTGGCGCCAGCTCGGTTGCCTCCACCGAGAGCAGCGGGCAGTACAACGCCGCCGAGATCGAAACCGGTGAGGTCGCGATCGAGCCCTCCAAGCAGGGCGACCGCGCCGGGGTCTCGCCGCTCGATGCGGCGCTGATCTTGAAGTCGATCGCCGGCGGGCTGGAGCTCACTCCGCTCGAGGAGCTCGCCTGTGACGTCACCGGCGACGGAACGATTTCAGCGCTCGACGCGGCCCGCATCCTGCAGTTCACGGTCGGTTCGCTGAGTCGATTGCCGGCCGCCGAGCAGTGCGGGTCGGATTGGATCTTCGTCCCGATCGCCGAGCCGGCGCCGGGCCTCGACGTGACCATGCCGGCTTTCGCCGGCGGCGAGTGCACTCCCGGGAGCATCGTTCACGACCCGCTCGAGGGTACGGTGATCGATCAGGATTTTCTCGCGCTGCTGATCGGAGACTGCTCGGGCAGCTGGCAGGGCGCTCCGCCGAGCACGCCGACCGGCACCGCGACTGCGACCGCCGCGCCGAATACCCCGACCCCGACCGCGATTCCCGACTCACCGACCCCGACTGCCACCGCTACGCTGGTCGATACCGCGACCCCGACGTTCACCCACACAGCCACCGAGACTGCGACCAACACGCCGACCGCGAGCGCAACCTTCACTCCGACGCCGACGGCGACGTCCACGCATACCCCCACCTTCACCCGCACCCCGACGATTACGCGCACCGCAACCCGCACCCAGACTGCGACGCGCACGCCGACCCCGACCCGCACGGCCACCGCGAGCCGAACCCCGACCCGGACCCGCCGCCCGACCTCGACCCGCACCTTCACTCGCACCGCTACCCAGACCCGGACGCCGACCAGAACCTGGACCAAGACCTTTACGCGCACCCACACCGCGACGCGCACCCCGACCATCACCAAGACGCCGACCAGGACGGCAACGCCGAGTCCGACCGCGACGCCGATCTGTGCCGGTGGCCTCGACTGGTCGATGTCGCCGCCGGTGACGATCAGCTCGCAGCTCGGTGGCAGCTTGTGGCTGGCCGATGCGGTGGCCACGGACGACGGCTGGGGGCTGTTCTGGCTGCGCGACGACCCCGGGTTCAGCTCGGTGGTTCGGCTCTACTACGCGCACGTCGATGCGACCGGGCAGATTACGCACGGCCCGATGCTGGTCGCCGATATCCCCAAGATCAGCTGGCGCCAGCGCTACTACATGGCCGCCTGGCGCGCCGACCACTTCGCGGTGCTGACCCACGAGCGGGAGAAGGTCTACTACCACTCGCTGAGCAAGGCCGGCGCGGTCAGCGGCCGCCGCCGCGTCGGGCCGACCTTGCTCTACTCGTCGGTGTGGGACAGCGAGGCGGATGGCGACATCGACGCCTACGACGGTGGCTTCGTCGCCGTAGTCGAGGGCGATTGCTACGGACACTCGTGCAGCTACGCCTTCAAGCTCGATCCGACCGGGGCGCAGACCACCGGCAACGTCAATATCGTCGACTTCGACCTGACCCACCAGTTCTATCCGAGCCTGGTCGAGGACGCGGACGGCGGCTTCGCGATCTTGAGCGTCAAGGACATCAAGATCGCCTCGGGCGGTGTGATGACCAAGTATTGGCAAGCGAATGGGCAGATGCGGCCGCACGTGAAGGTGGTTCCGAGCAAGGAGTACAACTGGGACGAGTTTCCGGACCTCGCCTGGAACGGCGCCCACTTCGCCGCGATCTGGACCGAGAACGCGATCCGCCAACACGGCGCCAATTGGCAGATCCGCTTCGCCAGCTTCGAGCGCGACGCGTCGGGCGGGCAGGTGATCGCCGACCGCGTCCTACACGGGCCGGACGAGAAGTCGTTGCACCGTTGGACGACTCGGGTTCACGCCAGCGGCAACGACTGGGTGGTTCACTACGCGCGCAAGCTCGCCGACGAGAGCCTCGAGGCGGTGTTCCAGGTTCTCGACAGCGGCGGCGAGGAGCGCGCGGCGATTGCGCCTTTCCCGCTGACCGCCGACGCCCTGGGCTCGGATCCGCTCGCCGACGGCGGGCGCACGCTCGGCGTCGTCCGCGGTGACAACGACGTCACGGGCAGCCTGGTCAGCTTCTTTCTGCTGCAGGCGCCGACCTGCGACTAGGCCGGGTAGAGCCGACCAGGCGGTAGCGCGCCGAGCCTCAGCTGTCCGGCGTATCGCGGTCGCGCACGGCGGCGGCGACGCGCAGGATCTCGAGCTGCGCCCGGTAGCGCCCGCGGATGTCCATCAGCCGCTCGTTGGGGATCTCGAGGGCGTGCCCGATCTTGCGAATCTCCTGGTCCTCGACGTTGGAGACGGTGCCGTCGGCGGCGGCGACGGCGAACAAGCAGTCGATCAGATTCTCCCGCTCCTCGAGATCCGCGTGCGCATTGACCGCGCGATTGAGCTGGTAGTCCTCGGTTCCGCGCAGGTTCTCGAGCTGGCCGCGCAGAAGGTCGATGACGACGCCGGCTTCGCTCGCTTCGAGATTGGCGTTGTCGGCGAGGATTTTCTGGATCCGTTCGCGCTCGACCTCCGAGACTTCCTCGTCGGCCCAGGCGACCCGGGTCAGCTGCCCGGCGAAGCCCGCCAGATACTCCAGGCGCTCCGGCGGAAACCGATTCAGGTGGCCGGCGAGGGCGCCGGCGAACGGATTGGCGGGCGCTTGCTCGGCAGGTTCGAAGAGTGACAACAGGCGGCGGATGGGCATGGGCGGGTCTCCTGATCGACGGCAGTGATGGCGCGTCCGCGACGACTGTGGCAGTTTCTTCCCAGGAATTCGGGGTGTCAACTCACGCCGCCCGGATCGCGGCTGTTCTCGGCGCGACCGATGCCCGGCGGGTGCGGTCGCCAGCGCAGAGGAGGGGATGATGAAGTCGAGGTTGATGACGCTAGCGACGCTCTTGTTGCTGTCCGCTTGCTCCTGGGTGGAGGACGTCCAGACCGGAAAGCTGGAGACCGGGGGCATCCTGTTCGACGCCTACGAGGTCGACAACACCTGGGGCTACGAGCTGACCGGTTTCTATATCGACGCCTCCGGCACGGTCTGGCGCTACCGGCGCGACGAGCCGTGGTTCCCGGCCGAGCAGCGGGTGAGCGTCGTCAAGCCGACCGACCTGATGGCCAAGTTCAACGATGCCGAGGAGGTCGGCACCATCCCCGCCGACGTCCTCACCGAGAAGAAGAAGCTGATCAAAGAGGCCGCCAAGGGACCGATCACGCGCGACCGGATCTCGATGGAACGCAGCGGGCGGCTGGTGGTGGCGTACTTGTTCGAATCGCGCCGCGGGCGCTTTGAGGTGGTCTTTCTCGACAGCGGCGGCAACTGGGTGGCGAAGAATCACTCGGCTGCGGCGCGCGATCTGGCGCGCTGGCTGCGCCAGGTCGAGGAGGAGATGGTTCCCGACGAAGAGTGAACCGCAGAGAGGCCGGGGCGGAAACCGCCCCGGCCTCTCTGCTCAACGGTTGTCGACGTAGAAACCGCCCATCAGGATGAACATCTCATCCTCGGTGGTGACGCCGCCGCCTAGGGTGCAGGCGTCGCAGAATCCGTCGCCGGCACCGGGGGAGGTGTCGCAGGATGCGTTGCGCGCCGCCTCGCTATTGCCCGAGCAACGTTCGCCGACCAGGCCTTCGGTGCAACCGGTGGGGATGCGACACGGACCTCCGGCGACGCCGGGGATGCCGATCGGCGTCTGCGGCGAGGTCGTGCGGTTCTTCACCTCGGCGGGATCGGTGAAGCCGTTGTCGTAGAGGTTGCAGTAGGTGAGGGTGCGGTCGATCAGGTTCGAAGTCTGGCCCGGGTACTCACGCGGCGGGTCGAAGCGCACCACCGTCGGATCGTTGTACACCAGGTTGGTGTAGAGCAGCTCGGGCGGCGCCTCGGAGTAGACCGGGCCGTCGAGAGCGGCGTTGACTGCTTTGACCAGGTCACTGACGCTCACCTGGCCGTTGCCGTCGGGGTCGGCGGTCCAGCAGGTGCGCAGCGGGCTGCCCAGGGAAATGTTCACGCAACGCGTCAGGTCGGCGATTCCGACCGTTCCGTTGCCGTCGCAGTCGCCGATCGGCGGTGCCTCCATGCGGGCGCAGGTGCCCTCGCCGCAAATCGGCGGCACGTCAGGGTCGGTCCCGTCGTCCGGCGAGCACGGCTCTCCTTCGTCGGCGCCGCCGCGGCACGCCCAGCGTCCTTCGAAGACACGGAAGCGCTTGCCGCGCTGGTGGTTGTGCGAATTGAGCTCGAACAGTCGAGTGTTGGCGGGGAAGACCTGGTGGTGGCAAACCTCCTGCTGCTCGAACACGGGAACGCTCATCTTGAAGATCTCGGCGCTGTTGAAGATTGGCCGCACTCGCAGCAGTTGGTTCTCCGGCTCGGCGAAATCGAAGTTGATCCACGCGCGCAGCACCCCGGCCTCGTCGGTCAGGTTGAAGGCGTGCGAGTTCCAGATCAGCAGCCCCTTGGTCGGCAGCTCGCCGAAGACACCTTCGGGGAAGGATTGCTCGAACGAAGCCTCCTGCGTGCCGGGGAAAGGGATCGCCGCGGTGCTCGAGTCGGGCGGACCGAAACCGATGCAGGCGAGCGCGGTCTTGGGCTCGCTGCCGCACAGGCCCTCGCCGCAGAATTCCAAATCAGTCGGCGAGCAGGGCTGGCCTTCGTTGTCGCCGCCGCGGCAGGCGAAGGGACCCCATTCGCTGCTGTCGATCGGGGTATCGCCGGTGTAGTAGGTGACGATCAGGTGGTGGCTCAGCGGATCCTGGCGGATCTGGCTGCGGTCGTAGCGAAAGCGGTCGCCGTCGGCGGAGAGGAAACGCTCCGGAATGCCGTCGGAGATGTCGAAGTAGCTGGCGAAGCAGACTTCGTCTTCGCTCTCTGCCGGGAGCTCCCACTGTGGCATGCGGATCTGGCGCCCCTTCTCCGGATCCGGCACTGGCAGCGGCTCGATCGCGATCGGCTTGGCCGGGGGCAGACAGGCGTCGAGGAGCTCGCCGGTGCCGGGGACCGTGCCCTCGCGCGGCGCGCCCTGTTCGATCCATTCGCGCACCGCCTCGAGCTCGTCGACCGAGAGCGGCTCCAGGCCGATCGGCATCGGGCGCAACGGCGCTTGCCACTGATCCGGCAGGGTTGCCGCGGCGAGATTGAGGAAGAGCAGGCTCTGGTCCTTTTGGCCGGGAACCACTCGCTGCAGCCCGCGAATGGTCCCCTCGGGCACGCTGGTCGCCGGTTGGCTCACCAACGCGTCGTAGGATGCGCCGGCCCTGAGGTCGAGATCGCCGGCCATCGTGTCGCCGTGACAGGCGAGGCTGGTGCAGCCCTTGTTCTCGAAGATCGCCTGCTGGATCAGGTCGTAAGTGCTGTCGAACGTCTGCTCGCACTCGCTGCCGGCGAGGGCTGGAAGCGCCAGCGCCTGGCAGAAAACGAGGGCTGCAAAACTGGAGCGAAATCGGATTCGCATGGATCCTCCGTCAGGGTAGGGGTTTCCCCGTAGTCCACCATCCCGCCGCGATTCCGGCAATACTGCCCGGCCCGGAACGCGTATTAGGTTGGCTGAACGGTCGGATAGGCTGCGGATCTGGCCGTGGCGATTCGTGAAATTCGCCGCAAATGCGCGGCAGTCCGGCCTATTCGGGCGGCGTCCGCTTCTCGATCTCCCAGCCGAGCCGGGCCTGATCGGTCAGACCCCGGTCCTCACCCAGCGATTCGACGTAGTAGGCCAGAGCCCAGAAATCGTCGTCGTCGAAGAGCAGGTGGTAGGAGGGCATCGGCGTGCCGTTGAGACCGGTGACCACCGCGCGCACAATGTCGGACGCCGTCGAGCCGCCCTTGAGCGGATGACGGGTGAGGTCGGTGGGGGCCTGCGACAGGTCCTTGGCATTGCGTCCGTCGCCCGCCCCGGAGTCGCCGTGGCAGCCATCGCAGCCGGCCTCGAGGTACACCTCGCGCCCGCGCGAAAGACTGGATTCGGTCTTCGGCGTCTCCGCCGGTAGCTTCAACGGCTTGGCGCGCTTCTCCTCGGCGAAGCGCGGGCTGAGCGATTCGATGAAGGCGACGACCGCATCGACCTCGGCGCTGCTCAGGTGGTTCTGCGGAACCATCGCCGTACCGCCGAGGCCGTGCACCACCGAACGGCGCAGGTCTTCATCGGTCGGTAACTTACCCGACGCCGTCGAGCGGAAGCGATACTCGGCGCGCACGAAGTCGCGCGGAGCGACCGTGAAGCGGTCGCTCAACTCGGTCTTGCCGCGACCGTCCTCGCCGTGGCAGACGGCGCAGTGCTCCGCGTAGACCTCGGCTCCCAAGCCGACCGGAGCCTCGGACTCAGTCCCGCTCTCCGCCGCCACAGCGCTACTCGCGACCAAGAGCGAGGCGGCTAGAGCCGCGTGCAGGCGCACTTCGACGGCGCTATTCGAGGACCACGATCTGCCCGGCGACGTGTGGCGGGTGCAGCTGGCAGGAGATCGGGAAGATGCCCGCTTTGTCGGCGGTGAAAGTGACCGTCTCCGCGGACTCGGCGCCTACCACCTTCTCGACCCCAAAGGCCGGGATGGCGTAACCGTGCTCCTTGTCGAGCTTGTTGACCAGGCGCAGCTTCACGACGTCGCCCTTCTTGGCGAAGATCGACTCCGGCACCCAGATCTTGACGTCCTGTGCGGTCAGGATGTTGACCACGGTGAGACTGACGTCGGGCTTTTTCTCGTGGTGCTCGGCGAATGCGACATTTGCGACCAACGCGACCAGCGCCGCGATCAGAGCTCTCTTCATCATCTTTCAGTACCTCCCATGATGGGTAGAGCGTAAGCAACCCGAGGTGGCGGCGCAAGGTTCGCTGCGCTCGGCGTCCCAAGCGGCGCTCCGCGCCGCGTCCCAAGCCCCGGCTCCGCCGGACCGTCCCAAGAACGACATCGCTCCGCTCGCCGTTCGTCCCAAGCGGCTCCGCCGCGGGGCTCCCGGCTATCCCCCCGCGCGCAGCGCGTTGGGACGACGGGCGCAGCCCGGCTTGGGACCGCTCGCCGAAGGCGGCGTTGGGACGCGGCGCGGAGCGCCGCTTGGGACGGCTCGCGTTCGCGAGCCTCAGCTCGTCGGGCGCATCTTCGATGCGCCCGCGAGCTCTGCAGCGCGAGCGGCCATGTCGAGGACGACGTCGCCGAAGGCTGCCATCTTCGGGTTGTCGGCGCCGCCGGCTACGTAGCGGGCGTATCCGGCTTCGAGCACGCACGCCATTTTGAAGCGGGCGAGGACGACGTAGTAGTCCATCCGCTCGACCGGGAGATTGGTCTGCTGGGCGTAGCGTTGGATCAGCTCGGCGCGACTCTGCATGCCGGCGTAGTCGAAGTACTGTTTCGATTCCTGGGCTTCGCCGGGGTCGACCCAGCCCATCAGGACCCAGGCGAGGTCGAGCAGTGGGTCGCCGATCGTCGACATCTCCCAATCGACGATCGCTGCCAGTCGGGCCGGAGCGCCGTGGTGGAACATGACGTTGGCAAACTGGTAGTCGCCGTGGATGATTCCCGGGCGGAAGCTGGACGGGGTGTGCGAACGCAGCCACGAGGCGGCCGCGTCGAGGCCGGGAATCTCGCGAAACTTGATGCGATCGAGATGGTGCAGCCAGCGATCGACCTGGCGATCGAGAAAGCCGTCGGGCTTGCCGAAATCGTCGAGACCGGCTGCTTGCCAGTCGACCTGGGCGAGCTTTGCGATGCCGTCGATGAGCTCCCAGCCGAGGCCTCGTTTTGCCTCGCTGTCGCGGTCGAACGGTGGATCCAGGCGACCCATCGGCGTCCAGCCGTCGACGTGGTCCATGATGTAGAAGCAGGCGCCGATGACGTCGGCGTCGTCGCACCAGGCACGTGCACGCGCGTGCGGCACAGCGCTGTCGCGTAGCGCGTGCAGTACGCGGTACTCGCGCAGCATCGTCTGGTTGCGCCCGTCGGGAACGTTGCGCGGCGGCCGGCGCAACACCATTCGGCGGTCGGCGCGCCGCAGCTCGAAGATCTCGTTGGAGGCGCCGCCGGCGATGGCAGTGATTTGCAGCGGCGCGCCACTGCCCGGCAGCGATTGCCGGTCCATCCAGCGGGCGAGGCGGTCGACGTCGATCAAGCCGCCACTGGGGGGTGCGCTGTCGGCTCGATCGTCCATGTCTACTCGGCGGCCTTGGGCTCGCGCACTGCCATCGATTGGCTCGCGGTTGCCAGCAGGTGGCCGTCCTCGGTCCACAAGTGCATCGCGCCGTGCGCATAGCCGTTGGCGACGGCGTACATGCGGGTGTCGCAGAGAACCCATTCGGTGTCGCGCAGGTCGACGACGCGTAGGGTGTTGTCGAGACTGCTGATGTAGAGCATGCGGCCCATCGCCTGTCCGACTCCGGCCGGAACCCAATCGGCGACGATCGCCAGGGTTGCGACCGACATCTCGATCCCGGGGATGCGCGCCCACAGGGCAGAGCGCCCGTCGTCGCTCAGGGTGCCGTCACGGTCGGCTCCGAAGCGCCCGTTGGCGACTCGAAAATCGATGCGAGCGCCGATCGAGTTGCCGGTGGCGACGTCTTCCGGCATCGGCGGACAATCGTCCGGCGGCGCCAGCGTCGGGAAGGTTGCCCACTGACCGCTGTGTGCGAACGGGCGTGCCCCGAGCGCCGCGTTGACCGTGAAAATTTCCGAGTCGAGAACGTGACCGATCGCTCGTGCCTGGGTGGTGTTGTGGCCGGCGACCGGAATGGTGACGTCGAGGTCGACCACGGACGGCGGACGCGCGAAGGACAGATACTGGGCGGTCGCCCAGATGAGAGGGCGTTTCGAGGTCGATTCGAGGGCGGCGACGGCAGCCGCGAGCCCGGCGCCGCCAAACAGAAAACCGCCGCGCGTGCACACCTGCGGCACCACCGGCAGCACCCAGCGGTGCGGGTTGTGGGTCGCGCGCAAGTCGAGAAATTCCTTGATGTTCATCGCTGAGGACTCCGCACAAGGCGGTGTCGGCGAAACCTATGCGACGCCCGGGGGCGATGCAATTACGACCCGGCAACGACGAAGATCGGCGACGACCAGGCGCGCTCGCGGACCGGGGCGAGGCAGTCGTCGTCCGCGGCGGTGCGCTCGTCCGAATAACAGGGGTGGATAGCGTCGCAGGTGCCGTCCGTGATGCCGCTGCAGCGGAGGCCGCCGCCGTTGATTGCCGGGGTCGCCTCCTGCAGCACCCGCGCGTAGTAGATGTGCTCGCGATCGCTGTCGGCGAGTGCCGCGTCCTCGAACTCGAAGGCGCAACCGTTGGCCTCCCGCGGGCAGTCGAAGGTACGCCACGGGTCGTCGATCAGGCTCTCGATCGGCTCTTCGTCGTCGACGCGCGGGCGGATGCGAACGATCTCGATGCGATCGATCGGGTGACGGGTCTCCCCGGGGTGATGGCACTCCTGACCGCACAGGCGTTCGAGCCGCTCTTCGCCGATGGCGCCGACGACCGCGGCCGGGCACCCGGGCGTCTGGCGGAAGGCTCCGGCGGCGCGGACGCGAA
>JAUIGL010000095.1 GCA_030430165.1 bacterium | reverse complement strand
CGGCACACCGCGTACGACTTGCCGCTCGCCAGCGACCCGTTCTTGATGCGTCCGATGGCGAGCCGGCCGACGTAGTCGTCGTAGTCGAGGTTGTTGCACTGGAACTGCAGCGGCTCCTCGGCGTTCCTCACCGGCGCCGGCAAATGCTCGAGGATCAGGTTGAACAGCGGCTCGAGGTTCTCGCCGGGCTGCGACAGCTCGCGCGACGCGGTGCCGCTGCGCGCGTTGGTGTAGATCACTGGAAAGTCCAGCTGCTCCTCGCTCGCGTCGAGATCGATGAACAAGTCGTAGATCTCGTCGAGGACCTCGGCCGGACGCGCGTCGGCCCGGTCGATCTTGTTGACGCAGATGATCTGCGGCAGCCCGGCGGCGAGCGCCTTCTGAAGAACGAACCGGGTCTGCGGCAGCGGCCCCTCCGACGAATCGACCAGCAGCATGACGCCGTCGACCATCGCCAAGGTGCGCTCGACCTCGCCGCCGAAGTCGGCGTGGCCCGGCGTATCGACGATGTTGATCCGCACCCCGCGGTAGTCGACCGCCGTATTCTTGGCGAGGATGGTGATGCCGCGTTCGCGCTCCAGGTCGTTGGAGTCCATGACGCGATCCGCAACCTGCTGGTTGGCGCGAAAGATTCCGCTCTGGTGCAGCATCGCGTCGACCAGGGTCGTCTTGCCGTGGTCGACGTGGGCGATGATGGCGATGTTGCGAATCTGCTGCGGCTCTTGGACCTGGTTCACGGGGCTCCCTCGAAACTTGCGAACCGCCAAACCTATCACTCGAGCCTGGTGGTTACGACGGGGGCGGGGCGCAATCCGCGCCCCGCTCCCGTAGCGTCACTGCACGGTCACGGTCGCAGCTACGCCGCTGCCCGCGACCGCCTGGCCCTGCGGCGTGCTCAATCCCACCTTGCGGTTACCCAGCTCGTAGGCGCCGGGTTTCGCGTTCGAGCCGACTGCAATGGTGCAGGTGTAGAGCACCGAGCCATGCGCGATCGGCTTGGTGTTGTTCATCGCCAGCACGATCGCGCGCACGCCGCGACAAGCGCTGCCCTTGCAGCCGCTCGGAGTGAACGCGAACGCGGTCGCGCTCTTGTCGATACGCGAGCTCACCTTGCATGCCGGTTTGCCACGCGAATCGGCGGCGACCCGCACCGCGCCCGAGAACACGATGTCGTTCTGCGTGCCGGCGATCGACTTGCCCCCCGTCGACAACTTGGCGACCAGCTTGGCGCTGCCGCCTGGCCGGGCGCTCGCCCCCTGCAGAACCACCGCCGGACCGGCCGGCAGGCGCGCCGCGCCGCCGCCCGAGGAGCGCGCGGTCGCTCCGGGTAAGCGAAATCCCTCATCGAGACCGGCACATCCCGCAAACGCGACCGCCAAAGCGATCGGGATCAAAAAATTTTCTCGCCGGTGAACCCTCTTCCCCATGACCTTGGTCTCCTTTCGCCGCATCTCGGACGGCCCCGGACCGCTCGCCCGCAATCGCCATAACCAATTGATTTTCAACGATAAGTGATCCGGATCCGATCGATCGCAATTCGTACTTATCTGTTGACAACTGCGGATATCCGAGATCCGGCCCCAGGTCGAGCCCCAAAATTGAACAGGGGGGCCAAAAGATTATTTGACACACGTTTTGAACTCTGCGAGAAACCCCACCAGAACCCATTTCACAGCATTCCTCGTACGAGAGGAAAGGAGGACAAGCATGTTGAGACGTATTCTCATCGTTGGAGGGGCTTGCCTGGGAGCGGCGCTGATGGTCAGCCCGGCTCTTGGTCAGCGCAGCATTCCGAAGAAGGCCAACAAGTACCAGGCGACTCTGGTGCAGGGCGTCGTGTCGTGCACGGCCGCCAACACCACGGCTCCTGGCGTCCTCGCCACGCCGGCGTGTGACCCGGTCGTCCCCAACGACGACACCTGCGTCTACTTGATCGATGGCGACAAGTTCAAGGGTGGCGGTCAGGCTAAGTCGAAGGCCAAGGACGACGTTGCCGTCCAGGTCAAGCTGAAGGGCCTCGATCCCGCTTGCGAGGGTCTGACCCTCTGCGCCGTTGCCGACGTCGAAGCGTCGTACGACACCTGCGCCAGCAGCGGTACCTGCACCGGCGAGCGTAACGAACAGCTTCCGCTGGGCGTTGCTTGCTGCGTCGTCGAAAAGGGCAAGTGCCAGGTCAAGACCACCATCAATGCGGCCCTGCCGGGCGCGCTCGTCAACGGCGTGAACACTGAGTTCATGGTTGGCCGCGTCGGCATGCTGCGCACCACTGGCGGCGGCACCATCAGCGGTCCGGCCTTCATCAGCGGATTGCTGCTCCCGTAACACGGAGCCAAGCTTCAAAAAATCAACCGCCGCGCCGCAAGGCGCGGCGGTTTTTTTTTGCTCGATCGGCGCAACGCCGAGGAGCCGTAGGGCAACACGAGGTTGCACTTTGAACCTGCGCAGTGCACGAAGGATGGTCATGATGACGCTCACTCTATCGCGATCGATTTCCCTGTTGGCCGTTTCCTGTGCGCTCCTCGTGAGCGCGTGTCAGCGCAGCGAAGAGCCGGCGACATCGGCACCGGCCAACGCTGCCGCGGCTCCGACGGTCGCCAGCTCCGGCAAGGCATCGAAACGGGTCTTCGTGTCGAACTACGTCGGCAACACCCTCTCGGTCATCGAGGGCGACCCCGAGATGGAGACCAAGACGATCGGCGGATTCGAGTCACCGCACGGCATCGCCATCCAACCCACCGGAGATCGCCTGGTCGCCGTCGCCGAGGCGACGGCCTACGGAGTCAAGCTGGTCGACCCGCGCTCCCTCGAGATCGTCGGCTCGATCACCGACATCACCAGCGGCCCCCAGGATCTCGAGTTCAGCCCCGACGGCAAGACGCTGTACGTCCTCGGTACTCTCGATCTCAGCCTGAACTTCGTCGACATGGAAACCCGCAAGGTCGTCGGCGAGAAGCTCCGTTTCGAGAAGAAGCCGCGCCGCATCAAGGTCGATCCGAGCAACGGTCGCCTCTACATCCTGCTGGTCGCTCTCGGCGACGGCGTCGGCGCCGAAGTCGTCGAAGTCGATCCGGCAACCAGGAAGGTCGGCCGCCGCGCTCCGGTGGACAAGTTCCCCAACGGTCTCGGCTTCGGAAACAACCGCAGCCTGCTGGTCTCGTCCAGCTTCGACAACAGCACCCTGACCGTCGTCGACGCCAAGACGATGAAGGTCCTCAAGACCATCGACTCCGAAACCGGGATCGGCTTGGCGGTTCACCCGAGCAAACCGATCGCCTATTCGATGGTCAGCTTCGACAACCAAATCGACATCGTCGACCTCGATTCGGGCGAAACCATCAAGCAAGTGTCGGCCGGCCAATGGCCGACTCACGCCTCGTTCGACCGCAGCGGTCGCTACCTCTACATCCCGCACGAAGAGTCCGACTCGGTGGCCAAGCTCGACACCGAAACCAACGAAGTCGTGATGAAGATCGCGGTCGGCCAGGAGCCGATCGAAGTCGCCGTGTGGGAGCCCTGAGCTCGGCCACGCGGCGAACGCAGCCAACCGTCCGATCGCCTCAGAGCCAGAGCAGGACGCCGGTTGCCGCGGCGCCAGAGGCTCTGGCGATCGCCTCGCAGTAGTACGCGACCTGCTTCCGGTACAGCGGTAGCGCCGTTCCCAGATTGGCGTCCGTCTTGAAGTCGACCACGGTCCACTCGACCCCGGGCTCGTAGAAGGCCAGGTCGACGATCCCCTCGGCGAGCACGCCGTCCTCGAGCTGGATCAGGATCGGCGACTCGCGGCGCAGATGAGCGCCATTGCAGCTAGCGGCACGGCGCATGAGCGGGTGTTGCAGTGCCGCGAAGACGCGTTCCGCCGCCGCTTCGGCACAATCTGGATCGAGCCCGAGGATACGCGCTTGGACTCGGCTCATCGCCTCGATCGCCGGCCGTTCGGCGTCGAGGTTGACGGTCGCCAGGACACCGTGCACCAGGGTGCCGAACTCACTGCCGCGGCGTTGATCGCGCACCACGTCGACTTCGGCGAGCTCGACCGCGAACGACGGCCCGCTTCTCGACTCGTCTTCCGCCAGGGCGGTGACCGGACACGGCGAGAATCCCGCGACCCCGCCGCGGCGGATCAGGTCCTCCCTGCGATCGCGCCACTCGACCCAGGCCTGATTGCCGCTCTTCACCGCAACCCCTTCGCGGTCGGCCTCGAGAATCGACTGCTGGCGCAAGCCGACGTTCTCCTCGCGATCGAGATCGAGGATCGAGGGGTCCCACCACACCACCTCGTGGTCGCCGGCCTGCGGGCGGTGCAGGCCGGGCGCGACGGCATCTTCGACCTCGACGCCGCTGCGCATTGGGCGGTCGACCACCGAGTCCACACCGAACGCCGGGCAGGCGGCGGCCGCCGCCGCCGAGCGGCGCGACTCAGACTCCGGGTAGAGGGCGGGGCCGAGAACGCTCAACCAGCCCTCCTTTTCATCCTCCGGCGAGGGATCTCCGACCACCGGAACCACCAACAAGTCGCGCGCCCGGGTGGCGGCGACGTAGGCGATCCGCAGGCCCTCCTCGCGATCGCGCTCGGCCTCTTCTTCGGCGGCGTCGAGTAGCTCGCGCGGCGCGCAGCCGCACAGCGGCTCCGCCCACAAGCCGCGCGCCGGGTCGACGTAGCGGCTGGCGGTGCCGCGATAGAGGCCGCAGGTCGGGTCGGCGAGCACCACTACCGGAAACTCCAACCCCTTGGCGCGGTGCACGGTCATCACCCGCACGCCTTCGGTTCCCTCTTCCACCGCCGGCGCTTCCTCGGCGACCCCGCGCTCGGCGTCCCCTTCGAGCCGGTCGACGAATGCGCGGAAGGAGGTCGCGCCGCCGCTTTCGAAGCGGCGCGCCAGGTCGACGATGCGCATGCAGTTGGCCAGCGCTTGTTCGCCGGTCGGCCAGATCGCCACGCCGGCGTGCGCCCGCACGGCTGCGAGCAGACGACTGATGGTATCGGCGATCGGCCTTCGGTTGCGGGCGAAGTGCAGCTCGGCGAGCACCGCCAACGCCTCCGCCACCGCCCCATGCTCGCCCTCGAGCTCGCCCCATTTGCGCAGCGGATGCAGCCGCCCGAGCTGGCCACGGAATGCGAGCAGGGCATCGTCGCCGAGCGCGAAGAACGGGCCGCGCAGGGTCGCGTAGACGCGCAGCTCGTCCTCGGGCCACTCGATCGCGGCCAGGGCATTGCGCAGCGCCAGCACTTCCTCGCGATCGTGAAAGGAACGACCTCCGACCAGCACGTGCGCGATCTGGCGGACTTCGAGCGCGCGCACGTACTCGCGCGTCACGTCGTCGCGGAAGCGCTTGAAGCGACGGAACAAGATGCACACGTGCCGCGGCTGCAGCGGAACCGCGACACCGCCCTCCTCCACCGTCCACCCGCTTTTGCGCACCAGCCAGTCGATGAACGCGCCCACCGCCGCCGGGTAGGACTCTTCGATGCTGCGGTTGGTGACTTTGCCCCACTCGGCGTAGGGCTCGGGAACAGGCAGCGCGACCACCGCCGGGCGGTCGGCCGGAGTCGGACGATTCTCCTCGAGAGCGACGTACTCGGGCTGCCCCCCCGCCGTCCCGCCCGTCATCACCGGCGCGAAGGAGGCGTTCACCGCCTGCTGGATTGCGGCGACGCTGCGAAAGCTGGTGCGCAGGTGCAGAACCTCGGCACCGCGCGAAACCAGCTGCTGCTTGACCTGCTGATAGATCGCGACGTCGGCGCGGCGAAACCGGTAGATCGCCTGCTTCGGGTCGCCGACGAAGAACAGCTTACCGGCAACCGGTGATACCGCGGTCCACTCGGCCTCGCCGGGATCGTCGGCCGACAGCAGCAGCAGGATCTCGGCCTGCAGCGGGTCCGTGTCCTGGAACTCGTCGACGAAGTAGCGGCTGAACCGGCTCTGCATTTCGCCACGCACCTCGGCCGAATCGCGCAGCAGGTCGCGCGCGCCGACCAGCAAGTCGAGGAAGTCGAGGCACCCGCGACTGCGCTTCAGGTTCTCGTACTCGGCTACCACGGGCAGTAGCTCCTGCTGCAGCAGCGGCGCCAGGTCGGCGTCGGCGGCGGCGAGAAAGGCATCGAGCTCGCGCTTGGCGCCGTCGCGCAGGGCGATCACGTCCGGGCGCGGCAACCCCTTGCCGTAGGGGCGGCGCGGCGAGCCGCGCCAGCGCCAGCTGCGCGAGCGGGCGAGGTCGCGCAGCTCGGCCTCGAGGCTGTCGTAGTCGCGGCCGCGGACATCTTCCCGCAGCCGCGTTTCGGCGACGAAACGGTCGATCTCGGCAATCGACTGCGCCAGATAGTCGTCGCTCCAACTCGCCTTTTCGGCGAGTGAGCCCACCTCCTGCAGCGCCTCCAGCAAATGGTCGATCGCGGCGTTGCGATCGAACGGCGCGCGTTGCCAGGCCGCGTCGAAGTCGCGATGGTCGGCGAGGACCCCGGCGGCGCCGCGCAGGGTATCGCGCGCCGATTCGGCGCGGTGCGAACGCGACCGGCGCCGCAGGACACGGCGAACCCCCGGCGGCGGATCCTCCAACACTCGCTGGAACCAGTTGTCGAAGGCCTGATCGAGGATCCGCTGCGACTCGTCCTCGGCGGCAACCCGGAAGAGCGGATCGATTCCCGCCTCGACCGGGCGCTCGCGCAGGAGATCAGCGCAGAACGCGTGAATCGTGCCGACACGAGCGAGCTCGAGCTGAGCCAGCGCCTGGTCGAGGGACGGATTGGGCCGGGCGACGCGAACCCGCTCGATCTCGCCGCGCAGACGCAGCTTCATCTCCCCGGCTGCCTTTTCGGTGAAGGTCACGGCGACGACGTCCCTGAGATCGGCGGCACCGCTGGCGAGCACGTGAACGATGCGTTCGATCAGCGCCCGGGTCTTGCCGGTTCCGGCGGCCGCTTCGAC
Organism: bacterium; assembly: GCA_030430165.1. Taxonomy (GTDB): domain Bacteria; phylum Desulfobacterota; class Binatia; order HRBIN30; family CADEER01; genus CADEER01. The sequence continues at coordinate 17,502 of JAUIGL010000095.1, read as the reverse complement.
GAAGAAGGTGTGGTCGAGGTCCTCGCGGATGCGGAGCCGCGCCTCGGCGTCGACCAGCGGTGTCTGCGCGTCGTTCGGCATCACGGCAGCGACCGAAGGTAGTCGAGCCCCTCGGTTCCCTTGCGTGTCTTGCGCCCGGTGCGAATCTCCTCGTAGGGCCCGCAAATGACGCGGTAGTCGCACCATTCGCAGGCGCCGCGCTCGGGGCGGGCCGGCAGGAACGGAATCTCCAGCGACTCGCCGACGACCCGCGCCAGGTCCGCCGCCGACTTGCGGGCACTGCCGTCGAGAGCGATCTCGCGCTCCTCGAACGCTCCGGCTGAAGTGCAGTAGTACAGACGTCCGCCGTCGACGGTGTCGTCCGGGTACATCCCTTCCAACGCCAGCGCGTACAGCACCGGCTGCAGGCTGCGTCCACCCGCGACCACGCCCCGCGCCGGCATTCGGGCGCGGCCGGTCTTGTGGTCGGTTGCCCGCAGATGGCCGTCGTCGCGGCGCTCGACCAGATCGATCGAACCGCGCAGGCGGATGCCGCAATCGAGTTTGATCGGCTCTTCGACCGAGCTCTCGTCGCGACCACCGCGGTCGCGCAGCCCGAAGGCGAGCTCGAATCGCCAGGGGACGTAGCCCGAGGGATCGACGCTCATGCGGCGCAGCCATTCGCGCAGGTCGGCGCGAATCGACTCGACCGCATCCAGCCAGACGCGTTCGATGCGCGGCAGCAACTGATCGCGCAGTCGGCTCGCCTCGCGGTCGAGACACGAGTCGAGAATGTCGCGCGCGGCCCCGAGATTGCCCGGGACGACCGGCAGCAGACCGCGCTCGCGCAGCTCCTCGAAGAGGGCGAACTGTGTTTCGTGCACCAGCGAGCCTCGCCGCAGCGGATCGAGGTCGTCGACCACTTCGGCAACCTCGCGCGGCGACAGTCGCTGCACCGCGTAGAGAAAGAACTGGTAGGGGCACGCCGCGTACTTCTCGAGCGCAGTCGGCGAGTAGCTGCGCTGATCGAGCTGGTGCCGGCGGATGACCTCGAGGGCCGGCGCCGAGGGCCGCACCAGTCCATCCGCCGGGGTCCACCCCTTGAGCCAGCGCCGGGCGCGAAAACGAAGCGCGCGCCCGAGGTGCGGGTTGGCCTCGAGCAGGAAACGCGCCGTGCCGACTTTCTCCGAGTCCTCGCGCGAGCGAAGGTTCTCGAGCAGCGCGAGATCGTGCTCGGCCTCGTCGATCGCATCCTCGGGTCGCGCCGGAGCCGGCCAGCCGACCCGGGCGCCGGCCTCGCGCTCGGCACGGGAAGAGAGCTCGTCAAAGGAGGGCATCCGGCCCTCCGCCGCGCGCAGCGCCTCGAGCGCATAGAACGAAGGTACTCGCGGTCGCCCCTGGGCGAGATCGAGTCGCGGGTACGACAGCACGACAGAGCTGCGCGCCGCGCCGACCGCGAGCTGCAGCAGCAGGCGTTCGTCCGCCAGGCGGTCGTCGTTGGTCTCGAGCCCGCCGCCGATCCGGCGGCGCGCCCCGTCGAGGAGAATCGGATCCTCGGAGATCTTGCGCGGGAATAGCCGCTCGGCGAGCCCGGGAACGAACACCACCTCGAACGAGCGGCCGCGCAGCGCCTCGATCGGCGCCACCAGCACCCGGCCGTACGGTGAGCGCGGCGGCGGCGCGACCGCCGACAGCAGGCGCGCCGAAAGGACCTGACGCACCTCGCCGAGGTCGACCGGCCCGACCTCGCCCATCGGCTGCAGCTCGGCGAGGACTTCGAGCACCGAGTCCGGACGACGCAGCGCCACCTGCGTCAGCTCGCGCAGGCGGACCAGCCATTCCGCCCAGGTCGACTGCGCCGGCCAGCTTTCCAACTGACCGAGAATCGGCAGCGCGAATCGCCGCAGCTCGCGCAAGGCATCGAGATCGGCCAGCAAGCGCTCGCGCGCCGGATCGTCGGGATCCTCCAAGCGGCCGACCTCGTCGAGCAGGTTGCCCTCGGCGGCGTCGAGACGGCGCTGCCAGCGGTCGAAGCCGCCGATCACCGCGGCGTCGGAAAGCATCCTCTCCCAGCGGCGCGGAGAGCGGACGGTGCCGGCGATCACGCGCTGGTCGCTCGGCCGGTCCACCGCGCCGTCGTCCGCTTCCTCGACTGCCCCCTCGCGCTGCAGAACACGCGGCAACAACTCGCTCGACAACGCCGCGAGTGGCTGTGCCTGCTCTCCTTCCGCCGGCACCTGACCGAGGGACAGGTATTCGGCGAAGCGCCGCGCCGAAAGCCCTTCGAAGGCGCAGTCGAGCAGAGCCACCAGGGCCCTTCCGGCGGGGTGCGGTCGCGAGCTGCTGCGCGCGAAGTAGGCCGGGATACCGGCCCGCCCTAGGGCTTCTTCGAGGTGCGCCAGGTATTCCTCGGGCGCCCGCAAGGCGATCGCCGTCTCGTCGAAACGCACCCCTCGAGCAGCCAGCTGGTGCAGGCGGCGAGCGATCTCGACACATTCGCGGGCCTCGCCCGGAGCCGACAGGACGATCACCGATTCGTCACCGCCCCGCGCCTCGTTCTCCGAGCGGCCGAAGAGAGACTCCTGCAGGGACTGCAGCGCATTCTCCGGTTGGCGGGCGAGAACTTGCACGGCGCCGGCTGGAAACGCCGCGCCGAGGCGAGATTCGGCGAGCCGATCCGAATCGGGCGCGGTGCAGAGCGCTTCGGGCGCTCGGTCGAGCAACGTCGCCACCAGGTCCTGCTCCAGGCGGTTGGTCGGGCGCACGTCGAGCAATAGGAGCGGCGCCTCGAAATTCCAGCTCGACGCGATGGCGCCGGCGGCGACATCGACCGCGGTCGACAGGATATCGGCCCGGTCGGCAAACCCCAACTCGGAGAGCAATCCGAGGTAGCGATCGAGGATCGCCGCCAGATCGGGGGCGACCGCGCCGAGGTCCTCGACGCCGAGACCGGCGAGGCGAACCTCCCCGACCGTCGCCGCCAGCGCTCGCGCCAGCCCCGGTCCGCCGTGGACGCGTTCGTACACGCCGAGATCGCCGCCTTCGCCGAGCTCGTGCAGCACCCGGGCGACCAGAGCTTCCGCGGCCAGGGCAGTGAGCGGCGATCGATTCGACTCGGCCAGCGTCGGCAGCGCCAGCTCGACTGCCAGTCCGACCAGGGTCGAGCGCATCCAGCCGAACGCCGCCCCGCCGTCGCGGCTCGCCAACCGTGCCAGATGGTCGGCCGCCTGGCGGTTGGCGCCGACGATGGTCACCGGCGTTGCGGCGCCTCGCTCGGCCAACCACCGCGCGGCGAGATCGAGGCGGGTGTGGCTGGCTCTCGACGCGACCAGCGAGGCCGTCTCGGAACGTCGAGTTGGCTCCCTTCCGTCGTCCGCCGGCATGACCGAGGTTGTCCTTCAGAACCGCCTTGCAAATCAATCCCGAGCGTTGCAAGGAGCGCAGTCGTGCGGCACAACCCATGTCCCATGAACGAATTCGCCGGCAAACGAATCTTGCACTGGGTTGGCTGCATGGCGATCCTGCTCGCCCCGCTGCGCATCGAGGCGACCGAGACCGACGATCCTTACATCGTACGAATCGACACACGACCGTGGATCGAGGCGCTGCGCAGCGACGATCTGTTCGTCGCCGACCCGGCGATCGAGGCCCTCGGCGAGCTCGGAGACAACGTCATCCCGGCACTCGAGGCAGCCTTCTCGGTCGAAAGCGAGCAGGCGCGCCTGCACATCGTCGAGGTGTTGCGCGACATCCGCACACCCGCCACCGTGCCGCTGCTCGGGCGGGCAGCCAGCGATCCCCAATCCGAAGTACGAAGCGACGCGATCGAGGCCCTGGGAAAGCTCGCCGACCCGGCGGGGCGCGAGTACATCGAAGCGGGATTGCGCGACCCGGACTCCAGCGTGCAACGCCAGGCGGTGGGAGCCTGCAATCGACTGTGCACATCTCCCGCCGCCGTCGAGCGACTCGTCGAGCTCTCGATCGACCGCAGAGCCAACGTCTACACCCGCGCGCGACAGAGCCTGCACCAGTTGATGCAGAGGGGCAATATCGACCGGGCCTCGGTTCAGTCCCTGTCGCGGCGCATCGCCCTACCCGTCATGAACGACCCGGGAGCACCCAACCGCGACCTCGCCGCGCTGATGGTGGCCACCGCCGGGCTGCCCGACGCGCTGCCCAATCTCAGGGAATGCGCGACCCGCCACATCGACAACCAACCGATGGTGTCGATTCTCTGCGTCCAGGCGCTCGGCGAATCGGGACTCGACGACGCGATCCCCCCCCTGGTCGAGCTCGCCGGCGGCGATCACCGCCTCCTCGCCCCAGCCGCATGCAAGGCCCTGTTCACCCTCGCCGCCACCAACCCGAAGGCCAAGCCCGCCGCAAACCACTGCGCCGGGCAGCGGAAGAGAACGACCACGCCGGGATCCTGAATCTCGAATCCTAGACCCGAGACCCAAGACCCAAGGCCCAAGATCCTAGACCCTAGTCCCTTCTGCCTACCCCATGCCGGCGCACCCGGGCGGCGACGTCGCCGGTGATCAGGCGGATGCCGCGCTGCTGGGTGACGTACGCCCACGCCCACTCGAAGATCACCAGGACGCGGTTGCGGAAGCCGATCAGGAAGAAGATGTGGATCGCCAGCCAGGCGATCCAGGCGATCAGCCCGGAAAGCCGCATCCCCCCTACCTCGGCGACGGCGCGGGCGCGACCGATGGTCGCCAGCGACCCTTTGTCGACGTAGCGAAACGGCAGCGTCGGCTGGCCCTGCACCCGCCGCAGGGCGTTGCGGGCGGCGTGGCGACCGCTCTGGATTGCCGCCGGCGCGACCCCGGGCACCGCGGCGCCGTCCTGATCGAAGCGGCACATGTCGCCGACCACGAAGATCTCCGGGGCAGCAGTGAGAGACAGATCGTCGGCGACCCGAACCCGGCCGGCCCTGTCGCGCTCGGCCGGCAGGCTGCTGCCGAGTGACGATGCCTGCACCCCCGCCGCCCACAGCACGGTACGAGCCGGGATCCGCTCGCCGTCGGCGAGGGTGACCCCGTGCTCGTCGACGTCGGCGACCATGGCCCCGACGCGAACTTCGACGCCGAGCGCCTCGAGCTGCTCGCGCGCGCTGGTCGAGGACGCGGCGGAGTACGGCGGCAACACGCGGTCGCTGCCCTCGAGCAGCAGCACCCGCGCGCTGCGCGGATCGAAGCGACGGAAATCGTGCACCAGAACGCGAAAGGCGATCTCGGCGAGCGCGCCGGCGAGCTCGACTCCGGTAGGCCCGGCGCCGACGACGACGAACGTCAGCCACGCTCCTCGAGCCTCGTCCTCTGCCTCGCGCTCGGCTTCCTCGAAGGCGAAGAGAACCCGCGAGCGAATGTCGGTGGCGTCGTCGAGACTCTTCAGACCTGGCGCGTGCGCCGCCCACTGGTCGTTGCCGAAGTAGGAGTGGGTGGCACCGCAGGCGACGATCAGCGCGTCGTAGGCGATCGGCCCCTCGCTGGTCCGCACCTCGCGACGCTCGGCATCGACGCCGCGCACGTCGGCGAGCAGGACCGTCGTATTCGCCTGCCGCCGCAACACGCGCCGGATCGGCACCGCGATGTCGCTGGGATTCAGCGCGGCACTCGCCACCTGGTAGAGCAGCGGCTGGAAGAGGTGGTGGTTGCTGCGGTCGACCAGGGTGACGTTCACCGGTGCGCGGCGCAGCTCCTGAGCGGCGTTGAGGCCGGCGAAGCCGCCGCCGACGATCACGATGTTCTTGTCGCCGGCAGCCATCGAACGACTCTAGGAGTGCGCGATGACGTCGTCGGCGAACCGGCGCAGAGCATCCAGCTTCTCCTGCAGCGGCTGATCCGGACCGTTGTAGGCGTCGCGAAAGCCGACGATCGCATCGGTCACGCCCATGTCTTCGAGCTGCTTCACCCCGTCCTTGCTGTACCCGAGCATCGAGATGACGTGCACCTCGAACGGCTTCGACTCGCGGCCGTGCTCTTTTCGCATCGCGTGAATCTTGGCGATCATCGCCTCGAGGTCGCCTTGGTCGCCGCCGGCGTGCATCCAGCCGTCGCCCAAACGCGCCGCGCGGGCGAGCGCCGCGTCCGAATGGCCGCCGATCAGGACCGGCACCGGCTGGCTCGGCACCGGGCAAATCTTGATGCTCTGGATGTCGTAGTACTTGCCGTGGTGCTCCGTGTACTCGCCGGTGAGCAGTCCGCGGATGATCTCGATCATGTCGTCCATGCGTTTGCCGCGGCCCTTCCAGCGCTCGCCGCACACCGCGAAATCCTCCGGCCACGGGCTGAGACCGACGCCGAAGCCGAAGCGGTTGCCGGTGAGCACCGCGACCGAGCTCACCGACTTGGCGACCAGGACCGGGGAACGGATCGGCAGCTTGACGACGAAGGTCGTGAAGCGAAGCTTCTCGGTCACCGCGCCCATCGCCGGAATCAGGGAGAAGGGCTCGATGAACGGTTTGCCGTCGAGAAACTCGCGGTTGCCGTCGGGCGTGTACGGATACTTGCTGTCCGACTCCTCGGGGTAGCAAATACTGTCGGGAACGATCATCGAGGTCCAACCGCTCTCGTCGCAGGCCTTGGCCAGCGGCAGGTAGTGGGTCGGGTCACACATCGATTCGGCATACGAGAAGCGCATCGCAATCCTTCTGTTCGGGCTCGCCCAGCCGCGCGTCACTGCGGCCGGCCGCGCCTCGACACGTCCGATGGTCCGCGCTAGGCTTCGCGGTCCCGGTGGTTCCGAAAACAAACAATCAGGGGAGACACTATCATGGCGAGCAACGCTGAAAAGGCCTTGGAGCTCATCCAGGGAAAGGTCGGCAAGGAAGAGGGCGTCGGCGACTGGTTCGAGGTGACCCAAGAGCGCATCAACGGCTTCGCAGACAACACCGAGGACCATCAGTTCATCCACATCGATCCCGAGAAGTGCGCTGAGATGTCGCCGTACAAGGTGCCGATCGCACACGGATTTCTCACCCTGTCGATGCTCACCCATCTGGACGGGTCGATCGCGAAGGACATGTCGATGTTCGAGGGAGTGCTGATGGGAGTGAACTACGGCTTCGACAAGGTCCGCTTCATCAGCCCGGTGCCGGTGAACTCGAAGATCCGCGCCCGTTCCGAGATCCTGTCGGCCACCGCCAAGCCCGGCAACACGATCCAGCTCAAGCGCAAGATGACGGTCGAAATCGAAGGCCAGGACAAGCCGGCCTGCGTCGCCGAGTGGCTTACTAATTTGGTTTATGGGTAGTCGGGGCTTTGCCCCGACTACAGGGGTTAGGATCTAGGGGCTAGGGGCTAGGGATTGTTGGGCCTTCGGCCCGTTGTTGGGGCTCATCTGAAGGCGCGCGCCTGCGGCGCGCAACCATCCCTAACCTCTAGTCCCTAGCCCCTGGCCCCTGCTCTCAAAAAGGAAACGATGATTCTCGAGGACAAGACCGTAGTGGTGACGGGTGTCGGTCCGGGGTTGGGCAGCGAAGTGGCGCGCATCGCGCTGCGCGACGGCGCCAAGGTCGTGATCGGCGCGCGACGTGAAAAGAAGCTGGCCGCCGTTGCAGCGGAGCTCGATTCGACCGGCGAGCGGGTCGCCTACCGGGCGACCGACATCACCGACGCGGAGCAATGCGAGGCGCTGATGCAATTGGCCGAGGATCGCTTCGGCGGAGTCGATGCGCTGGTTCAGGTGGCGGCCTTCGACGCGCTCTTCGGCACGCTGCAGAGCACCTCGACCGAGGACTGGATGAAGTCGATGCAGACCAACGTCGTCGGCAACATGTTGATCGCGGCGGCGGCAGCGCGTCATTTGAAAGCGCGCGGCGGTGGCTCGATCGTCCTGATCGGCTCGCAGTCGATGTGGTTGCCGCCGCAGATGGCCCAGATCGCCTACGCCGCGGCGAAAGGCGCCCTGCTCGCCGCGATGAAGCACATGGTCACCGAGCTCGGGCCCGACAAGATTCGCGTCAACATGGTGATCCCAACCTACATGTGGGGCCCGCCGGTGCAGATGTTCGTCGACTGGCAGGCCAAAGAGCGCGGCGTCGACCAGCAGGTGATCATCGACGAGATCACGGCAACGATGCCGCTCGGTGAGATTCCCGCCGACGAAGACGTCGCCGAGGCGGTCGCCTTCTTCTGCTCCGACCGGTCGCGCATGGTCACCGGCGAGACCCTGCTGGTCAACGCGGGGGAGATGCTGCCCTGTTGAGGAGTCGTTCGGGGAGCGCAGGCCGAAGATCGCAAGCTGCTCGAGCCGTTTGAGGGCTGGGGCTTGGGCTCAGGCTGAAGGCTTGGGCTGATGAAGCGTGTCACGGGGTCGCGAAGGCGACCCCCACCCCTAGCCCGAGCCTCCGCCCCAGCCTGAGCCTTCAGTTTGCCAAGCGATCCCAACGACCGAATCGCCATTCGCCTGCTTCTGCGATCTCCCCCTCGAAGCATCTTGACGCCCGCGAACGGCGTGCGAGAAAGAGGGTTTGCACCCCGCAAAACTTTGGAGTCTCCAAATGGATTGTTCCTTCCCCCAGGTCTTCGACACGATCGCCGAGGCCGTGCCCGACAACGAGGCGATCATCTTTCGCGATCGCCGCTATACCTTCCGGCAGTTCACCGAGCGCAGCCGTAGCCTGGCCAACTATCTGACGGTTCGCGGCTACGGCTGCAGTCGCGAGCGTAGCGAGCTGCAGGGTCACGAATCCGGTCAGGACCACGTCGCCCTCTACCTCTACAACGGCAACGAGTACCTCGAGGGCATGCTGGGCTCCTTCTACGCCCGGGTCGCGCCGTTCAACGTCAACTACCGCTACGTCGAGGAAGAGCTGCTCTACCTCTTCAAGAACTCCGCCGCTCGAGTGGTGATCTACCACGCCGAGTTCGCGCCGCGCCTCGAGGCGATCATGGACGATCTGCCCGACCTCGAGCTCTGCATTCACGTCGACGACGGCTCCGGCACCACGCCGGTTCCCGGAGCGGTCGACTACGAGGACGTGATCGAGTCGACCGCTCCGGATCCGCCGAGCGACGAGCCCTCGCCGGACGACCTTTACATTCTCTACACTGGCGGAACGACGGGCATGCCCAAGGGCGTTCTCTGGCGCTCGGCCGACATCTACATGGCGGCGATGGGCGGCCGCAGGTTCGGCGCAGACGAGCTCGCGTCGATCGAAGAGGTCGCCGAGCACGCCAAGTCGGGTGGCGGCGCGAAAACCGTCCTCGGTCCGCCGCTGATGCACGGCGCCGCGCAGTGGGCGAGCTTCATCAACTTCGGTATGGGCAACGGCGTGGTGATTCCCTCCGAGAACAAGAAGCTCGAGCCGCACGACTTCCTGTCGTCGATCGAGCGTGAGAAGGCGATGACCTGTACCATCGTCGGCGACGCTTTCGCCCGGCCGATTCTCGACCAGCTCGACAAGCAGAGCTACGACCTGTCGGGCCTGCTCGTCATCGGTTCCGGCGGCGCCCCGCTGTCGGCCAAGAACAAGCAGGAGTTCCTCGACAAGATTCCGCACGTCACCATCCTCGACTCGATCGGCTCGTCGGAAACCGGCGCCCAGGCGAGCAACCCGAGCAACAAAGACAGCGGCGTCAGCACCGGCGACTTCAAGCCCGCCGCCGGCGCCTGTGTCGTTTCGGAGGACCTGACTCGCTTGCTGGAGCCAGGCGATGAGGAGATGGGGTGGTTCGCCCAGACCGGACGCTGTCCGCTCGGCTACCTCGGAGACGCCGACAAAACGGCGCGAACCTTCCCGACGATCGGCGGCATCCGCTATGCGGTTCCGGGCGATCGCGCCCACTACCGCGCCGACGGCAGCATCGAGGTTCTCGGACGCGACTCGGTGACGATCAACTCCGGCGGCGAGAAGATCTTCGCCGAGGAGGTCGAGGGCGCAATCAAGCAGCACCCCGCGGTCTTCGACGTCGTCGTCGCCGGCCGCGACAGCGACCGCTGGGGCCAGGAGGTGGTTGCGGTAGTCGCCCTACGCGAGGGAGCAACCGCGACCGACACCGACCTCATCGCCGAGGCCGAGAAGCACATCGCCCGCTACAAGCTCCCCAAGGCGATCGTCTTCCGCGACGAGATCCAACGCAGCCCGAGCGGCAAAGCCGACTATCGGTGGGCGAAGGAGCAAGTGATCTAAGTGCAGGGGCGAAGCCCCGACTACGCGATCGCCGGCAGCACGCGATCGGCGATCAGGTGCAAGCTCTCCCAGGCGAGCGCCGGCGGCACGCCGCCGCACAGCGGTTGGGTCACCAGGAATCCGTTCTGCCGCACGTAGTCGACCGCTTCGTCGACCGAGAAGATGCGATAGGCTCCCTGCTCGGCGCGCAGCGCCTCCACCGTCATCGCCGCGGTACGCACCGCGGCGGATCCGCCGCCGATCCAGTCGCTGTACATGCGCGCATCGTGCAGCAGGTTGGGCCCGATGAGCTCCCAGGCACGATCGACGTCTTCGGCGACGAACGCCGTCGTCACCGTCCCGGGCGGCGGCACCAAGCAGAAACCAGGGGCCTGGCCGAGCTTCGCGCACTCCTCGCGATAGATCGTCTCGAGATCGAGATCGCTCGACTGCGCCATCAATCCGAGGCCGAGTCGCGCCGCTCTCCGCGCAGCCACGGCCGAGCTTCCGCCGAGCATCAACGGCGGACCGCCCGGCGTCGACGGCACCGGAGTCACGGTGACCGGGCGCCCCTGGTGCTCGGTGGGCTCGCCGGTCCAGGCGCGGTGCAAGAAGTCGATCACCGCTTCGGCGCGTTTGCCCCGCCCCTTGCGCTCGACTCCGAACATGGCGAACTCCTCGTCGCGGTAGCCGAGGCCGATGACGTAGGAGACCCGCCCGCCGCTGAGGATGTCGAGCACCGCCATCTCCTCCGCCAGGCGCACCGGCTCATAGAACGGCAGCAACAACGCGGCGATCTGGATCGGCGTCGTCTTCGTGCGCCCGGCAATCGCCGACGCCAGGGTCATCGGCGACGGCAGGTAGCCGTCCGGCGAGGCGTGATGCTCGGAGATCGCAATCGCCGCGCAGCCGTGGCTCTCGCCCCATTCGGACATCTCGAGGGCAGCGGCATAGAGCTCAGGCGCCGCGGCGCCAAAGGCTGGGGCCCGCATATCGAAGCGCAACAGAAACATCGCCCCAGCGTAGTTCACCGTGGTATGGCGATCCAACTCGCGCAGGTTCCGAGAAGCGACGCGGCCGCAATCACCGCCGGCAGACCTTGCCGGTGATTGCGCTGGGCCTGTATCCAAGCACGCAAGATATGAATCCCGAGCCGCTTCCCATCGACGAGCATCTCGAGAGCATCTGCGGGCAGCTGCAGCGCGCCGGAGCGCTCGTCCTCCAAGCCGAGCCCGGGGCGGGCAAGACCACCCGAGTACCGGCAGCGCTTCTCGACCGCGGCGTCGCCGGAGACGGCTCGGTGCTGGTGCTGGAGCCGCGACGGGTCGCTGCTCGAGCCGCCGCCGACTTCGTCGCCAGGGAGCGCGGCGAAGCCGTCGGCGACAGCATCGGCTACCGGGTGCGCTTCGACCATCGCGGCGGTGCTGCTACCCGCGTTTGGTTCGCCACCGAAGGTGTCGCCGTGCGCCGCCTCGCCTCCGATCCGTTCCTAGACGACGTCAGCGTGATCGTCCTCGACGAGTTCCACGAGCGCCACCTCGCATCGGACGTCGTGCTGGCGATCGTTCGCGAGCTGCGCGCCAGCGTGCGGCCCGACCTCAAGGTGCTGGTCATGTCGGCGACCCTCGACACGAATCGAGTCGCCGCGTTTCTCGGAGACTGCCCGGTGATGCGCTGCTCGGGGCGCGCCCACCCCGTCGAGTTGCGCTACGTCGACCGTCCGCGCGACCAACGCATCGAAGACTCCGTGCTCGCCGCGGTGGCGATGATCGACAGCTCCAGCACCCGCGGCGACACCCTGGTGTTCCTACCCGGGCGCGGCGAGATCGCGCGCTGCGGCGACGCGCTGCGCGCGTCCGCGGTGGGCGAGCGGTTCGAGCTGCAGGCGCTGCACGGCGATCTTCCGCTCGAGGCACAGCGACGCGTCCTGCAACCGTCCCCCGGGCAGCGGCGGATCATCCTCACCACCAACCTCGCCGAGTCGTCGGTGACGGTGGGCGGGGTCGACGCCGCCATCGACTCGGGGTTGGCGCGGGTTCCCGAGCTCGACCCGGGGCGCGGCGTCGAACGGCTGCGGGTGCGGCCGATCTCCGTCGCTTCGGCCGACCAGCGCGCCGGCCGCGCCGGGCGCCAGGCCCCGGGGCTCTGCATTCGCCTGTGGTCGCAACACGACCATCGATCGCGCCGCAAGCTCGACGTACCCGAGATCCGCCGGCTCGACCTGGCGGCGGTCGTTCTCGAGCTGTGCGCCTGGGGGCTGCGTGACTTCGGGGCCTTCGAGTGGCTCGATCCGCCGCCGCAAGCGGCCCTCGACCGCGCGCTGGAGTTGTGTCGCGACCTCGGGGCGATCACCGCCGCTGCCGAGCTGACCGAAACCGGCCGCCGGATGATGCGGATACCGGCGGCGCCGCGCATCGCCCGCATGATGGTCGAGGCCGAGCGCCTGGGCTGCGTCGACGAGGTCGCGGTGTTTGCCGCGCTGCTCTCCGAACGCGACCTGCTTGCGGCCGAAGCTCGAAACAGACGCGGTGGATCCGAGCGATCCGATCTGGCGGCATTGGCATCGCTCTTCACCGAGGCGGCGGCAGCCGACTTCGACCGCTCGGCATGTCGCGCCATCGGAGTCGATGCGGGCGCGGCGCGGGCGATCGAACGCGCCCGCCGCCAGCTGCTGCGGGCGACGAAGAGCAATCGACACGCCGACAGCGCCCCCGAAGCGCCGCTGCGCGCGGTCCTCGAGGGATTTCCCGATCGGGTGACACGGCGCCGCGCGGCGGGCGAACCGCGCGGGCTGATGGTCGGCCGAACCGGGGTTCGCCTTGCGGAGTCGAGCGGCGTGCGCGACGCCGAGCTGTTCATCGCCGTCGAGCTGCACGCTGGCGGCGGCGCGCGGCACAGCGAGAGCACGGTGACGATCGCCAGCGCCCTCGACGAGTCGTGGATCGAAGATCGCTTCGAACACACCCGCGGGATCGAGCTCGACGAGTCGAGCGGATGCGTCGTCGAGGTCTCGCGCCGCGTGTACCGCGACCTCTGCGTCGGCGAGGCGCGCCGGCGAGTCGACGACGGTCGCGGCGATCGCCTGCTCGCCGACTGGATCGCCGCCGACCCGACGACGCGGCTGCAACTCGACCAGTCGGTGCAGATGCTGCTCAACCGGGTCGAGCTCACCGCCACCCACGGTGGAATCGACTTCCCCTCGGCTGCCGAGCTGCTGCGCCTCGCCATCGACGCCGCCTGCAGTGGCCGCAACGACGCTGCCGAGGCACGCCGGGCTGACTTCCGCGCACTGCTGACCGGCAACCTCACCCATCAGCAGCTGCGTCTGCTCGAGCGCATGGCACCCGCGACGCTGCGCCTTCCGAGCGGCCGCGAGGCTTCGATCGACTACGGGCGGCCTGGCGCGCCGGTGGTTTCCGGGCGCATCCAGGAGCTGTTCGGAATGAACGAGAGTCCGCGCCTGTGCGACGGACGAGTCGCTCTGGCGGTCGAGATCCTCGGCCCCAACTACCGGCCGGTTCAGCTGACCGACGATCTCGTCAGCTTCTGGAGCTCGACGTATCCGCAAGTCCGCAAGGAGCTGCGCGGCCGCTACCCCAAGCACGACTGGCCGGAGGACCCGACTCGCGCAACCGCGAGGTCTCGACCGCCGCGGCGAGCGAGGTGACGCGCTTGCGAGTATGGAATCGATGCCCGGTGCACCTCTCCAGCCTCTCGCCGCGGGCTCACCAAGTTTGAGTTTGACGGGGTAGCGGTTCTATCCTGACCCCGAGCTCGGTTGGGCACGGAGGAGACGATGTCGGTGGGCGAACGCGTGCGGCAAGAGATTCGCGAGATCGGACTCGTGACACTGTACTTCCTTACGTGCTTTCTCTTCTTCCTGACCCTGAAGAAGCTCGTGCTCGACGAGTACGACGTCGAGATCAGCGTCCTCGGCACGGCGGCGATCGGCGCCGTGGTGGCCGCCAAGGTCGTGATACTGCTCGGCAAGACCCCGCTCGGCAACTTTTTCGTGTCCGACCGCAGGGTCATCCACGTGCTCTGGCGATCGATCGTCTACACGGCGATCGTCTTCGTCGTCACCCTGGCCGAGCGGGTCTTTGATCTGTACCGCGAGAAGGACACGTTGGCGGTGGCGCTGCGGGAAACCTGGTCGGGCGAAACCACCGACCACTTTCTGGCGATGAATCTGGCGGTAGCCGCATCGCTCGTCGCCTACAATGCGTTCGCCGAGATCGACCACCAGATGGGCGAAGGGGCGCTGCGGCGCCTGTTTCTCGGACGGAGAACCGACTCGCCCGACCGCGGCTAGGCACTGCGCGAGAGAGTTGCGGCGTGCGAATCGCAATCAGCATCGCCCGCGCGGCGATCGTCGTCTCGGCGACTGCCGCCGCGACGCTGGCCTGCCCCGGCGACTGCAATCGCGACGGTCGGGTCGCGATCGCCGAGCTCGTGCGTGGGGTGCGAATCGCACTCGGTGAGGCCGCGCTCGATTCCTGCGCCGCCCTCGATGCGGACACTAGCGGCGTCGTGTCGATCGCCGAGCTGACCGCTGCGGTCGGCGCGGCGCTCGAAGGGTGCGGCGCCACGGTCGCGTTCGCCCAGCCCACCTTCCAAGCAACCGGCAACTCGCCGCGGTCGGTCGCGGTCGGCGACCTCGACGGCGACGGCTGGCCGGACGTGGTCGCCGGAAACCACATCTCGCACGACGTATCGGTATTGCTCAACGACGGGAGAGGCACCCTTCTCGAGGAAACTCGAGCCGCCGTCGGCCGGGTACCTCTCGGTATCGCGCTCGCCGACCTCGACGGCGACGGCAATCTCGACATCGCCACCGCCAACGGTGGGACCGACGATGTTTCGGTGCTGCTCGGCCGTGGCGACGGTACCTTCGCGGCGGAGCGCAGGTTCGCCGCCGGCGAGGAGGCACGTAGCGTGCTCGCGCGCGACGTCGACGGCAGCGGCACCGTCGACCTGCTGGTCGCCGCGCCGCAGTCGAGCGGAGTGATCGCCCTGCTCGGCCGCGGCGACGGCAACTTCGACCGCGTCGTCATCGGCAGCGGATTCCAACCGTGGTGGGTGGCGACCGGCGACGTCAGCGGCGATGGCATCGACGACCTGGTCACGGCCAACGCCGATTCGAGCGACCTCGTGATCCTGCACGGGCTCGACGGCGGCGGCTTCGCCGGCGGGCGGCGAATCGTCCTGAGCGAGGCTGCGTTCTCGGTGGCGATCGGCGACCTCGACGGTGACGGCAGGGCCGACCTGCTCACCGGCAACGGGCGCGACGGCAGCGTCTGGGTCCTCAACGGTACGGGGAATGGGGCATTCGCGGCGCCGCAAAGACTGGCGGTCGGCGACGGGCCGTTTCCGGTTCACGCCATCGACGTCAATCGCGACCTGATCCCCGACCTAGCCACCGCCAACGAATTCTCGGGCGACGTCTCGGTTCGCCTCGGAACCGGCAGCGGCAGCTTCGGCCCCGATCTACGCTTTGCCGTTGGCGAGTCGCCGTTCGCCCTCGCCTTCGGCGATATCGACCGCGACCAGAAGACGGATCTGATCGTCGCTCTCGGCCGATCCGACGAAATCGCGGTGCTGCGCGGCAGGGACTGAGGTTGCCGATGGTTCCTCGCGCTGAGGCGCAGAGTCCGCAGACAGGGGTTTGGGGTTGCAGAGAAAACGAAGAAGCCCTTGAGCTAACAACTTCTGTTTGGTAGCTCGGGGGCGAGGTGAGATGCCATGTCGATGCGCCTGCTGCCCCAATGGACGAACTTCGCGATTGCCCTCGCTGCCGGATTGCTGCTGGCGGCACCCGCGATCGGCGGGACGCCGCGCTGCTCCGGGGACTGCGACGACGACAAGGCGGTGAGCATCTCTGAATTGGTGACGATGGTGAACATCGCCCTCGGCCGCACGTCGCCCGACGACTGCCTCAACGGCGACAGCAACGGCAACGGCGAGATCGAGATCAACGAGCTCATCACCGCGGTCAATCACGCGCTCGACGGGTGCTCCGGAGACATCGAGCCGAAGCCGTTCAAGAACCGCATCGACCATCCCTGGGATCCCTACCTCGCCTTCTCTCCAACGCTAGGCGGTCCTTCGTGGGTCAAGTTCACCATCCGGGTCAGCGAGCCCGACACCGTCTACTTTCAGAACAGCGGGGAAACACCGTTTCACCACGACTTCGTCAGCTCCACCCTGCCCCCGTACATCGGCTGGAGCCCCGCCGAAATCGATGCCGTATCGCTGCATGGCGACACACAAGAGCTGGTCTTCGGCGCCGTGCTCTACCGACCGGAGGCACCGTTCGAAATCGCCATCCAACTGGTGCGGCAGGACGCCTACAGCGTCGCCGAGGTCGTCCGCTACTTCGATTCGGTGCGAGCATCGATCGACGCCGACGAAGAGGTTCCCTTCTTCTACTTCCCCACCTTCGAGCAACAGGAGAGCGCCGAGGCCAACGCCGAGGAGCTCCGTCAGGCGGGTATCGATCTCGGCTCGACGGCGCGCTGGTTGGCGGGCGACGCCTGCTACAACTTCGGCTGGGCGCACGGCCGCGTCGTCTTCGTGCCCGGCGACGACATCGACGACGCCTACGAGACCGGCGTCCTCAGACCGGACGACATCCTGCTCACCGACGGCGTGCCGGCGGAGATTCCCTTCGTCGCGGGTATCTTGTCCCTGGCCCCGTCGACACCAAACTCGCACGTCGCCATTCTCGCCGCCGACTGGGGAGTGCCCTTCGCCTTCCTCGCCCAGGAGACTTCGGCCGAAGCGGCGCAGAACGCCGTAGGCGCCGAGGTCGTGCTGCGGGCGACGACAATTTCACCTCGCTTCTTCACCGGTGAGAATTTCGATCCGGAAGTCTGCCAGGTGCGCCTGGTCGACGTCACCGGCACCCTCGACGAGCAGACAAAAAGCTATCTGCGAGATCTCAAACGCGCGCCGGACCTCGACATCTCGCCGTTCGAGCTCGCCGGGACCTACGTCGCCGAAGTCGCCTCGGCGACGCCGGACGACATCGTCACGATCGGCGGCAAGGCGGCCAACTTCGGCTTCCTCCTGCGCACGATCCCCGACAACACGCGAGCCGCGATCGCCTTCACCTTCGATCTCTGGAACGACTATCTCGATCAACCGGTCGACGGCGCGACCACCCTGCGCCAACGAATCGCCGAGATCCTCGCGCCGTTCCCGAGCTATCCGCCCGCCAGCTTCGAAGAGCTGTACGACGCGCTCGACGGCATTCGCGATCTGATCGACGACGAGACCGACTTCACCGCGGCGCAGCGAACCACGATTCTCCAAGCACTGCAGGCGCGCTTCGAAACGACGCGAAAAATTCGCTTCCGCTCGTCGACCAACGTCGAAGACAGCGACGTTTTCACCGGCGCCGG
>JAUIGL010000094.1 GCA_030430165.1 bacterium | reverse complement strand
GACTTCAGGGGGGTCAAGCGGAGCGCCATTGGGCCGAGCACAGAGGCTCCTTGGCTCGCACCGCGACCTCCCCTAACCCCCTCCTTGGCAAGGAGGGGGGACTCGAGGGACTCGGCCCGAACCCGAAACTCGTCCCCCCTTACCAAGGGGGGACTTCAGGGGGGTCAAGCGGAGCGCCATTGGGCCGAGCACAGAGGCTCCTTGGCTCGCACCGCGACCTCCCCTAACCCCCTCCTTGGCAAGGAGGGGGGACTCGAGGGGCTCGGCCCGAACCCGAAATCCGTCCCCCCTTACCAAGGGGGGACTTCAGGGGGGTCCGGCTCGGATCAGGAAGTGCCGGTACGGCGCCGCAGCAGCAGCGAAACCGATCCAATCAGTGCCAGCAACAGGGCCGCACCGGTCAACGCACGCGGCGAGATCGCCGGAGCTTCCGCAGTGATCGGCGAGCAGGTGCCGACGGAGCCCGGCAGGTTGCAGGCCTCGAGCGAACCGGAACACCCGGTGTCGCAACAAACGTCGTCGACGCAATTGCCCGAGATGCAATCGCTCGGATCGTCGCACACCGAGCCGTCGGGCAGGCTCGGCGTATCCGTGGGCGTCTGACTCGGCGTTTCCGTCGGCGTATCGGACGGTGTCGCGGTCGGAGTGTCGGTCGGCGTTTCGGTCGGAGTGTCGGTCGGCGTCTCGGTCGGGGTCGCAGTCGGCGTATCGCTCGGCGTGCTCGTCGGAGTGCTGGTCGGCGTCTCGGTCACGCAGACACCAATGGCTACCTGCGAGGTGACCGCATCCATCCCGCCGCCCGAGCAAGTCCCGTTCAGCACGAAGATTCCGGGGCCACCGGCGCAGAGCAACTCGTCCGAGTTGTCATTGCAGAAGTTCCCCGCATCGGAGCAGCAACCGTCCTGGGGAACGCGGCAGCTCCCGTTTCCCCCACACACCTGGCCGAAGAAGAAGTCGCCGTTGATCGGATCGTTCTCGCAGATGAGGTCGTCGAGATTGTCGCAGGTACCGTTCTCGAACTCGCAGCAGCCGAACGCACCGCCGGCGTCGACCGACTGCGGAATCACCGACCAGATCGACAGACCGACGGCCAGGGCGGTCACCAAGCTCAGAGTTGCGCGACCGGATTGCGTCATTCGAATACCTCCAAGCCCTCGGGTCAGCTTTCAGCTCTCGGACCGACTACGCGCCAGGAGAGAAACGGCGCCGACCAACATCAAGAGCAACATCGCAGCGGCGAGCATACGCCCCGACACGACAGGGGCCTCGGCGGTGATCGGAGTGCAGGTGCCCGCCGTCCCCGGCAGGTTGCACGACTCGAGAGCGCCATCGCACTCGGTGTCGCAACAGACGTCGTCGACGCAGTTGCCCGACATGCAATCGTCGGGGTCGTCGCACTCCGAGCCGTCCGGCAGATCCGGGGTCTCCGTGGGAACCTGCGCCGGGGTATCGGTCGGAGTGTCCGTCGGCGTCTCGCTCGGCGTGGCGGTCGGAGTTTCCGTCGGCGTCGAGGTGGGAGTCGAGGTCGGCGTCTCCGTTACCCGGATGCACTCTTCGAACGGACCGAGGAAGGATGTCTGCGCTTGCTCACCGCGTCCCGCGTCGAGACTGGCGCAAACCGCCGGCCCGGGAACGAAGATCGCGGGGCCGATGCAATTGAGCTCACTCGAGTTGGCATCGCAGAAGCCCTCGATGAGGTAGCAACACCCCGACGTCGGCTCGCGACAGCTCGCATTGTCGTCGGCGCAGACCAAACCCATCTCGAAATCGCCGTTCAACGCGCCGCACGTGCTCGGGTTGCTGTTGTTGAGGCAACCTCCGGCGGCGGGCCTGCAGCAGCCGCCAACGTCGACTCCCCGGGCTGGCACCAAGCTCCACAAGGTTCCGGCGAGCGCCACCGCGGTCACCAAGCTCCAGGCTGCACGACCTGATTGCGTCATGTTCGCACGACTCCCGCTGATGCCGGCGCCACCCAACTCGGCGACCGACAAGAAAAACGACCAAAACTGTCTACAGAATTGTCGCCTTGGAGTAAAGGGCAAAGCTGACGGGTGTTGCGCGCGGCCCGGCTCCGATGTTCCCGGCTACCACCCTTTGGCGGCGATGCATGGGCCGGCGAGCTGTCGGCTTGGCGGTCTTGGCCCGCGTCCGCAACGCGATCGCTGCGCTTCAGCCGCCGAGCGCCTGCCGCAATGCCGGGTTGTTCGCTTTGGCAGCCCGCAAACGCTCCGTCCCGTACTCGATGGTCGGGTGCGAGCAATCGAGGATCGCCGTCCGGTATGCGGGCCGGTCGCGCAGCTTCGCCCAGTACTCCGCGCACCGCGGGCGCAGGTCGTCGCCAACCAAGAGATCGAGTGAATCGACCTGGCGCAGCCGTTCGAAAATGACCAGCCAACTGACGTCCGCGAGACTGTACTGCTCTCCCAGGATCCACGGCCCCCCGCCGCGATCGAGCTCCGCCTCGAGGGCGTCGAGGTGGTCCGCCAGCTGGGCGCGGCTCTTGCGGTGCATGGCGACGGCCGGTCCCAGGCTGGGAAGGCGATCGATACCGAGCGCCTTTAGCACCAGGAACATCACCGGGCGGCGCTTGTCGAAGTGGAACAGGAGGCCCTCGGAAATCTTGTCGACGGGAATCCGCTCGATCATGGTGGCGAACAGCGGCACCGTCATCGCCGGGATCGCATTGGCAGCGCTCTTCTCGCCCTCCGCCAGCGGATCGCCGGTGAGCGACGATCGATCGATCCACTCCTCCATCCGCTGCCGCAAATCGGCGTCGTCGGGGACCAGCGAGGGATACCCGGGCGCGGCGAAAGCGGCTGCGTAGCGAATCTGCTCGTGCGACTCGTAAACCGGGTGACCGCGGTGCACCAGCACCGGAACCGTTCCCGCCGGATTCACCGCGAGAAAGCGGCGGCCGATGTTCTCGTACGATCCGGTCTCGATCAGATCGATGTGGTGACTGCGGTAGGCAATGCCGAGCTCGGCCATGCACACCCGGGTCTTCATCGAGCACAGCGAGAGCGCGTTGTGGTAGAGCTCGAACTCCTCCTGGTGCGGTAGCGAGATGTCCGATTGCAGTCCCTCCGGCACCGGGTGGGTCCTGCGATGCGACCGCTCCCAGGCCCACCAGCCGATCGCGGCCCCGATCAGATACAGCAGCCCAGTCATTTGGCTTCGCCCCTCCCAACTGCGACGTCACTACCCGGCTTCCACCTTTCCTCGCATCCGAGCGACGGTGCAAATGAGTCGAGACCGCCTTCTCGCCGAGCCGGGATTCGACTATCCTTCGAGCCAGGGATAAGGAGAGTCGATGGCACTGAGCAGGCAGCAGCTCGACCGCTACCGGGAGGACGGGTTCCTGGTGATCCCGGGCCTCGTCGATGGCGAAAGTGTCGATCGCTGGCGCGATCGCCTGGTGGCGATCGTCAGCGGCGAGGTCGAACGAGCGCGCCGCATGCTGGTGATGAAGGACGTGATGGTGGCCAAGGGCGCGGTCGAGCCCGAAAGCCAGCTTGCGGCGATCGCCAAGGTGCAGGACTTCGAGGGAGACCCGGTCCTCGACACCTACCCGCACGACCCGCGCGTGCTCGAAGTCGTGCAGGACCTGATCGGCGACGAGTTGATGAGCATCCACACCATGCTCATCAACAAGCCGCCCAACGTCGACGGACGCCACCCGCTGCACCAGGACCTTCTCTACTTCCCGTTTCGTCCCGCCGATCGAATCGCCGCCGCCTGGACCGCGCTCGAGCCGGTCGACCGCGACAATGGCTGCCTGGTCGCCGTACCGGGATCCCACCGCGGCGAGCTGCACCGCCACGGTCGACCCGACTGGGAGTACGTCAACGTCGCCTACCTCGGCGCGACGCAGATCGACGGCCTGATCGAGCGGCGCGTGCACCTGGAGATGCAGCCCGGTGATACCGTGTTCTTCCATCCGCTGCTCCTGCACGGCTCGGGCCGCAACCGAACCGACGCGTTCCGCCGCGCCATATCGGCGCACTACAGCAACACCGACGTCACCTGGGAGTGGGCGGGCGGCGATCTCAAGCGCCCCTACCGCATCGTCACCGGCCCGCGTCGCGGCGAGCTGTGGGCCGGACACCGCAACACCGAGAATCCAATCAACCCGCTCGACTGGATCACCGACAATCCGGAAGAGCTGATCCGGGTCGGTGAAGCCAACCACAGCCGCCAATAGCGGTCGCGCGGGTCTCGCGATCCGGCTCGCCGGAAGCGACGATCAGCGCCGGCGCACGCGGGCCAGTGCGTCGTCGACGCTGGCCTCGACCGAGATCGATCGGCGCCAAGCACGTGAGTCACGACCGGCCGGTATCCACAAGCTGCCGACCACCGTGCGTCCCGCCGGCAAGGCGGGCCCCGAGGCCATGGCGATGGTGATGCCGCTGGCATCGCGCTGGTGGCGAAGCATCGCGCCGGAACCGATCCGGGCGCCGCGAAACCTCGTCGCAGCCGCGACCTCGCCGAGCTCGATCCTGAGCTCGAGCGAGTGGAAAGGCACGCGGCTGCGGAGCTCGATCGGAATCTCCAGGTAACGGCGCCCGCGCGAGCGCTGCCGGCCGAGCACCACCCGGGCGCGACTGCGCGAGGTCGTCGACGTCACCGCCGCCGGACCGCTCCAGTTGCCGCTGCAGTCGCCGATCAAGCGCGCCACCAGGTCGCGGTCGGCGACATCCGCCGCGAGAGGCGCGAACGACCAGCCTCCAGAGCAGCCGCCGAGCACCGGTTCGACCGCGGTTTCGTCGGTATTCGGGTCACCCGACGGGGCAAAAACGAAATCGCTGCCACACTCCTCGGCGAGCGGTGCGCGGGCCAGGGTGCCAATCGAAATCTGCAGGATCCTCGTCGCATCGAGCGCGCTCACCGAGCCGTTGCCGGTGACGTCACAGGCAACCGCCGCGAGCGGATCGAGCTCCGCCAAGCCTAGCGTCGCGCGCAGCACCATGGCCGCATCGTAGGCGGTGATCGCCGCGGCGCGATCGCCGAGCTTGGTCGCGGTCAGCTGCCAATCGCCCTGCTCGAGGCCATCGAGCGAAAACTCGCCGCTCGCATTCGACACCGCCGTCCGACTGCTCGACTCACCGCTCGCGGCGAGATCGGCGCCGGCGACCGGCACTCCTGATCCGTCGTAGAGGACCCGTCCCGACACCGACCACGACTCGGGCGTCGGAGTCGGGTCGGGCGCGTAGCTCGCCTGCCACCAGCGCAACAGCTCGCGCAACGCCTGCGGCGGATTGGTCGGCGGACCCTGGTCGAGCACGACATCGGTTCGGTTGAGCCCGTGGCAGTTGGCGCAGACGCGGATCTCGCCGCTGGCGAAGGTCACCCAGAAGCGTTCGCGCACCAGCGAACCGCCGTTGGCGTCGGTCAGCTCCCAGGTCAACGCCCGACCGGCGGGGACGAACGCCGCAACGCTGCCGTCCGCGTGCACCCGCACGCTCGCCGGCGGCACTCCCTGCTCAGGCGGCAGCAGGCCGTCGTGGAGCTCGGTGGCGAGGACACGCCGCCCGTCGTTGAAGCCGGAGTAAGCGCGAATCTGATCCCCTTGGTAGAGCTGCAAGAAGGCGATCTCCGCCGGATCGCTGCCGGGCTCGGCGGTCTCCACTCCGCCGCCGGCGACGCGCAGATTGAACTCCTGCTGGCGATCGGCGCGGCGGGTCACGTCGCGACTGACGATCAACGCCAGCTCGTTCTCGTCGAGGAATGCGCGCAAGCCGGCGACGCCGTCGTCGCCTAGCTCTTCCGACAACACCGCGGCTTCGATCGCCGGCAGCGGATTGGTTCTCGGCTGCGGCCGGGTGCGGGCGCGGATCTCGACCGGGTCGAGCTCCCACAGAGGGCCGTCGTACGAATGCTGGCTGTAGCTGTAGTTGTCGAAGTACGAGATCGATTTCGAGATCCCGCCCGGGATCAATCGGCTTCCCGGCGTGCGGTAGGGGTCCCCGGGATCGAGCTCGACCAGGTGGAAGTCGTAGCGCGAGCTCAGCGCCCCCGAGGTTCGCCGGTCGGGACGCGCCTCGGTGCTGCGAACCGCCAGCAAACGCCCGTCGCTGAGCGGCAGCGGATTGCGGAACAGGCCCGGGTGATCGGCCGGAGTCGCCGCCCCCTCGGGAGCCGGCGCGTCCGAAATCGGGTCGGTGACGTAGTCGATCTCCATGTCGTCCGGGTTGACGTCCTCCGCTCCCGCCAAGCCGATGATCTGCCCCGCCGAGTGCGTCTGGAACTCGGGAGCGTAAGTCGCGAAGAAGTACCCCGGGCGCTGCGGATCTTCCGCCAGGTGAAAGATCCGATCGGCGGTGCGCCGCGCCAACGGCGCGATGAACTCGGGCAACCCGTCGCGGGACGAGTCGAAGTAGTGCGAAAGCTCGTGGCGACCGACGTGGTTGAGCGTCTCGTGCCCGGTGCCGTCGGCAAAGATCTGCCACGGCAGGAAGATGTTGATGCGATGGCCGTGGATGTTGCTGCCGGCCGGCCTGGATCGCGGCTCGGGAAACACCTCGGCGGCGTCGCCGGTCGTCTCGGTGCTGGATTCGGACACGTAATTCAAGGCGCCGTACGGAGCGCCGGAATAGTTCTGCTGGTCGCGTTGCAGGTGATCCCAGCGGGTCGCCAGGATGCGTCCGTCCGAGGCCACGATCGGCGTGAACACGCCGGACACGGCGTGATCGAGCAGCCGCAGGTCGCTACCGTCGGAATTCATCGACCACAGTCCGGTATTGGTTGGCGCCGACTCGTACTCGTCGAGCTGCGGATAGAGCAACGGGTTGCCATCGCGCGGGCGATCGCTGGTGAACAAGATGCGATCGGCGGGTCCGTACAGCGGCGAGACGTTGTTGTACGATTCCGGCTGCGCCAGCTTGGTGATCTGCGCGGTCTCGCCGGCAGCGAGTCCCGAGACCTCGTAGATCTGCCAGTAGGTGGGCGTCACGTCGTTCTGGATCGTGCCGCCGACCACCATCGAAAACAGCGCCTTGTCGCCCGACCAGTGCACCGAGGGCTCGCGCACCGCGATCTCCGCGCCGGCCTGCAACCCGAACCCGGCCTCGGCGGTCAGATTGCGCAGAGTGCCGTCGGCGTAGCGCAGGTAGAGGTCACCGCCGCGCGGCGCCGCGCCGGTGTGCCCGAGATGATTGCCGAAAGTCGAGTTGATGGTGGTGAAGTCGCTGCCGAACGGCGGCTGGGTCACGAACAGGATGTCCTGCGCCGCCGCCGGCGAGACCACGTACAAACAGCAAGCGAGGACCAGCCCCGGCAAGTTTCGCCATCGCCACGCAAGCCGCATCGAATCCCGCTGGTTTGTTGCCAACATCGACCTCCCGCCGCGCAATCCCAGTGATCGAGGGCGCGGCACCCAAAGGTAAATCGAGCAAAACCCACACCATCACGGTATGCAGCGAGCACCGGTTCGAAACCAGTGGCGTTCGAGCCGCACGGCGGCATAAGGGCAACATCTGCCGTCGCTGAGCGCGCGCGGCTGCACTCGGCAGACGGCGATCCCGAAGCGCCGGCCGCATCGCATGGCAGATGATGCGCCGATTCGCCGGAGAATCGGTCAGACCGACCCGGCGATGACGATCTCGGACAGATCCTTGCGGACGCGCTCGCGGGCGTCTCTCTTGGCGAGCTCGGAATCGACGGTCGCGGGGTCGGCGGCGTAGCCGATAGCCAGTCCGGTGAGCGGCTCGAGCGAGCCGCTCACGCCGAACACCTCGCGCGCCCGGTCGGGCTCGATGCCGATCATCTGGTGCACCGACAGGCCTCGCGCCGTCGCCTCGACGGTGAGGCTCGCCGAGGCGGCGCCGAGATCGTGCGTCGCCGCTTTGTTGGTCTTGCCGTTGCGGGCGAACTCGTGCTCGACCAGGCCGAGCATGAGCACCGGCGCGTTGCGCGCCCACGTCTGGTTGGCTTCGACCAAGCAGCCGAGCACCTTCTCCCACACGTCCGCCGAGCGGCTGCGCGACCCCACCACGTAGCGCCACGGCTGCTCGTTGTACGACGACATGGTCCAGCGAGCCGCCTCGAGCAGAGCCCGCACGTCGGCTCCGGCAACGTCGCGCTCGGCGTCGAAGCCGTACGGACTCCAACGCCGCGTCAGGGTTTCGTGAATGGCAACTTCCGTCTTCGCCGATCGATCCATGGGCTAGTCCTTTCCGATGATCATTCTCGCGATCCCGGCGCCTCCGGCAAGCCCGCCGAAAACAGACCCAGACCGAGCTCCCGCGCCAGGTGCCGCAGCGCGAGGGTCGCGCGCACACTGTTGCCCGATGCCGACAGGCGCGGCGAGTAGCCAGTGTACCGACGGCGCGGCCGAGCGGTCAGAGAAAGAGCGCCTCGCAACCCGTTCCGGCGAGGACGGAATCGACGAAACCCCGGTCTTCTTGCGACAGTGACGCGTAGTCGCGCCGCAGCCACTGCAAGCACTTGCCCTGGTACGGAAACGGTTTCTGCGTCCAGTGCTTGCCATCGATCTCACAGTCGACGGCTTCAGCACCGTTGGCCAGCGCCGCGGCGTTGGCCAACAGGAACGGCACGTAGACGCGCCCGGCCTCCCGCAACAGAGCGACCAACGTGTCGGGAATCGAGTCGCGCGCAATCCACCCTGCCGGTGCTACCTCCACTCCGGAGAGCTCGTCGACGACGTCGACCCAGGCGACGACACGCGGCGCGGTTTGTAACGCGATCGCCGCCGGAGTCGGATCGAAGCCGGTGAGCTGGGTGAGTTGCCCGTACAGGGCGAAGTCGGCCGCTCCGGGGCGGGCGCCCATGACGAAGCGGCTCTCGGTCAACCGCGCATCGAGCAACTGCAGAATCCGCGCGTAGCTGTCCTCGATCACCGAGGCGGTCGTCTCATTCGAGCCGACCACCCAGAGGCGCTCGATTTGCCTCTTCGAGAACTGCTCGCCGGCGGCAAGCGCGACTTCCTCCGCTTGGTCGGTGCGAAACCAACGCGGCAGAATCGAAGCCGCCTTGGCGATGTCCGGCGCGAAGGCCCAGCGGAAGTGAAACATGCACTTGGTCAGCCACTCGTCGCCATAGTCCTCGAGCAGGGCGTCGAGGAAAGCGATCGCAGGATCATCTGGCACCACCGACCTCGCATCGGCATAGCGCGTCTCGAGCTCGCGAATCAGGGGCGTCGTGTCGGTACGCGCCACGACCTTGCCGTCGGCGTCGTCGAGGAGCAGTTGCGGCAACAACTCCACCTTGGGCCGCGGCAGATCGCGCGCCTCCGCAGCCCCCTGGTGGACCCAGAGGTAGGGGATCCGCCGGTAACGCAAGACCGCGCGCAGCTTCCTGCTGTACGGCGATCCTACGGCGCCAACCATGGTCAGATGCTTCGCCATATCCCCCCTCCAAGTCTCGACGAGCCGATCAGCAGCCGCTCCCAGCGCGTCGTCCCGCGGATTTCATTTGCCCCGGCGAGGCTATACTGTCGGGGCCAGGCCGAACCAGCGCTCACCATCGCAATCCACGAGGAAGAATCCAAATGAGTCTCTACGATACGCCCGATCACAAGATGTTCCGCGAAACCTGCCGCAAGTTCGTCGAGGAAGAGATGGTGCCGCGGGCGCGCGAATTCGACGCCGCCAATCGCATCGACAAGAAGCTGTTCCGCAAGATGGGCGACCTCGGCATGCTCGGCCTGCGCTACGACCCCGCCTACGGCGGCGCCGGCCTCGACTGGTCGTACACCGCGGTGATGTACCAGGAGCTCGGTCGCTCCGACAACGCCGGCGCCACCCTCGGCATAAGCGTGCACACCGACATGGCGACACCGTCGCTCGCCGAGTTCGGCAGCGACGACCTCAAGCGCCGCTTTCTGGTGCCGGCGATCGCCGGCGAGACGGTCGGCGCAATCGCCGTGACCGAGCCCGACGCCGGGTCCGACGTGGCCGGGATCAAGACGCGCGCGGTGCGCGACGGCGACGACTGGGTCATCAACGGATCGAAGATCTACATCACCAACGCCGCCAACGCCGACTGGCTTTGCCTGCTCGCCGTCACCGACCCCGACGCCGGCTACAATGGCTTCTCGCAGATCATCGTGCCGACCGATTCACCGGGCCTGCACTACGACCTGCTCGACAAGATCGGCATGTGGGGGTCCGACACCGGGCAGTTCTTCCTCGAAGACGTGCGGGTTCCAGTCGCCAACACGATCGGCGAACCCGGCACCGGTTTCCAACAACAGATGATGCAGTTCCAGGACGAGCGCCTGGTCGCCTGCGTCAGCACCATCGCTTCCTCGCAACACCTCTGGGAAGAGACCAAGAAGTGGACCGACCAGCGGATGCTCTTCGGCAAGCCGCTCTCCAAAATGCAGAACACGCAGTTCAAGATGGCCGACCTGTGGATGCAGATGACCATCGCCAAGGACCTCACCGACACCTGCGTTCGCATGCGCATCGAGGGCGAAGACGCGACCGACAAGATCACCATGGCGAAGATCTACTGTTGTCGCGTTGCCAGCGCCGTCGCCGACCAATGCGTCCAACTGCATGGTGGCTTCGGCTTCATGAAAGAGAGCATGGCCGGGCGCGCCTACTGCGACACTCGCGTCGGCCCGATCGGCGGCGGCTCGGAAGAGACCATGCTCTATTACCTGGCCAAGCGCCTCGGCTTCTAACCGAGCTAGTCGAAGCCCACACCCAGGCCCTGCCCCGCGCCACCTCCTCCGCAGCCTGGGAAAGGCTCGCCCAGAGCACAGTCAAGTTTTGTCCTGACAAAGGGTTGACGGATCCAATTTGCCGCTTACTCTGGACACTGAATGAAGCTTCAATCCGGTCGGGAAAATCGCCGCGATCGGAGCTAGAGGAGGCGCAAATGTTGGAAATCTCGAGCTTTATCGACCTTGCCCTGGTGCTCTGGATCAGCTTGGCCGGTCTTTTCGCGCTGGCAGGCGCCATCACCGGCGAGTGGACGGACTTCGCCCGGCGTGCCCACGCGAGGGCCGGCGGGGTCAACCTCCGCGGCGGACACGACCGTCGTACCCCGCCCTTTTCCCTGACGGGCCACGCCCCACCCCATACCCCGTGAGCCCGCCTGAGCGGCCGGAACCTTCCCCCGGGTTCCGGCCGCCCCCCCCGCCGCCGCCGCCGCGGACGCGCCGGCGGATCAGGCGGAAATTTCGTGCGCCGGCCCTGCCCCTCTGGGCACGCGAATGCGCTCGACGAGCTCGCCGACCTCGGCGGGCGGCGACGGGGTGATTCGCGACACCGCCAGGGCGACGGCGAAGTTGATCACCATCCCGAGAGTGCCGATCCCTTCGGGTGAGATCCCAAGCCACCAGTTCTCCGGAGCATCGGCCGACGGGTTGAGAAAGCGGAAGTACACGATGTAGGCGGCGGTGAAGCCGATTCCGGCGATCATTCCGGAGATCGCCCCTTCCCGATTCATCGACTTGGTGAAGATGCCGAGAATGATGACCGGGAAGAACGAGGACGCCGCTAGGCCGAAGGCGAACGCCACCACTTGAGCAACGAAGCCGGGCGGGTTGACCCCGAGGTATCCCGCGACCACGACCGCGACCGCGGCGCTGATGCGGGCGGCGATCAGCTCGCCGTGCTCGGAGATGTCGGGACGCAGCGCGCGCTTGAGGAGGTCGTGGCTGATCGCCGACGAAACCACCATCAGCAGCCCCGCCGCGGTCGACAATGCAGCTGCCAGGCCGCCGGCCGCGACCAGGCCGACGACCCAGTTCGGCAATCCCGAGATCTCTGGGTTGGCGAGCACCAGGATGTCGCGATCGATCGTCAGCTCGTTGCGCACCGTCTCACCAGTCGGCGACTGGTAGCCCGGACCGACGTACTGGATCAGTCCGTCCCGGTTGTGGTCGGAGAAGCGGATCAACCCCGTTTCTTCCCACTGGGTGAACCACTCGGGCATCGCCGCGTAGGGCCGATTGGAAACCGTGTCGAGCAAGTTGGTGCGGGCGAACACCGCGATCGCCGGAGCAGTGGTGTAGAGAATCGCGATGAAGACCAGCGCCCAACCGACCGAGATGCGGGCGTCGCGCACCCGCGGCACGGTGTAGAAGCGAACGATCACATGGGGCAGCCCGGCGGTGCCCACCATCAGCGCGGCGGTGATGAAGAAGACGTCGACCATCGACTTGGTGCCGTCCGTGTACGGGGAGAAACCGAGCTCCCGGTGCAGTCCGTCGAGCTTGTCGAGCAGGTACGTCCCCGATGCGGGATCCGCTCCGCCGAAGCCGAGCTGCGGAATCACCGTCCCGGCCATCATGCCGGCGAGAAAGATCGCCGGCACCATGTAGGCGAAGATCAGAACGCAGTACTGCGCGACCTGCGTGTAGGTGATCCCCTTCATGCCGCCGAGCACCGCGTAGAAGAAGACGATGCCCATGCCGATCAACACGCCCGCTGTGATGTCGACTTCGAGGAATCGGCTGAAGACGATGCCGACCCCGCGCATCTGACCGGCGACGTAGGTGAACGAAACGAAGATCGCGCACACCACGGCGACGATCCTCGCCACCTGCGAGTAGTAGCGATCGCCGACGAAATCGGGGACCGTGTAGGCGCCGAACTTGCGCAGATACGGGGCCAGCAGCAGCGCCAGGAGAACGTAGCCACCGGTCCATCCCATGAGGTAGACCGAGCCGTCGTACCCCATGAACGAGATCAGCCCGGCCATCGAGATGAACGAGGCGGCCGACATCCAATCGGCGGCGGTCGCCATGCCGTTGGCGAGCGGCGACACCCCGGTGCCGGCGACGTAGAACTCGCTGGTCGAGGTCGCGCGCGACCAGATGGCAATGCCGATATAGAGGGCGAACGACAACCCCACCATGACGAAGGTCCAGGCGAGAACGTTCATCGCTCAGTCCTCGGCGACGCCGAAGTCGTCGTCGAGACGATTCATCAGCCGCACATAGACGAAGATCAGGGCGACGAAGACGTAGATCGAGCCCTGCTGCGCAAACCAAAAGCCGAGCTTGAACCCGGTGCCCGGGATGCGGATCTGGTTGAGCACGTCGACGAACAGAATGCCGAAGCCGTAGGACACCACGAACCAGACCGAGAGCAGCGCGCCCAGATAGCGAACGTTCCTCGCCCAGTACTCATTTCGTCCGCCACGCGGAGCATCGATCTTGGCCATGGCCGGCGACGATACGCATTTCCCGAGCGCGGCTCCAGTCGTCGACCGCGACGGTCGTGGGTCAGCTTGATTGCCGGGCAGTGACGAAGGACGTGCCCTCGGATTCCCCCTCCTTACCAAGGAGGGGGCTAGGGGGAGGTCACGCCGCGCCGCACTGTTCTCGGGCCAACGACGCTCCGGTTGACCCCCCTGAAGTCCCCCCTTGGCAAGGGGGGACGGAATTCGGGTTCGGGCTGTTCCGAGCAAACGCAGCTTCGAATCGAACTGCCCCACTGCGGACGCGCGCCCCGTGGTCTTGCGAACCGTATCGCTCGAGTGGCAGCCTCGTCCTCGGCAAGCAACCAAGTCACCGCCCGAAGGGCTTTGCCTCCCAACATAGGAGCTATACGTGAAGAGATTCCTGGTCGCCCTGTCGCTCGCAGCCTGCGCAGCGACACCCGTCGCCGCGGAGATGCTTGCCGAAGGGGCCGCGTTTCCCGAGTGGAAGCTTCGTGACCACAACGGACAAGACGTGTCGTCGGCCGACCTGCGCGGCAGCAGGTACGTATTGTGGTACTACCCCAAGGCGATGACGCCCGGCTGCACCGCGGAGGGCAACGCCTTCCGCGAGAGCTTCGCGTCGTTCGCGGAGAAGAAGGTCGAGATCTTCGGCGTATCCTTCGACCCGCCGGCCGACAACGCCCGGTTCGTCGAGACGGAGGGCTTCCCGTTCCGCCTGCTTTCCGACAGCGACCACAAGCTCGCCGCGGAGATCGGCGCCATCGCCAGTCCGTCGCAAGCCTACCCGAGTCGGATCTCCTACCTCGTCGGGCCCGACGGCAAGGTCGAGAAGGCGTACGCGATCGTCAGCCCGAACGCGCACGCCGGCGAGATCCTCGGCGACCTGCGCTGACCCGGGCGCCTACGCCTCACTCGGCAACGCGCGGAGACGACGCGTAGTCGACGAAGATCGGCGACGACCAGGCGCGCTGGCTGTACGGAGCGAGGCACTCGCCGCTCGAACCGCACAGCTCGACCTCGACACAGGCGCCCGCCGCATCGCGCCGGCAGCCGAGGGGGTCTCCGTTGACCGTCGCGCTGGGCGTCTCGAAGACGCGCGCGTAGTAGAGCGCGTCGCGGCCGAGCTCGGGGAGCTCGTCGTCGACGAAGGTCGCGGCGCAGCCGTTGCCGTCGTCCTCGCACTCGAACACCCGCCACGGGTCGTCGATCAGCCGAGCTACGTTCTCGTCGGCTCGTATCTGCGGCCGGATGCGAACCACCTCGATGCGCTCGATCTTGCGGCGAAAGCGCGAGGGTCGGTAGCACTCGTCGCCGCACAGTGCGGCGACACGGTCGGCGCCCAGAGATTCCACCGTCTCGTTCGGGCAACCGGGAATCTGCTCGAACGATCCCGCCGCGCGCACCCGCAACACCGGCGCTGCATCGATGCGAACCTCCGAACCCATCGGATGCTCCGCTTCGCCGGCGAGGAGATCGAACCAGAGGAGGATGCGCGGGCCGCTGGTCCCGTAGACCTCGCGACGCTGCAACGCATCCCAGATCCGCTCGCGGCCGCGCCCTTCGGAGTGCACCGCAACCAACCCGCCGGTGTAGAGGAAGGAACGCGTGCGCTCGTTCTCGAAGCGCTGGATCCCGCTCAGCATTACGGCGGCTTCATCGTAGGTGCGCGATCGCGCCGACGGCTCTTCCGGCTCGCCCATGAAAAACGCGGCGACGGCGCCGCCGCCGCTCGGCGGCCGCCGTGGCGGAGACTCGGACAATCGCCGCAGCTCCTTGTAGCCGGTGCCGGGCCGCGCCGAGTGGATGTCGCTCGAGGCGATGAAACCCATGCGGAAACGGCGCGGCGCGGCGCCGTCGGAAAAATCGCCGAGCGCGGCGATGTACTGGGCCGACCCAGCCGGCCGGTACTTGAACGCGGGCTGACCGCAATCGCGGCACTGGCCGGCATCGCGCCAGTCCGCTCCAGTCGCTCCGGCAACCGTGACGTGCGGGAACGATCCCGCCGCGGCGGCGTTTCTCGTCGCTTCGGCCGCCCGCGCAGCGCATTCCTCCTGGACGATACCCTCGGCGACGCAACGCTCGAAGATGATCTCGCCGGCGCGCCGGCACATCGGCAGGTAGTCGGCGCGAACCGGCGGACACTGCGCCACCCCCGCGTCGTCGACCTCGACCGGACGCCAGTCGCGGTAGACCTCGGTCGAACCGTGCCCGGAGTACACCTCGATCAAGCGCTGGCGCGTCGGATCGTGCATCGCGCCGCGCAGCTGCTTGTCCCAGCTCGACGACGGCGGAGTGTAGATGCCCCACGCCGTGCCGTGTGGGATCACCAGCGCCGGTTGCGACCACTGGTCGAGCTTGGCAAACAGCTCGGCCGGCGTCGCGGCGATCTCGCGGCACCTGGGCCCGAGGTCGTGCACGTCTCCCGGGGGACACGAATCGATGTCCGACAGCGCGGTCCAGCGCAGCGCCAGGTCGCGATAGCGCGCCCCGCCGAGCGCCAGCAAGCCGCGGGCGAGGGTGGCCGGCGGGTTGGCGGCCGTGCCGCCCGCCCCCGCCGCGATCGGCCGCATCGGAACTCGCGCCGGATCGGTCTCGAGCAGCACCACGTTCTTGTGCCCGTAGTGGTCCTCCGGCGTGGCGCCGGCCTGCGTCCACTCCCAGCCGAGAAAAGTCACCATATCGGGATCGTCGGCGGATCCCGCCAGGGCGTTGCACTGGCGCACTGCCTCGATGCTGTTCTGCCAATCGCGCGGCAGAATGTTCGAGGCGTGATCGTTGATCGACCAGAAGTCGAGACCGGCGCAGTGGCGCGCGAAATCACATGCATCGGCGGGAGTAGCCGCCCCCTGCCCTCCCAACATCGGCAGATTGAGCATGAAGGCGTCGAACGAGATCGTCGTGTGCACGTGCAAATCGCCGAAGAGGATCTGCTTGTTCGCCGCAGCGCCGCCGAGATTCTCGGCGGCAAACTCCTGCGCTGCCAACTGTTCGCCGAGCAGGCGCGGCGCCCGCGGATACGGCACCGGGCGCAGCGTATCGCTGTCGAACGTTCCGCCGGCACCCCGACCGAGCACCCACAGAGCGACCAGCGCGAGCGCAGCCGCAGTCGCCGCAGCCAGCCCTGCGACGCGAAGGAAACGCATGGTCGCCTAGCAGCCCCGACTTCTATCCGGCTTCGCCGAGGTTGACCCAGGTGGTCTTCAGTTGGGTGTAGAGCTCGAGCGCGGCTTTGCCCATCTCGCGGCCGAAACCACTCTGCTTGTAACCACCGAACGGCGCCGCCGCGTCGAATTGGTTGTAGCAGTTGATCCAAACCGTCCCCGCTTTGAGCATCCGCGCCGCTCGGTGCGCCTTCTGGATGTCCTTGGTCCACACCGCCGCAGCGAGACCGTAGGCCGTGTCGTTCCCTGCAGCCACGACCTCCTCGGGATCCTTGAAAGGAACCGCGCAGACGACGGGTCCGAAGATCTCCTCGCGCACCACCTTCATCTCCGGCTTGACGCCGGTGAACACGGTCGGCGCAACGAAGTACCCTTTGGTCAGCGAGTCCGGACGTCCGCCGCCGGTCGCAATGTTGGCGCCTTCCGCCTTGCCGGCGTCGAGGAAACCGTTCACCCGCTCGAACTGCTCGCTGGAAACCAACGGGCCCATGGTGGTCTCCGGGTCGAGCCCGGGGCCGAGCTGGATCTGCTCGGAGTAGTCGACGATCTTCGGCAACACCTTGTCGAAGACCTTGTCCTCGATGAACAGCCGCGACCCGGCGCAACAACACTGGCCATGGTTGAAGTAGATCGCCGCCGCCGCACCTTCGGCAGCGAGATCGAGGTCGGCATCGGCGAAGACGATGTTCGGCGATTTGCCGCCGAGCTCGAGCGAGACGCGCTTCAGCGAGTCGGCCGCGGTCGCCATGATCAGCTTGCCGACCTCGGTCGAGCCGGTGAACGCGACCTTGTCGACGTCGGGGTGCTTGGTGAGCGCGGCGCCCGCCGTCTCACCGTAGCCGGTGACGATGTTGACGACTCCCGGCGGAAAGCCCGCCGCATCGATGAGCTCGCCGAGCCGCAGTGCCGAGAGCGGAGTCTGCTCCGCCGGCTTGAGCACGACCGTGTTGCCGCAAGCCAGGGCGACGCCGAGCTTCCACGCCGCCATCAAGAGGGGGAAGTTCCACGGGATGATCTGCCCGACGACGCCGACCGGCTCGCGGGTGGTGTAGGTGAACATCCCCGGCACCGACACCGGGATCGTCTCCCCCTCCACCTTGGTCGCCCAGCCGGCGTAGTAGCGAAAGTGGTCGACCACCAGGGGAATGTCCGCCGCGCGGGCCACGGTCAGCGGCTTGCCGTTGTCGAGCGTCTCGAGCTGGGCGAACTCCTCGAGGTTCTCCTCGATGAGGTCAGCGAGCTTCCAGATCGCGCGACCGCGCTCGGACGCCGTCATTCGCGGCCAAGGGCCGCTCTCGAAGGCGCGGCGCGCCGCCCTGACGGCGCGGTCGACATCTTCCGCATCGCCGGCCGGAACCTCCGCCAGCGACTCCTCGGTCGCCGGGTCGACCGTCGAGAAGGTCTCACCCGAGGCGGCGTCGACCCATTCGCCATCGATCAACATCTGCTTGCGGCGGCTGATGAACTCGCCAACCGCGGGGGCAATCAACGATTCGGTCACTGCTTGCATGGCTTCCTCCTACCGCCTGGCATAGATCACGCCGATCCGCCGCCGCAAGGAGAACCGCCTCGGTTGCAATTCGTTGACGCTTGACCGAGGTAATCCCTGCCCATGCCCGCTACCGAGTCGACCGACGCCTACCTGGATCTGCTCAAGCGGGTGCTCAGCGCTTCCATCTACGACGAGAGCGCCTGGATCTACCACGAGCCGCGCCGGCCGAAGCTGGCGGAGGCACAGCGACCTCTCCGCTTTGCCGAAGACCTGCTCCGCTATCTCGTGGTTCTCGGCCTGCGCCGGCGCTCGGTCATCGCCGCCAAGGTCCGCCCCTTCGACGCGAAGATTCGCCAGGAAGGGCGAGACTGGCCATGCTTCGGCTACACCATGACAGGCCACCGCAGGCTCGAGAACGTGCAACGCTGCGTCCAGGAGGTGCTCGACAAAGGCGTCCCCGGCGACCTGCTCGAAGCCGGTGCATGGCGCGGCGGGACGACGATCTTCATGCGCGCGATGCTCAAGGCACACGGCGTTACCGACCGAAAGGTCTGGGTCGCCGACTCGTTCGAGGGCCTACCGGTGCCGGTCGACCAAAACGACGGCGCCGACTTCAGCGAGATCGGCATTCTCAAGGTGTCGCTGGAAACGGTGCGGGCAAACTTCGAACGGTTCGGCCTGCTCGACGACCAGGTCGAGTTCTTGCCGGGCTGGTTCAGCGAGACGCTGCCCAACGCGCCGATCGAGCGACTCGCCGTGCTGCGTCTCGACGGCGACATGTACAGCTCGACGATGGACACGCTGACCAGCCTCTACGCCAAGGTCAGCCCCGGCGGCTTCGTCATCGTCGACGACTACCACTCCTGGGAGTCGTGCCGCCGCGCCGTGCACGACTTCCTCGATCAGCACGGCCTGAAGCCCGACATCCAGTCGATCGATTGGGCCGGCGCCTACTGGCGGGTTTAAACTCGGCCAGTGAATGAGTTTGGGCCCCCGGACCTAGATTGAGCCTCGCCACGCTCGGTCATCCGAGGGACCCTCACCCGGCCTTCCGGCCGACCTCTCCCACAGGGAGAGGCATCTGAATTCCCTTCTCCCTGTGGGAGAAGGTCAGGATGAGGGTCCCTCAAATGAGGGCGAAGCCCCTCCGATGTGTCCCCGGAATGTTCGAGCGGATCGATCGTCGCCGAAGCGCTCCGTTCGCTCTCATTGGTTCAAACGAACCCACGACTGAGACTCGCTCTCCCTTGCCCCGGACACGCCAAGCGCGCTACGAAACGCGGCAACCGAGGGAGGAAGCATGAAGATTCAAGGTGGCTGCTACTGCAAGGCAATCCGCTACACCGCCGAGGGCGATGCGCTCTTCCAAGGGCAATGCCATTGCCGCGAATGCCAGTACGTGTCGGGCGGACACCCCAACGTCGTCGTCGGCATGCCCGAAACGTCCTTCTCCTTCGACTCGGGCACGCCGAAAGAGTTCTCGCGCAGCGATCTCGAAACACCGGTGACCCGGGTGTTCTGCGGAGATTGCGGCACCCAACTGCTGAGCAAGAGCGCGAACCTTCCCGGGGCGGTCCTGCTCAAAGTCGGCACCTTCGACGACCCGTCTCTCTTTTCCGGTCCGCAAATGGCGATCTTCACCAAGGACAAGCAGGCCTTCCACCACATCCCCGAAGGCTGCGCGGCATTCGAGGGCTTGCCCGGCTAGCGCCGCGGTCCAGCCCCGCGTGCCCGGTTGCGGACCGCGAACTCCTCTTCCGGCGAGTAGATCAGGTGGTGTCGGCCGTAGGCGGCGAAGTAGACGATACCGGCGGCGAACCACGCGGCGCAGCCGTACACGCCGACGCGGTAGTCGGGGTTCAGGAACAGGCAGACCAGGGTAACCGCGGCGATCGAGCCGCCGACGATCGCGCCGGCGTTGCCGAGAGGGCTGACGTAGGGGCGTTCGATGTGCGGTAGGTCGCGGCGCAGCAGAACGAACGCGACCATCTGCATGATGTACGCGATCACCGCGCCGAACACCGCCATGTTGAGCAACACCGCGCCGACCGGGACGTCGCCGAAGACGGCATCGCCGAACTCGATCGCCAGCGCCACGACGTAGCCGATCACCGCGCCGACGACCAGCGCAACGTGCGGGGTGCGCCGGGTGGCGTGGGTCACCGACATCCAATGCGGAAAGTACCCCGCCCGCGACAGCGAGTAGATGTTGCGCCCGTAGGCGAAGATGATCGCGTGGAAGCTCGCCACCAGTCCGGCCACCGCGACCAGCGCCAGCAGCGAGGCTCCGACTCCGTCGCCGAAGATGGTCTTGAAGGCGAGGAAGAGCGGCTCGTCCGACGCGCCGACCGCCGCGGCTCCAGGGGCGATCCCGGCATTGAGGAAGAGGGTCAACAAGGACGCCACGATCAGGGTGGCGATGCCCCACAGCAGACCGCGCGGCATGTCGCGCTTCGGGTCGTGCGACTCCTCGGCGGCGAGCGGCAGCTGCTCGATCGCCAGGTAGAACCAGATCGCAAACGGTAGCGAAGCCGCAATTCCACCGACTCCGCGCGGCAGGAACTGACTCGCCCCGGGCTCGGGCGTCACGTCGAACAAGAGCGAGACCGAGAAGTGCGGCAGCGCGCCGGTCCAGAACACGACGAGAATCGCCAGCGCCAGTAGCGTGACCACCACGGTGAAGCGGAACGTCGCCTCGACGCCCCAGATGTTGAGGCCGACGAACGCCACGTAGGCGAGCAGCCACCAGATCGGCGCGGCGATCGTGACGCCGAACAGATCGGAGCAGATCGCGCTCGCATAGCCGCCGATGCCGACGACGATCACCGCGGGGGTGAGCACGTACTCCATGTTCTCGGCGAGTCCGGTGATGAACCCGCCCCACGCGCCCATCGCCGAGCGGCCGAAAGAATAGGCGCCGCCCGTGTGCGGCAGCGCCGGCAACATCTCGGCGATCGAGTAGCACATCGCGACGTACATCACCGCGATGATCGCGGTCGCGATCAGCATGCCGCCGAAGCCGCCGGTCGCCAGGCCGAAGTTCCAGCCGAAGAAATCGCCGGAGATGACGGCGCCGACCCCGAGCGCCCACAGCGACCAGACACCGGCGTACCGCCGCAACCCGCGGCGCTCGAAGTACTCGCTGCCGGGTTCGTGGTAGGAAATTCCGCCCTGCTCTCGATCCATCACCGCCTCGCCCCGGGTGCCTATCACCCCCCCGGAGCAAGCTCCACGGCACCAGGCTGTCGTCAGTTGGTCAGTTCGATTCGCACCTGGGTTTGCTCGGGGAGCACCGCCCGAACCCGAATTCCGTCCCCCCTTGGCAAGGGGGGACTTCAGGGGGGTAAACCGTAGGGCGGTCAGGCCGAGAGCAGAAGCTCCTTGCGTCGCGGCGTGACCTCCCCCTAACCCTCCTTGGTAAGGAGGGGGGATCCGAGGGCGCGTCGTTCGACA
The DNA here is from genome assembly GCA_030430165.1 of bacterium. Classification (GTDB taxonomy): domain Bacteria; phylum Desulfobacterota; class Binatia; order HRBIN30; family CADEER01; genus CADEER01. The sequence goes on along the minus strand of JAUIGL010000094.1, from coordinate 3,585 downwards.
CTGCCCGGTCCTCAAACTGATCCACTACCAGGCTGTCGATCCAATCGAGATGCCGATCGGTCGCCACTCCGCTTCACCTGGGATAGGCTCACCCGACTTCGACGGAGCGCGCCATGAATACGACCAACGACCTCCACATCGACCATCCGGCGATCGCGGTAGCCGGCCGCGTATTGTTCACGCTGATCTTCTTTCTCTCCGGCATCACCCACTTCACCGACATCGACGGCTATGTCGCGCTGATGCCCGAGGCGATCCCGGGTCGCATCTTCTGGGTCCTGATCTCGGGGGTCGTCGAGCTGGTCGGCGCGACCATGATCCTGCTCAACCGCTGGCCGCGCCTCGGCGCATGGCTGATCGTGCTGTTTCTGATCCCGGTGACGATCACCGTCCACGGAGTCGACATGGTTGCCAATCCCGACGAGCGCATGCGCCAGATTCAGCTCTCGTTCTTCCTGAAGGGGCTGACCATGACCGGCGCCGCTCTACTGATCACCCAACTCGGGGTTTCCGCGAAACCAGGCCAGCCGTAGGGACCGGCAAGAACTCGAGCGAGTCAGCCGAGCGCCGACCCGGATGCGGCGAGCTCCGCGCGCGAGCGAACCAGTCGAACGTCCGCCGGCGGCTCGGCGCGCGATCGACGGAACTGCCGAAACGCGACCAGCGACTGCCACCACGTGCGCGTCGAGATGAAGTTGAGGCCGCGACAGGCACGCGCGACGATCCGCCGGGCCGCGCCGGCGACCGCCGGAGTGGCCAGATCGTCCCGCTGCACCGAGATCGCCCGGTAGATGACCCGCGGGTCGCGATAGTAGTGCCGCGCCAGGCCGTTCGGCTGACCGAGCTGCACCGCCCAGACCTCCGGCGGCACCAGTCGGTCGCCGACCGCCGCAACCAAAGCCTCGAGCGCGGCCTGCTGATCGGCCTCGGGGTCACACAGCACGGCGACATCAAGTTCACTCCAGGCCGGGGCCGCCGCGGGGGGCGTCACCTCCGCACCGCGCGCTTCCAGCTCGCGGCGCAGCGCGGCGCCGAGACCGTCCTCGCCCCCGAGCAACACGAAACGGCGGCCGCGCACCATCGCGCCGCCGGCGACGATCCAATCGACCAACTTGCCGTAGGCACTGAAGTAGGCGTCCGGATAGACATGGTGCAGCGCGTGGTAGGCCGGAAGCGCCATCCACGACGGCCTGTAGGCGTCGAGCACCTCGACCTGCCGGTGGTTGACGTCGAGCCCGCCAAACCACAGTAAGCCGACGAAAACCGCCGTCTGCATCAGCGCGCAGAGGACCACCACGGGGACCGGAACCAGCAATAGCGCGACCCCGCTGAAGGCGAGCTGTGTCAGGTACTCGGGAACCAGATGGCACCAGATGTTGCGCCGCTGCAGATGCCAGCGCGTCTTCAAGTCGCGGCCCAGGAACTGGTGGTGCACCGCGTGCGGCCACGCCAAGCCGCGCAGCAACCGCGACCGACTGCGCAGCATCGCGTGCAACACCCAGTGCACCCAGTCGAAGAAGACCGCACCGGCGGCCCACAGCAGCACGGCAGCCACCGGTGTCAGCAGGACGGCGAGCCAACTCGGCATGAGTCGAGCCTGACCCGGTTGGCGGCAGTTGTCGAGATCTGCTCGGAGCAACCCGGAAAGTGCTTTATCCGAGTCGCGCGATCGGAAGCCGATCGAGTCGCTGCAACGCACTCCGAGCGGCGTGATAGCCGCACATGCCGTGCACGCCGCCGCCCGGCGGGGTCGACGCCGAGCACAGGAACATCCGCGGGTTGGGAGTCGAGTACGGGTCGAGCCGCGCCACCGGACGAGTGAACACCTGGGTCAGGTCTGCCGCGCCGCCGGTGATCGCGCCGCCGACGTAATTGGGATTGAGGCGTTCGAAGTCGGCGGTCGCGGTTGCGTGACGCGCCGAGATGCAATCGCGGAAGCCCGGCGCGAAGCGCTCGATCTGCGCTTCGACGGCATCGCTCATGTCGACATCCGAGCCTGCCGGCACGTGGCAGTAGGCGTAGCCGGTGTGCTTGCCCGCCGGCGCCCGGGTCGAGTCGAAATTGCTCTGCTGCACGACGATCAGAAACGGATGCCGGCTGTGGTCGCCGCGCCACATGCTCGCCTCGCTGGCGGCGATCTCCTCGATGCTGCCGCCGACGTGAACCGTCGACGCTTGCGCGCAGTTCTCGTCGCGCCAGGGAATCGACGCGTCGAGCGCCCAGTCGAGCTTGAAGACCCCGGGGCCGAACCGATATCGCAGCAGGCGTTTCCTGTACCCCTGTGGCAACACCGCCTCGCCGAGGCGGGCCAATTGGTGCGGGTCGGTGTCGAACAAGTACACGCGCGCCGCCGGCAGATCGGCCGTGCTCCGCACCGGCACGCCGGTGCGAACCTCGCCGCCGAGCTGCTCGAGATACGACGCCAGCGCGCGCGTGATCGCAATCGAGCCGCCGCGGGCGACCGGCCAGCTCTGCAGGTGGCTGGTAACCGCAAACAAGACACCGAAGGCAGAGGTCATCAGATGCGACAGCGGCAGGATCGAGTGCGCCGCGCAGCCGGCGAACAGGGCTCGCGCCCGCTGCTCGCGAAACAACACCGGGGCCAGCCACGTCGCCGGCCACACTGCGTGCGCGCCAAAGCGTACGAACTTCCCCGGGTCGCTCGGCCAGCCGAGTGGCGCCAGTACGTCTGACAAGAACGAATCCGGATCGTCGACAAACGGCTCGACCAGCCGCCGGTACGCCGCGCCGTCGCGGCCGAGCTCGCGGCAGGTGCGATCGAGCGAGGTCCAGGCCATCACCGCCGGCGCGTCGTCCAACGGATGGGCAATCGCCGCCGGCGGCAGGACCCACTCAAGACCGTGCTCGCCGAGGGGCAGGCCGCGCCAGAATGGCGAGAGAATCCCCATCGGATGGGCTCCGGAACAAACGTCGTGGGCGAATCCCGGCAGGGTGAGCTCGGCGGTCCGCGTCCCGCCGCCGATTTCCTCCACCGCTTCGAGCACCACGACCGAGGCGCCGCGCTGCGCCAGCGCAATCGCAGCACTCAGCCCGTTCGGCCCCGCGCCAACCACCACCGCATCGTATTCACCGCTCGCACTCGGCATCCCTACACACACAGCACAGATCGCCGCGCGGAGGTACTGCGCTGCGCTTGGGAGATGGGATCTGGGCGCTGGGATCTGGGATCTGGGGATGGAGTGGGCTTCGCCCAATCTGTCGAGCTTCATCCCCGGAGGTTCGGTGGCCCGCCGCAGGAGACCGAAAACCGAAGCAAGCCGACCTGCCCCAGATCCCAGCTCCCCCAGCGACCGCAAACACTGACTCGGATTCGAGCGGTCGACTCGGAGCAGCTCGGGCAGTCGGCCACTTGCCCCTTCTTCTCTCGCGCGGATGCAAGCCGCTTCGATCACAGATGACGTTTCGGAGGCGGTGGGGAATCTGGGGCGTGGGGAATCTGGGGGTGGGGAATCTGGGGGTGGGGAATCTGGGGGTGGGGAATCTGGGGGTGGGGAATCTGGGGGTGGGGAATCTGGGGGTGGGGAATCTGGTGTCACCAGGAGAGCTGGGCTGGGGGGAATCTGA
>JAUIGL010000093.1 GCA_030430165.1 bacterium | reverse complement strand
CGACCGGGATCGTCACCACCACGCGGCTCACCCACGCCACCCCGGCGGGGGCGTACGCGCACGTGCTCGATCGCAACCAGGAAACGCAGATTGCCGCCGCCCTGGTGGACAATCCGCAGCTGGGCGATGGAGTCGAGGTCCTGCTCGGCGGCGGCCGCGAGGTGCTGACCGGCGAGGCCGGGGACGGCGGCGGCCGCGACGTGGTCGCCGAGCTCGCCGAGCGCGGCTACGCGGTGGTCTACACCGGGGCGGAGCTGGCCGCAGCGGTCGACCGCGGCGCAGAGCGTATCCTCGGTTTGTTTGCCGCAGATCACCTCGCCTTCGAGGCCGACCGCGCGGCGAGGTTCCCCGAGGAGCCGAGTCTCGAGGCGATGACCGAGGCCGCTTTGCGAGTGCTGCGGCGCAACCCGAAGGGCTATTTTCTCCTGGTCGAAGGCGGACGGATCGACCACGCGCACCACGTCAACAGCGCCTACCGGGCGGTGCTGGACACGCTCGCCTTCGACGATGCCCTGGGTGTGGTGGTCGGCGAGGCCGGTGGCGAGGCTGTGGTCTACGTGACCGCAGATCACGACCACACGATGGTGATTGCCGGGTACCCGCCGATCGCTAGCGGGGCGTTCGGACAGGCGGGGGTGGGCGCCGACGAGCAGCCCTACACGACGCTCCTCTACGCCAACGGGCCGTCGGCCCTCGAAGGGGTGACCGCAGGGGCCGGGCCGGGAACCGCGACCACCGCCGAGCATCTCAACCGCGCGGCGGTGCCGCTGGAGTACGAGACGCACGGCGGCATGGACGTCCCCCTGTACGCCTTTGGTCCCGAAGCTCTGCGCCCGAAGCTTGCGGGGTCGATCGACAACACGGAGATATTCGACCAGCTGAAGGCCGCCCTCGACGCGATCGCGAGGTAGGTTCCGCAGCGAACGGAGCGCGCTGTTTTCGTAACCACTGACCGCGTTGTACGCTGAAGGGATGAAAGGCTGGGCGCGTGCAGCGTATGTTGCGGTCTTGCTTGCGACCGCCCCGGCGACCGGCCTTGCCCACCGCTGCGTCGGGGATTGCGACTTCAGCGACACAGTGACCATCAGCGAGATGATCAACGGGGTTCGGATCTCGCTCGGCGAGGTGGAGCTGGAGACTTGCTATCAGTTCGACGCCGACCTCGACGATCGGGTGTCGATCAACGAGCTCCTGGTGGCCGTCAACAACGTTTTCTCCTTCTGCGGGCACGGGTCGCCGCCGACCCCGACGAGCACGCCCACCTCGTCTCCCACCGCCACCAGAACCCCTCTGTAAGAGTGGGGCAGGCAGAGGCCTGCTTCACTGCGCGCTTGACCGAGAGGGGAGGGGCCCATAATCCTGTTTTATGGGTTCCATGACGGAGGGGGTTCGATGAGAGATCCGATCAAGGGCCGGCGGTGCTTCTCGGCGATGTTGCTGCTGGCGATACTTTTCGCGGTGCCGGCGGCGGGCCAACAGTGCGTCGGCGACTGCGACGACGACTGTCGGATAGGCATCGACGAGCTGATGCGCAGCGTGCAGATCAGCCTCGGCACGACCGACGTCGGCGCCTGTCCCGAGATCGACATGGACGGCGACGATCAGGCGAAGGTCCACGAGTTGGTCTTCGCGGTGAAGAACGCGCTCGAGGGCTGCACCTTGGAGCAGTGCTCGACCGCGCCGGACATCGCCGGACGGTTGACCCACAACTTCGGTGACTACTCTTTGAACCCGCACCAGGAAGTGGCCTCGCAGTGCGTCGCCTGGACGCTCAACAACGACGAGGCGCTGTACGTCAACGAGGTCATCCTCTCGAATGGCGGCGGCTATCACCACTCCAATTGGTTCGTCGTGCCGGAAGATCTCTATCCGGGTGAGGACGGCTACTTCCGCTGCCGCGATCGCGACTTCGAGGAGCTCGCCTCGGCGGTCAGCGGCACCGTGATCTTCGCCCAATCGACGCAGTCGCTGTCGGAGCAACAGCAGCTCGCGCGCGGGGCCGTGATCAAGATCCCGCCGCGTCACAAGATCGTCGCCGGCGTGCACATGCTCAACCTGCAGGCGCGCGAGCACGAGACGTTCCTGCGCATGAGCCTGGGGCTGGTGCACCCCGCCGACGTCGACGTCGTCTTGTCTCCCTTCCGGATGACTTACTACTCGCTCGACCTTCCGCCGCTTGCGGACTCCCGCTTCACCACCGAATGCGACATGACGACACCGTTTTCCAACGTCGCCGGCCGTCCGCTCGACCTGCGTCTCTATTGGGTGCTGCCGCACTACCACGAGCTCGGCAATCACTTCCGAGTCGAGGTGATCGGCGGCGAGCACGACGGGATGCTGATCCACAGCCTCGACACCTTCAACGCCGAGCCGAATGGCAAAGCGCTCGACCCGCCGCTCGACCTCAGCGGTGCGACCGGATTGAGGCTGACCTGCGGATTCACCAATCCACGCGAGGTGCCGGTTGGGTGGGGAATCGGCGACCAGGAAATGTGCGTCATGCTCGGTCTCGCCGACAGCGAGGTCATGATGGACCTGTTCGCCGCCGGCGACAATATCGTCGACGGTGAAGTCGACGGGATCGTCATGAACCACGGCGAGTGCTTGAGCATCGGCATTCCGCGCAACCCCTCGCAGTCGCTGCCGACGGAAGCGGAGCGCAACGCGCCGCTCTACGTGCCGGAGTCGCTGCCGGACGATTTCGAGCTGCCGCCGGTGCCGGAGTGCAAGGACACCCCGGATACGGCGCTCGCCGAACAGCCTGTTACTCTGACCAGCATCCGCGAAACCGTCTTCACCGGCAGCTGCACCTTCCAAGCTTGCCACGACAGCGTCGCGCCGGCAGCGGGCCTGGATCTCGACTCGGCGGGGGTGCACGAGCGGCTGCTGGCACACCAGGTGACCTTTGCCGATACCGATCTGCCCTTGATCGAACCGGGCGACCCGGAGGGCAGCTGGCTGATGACTCTGCTGTCGCGCTGCGACCCGGAGGACGACACCGGCAACATCCTTAGCCACATGCCGCGCAATTCTCCGACGCTGCTGCCGCCCGAGGTGGTCGCCAAGGTGCGCGACTGGATCGCCACCGGGGCCGAGGAAAACTAGGGCCGCGCTAGCTCCTATCTACTCGGTCGTGCCGCCGTCCGTTGCCGGATCGGGCGGCGGCACGATCCCGGTTCCTTTGAGGTCCTGCCCCTCGAGCTCCAGGATCTGTGCGAGCGGCGCGTGGAACGAGAAGTAGTTGACCGACTCGAGGGTCGTCCTTTCCCCCGCGGGCACCAGCTGCAGCACCGCGCGCCGTCCGTCGGTCCACCACGGCGCCATCATCAAGTTGCGGTGCGGATCGGCCTTGTCGGCTGCGCCGACACCGGGAATGGCGGCGTAGGCGCGGATCGATTCCGTCGTCAGTAGATCTTCGACCAGGTAGTTGCGCGCTTCGTCGACCATTGGATCGATGGCGTGGGTAGTCAGGTTCCAGGCACGGGTCGTGAAGTAGACGCCGATGTCGCGGGTGATCGTGCCGACCAGGACGTGGTCGTCCCCGTACTTCCAGCCAGTGAGCCACAGCCGAAGATGGTTGCGCTCGTGGATCGTGTCGCGCGCCTTCTGCAGGCCAATGGTCTGCGGTCGGCCGTCGAAATAGAGGGCGCTCATCGGCGAGTACTTGTACTCGCCCCCGAAGAAGGCCTTGAAGGTCTTCCAGGCCGAGGAAAAAGTCAGCAACTCGGTCTCGTCCCAGCCCGCGCGCACGAACGCCCGCAGGCCTTGCGGTGGCGTGATGATCACCAGATTCAAGGGATCTCCCTTGCCGCTACCGTTCTCACGGGTGGTGCAGCAGGGCAGCCCCTCGAGCTGCGCGACGAGCTCGTCTTCGGTCGACACCTGGACCGGTTCGAGGGAGGCGAGGAGCTCGCCCAGGTCGACCGCGTCGTAGTCGGCGACGAAGCCCGGCACGGTGATGTAGAAGTGGAACCGCTCGACGTCGTGCTGCGTCAGCAGCTGCACGCGCACTTCCTTGGTGCCGAGCTTGACGTTGCTGAACACGAATCCCTCGGTCGAGCCCAGGGCGGGAACGATCGGGTCGATGCCGAGGCTCTCGAAGTGCTCATCCATGCGCGCGTTGGTGAATCCGCGCAGGAAGAAGCGGCTCTTGTAGGCGGCTTCGTGGGCCGAGAAGTAGTTGGGGTCGACCCCGTGCAACATGAACCAGAACGGCATTGGCCGGCTGTTCTCGATGCGAACCCAGACCGGCTGGATTCCCTCGTCGTAGAGGTCGACGCCGAAGACGTGCTTGGTTTCGTCGCGCGACAGCACGGTCGCCGAGACGGTGAGTCCGTCCTGTTCCTGGGTTTCGACGCGATCGCGAAACGGGACGCTGTCGAGGGGCGCCGGTCGGAACGAAGAGCATCCGGCGGCCCACAGCATGGCGACGCTGACGAGCGCCGCGATAGCGGTGCGGCGATGGCGGACTTTGGTCTGGACGATCACCCGGGCTCCTCCGTTCTCAGTGCCGGCTCGGTCGAATCCTGGGAGGCGAGCCTGCCGGCGTCGGCTCGGCTGAATCTGTAGTGGGCCACTGCCCATTCGCTGCCTGATCGGTACCCGAACAGCTCGGAGCAGGCGAGCAGGAAGAGGCGCCAACGCTGCAACCATCGCTCGGGCGGGAGACCGCCGTCGGCGAGGACCTCGAGAGCTGCGCTGCGGTGCCGGTCGAGGTTGCGCAGCCAGGACTCCAACGTCCGCTGGTAGTGGCCACCGTCGACGATCCACTCCTGCTCGATGCGGAGGTCGTCGCAAAACTGGGCCAGCAGCCCGGCCGAGGGCATCGTCCCGCCGGTGAAGAACTCGCGCGCCATCCAGTCGGTCGGTCCGCTCGGTTCGTAGAGGTAGGCGAAGCGTCGGTGGCAGAAGAGATGGACGAACAGCTTGCCGTCGGCGGACAGCCAGCCGGCGATTCGCCGCAACAGCTCGCGGTAGTTCCGCATGTGCTCGAACATTTCGACCGACACCACCCTGTCGTAGGGTTCGTCCGCCTCGAATTCGTTCATGTCGGCGGTGACGATGGTGACGTTGCGCAATCCGCGATCACGGCACTGCGCTTCGATGAAGCGGCGCTGCGAGTGCGAGTTGGAGACGGCGGTGATGGCGGCATCGGGGTAGCGCTCGGCCATCCACAGGGTGAGCGAGCCCCAACCGCAGCCGAGCTCGAGGATCCTCTGCGCGTCCCCGAGAGCGGCGCGCTCGCACGTCAACTCGAGCATCGCTTCCTCGGCTTCGGCGAGGGTGGTGCGTGACTTGGGCCACAGGCAGCAACTGTACTTGAGGCGAGGGCCGAGCATCAGTTGGAACAGCCGCGCCGGGACTTCGTAGTGCTGTTGGTTCGCGTCGTCGGTCGATTCGGCGATCGGCGAGCGATCGAGTTGCTCGATCAGCGCGGCCTCGGCGGCTCGCTGGCTGGCTGCGTCGCCGCGGTCCTGGTCGCGCAGGCGCTCGACCAGCATGCGGCGGATGCCGAAGCGTACCAACGGATCGGGGATGAGGCCCCGCTCGGCCCACGCGAATGTTCGTTCGATCATGCTGCTCCCACGGCAGGTCGCGTTCGCGCGAGCTCCCCGGACAGGAGTCGCCGCAGCGCCGGCGGACGACTCTACTGTGGATCGAGAAAGCGGTCTCGGCAAGGCGCAGCCGCGCTTGGCGCGCGATGCCGAGCCAGGGGAGGGGGGTCGTGCGCCGCCGCGCTTCAGGCCGGCGGCTCGGCCTCGGGTCGTTTGTGGACGAGGAAGGTGCACTCGAGGGTGAATACCGTCTCGTCGCGCTGGTTGAACATGCGGCTGGCCACGGTGACGATGCCGAGCTCGGCTCTCGAGCGCGATTCCCTCATCTGCACCACCCGATAGCCGTTGCGCAGGGTGTCGCCGGGGCGGATCGGAGCGTGCCACTGGAGCTTGTCGAAGCCGAGGGCGCTGGCCGACGCAGTGACCTTGTCGCGGTCGATCTCGGTGTTGCCGATCTTCACGTAGATACAGAAGACGTGGGCCGACGATGCGACCAGGCCGCCGAAGATCGAGGTCTCGGCGGCGTTTCGGTCGATGTGAAACGGTTGCGGGTCCCAGCGGGTGGCGAACTCGACGATCTCCTGCTCGCTGACCTGATACTGTTCGGCGAAAGTTCGTTCGAAACCGACTTCGAGATCTTCGTAGTAGAGCAAGCTCAGTCCTCCGGCGCCGGAAGCTTGCACACGTGTTTCTCGAAGTCGAGAATCGAGGGGGTAGAAGCCCGCCTCGCGGAGGCCGGCCGCCGCGCGTTGGTTGCGCAATATTCTTCTGCTTGTCTCGGAGCATTCTCGCAGCTCGTCGCGGCGCGGAAATTGTCGCGCCGCGCGCTTTCCTAACCGTGGACCGACTGGTACCGTTTTTCTTGTCGCGGCCACTCCGCGCACACACAGAGACCGTGGTGAAGATAGTGACGAGGTTGTCGTGGGTGGTGCTCAGTGTGGCGGTTCTCGCTTCGTCTCCGGCGCTCGCTCAGTTCTGCGTTGGTGACTGCAATGGCGACCGCCGCGTCACCGCCAACGAGTTGATACAGGTCCTGCGCTCGCAGTGCGGCTCGCTGCCGCCACAAGAGCCGGCCGACGTGGCGACCGAGCTCGAGCTCGCCGTGGGCAACGTCTTCGGCGATTGCGGGGCGTTGCCGAGCCAGTGGGAGGTCGCCCTCGACGCCTCGCAGCTCGGTTACATGATGAGCGGTTGGGGCACCGGTGACGGCGCCGTATGGGTCGTCGGCGGCCGCCTGTTCGAAGGCGTGATTCTGCGCTTCGCCGAAGGGCAGTTCGAACAGGTCGATCTCGATTTCCCAGTGCCTCTTCTCAACTGGGTGCACGGGACCTCGGAGACCGACGTCTTCGTTGCCGCGAACGACGGTGCAGTCCTGCACTACGACGGGGCGTCGTGGACGGTTCAGGACACGCCGGTCAGCGATCCGGTGTGGGGAATCTGGGCGCAGGCAGCGGACGACGTCTGGGCCGTCGGTGGGGAGCCGGTGTTCGGCACGACCCCCTTCGTCATGCGCTATGACGGCCAGACCTGGACACAGGTCGAGTTGCCGCCGATCGTCCGACCGGGAGTAGCCGCTTTCTTCAAAGTCTGGGGCTCGGGCCCCGACGACATCTACGCGGTCGGGCAGAACGGAATCATCCTCCACTGGGACGGAGCGAGCTTCACCGAGATGGGTGCCGGCATCAGCCAGGACCTGATCGGCATCTGGGGCAACGCGGCCGACGACATCACCGTCGTCGGCGGCCGCGGCACAGCGGAATTCGCCCATTTCGACGGAACCGGCTGGACACGCGCGCCGACGTCGGCGTTCGGCGGTCTCAATGGTGTGTGGACCAGGCGCCCGGACGTCGCTCACACGGTTGGCGTGCGCGGCACGATCCTGCGCATCGATCCGAGTACGCTGGAGGTCATCGGTCAGGATCCGGCGCCGACCGACCTCGAGCTCCACGGCGTGTTTGGCGATGCGACAGGCCAGATTCTGGCATTTGGCGCAAACTTCACGTTTCCCGAAGCGGGGATCGTGCTCATCCGAGGGCTTGTCGATGACGACTGAGTGGAGGGACACAAAGGCTGCCCACGTCATCGCAGTGCTGGCGGCGCTCGTGCTGTTCGCTGCCGGTTGTGGTGACGACGACGACTCGAGTCCTCCGCCAACGGCGACGCGGACTGCGGCGGCGACGGCGACCGAGTCGGTGGAGCCGACCGCATCGGCAAGCGATACCCCAACCGTCGCCGTCGATACACCGACCAGCATCCCTACGGAAACCGATACCCCCGAACCGCCGGCGACGCCGACGCCGACGGTCACTGAAGAACCAACGGCTACGCCAACCAGCACCAATAGTCCGACGGCGACCGCGACCGCCGAGCCGCCGATGTTCGGCGACCTCGGCGATCCTCTCCCCGATGCCAGCGCCGAGCAGCTCGAGACCTTTCTGCGCGGACAGGCGGTCGCCGCCAAGGTGTTCACCGCGGAGGAGGGGCTGGGTCCTGATTTCAACGTTTCGATCACCTGCGGCGGCTGCCACGAAAAGCCGGTGCTCGCCGGAGCGGCGGCACGCTATCGCGACTTCCTCCTGGTGCAGAGCAAGCTTCCCGACGGTTCGTCGATCCCAGTCGGCATCAACGGCGTGCAGCCGCAGTACACGCTCGGGCCGGGGGGGCGGCGCCCGACCGATCCGGAGACCAACCTCGAAGCGACCCGCAATCCGATCCCGTTCTTCGGCGTCGGATTGCTCGCCGAGCTCGACGACCTGGTGATCCTGGCGAACGAGGATGTGGACGACCTCGACGGCGACGGCATCAGTGGACGTGCCAACTACGATCGCGGCTTCGTCGGCCGCTTCGGGCGCAAGGCGCAGACGGTTTCGATCGAAGGCTTCATCCGCGGACCGCTGTTCAACCATCTCGGTGTGACCACGGTTCCCCTCAGCGACGAGCTCAAGGCGCTGTTGCCGGTGCCGAGCGCACCGATCGAAGAGGGCGGCCTCGCCGCGGCGATCTTCGAGCTGTTCGTCCAGAAAGCGCTGGCCCAGGTGGCGGCGCCGGAAGAGCCGAACTTCGACGACGACGGCGTGCCCGATCCCGAGATGACGGAGCAGGAGCTGTTCGACCTGGTTTCGTTCGCGATGCTGCTCGCGGCGCCGCGCCCCGATCCGCCGACGCCGACGACCGAGGCGGGGGCGGCGCGCTTCGAGGAGCTCGGCTGTGCCGCGTGTCACGTTCCGACACTCGAAGGGCCGCGCGGACCGGTCCCCGCCTACTCGGACCTGTTGCTGCACGACATGGGCGAGGAGCTTGCCGACGATATCGTCATGGGGTTGGCGACCGGCTCCGAGTTCCGCACGCAGCCTTTGTGGGGAATCGGCGTCTTCGCTCCCTACCTGCACGATGGGCGCGCCGACACCCTCGACGAGGCGATCCGCTGGCACGGCGGAGAAGGCGCCGCCGCGCGCGACGCCTACGAGGCGCTCGATTCCGATGCGCAGGGTGAGGTGATCGCCTTCCTGCGCTCGCTGGGTGGCTCGAGTCAGTTTTCGCCCGGCTTGCTGCCGCCGGATGCGCCGATTCCTCCGGTGGGCGAGCTCGCTGGCCCGGTCCGCGAGCTCGATCCCGCCGAGCGCGCGCTATTCGAGCGCGGTCGTGCCGTTTTCGACACGGACATGGGATTCGGGCAGGGCACGGGCCCGCTGTTCAACGGCGATTCCTGCCGCGCCTGCCACTTCCAGCCGGTGATCGGAGGGTCGGGGTTTCCCGATGTCGACGTGATCCGCCACGGCGAGCTGGTCGACGGAGAGTTCATCGCTCCGCAAGGCGGCACGATTGCGCCGCGTCACTCGAGCGCAGGGGTTCGGCCGCCGATCGACCCCAACGCGAACGTCTTCGAGACGCGACAGACACCGCCTCTGTTCGGCCTCGGTTTCCTCGAGAGCATTCCCGAGGCGGCGATTCTCGCCAACCAGGACTGCGACAATCCCGACCCGCAAGCGGTGTCGGGGTGCGCGCATCGGCTTCCGTCCGGTGCGCTCGGCCGCTTGGGGTGGAAAGCGAACGTCCCCAGCCTGGCCGAGTTCGCCCGCGACGCGATGTCGGCCGAGCTCGGCATCACCCTACCGGCGGTCGAAGGCATGGAGTTTGGCAAGCTCGAGGACGACGACCTGATCCCCGACCCCGAAATCGACGTCGACGACCTCGACGCGCTGACGTTCTTCATGGAGCAGTTGGCACCGCCGGCGCGGCGCAGCACCGACCCGGATGCCGAGCAGGCCGGGGCGGCGATCTTCGAGACGATCGGTTGCGCCGACTGTCACCTTACCGAATTCGTGACGCCGAACGGGTTGATTCCCTACACCGATCTGCTGTTGCACCAGATTGCGCCGGACGGCTCGCCGGGAGTTCCAGAAGGGCAGGCGACGGCGCTGGAGATTCGCACGCCGCCGCTTTGGGGCTTGGCTCTGACGGGGCCGTACATGCACGACGGGCGCTCGTTCACGATCGCCGACGCAATCGACCGGCACGAAGCGGAGGCCGAGGCTTCGCGGGTCGCCTACGAGGCACTCTCCGAAGCGGAGCGGGCGCAGCTGCTGGCGTTTCTCGAGTCGATCTGACGGGGCCTCTCGATAGCGCCTCGTGCCCCGGTTTGTGCGGCCGGTCGATCGTCGTCTAGTCTCGAATCAGGAGGGAGTGGGTATGGCAATGTTGGCGCGTGACGTCATGCAATCGAAGGTGATCACCGTCGAGCCCGACATGGCGCTCGACGAAGTGGCCGAGCTTCTCTGCCGCGAACGCATCAGCGGTGCGCCGGTGATCGAGGACGGCGAGGTCATCGGCGTCGTGTCGCGCTCCGACCTGGTGCGCCTTCCGCTGGTGGGAAATGCGCTGGCCGAGTTGGTCGACAGCTACGAACGCGACCTCGCCGAGGCGCGCGGCGAACCCGACGCGCGCTACGTTTCAACGACCGTCGGCGAGCAGCTGTCGGGCCGGACCGCGCGCGACGCGATGACAGCGAACGCGGTTTCCGTCACGCCCGACACACCAATCGTCGAAGTCGCCAAGAAGCTCAACCAGCTCCACATGCACCGCGTCCTGGTAGAAGAAGACGGCGAGCTCAAAGGCATGATCACCAGCCTCGACTTGGTGCGCTTGATCAGCGACGGCAAGTTCGTTCCCGTCTGACCCGGTACCGAGCGGAAGGTCACTGAGCCGAGGTACCTCGGAGATCAGGTTGGCTCAATTTTTTATCCACAGATTTCGCCGATTACACAGATTAGGTTCTAGAAATTCAGAAAAACCTGAACCCAAATCTGCGGAATCGGCGAAATCTGTGGATAGAAAAAGAGCCAGAACCCTCCGCGGGTGCCGAGTCGGTTGAGTGATACCCCGCGTACTAGCTCCGTAGCGGTCGGCGCTGGATCAGCTCGAAGTCGACGCCGCGGCTGTAGCGGGCTAGTTGCATCTCCGGCGGTTCTTGGGCTGGTTCGACGTTCGGGTCGATGATTACCTCCCAGGCGAAGCGCGCCGAACCCGGATCGCTGGGGCGGCAGCGCGCCTGCGGGTTGACCACGCTGGCGATCCCCTCGATCGCCGGCGGGGCTTGCTCTGCGAGAGCGCCGAACCACGAGTGATCGTCCGCCTCCTTGAGGGCAGGGCAGTCGCCGATGGCGATGCGCAGCGTGTCGTCGCCGATCAGGCGGACGTCGAGATCGACGTAGGTGCGGGGCTGGAAGTGGGGGTGCCGCTGGAACACTGTGGCGATCGCTTCGAGCCCGTGGTCGAGCGCGAAGGCGCGCTTCAGCCGGTAGGCTGCGACCGCGGCGGCTCCGCTCCACTGGCGTTGTGCGAGCTCGCGGGCTGCCTCGGCGCCGTGCCGCTGGTCGACGTTGAGCAGGAAGGATCGCGCCAGGAGGTGCGCCTGAACGGCGGCTTCCTGGCACACCGCGACCAGGGGCCGGTGCGCCAGGTCCTCGAGCTGGAAGCCGGCATCGAAGGGGCCGCTGTAGTCTGGCCAGCCTCCGGGCTCGCGATCGTGGTCCGGCAACACGATCGGGATGTCGGCAACCAGTGACTCGCGCATGCGCGCGAGGTTCGGGTGCTGCTCGTACGGAGTCGCCTCGTCGTCGATGAAGACCGACCACAGACAGTGCGGGTAGCGGCCGGCGGGGACTCGCGGGGGGCGGTGAATCGGGCGCATCTTCATGCAGGGATGGGTGGCGGCGGCTGTGGCGTCGAAGGTCGGGTCCTCGATGTCGTGGCACATACGCTTGACGCGCTTTTCGCCAAACGGCTCGACGTCGAGCAGCGCCCCGCAGTGCGGCAGCCAAAACTCGCCGTAGTCGGGACGGTCGAGACGGAACTGAAAATCCATGAACTGCGGTGGCGCGCCGATCTCGATCTGCAGATTCTTGAAGACGGTTGCCACGTCGTTTCCGGAGAACCCCAAGGCTTTCTGCATGCGCAGGGAGTAGATCGGGCTGGCACCCATCCACTCGTCGATCGACAGCTGGATCTGCGCCTCTTCGCCCACCAGCTTGGTGGCGAACGGCAGCCCAACGCGGTCCTGGAGGTGACCGATCAGCAGGTATTCTCTTCCGAGAGTGCAGAGCTCTTGTCGTCCGAGGTCGGCAAGGGTCCAATTTGGATCGAACGACATGGTCTGCATCTCCCCGTGCTGATGGCGCGCGTGCGTGACGCGACGATTCTCCACGGCAGGCGGGTCGATTTCCAGAGCCATCGGAGCTTCGGCGACTCAGCGAACGGTCACGACGATGCGTCGGCGCCGCGGTCCGTCGAGGTCGACCAGCATGATCGCTTGCCAGGTGCCGAGCACCAGCTGCCCGTGGTCGACCGGGATGACCTCTCCCGGGCCGAGGATCGCGGCTTTGATGTGCGCCGCACCGTTGCCGTCGATGCGGTCGTGGCGCCAGATCCCCTCGGGAATCGTCTTGTCGAGCGCTGCGAGCAGGTCGTCGCCGATGTTGGGGTCGGCGTTCTCGTTGATCACGATCGCCGCGGTGGCGTGCGGCACGTAGACGCTGCACAGGCCTTCGTCGAGCTCGGATTCGGCCACCACCGCCGCGACCTGGCGGGTGATTTCGACGACCTCGTAGGTGCCGCTGGTGGAAACCGATAGCTCGCGTCGCATGGCTTCCACTTGCACTATCCGGTTCGCGCTCCGAGGCCAACGACGCGACTCGGGTTGGCGCGATTAGCGGGAATTGACCGCCGAAGGAGGCGCCACTCGGATCTCCCCTCCTTACCCACTGCACTCCGATTGTGCGGCCCCAGCTTTTGCGGGACAATTCGTTATAGCGATGACCGAACGGACTACGAGCGACAGCGGCTGGGCGGGGTGGCGGCGCCACGAATTGGAGCTCAAGGGGCGCGGGCGTATCCGGGTCCACGAGGCGGACGGCCCGGATGGGGCGCCGACCTTGGCCCTGCTGCACGGACTCGCCGCGACCGGGCCGCTCAATTGGTTCGCCGCGATGCCGGCGTTGGCGCGGGTGTTTCGGGTCTTCGTCGTCGATCACCGCGGCCACGGCGGCGGCATCCGCACCAATCGCTTCCGGCTGGCGGATTGCGCCGATGACGTAATCGCCGTCGCCGACGAGCTCGGCGTCGATATGCTTACCGCGGTCGGCTACTCGATGGGCGGACCGATCGCCAAGCTGTGCTGGAACCGGCATCCCGACCGAGTCGACAGCTTGGTGCTGTGTGCGACGGCTCGGCACTTCGTTCGCCGCGAGGTGCAAGCGCTCGGCAACGCAATCATGCCGGGAGCCGTGCTGGCGGCGCGCGCGGTGCCGCGGTTCTTCCTCGACCGGGTCATCGACGGCATGCTGCAGCGCACCGACGATCCGGCGGCGCGCGAATTTCTGCGCAGCGAGATGGCGGGCACCGACCCGGGTACCCTGATGCAGGCGGTGAGGGCCTTGATCCGATTTTCGTCGCACGATTGGCTGGCCGACATCGACGTGCCGACGGCGGTGGTGATTACCACGCGCGACGAGATGGTGCCGCCGCAACGTCAGTACAAGCTGGCCGCGGCGATTCCGGATGCCAGGATCTTCGAGGTCGAGGGCGACCACTTCGCCTGCGTGCGGGCCGCCGACCGTTTCGTCCCTGCACTGGTCGAAGCTTGCGAGTACGTCACGACCCGCTGAGGGCGTGCCGGTCGGTCGAGCTCTGCACGCGTCCGGCAGCAAGGTCTGTGTTACCTCGCAAGCTGACGGACGTCGCGCCGACGCGGCTGAAATTTCGTGCTGCGGCGCCGATCACCGGTTGCTACTCTCCGTGGATGGCGAAGTTTTTAGTGCGTAGCTTTCTGTCGGTGGCCTGCGTCGTGACCTTCTCCGTCGTCGGAGCCGCAGCGCAAGGCGCCGCCGCCGTCGGCGCTCTGCAGAAGCAGATCCTCAGTGACCCGGAGCTGGCCGGCCAGATCCACGCTCTCGTCGACGACCCGGCGATCCGGGAAATCTTGTCGGATCCGGCGGTCGCCGATGCTCTGAATCGGGGTGACTACGGCGCACTGATGGCCAATCCGAAGATTCATCAGTTGGCCGACGACCCGGCGATGAAGAGCGTGACCAACGACGTTCTCGCGAAGTAGCTTCTGTTCCGGCCGCTCGGCGGTTCGGTGCGTCGGTTGCGCCGACGTCGTTAGAGACTCCCTCTCCTCAACCCTGCGCCTCATAGGGGGAGGAAGTCCTCA
Organism: bacterium; assembly: GCA_030430165.1. Classification (GTDB taxonomy): domain Bacteria; phylum Desulfobacterota; class Binatia; order HRBIN30; family CADEER01; genus CADEER01. The sequence continues at coordinate 10,985 of JAUIGL010000093.1, read as the reverse complement.
ACTTCTCCCCCTACGGGGGAGATGCCCCGGTAGGGGCATAGAGGGCTAGCAGAGATGACTTCGCCGCGTGCGGCGAAGCACAGTTATTCAGAAAACTGAACAACGCGAAGGAGCAAAGGAGGGAAGGAGCTAAGGGGTTTTCAGCCGATTGGTGCGTCGGCTGCGCCGACGTCGTCGGAGATTCCCTCTCCTCGATCCTCCCCCATAGGGGGAGGAAGTCCTAAACTTCTCCCCCTACGGGGGAGATGCCCCGGAGGGGCAGAGAGGGCGAATGAGATGAGTTCGCCGTCCGCGGCGAAGTACATTATTTTCGCAACGAAAACGACGGTAAGGAGCGAAAAGGGTGCTATTGGTGCGTCGGCTGCGCCGACGTCGTCGATACCGCTTCGAGAAGATCCGGAACCTTTCTACCAGGGGGAGATCCGATGAAGAATTTCGTGTTTTGCTGTCTGGTGTCCTGCCTTCTGTTGCTTGGAGCCTGCGGCAGTGACGACGAAGAGGCATCCGGGATCGACGGACCCGACCCGTTGTCTTTCTTCGTGACCAGTGTCGGCAGCGGTGCTGCCGGTGGAAACTACGGCGGTCTGGCGGGCGCCGACGAGCTGTGTCGATCGCTCGCCGAAGCGGTCGGCGCCGACAGTCGTCTCTGGCGCGCCTATCTCTCGACAAGAGCGCGCGATGCCCGCGACCGGATCGGCGTCGGCCCCTGGTACAACGCCGACGGTGTGATGATCGCCAGCGATCTCGACGATCTGCATGCCGAGGGACCGTTTCTCGGCAATCCGACGGAAGTGCTCGACGAGAACGGCGAGCCGGTCCCGGTCCTCGAGCACGACATCGTCACCGGCAGTCTCGTAGACGGAACTCTGGCGGAAGGCCGCACCTGTTCCGACTGGACGTCTGATTCGGCCGACGAAGTAGCCCAGGTCGGACACAGCGATCTAGCGACGATCCCTGGAGTCCCGTCGATCTGGAACTCGGCCCACGAATCGGCGAGCTGCACCGAGGAGGGTCTGGCCGAACGGCTTGGTTCGGGGCGAATCTATTGCTTCGCGGTTCGTTGAGCCGAATCGATACCCGGCGGTGCTGGCGGTGGTGGTCGCGCCGGCGTTGGACAGCGTGGTCCCTCCGGTGGAGAGTTACTGAATGGGAAGCGCGAAGACGGGGAGGGCAAGGAAACTGAGTGTAGCCATCACCGGCCCGACCGGTGCGATCGGGCTGGCGTTGGTCGACCTCCTCGAGAAGACTCCAGAGGTCGCGCGGATCGTAGGAATGGCGCGCTCACCCTTCGATGGCTCTGCGCGCGGTTGGCGCAAGACCGAGTATCTGCAGGGCGACGTGACCGATCCCGATGATGTCCGGCGGTTGGTGGAGGGCACAGACGTCGTCGTTCACCTCGCCTTCATCATCATCGGAGACATCGCCGAGAGCCGTTCCGTCAATTTGCAGGGGTCGCGCAACGTCTTCGAAACGGCGCTCGAGTCGTCCAGCGTAAAGCGGTTGGTGTACACCTCGTCGGTGGCTGCGTACGGCTTCCACTCCGACAACCCGACACCGCTGACCGAAGAGGTCGCGCCGCGCGGCACCGATCGCTTCTACTACTCGGCGCAGAAGGCGGAGCTCGAGGCGGCGCTGGCTCGGTTGATGAGCGGCCGCGACCGACCTGATGTCTACGTCTTTCGCCCGTGTATCGTTGCCGGTCCCGAGGCTCTGCTGCTGATCGAGAACCTGGCGCCGTTCCGCCCCGGCACGCGCTTGCCGGAGCCGTTGGCGGGTATGCTGCGAAGCGTTCCCTTCGCCAAGCCGATTCTTCCCGACCCGGGAGTGCGTCTGCAGGTGGTTCACCAGGCGGACGTCGCCAGCGCGCTGGCGGCAGCCGTGCTCGGCCGCGGTCGTCCGGGGGTCTACAACCTCGCGGCGAGCGGTGAGCTGACGATGACCGACATCGCCGACGAGCTCGGCTGGTATTCGGTTCCCTTGCCCGGTGTCGCGGTCGAGGTGGCGGCGGAGCTGGTAGCACAGGTTCCCTACCTGCCGAGCGGGGCGCGCTGGATCGATGCGCTCCGCGTACCGGTGATCATGAGTAGCGACAAGGCGCGTGCCGAGCTCGATTGGAGGCCGCGCTACGATGCCATGGAGACACTGCGCGAGACGATCGCTGCCGCGTTTGGTCGCGGCGAGCTGTAGCGCGACGGCTCAGCGCGCGCAGCGGAATCCCGTATCGCCGTTGCGGCGTCCGTTGGGCGCGTAGGCCTTGTCCGAGGTGCGCAGGGCATGTGGGTAGTAGCTCCAGGCGCCGCCGCGCATCTCGTCGCGGTGCGACTCGTCGTTGGCGACCAGCTCCCAGACGTTGCCAGCCATGTCGCTAGCTCCGACCGGTGAGTCGCCCGCAGGGAACGACCCGACCGGCGCAGTGGAGACGAATCCGTCATCGAACTGCTCGAGTCCCCAGCCGCCGGGCTCGTTGCGCAACAGAGTGACGTCGGAGAGGTTGGCGTGGGGAGTGGGGCTGACCTCGTCGTTGCCCCAGGGGTAGCGGCGCCCGTCGGTGCCACGGGCCGCGCGTTCCCACTCGATCGCGCTGGGCAGGCGCTTGCCCGCCCAGCGACAGTAGTCCTCGGCCATCTTGAAGCTGACACAGTTGATTGGATGCCGCTCGCGCCCCTCGACGCCCCAGTTGCATGTCCACACCAGCTCGGGCTGCTCTTCGGTGCCCGTCGTCGGCAGCGACAGCCCCTGGGACGAGCAACCCCCGGCGGCAACACACTCCGCATAGTCGGCGACGGTCACCTCGGTGCGATCGATCTCAAAGGCGCCCACCTCGACCCGCGCCCCCGGCTTCTCGTCGTTCTCGCACTCGCTGTCGACCTGCGCGTTGCACCCGATCAACGCCGTCCCCGCAGGCACCCGAATCATCTGCGCCCCCCGACGCGGAGTCTCAGCCCCCATCCCAGTCGCAGCCCAAAGAGAAAAAACCACAGTAAGCCCGCCCAGAAACATCCATCGCACCATACACCCCGCCGCCCCCACGAGCTACGCAACCGAACCCCGGACGAGCCACCGCCCCCCACGGTCACCCACCAACAACCGACCAGCCGAGAGATCGATCGCCTCAATCACTTCCCAGCCCGTCATCCGTCGATAACAACCAACCACCCCTTGGCTCCTTATTCCGCTTAGCTCCTTCGCGTTGATCATTTCCCAGCCAACCAAGGCCCGATAGCAGCCCACCACCCCCACAATGGACGCCTTCCCACCTTTCCTGCTACTCAGACCCGATGGCGATCCTGGCCCGCGACGTGATGAGAACGGACGTAATCTCCGTCCAGCCGAGCACACCAGTCCCCCAGCTCGAGGACACCCTGGTCGGTCGGCGCATCAGCGGCGCGCCGGTGATCCAGGACGGACACCTACTCGGTATCGTCTCGCGCTCTGATATCGTCCGCTACTTCAGCATCCACCGTTCGCTGTCGACGATGCTGGGCAAGCAGGCCGAGTCGACCAGCGCCCGCGAGCACAAGGCCGACCCGCAGCTCACCGTCAAGGACATCATGGCCGAGACGGTCGTCGTGGTCGGCCCCGACGAACCGATCGACGACGTCGCCCGGTTGATGTACGAGCGCCACGTCCACCGCGTGCTGGTGACCGAAGGCGACAGCGTGCTCGGCATCATCAGCGCCCTCGACCTCGCTCAGCTCATCGCCGAGAAGAAGCTGATCGCCGGCGAAGCCGGCTGACGCCGCTCTACTCGGGGGCGTCGCCGAGCCAGCCCTCGAGCGCGGCGATGATGCCGCGCGCCTGCTCGGCGCTGGAGATGTTGAACTTGGACTTCTGGCGGTACTCGCCGTCGCGTTTCTGGTAGCGGCGGATGGTGAACTTGTCGGGGCCGTACTGCTCTTTGCGTTTGTCCCAGTCCTGGATCCGAAAGATGATCGTCGTCCAGGCGCCCTTGGAGAGAATGACCTTGTCGAGCTCTTTGACCGTCTCGATCCCGTCTTCTTCGTAGCTGACCGTCAGTTCGTCGGGTGTTTGGCTCATCGTCTTCTCTCTCCCATCTCTTGTCCGCTGCGCTTCGCCGCCGTCTCGGATCACTGATCCTGGAACGGCGGCGCCACGCCCACCGGCCCTCTCTCGCAGATAAGCGAGCCCAGGTCACCCCCCGACCGGCTTGTTGCTCAGACCGAGCTGGCGGCGACGGGCCAAACGGGAGCGGCGGGGGAGGGAGGAGCCACGGCGGCCTCGAGGTTGGGCAGGCGCACGGCGAATCGCGTGCCGTGGCCCGGCTCGCTCTCGAGCTCGATGGTGCCGCCGAGGATGTCGACCAGACGCTTGACGATGTGCAGACCGAGCCCGGCGCCGCCGAAATCGCGTTGAATCGACGCGTCGGCCTGCTGGAAGGGCTCGAATATCCGCGTCGCGGCTTCGGGCGTCATTCCGATCCCGGTGTCCCTGACCTCGAGTACGAGTCCGCTCGCATCGTGTCGGAGGCTGACCTGCACTCGACCGCTCTGGGTGAACTTGATCGCGTTGGTGGTGAGATTCTTGAGGATGACTTTCAGCTTGGCGAGGTCGCCGCGGGCTTCGGGTGCCGTTCGATCGACCTCCCACACGAGCTGGACGTTCGGGCGCAGGAGCATGCGTACCTGTGCGTCGAGCTCGTCCGCCAGCACAGCCGGACTGAAGGCTTGGGCGTTGATCGATACGCTGCCGGCTTCGAGGCGGTTGAGATCGAGCGTGGCGTTGACCAGCTCGAGCAGCTCGAGCGCGTTGGCGCGGATCCGGCGCAGCGCGTCTCGTTGATCGGCAGTGATCTCACCGAGAGTGCCGTCGGCGAGCAGGTCATCGTAGCCGAGGATCACGTTGAGCGGCGTGCGCAGCTCGTGCGACATGGTCGCGACGAACTCCGACTTGGCGCGACTGGCGCTCTCGAGCTCCTCGAGCAAGCGGTTCTTCTCACGCGCGCGGCGCGCCCGCTCTCCGGCGATGCGGCTGCGCTGACGTTGTAGGTGATGGGCGATGTAGACCGACGCACCGAGCACCGCTCCGACGCCCAGTGGCAGGCGCGGACCCCAGGCGCCGGAATCTCCGAGCATCGCCAGCACCAAGGCGTAGGACCCGAGCATGGGGACGACCGCGCCGAGTTGCGCTAGTCCGCCCCACGGCAGCAGCGTCGCCGTGGTCATCGCCAGCGCGACGATCAGGCTCGATGTGGTGAACGGCTCGTTGTCGAAGACGCCGATGACCGCGGTACCGAACGTCATCAGAGTCAGCGCCGCCCACGCGAGGCCGACCGTCGCTCGCCGGCTCGGCTTGTGGCGCAAGAGTTTGAGGCCGAGCCCCAGCACGGCGAGGGTGCCCGCCTGAATGACGGGAATCCACGGTGAGCGCGAGTACCCCAGGAGGAGCTCGCCCAGCATCAGTCCGGCGGTTGCGACGGCACAGATCGCCAGACCCTCGAAGACCCGCCCGCGCAGCAGGCGGTCGCGTTCGATGTCGTCGCCGAACTCGTCGACGAGCCGCCGGGATAGAGCGGATCCTTCCTGATTCTGGTGGTGGGCGTCGGCGTCGGTCATGCGGGTCTGGATGCTCTCGTCCCGCGCATTTGCGTGCGCAGGTTCTCGGTAAGCTTGCCGCGCCCGCGGGTAGTCGCAAGCGAATTCTTCACCGGCGCAGCGAGTTTTCGCGCGGTCGAGGCGCGCGCTTGCGACTCGCAATGCGACAGTGCTGGTAGGGTGGCGAGCGCGGTTCCGCCGGCGCGCCTGGGACTACGTCGTCAACCGTTCGGGCACGGGTCGAGGCGCAGGGCGACGGTGGTCTCCCTCGCCTCGCTCGGATACAGGCCGACCGCTGCCGCTGCCTGCGCCACCGCGTACTTATCGACCTTCATCGCGTGGATCGCCCGGACGGTCGGCCGGTCGTCGTGCAGCACCGGTACGACGCAACTGGTCTGTCCGTTGCGCAGGAGATCGAGACGCGCTCCGTCGAGGGAAAACTCGGCGGCTTTGGAGCCCTGCATCCCGACCCACGAGCCATCGTCGCGGTCGACGATCCAAAGCCGCAGCTCGGCAGGGTTGCCGGAGCTGTCGGTGGCGTGCAGCGACACCACCTCCTCGAGCTCCGCCATGGTGACGTAGAGTCCGAAGAAGAGCACCACCGGGCTCAGCGCCAGGGCAATTCGGCGGATCGCCCCCGGCGCGGCGGAGGTCACGAGGAGAGCGCCGAGCAGCAGCCCGGCCAGTCCGGTGAACAGCGGCGTGCTGCGCGGCATCGCGTAGTCGCCGGCGTGGATCAGGCGCACTGCGAACACTCCAACCCCGAGGGCGAGCAGAACATAGCCGACGGCGAGCTGGACTTTGGACGGCGATTGGCTGGATTCGGTCACGGCATTCCTCCTGCGACGGGGAAGCTACACGACGCAGCCGGGTAAGAAAAACCGATGCATTTCAGCGCTGCTGCGGCGCTGCGCGCCGGCGGTGCGCTGGCGCGGCCTTTGATTCGCCCTCTCCCCAACCCTCTGCCGTAGGGAGAGGGGATCACGACCTCCTCCCCTATGGGGGAGGATTGAGGAGAGGGAATCTCTGACGAGCGCGAAGCGCCGCCGTTGTAGTCAGCGCGCCCACCACTCTCCAACGACCCACCCTATCCCCGTTTGCGGCAGCGCTAGCGCCCACGCGACAGGCGGACATCGAGCCAGACGGCCGACGCCAGCACGCTGCCGCGGGCGATCAGCTTCACCTCCGGGGAGAAGGCGAGCAGCGTCATTCCGTTGAGCAGGGTCGCCATGATCAGCGCGCCGAACAGCACCCCGACGACGGTGCCGCGTCCGCCTTTCAGACTGGTGCCGCCGATGACGCAGGCGGCGATGGCGTCGAGCTCCATCAGTTGTCCGGTGGTCGTCGTGCTGGCGCCGGCGAATGCGGTTTGCAGGAAGCCGGCGATCGCAACGATCAGGCCCATCACCGCGAATGCGCCGACGACGGTCGTCGCGGTGGGGACACCGGACATGACCGCGGCTTCCTCGTTGCCGCCGATGGCGTAGAGATAGCGGCCGAACGGTGTGTGCGTAGTGACGACGTGCACCGCGAAGGCGGTGGCGGCGAGAATCAGCGCCGACAGCGGTACCCCCTTGTACTGGTTCGTGCTCAGCACGAACAGGAGGATCACCTGCGCCGACAGGAACCAACGCAGGAAGGCGGCCTCAGGATCCGCGGCGATGCCTTGTCGCCGGCGTCGGCGCTCGGCGCGCGTCGCGGCGATGCCCATCGCGACGATCAAGACGGCAGCGAGGGTGAGTCCGACGGTTGGCGGCAGGTGGTACGTGGTCAGCAGAGAATACAGATTGCTCTCTCCACCCCTTACCACCGGCACCGTTTTGTTCTCGATCACCAACCAGTGGGCGCCCTTGAAGACCAGCAGGCCGCCCAGAGTGATGATGAAAGCCGGAATCCGCTCGCGAACGATGATCGTGCCCATAGCCGCGTAGAGGGAGATGCTCGCCAGCGTGGTTGCGGCGAGGGCGGCCGGGGCCGCCCAGCCGTGCTCGAACACCAGGACCGCTGCGATCCCGCCGGCCAGGCCGAGCCCGCTGCCGACACTGAGGTCGATGTGGCCGGGGACGATGATCAGCAGCATGCCGAGCCCGAGCACGGCGGTGGCCGAGAGCTCGATCGCCAGCTGCGACAGGTTGCGGGCACTGAGAAATGCGGGATCGCGTAGCCAGAATACGAGCGCGATCAAGATCAGCGCGATCAGCATCGAGAAGTCGCGCAATCCGACGCGACCGTTCTCAGCGCCTCCGGCGCTCATGCGGTGCGTCCCTGCTCGCAACCGGCGGTGGTGGCCATGGCCGCCGCGAGGAGTGTTTCGGCGGAGACATCGCCGCTCGCGAAGATGCCGCTCTGCCGCCCACCGGCGAGCATCAGGATGCGATCGCTCATCCCCATCAGCTCGGGAAGCTCGGAGGAGACCATCACCACTGCGAGTCCGCCCGACGTCAGCTCGCGGATGAGTCGGTAGATCTCCTGCTTGGCGCCGACGTCGATGCCGCGGGTCGGCTCGTCGAGCAAGAGGACCCGCGGCTCGGACATCAGCGCCTTGCCGAGCACCACCTTCTGTTGGTTGCCGCCCGACAAGGTCTCGACCGCACACTGCAGATGCGGCGCGACGATCCTCAACGTGTCGCGCGCACCGCCGCCCCCGTGCATCTCGCGATCGGAGTCGATCCAGCCGCGCCGAGCCAACCCAGCGATCGACGACAGCGAGAGATTGAAGGCGAGCGTCTGGCCGAGCACCAGTCCGTGCCGTTTCCGATCTTCGCAGACCAGCGCCACACCCTGCCGCAGGCAGGCGCGCGGAGACGCGGCGAGAGGTCTGCCGGCGATGCGAACCGACCCTTGTCGGCGGCGGCCCCAGGCGCCGAAAACGTGGTGCAGTAGCTCACTGCGGCCGGCGCCCATCAAGCCGCCGATTCCGAGTACCTCGCCGGCGCGAACGGAGAAGCGAATGTCGGCGAGGCGTGGCGGACCGTCGTCGCTATCGGCGACGCACAGGTCCTCCACCTCGAGTAGAACCTCGCCTGGAGAAACGTCTCGACGCGGGTACAGCTCGGCAATCTCGCGACCGACCATGTGGCGCACCACGACATCGGGTTGGGTCGCCTGCGTATCGAAACGGCCTACGCTATCGCCGTCGCGCAGCACCGTGATGCGGTCGGCGATGGCGAAGACCTCGTCCAGCTTGTGGGAGATGTACAGGCAGGCGACGCCACGCTGGCGCAGCTCGCGCACGATCTGCAGCAAGACCTCGACCTCGCCGCCGGTCAGTGCGGCGCTCGGTTCGTCGAGGATCAGCACGGTGGAGTCGCGTTCGATCGCCTTGGCGATCTCGACCAGCTGCTTTTGGCCGATTCCCAGGTCGCCCACCTGACGATCGGCGGCGATGTCGAGGTCGAATCGGTCGAGCAGTCTTTGCGCCGCCCCGTACATCCGCTGATGATCGATGAAGCCGTAGCGGGTTGGCTCGTGGCCGAGGAAGATGTTCTCGGCCACCGTCATTTCGTCGACCAGGGCGAGCTCTTGGTGGATCACGGCGATGCCCCGCGCCTCGGACTCGCGAACCGAGCGAAAGCGAGCTGGCTCGCCGGCGACGTGGACCTCGCCCTCGTAGGCCCCGTGCGGAATCACGCCGGCGAGGATCTTGATCAGCGTCGACTTGCCGGCGCCGTTCTCGCCGCAGAGGGCGTGAACCTCACCGGCGGCGAGCTCGAAGTCGACGCCGCGCAGCGCGGCGACGCCGGCGAACCGCTTGACCAGCCCGCGCGCCCGCAGCGCGATCTCAGGGCGCATCGCCGAGTGCGACATCCCTGTACACCGCCGCTCGGTCGTGGAAGCCGGAAGCGATGACGGTGTCGTCGAGGTTGTCCGCGGTGACCGTGACCACCTCCTCGTAGAAAGAGGGAACGACGACCTTGCCGTTGTCGGTTTCGTGCCGGGCGACGATCGGCTGCCCCTTTGCCATCTTGACCGCGACCTCGGCCGCGGTCGTCGCCAGCTGGCGCAGAGGTTTGAGCACGGTCATCGACTGCTCGCCGCTGGCGATGCGCTGGCAGGCGACCAGCTCTGCGTCCTGTCCAGTGACCAGTACCGCACCCGCCATTCCTTCTTCGCGCAGCGCCTGGATCGCCCCGCCGGCGGTGCCGTCGTTGCTGGCGAGAACCGCGTCGATCTGTCGGCCGAATCGGGTGAGCGCCGCGTTGGTGATGCGCTTGGCGTTCTCCGGCTTCCACAGGTCCGCCCAGTCCTCGTGCACGACCTCGATTTCGCCACGTTCGATGGCTGGCTGGAGCGCCGCGTCCTGGCCGGATTTGACCAGGAAGGAGTTGTTGTCGGTTTTCGAGCCGTAGATTCGAACGACGCGGGCGGGGCGGGGCCGGTCAGCCAGCGCGTCGACCAGGTACTGGGCCTGCAGCTCACCGACCCGCTGGTTGTCGAAGGTGACGTAAAGATCGAGGTCGGAATCGCGAATCAGGCGATCGTAGGCGATCACCGGAATACCCGCGGCGTGCGCCAGGCGCACCGCCTTGGCCATCGCCGCGCCGTCGTGCGGAATGACGACGATGACGTCCATCCCAGCGGTGATCAGGCTCTCGACGTCGGCGATCTGCCGCGCGTCGTCGCCGTTGGCCGACAAGACGGTTACCGCGGCGCCCAGCTGCTCTGCGCGTTCGACGAAGGTGTCGCGGTCGCGCGCCCAGCGCGCCTCCTGGAGAGTGTCCATCGAGAGGCCGATCTCGATCGCGCGGTCAGCGGAGGAGGCGCCATCCGAATGACTCGGTCGGCTCACCACCAAACCGATCAGCACGCTGACCGCGAGGGACGCAACGACGAGGAACGATTTGACGGGCATGGCGGGGCAGAAACTCGGAGTGCCCGGACCATACCCGGCATCCAGCGCCCGGGCCAGCGTGACCAAACCCGGGAATGAGTCAGTTTGAGAACTCGAAGCCCACCCGAGGTGCGTCGACTACATCGGTCCGATCGAGCGTTCTGAAGCTACATCGGTGGGGCTTCGCCCCCATTTGAGGGACCCTCATCCTGCCCTTCTCCACAGGGAGAAGGAAATTCAGATGCCTCTCCCTGTGGGAGAGGTCGGCCAACGGCCGGGTGAGGGTCCCTTGGATGACCGAGCGTAGCGAGGCTCAGTTCACCGCCAAAACGGTCGAGCAGGGGAAAGCTCGGGGACGGCGGCGCCGTCTCGACCAGTGTGATCTCCGGTGTGCCGCCGAGATCGCCGGCGAAGCGCACTACCAGTGGACCGGCGTTCTGGTGGCGGGCGGGACCCACAGATCCCCCCTCCTTACCAAGGAGGGGGTTAGGGGGGAGGTCACGCCGCGACGCAAGGAGCGTCCCATCTCGGGCCGATCGCCCTCGGTTGACCCCCCTGAAGTCCCCCCTTGGCAAGGGGGGACGGAATTCGCGGCGGCGAGG
>JAUIGL010000092.1 GCA_030430165.1 bacterium | reverse complement strand
GCCATGAAGCGGTGCCAGTTGTCCCAATCGTGCAGCGCCAGGAAGTTCTCGAAGATGAGCTTGTTGGTGCGGAAGGAGAACAGAGTACGGGCGACGACCCGTTCGACCAGCGCATCGCATTCGGGGAAGGATCGCTTGCGCAGGTCGCGCACGATCTCGCGGTACTCCTCGTCCTGCATCGAGTCGAAGCGCGCTTCCCAGTAGATGTGGCGCAGGGTGCGGGTCTGGTAGCTGACCACCAGCTGCGTCGGCACGAAGTGGTTGTGTGAGTAGACGTCGGCTGCGAGATGGCTCAGGTAGCCGTAGCCGAACGCGCGCTCGGCCTCGCTGTCGCACTCGTCGACCATCTGCCAGCCGACTTCCCAAGAGTGGCAATGCGCCTGCATCGGGCCGGTGTATTTCTTGCCGAGAGTGATGTCGGCGCCGATGCATCCGTAGAGGTACTCGGTGGGGTAGCGGCGCAGCAATCGTTGAAGGCCCGCGCCCAGGATGGTAATTCCTTTGAGTACCTCGGAGCCGTGGGCGAGATGGGTAATTGGTCCCCAGGCGAAGGCGCTATCGGGGATCAGCGTCAGGCCCAAGACGACGATGGTGGTCATCACCAGCACAAGGCAAAGGGTACTATGGCCGGTCCAGAGCAACAAGCCGAGTTTGCTTCTCTCGTGCGCGCGGTGCGCGACCACGTCGAAGCGGAGATCGACGTTGGCGCGACCTGGTTTCCGGTCGGACCCGAGCCCGCGCCACCGTCGTCGCAGGCCGCGCCGCGGCGCGAGCGCGCCTCCGTAGCGCCGGCCGCACCGGCGGCGTCGCGCGCGCGCGAGTCGGACGCCGCCGCAGCCGCGTCGATCGACGAGCTGATCGCCGCGCTCGGCGACTGCCAACGTTGCAAGCTGAGCGGCGGGCGCACTCACATCGTGTTCGGTGTCGGCAATCCGCAGGCCGACCTCATGTTCGTCGGCGAAGGTCCGGGGCGCGACGAGGACCTGCAGGCCGAGCCCTTCGTCGGCCGCGCCGGCCAATTGTTGACCGACATCATCACCAAGGGGATGAAGCTGCGCCGCGAGGACGTCTACATCGCCAACGTCATCAAGTGCCGGCCACCGAGCAATCGCAATCCAGAGCCCGATGAGATCCAGAGCTGCATGCCCTTCTTACGGCGGCAGATCGACCTGATCGCGCCGCGGGTGATCGTCGCGCTCGGCAAGTTCGCGGCGCAGACCCTGCTCGACAAAGGCACGCCGATCACCCGCATGCGCGGCCAATGGCACGAGCTCGGCGGGGTCAAGGTGATGCCGACTCTGCATCCGGCGTACCTGCTGCGCAACCCGGCCGACAAGCGATTGGTCTGGGAGGACATCAAGCAGGTGATGAGCGAGCTCGGGATATGAAGCGGATTGGAGCCATTGCCGTGGCGCTGCTGTCGGCCCTGGCAGTAGCGGCGGTCGAACCCGAGCCACCGGCACCCGCCGAGGCGGAAGTGCGGTCGGTGTCGGGGCCGGTGGTGCTGCTCGAAGTCGCCGGGGCGATCAGTCCGGCGACCGTAGAATACATCCGCGACGGCTTCGAGGCGGCACGCGAGCGTGGAGCGGCCGCTCTGGTCATCCAGATGGACACGCCGGGCGGGTTGCTGCCGTCGACCCAGATCATCGTCAAGGATCTGCTCGGCAGCGACGTGCCGACCGTGGTCTACGTCGCGCCGAGCGGCAGCGGCGCGATCTCGGCCGGAGTGTTCATCACGATGGCTGCGCACGTCGCGGCGATGGCGCCGGGAACCAACATCGGCGCGGCGCATCCGGTGAGCGGCGGCGGGCAGGACATCGAGGGCGACATGCGTGCCAAGGTCGAGAACTTTGCCGCGTCGCTGAGCAAAACGATCGCGCAGGAGCGCGGCCGCAACGCCGAATGGGCCGAGCAGGCGGTGCGCGAGAGCGTATCGATCACCGAGCGCGAGGCGATCGAGCTCAACGTCGTCGACCTGGTGGCGCGCGACATGACCGATCTCCTCGGCCAGCTCGACGGCCGCGAGGTTTCGCTCAACGGCGAGCCGGTGGTGATGCGGACGGCCGAGTCGCGGATCGTGCGTCAGGAGATGTCGACGCGGCAGAAGATCCTCCAGTTCATCGCCGACCCCAACCTGGCGTACATGCTGATGGCGCTCGGAATGCTCGGGCTCTACCTCGAGTTCTATAATCCCGGGCTGCTCTTCCCCGGTGTCTTCGGCGCGATCTGCCTGCTGCTAGGCCTGTGGGCGACCCAGGTGCTGCCGGTGAACTACACAGGCCTGGCGCTGATCGTGCTGGGGCTGGGCCTGATGACTGCGGAGGCGTTTACGCCCAGCTTCGGCGTGCTCGGCTTCGGCGGTCTCGTCGCCTTCGTGCTCGGCTCGCTGTTTCTCTTCGACACTCCCGACTCGACGATTGCCGTCGATCGCCGGATCATCGGAACGATCGCCGTTCTGAGCGGCTCGATCGTGCTGCTGATGGGGTTTCTGGTGTTGCGAGCGCAGCGCCTGCAGCCGGCATCCGGGATCGAGGGGATGATCGGCGAGATCGGCGAGGTGCGCCGCGTCGTCGACGAGCGCGGGCGCGCCAAGGTTTTCGTGCACGGCGAGCGCTGGGACGCGACCTCGGAGGACGAGATTCACGAAGGCGACGAGGTCGAGGTGGTCGGCGTCGACGGACTGCGCCTCCGGGTGCGGCGCCACACGTGATCGGTCGACGCCAAGGGGTCCGGGCTTGCCGGACCGGGGCGGGGCTGCGTATGGTCTTACTCAGATGAACTTGATCCAGTTCCTGCCCGCGGCGATCGTGCCGCTTGCCGTGCTCGCCTTCATGATCTTCAAGGTCCTGAAGGAGTACGAACGCGGCGTCATCTTCCGCCTCGGCCGGCTGGTCGGCGCGCGCGGCCCCGGGCTGATCATCCTGATCCCCGGCATCGAGCGCATGGAGCGGGTCGATCTGCGCACGGTGACCCGCGATATCCCGTCGCAGGACGTCATCACCCGCGACAACGTCTCGGTGCAGGTCAACGCGGTGCTCTATTTCCGCGTCGCCGATCCGACTCGGGCGGTGGTCGAGGTCGAGGACTATTTGTTCGCAACCTCGCAGCTGGCGCAGACGACGATGCGCAGTATCTGCGGCCAGGCCGAGCTCGACGATCTGCTGTCGGAGCGCGACAAGTTGAACGACGAGATCCAGCGGATCCTCGACGAGCAGACGGATCCCTGGGGGATCAAGGTGGTCAGCGTCGAGCTCAAGCACATCGACCTGCCGCCCGACATGCAGCGGGCGATGGCGCGTGAGGCCGAGGCCGAGCGCGACCGTCGAGCCAAGGTGATCAACGCCGAGGGCGAATTCCAGGCCGCCCAGAAGCTCGCCGAAGCGGCGAAAATCATCGCCGAGCATCCGCGTGCTTTGCAGTTGCGCTATTTCGAGACGCTGACCGAAATGGCTCAAGAGAACGAGTCGATCACGGTGTTCCCGCTGCCCAACGAGTTCGTGTCCCCGTTCTTCGCCAAGACCGGGGACGACCCGCCCGAGTCCGAGTGAGACTCGCGCCGCCGCCGTCCGGGTGACCCGCGCGCAGAGTGCCGGCGATCGTCTCGCCGACTACGATTTCGATCTGCCGGAAGAGCTGATCGCCCAGACTCCGGCGGAGCGGCGCGACGACAGTCGACTGCTGATGCTCGACCGCGCCAGCGGCGCGATGTCGCACCATCGCATGCGTTCGCTCGCCGAGCTGCTGCGCGCCGGCGACCTTCTGGTCTTCAACGACGTGCGCGTGCGTCGCGCCAGGATCCGAGGGCGCTCGGCGAGCGGCGGAAAGATCGAGCTGTTGTTGTTGCGCCAGGTCGATAGTGAGCTGTGGGAGTGTCTCGGGCGTCCCGGGAAACGGTTGCGCAACGGCGCCGAGGTCGAGCTCGCCGGCGGTGCCGCTTGCGAGATCGTCGCCAGCGACGGCGAGCGGCGCCGCGTGCGCTTGCGCGGCGTCGACGACGTCGAGGCCTATCTCGAGCAGCACGGCGAAGTGCCGCTGCCTCCCTACATCAAGCGACCGCAGGGACCGGTCGCGGCCGATGCCGACCGCTACCAGACGGTCTTCGCCGATCGCGTTGGCGCGGTTGCCGCGCCGACCGCGGGGCTGCACTTCAGCCCGGAGCTGCTGGCCGCGCTCGGCGCTGCCGGGGTGGCGACGGCCCGGGTGACGCTCGAGGTCGGGCCGGCGACCTTTCTGCCGGTGCGGGTCGACGCGCTCGACGAGTGCAACCTCGAGGCGGAGCGCGCCAGCGTCGGCGCCGAAGCCGTCGAAGCGATCGCCGCGACCAAGGCGGGCGGCGGCCGCGTGATCGCGGTCGGCACGACCACCACCCGGACCCTCGAGTCGCGCGCCGCCGCCGGCGGGCTTCGCCCGGGCGAGTTCGCCGCCGATGCCTTCATCCGGCCGGGCTTTCGATTCTCGGTGATCGACGGCCTGCTGACCAACTTCCACCTGCCGCGCTCGACGCTGCTGGTGCTGGTGAGCGCGTTCGCCGGCCGCCAGCGGATGTTGCGACTCTATGAAGAAGCCGTGCGCCAGCGCTATCGCTTCTACAGCTATGGAGACGCGACCCTGCTGGTCTGATAGGGACCGCTGGGATGGAGGCCGGATGCGATAGCCCGGCGGCGCCCCGCCCGGCGCCGTTCGAGTGTCTGCGGGCGGACGACCGCAGCGCCGCGCGACGCGGTCGCATCACCACCCCGCACGGCGTCGTCGAGACCCCGGTGTTCATGCCGGTGGCGACCCTGGGCACGGTGAAGGGGCTGACCCCGGACCAGGTCTGGCAGGCGGGAGCGCGGATTCTGCTCGCCAACACCTATCATCTGCTCCTGCGGCCCGGGGTCGAGGTGGTCGAGCGCCTCGGCGGCCTGCACCAGTTCATGGGTTGGGACGGCGCGATCCTGACCGACAGCGGCGGTTTTCAGGTGATGAGCCTGTCCGAGCTGCGCAAGGTCAGCGAGCGCGGCGTCGAGTTCCGCTCCCACCTCGACGGGTCGAAGCTCTTTCTCACCCCGGAGTCGGTGATCGACGCACAGCGACGACTCGGCGTCGACATCCTGATGCCGCTCGACGTTTGCGTCGCCGCCGGGGAGGGGCGGGCGGCGGTCGAGGAGGAGATGGAGCGGACCACCCGCTGGGCCGAGCGGCAGGCCAAGCTGCCGCTCGAAGAAGGCCGCCAGCTCTACGGAATCGTGCAGGGCGGCTTCGACTCCGAGCTGCGGCGCCGCCACGCCGGTCAGCTTGCCGCGCTCGGGTTTCCGGGATATGCGGTGGGGGGATTGAGTGTAGGCGAAGACCGGCGCTTGACCCGAGAGATTGCGGCTGAAACGGCCGCCGCTCTTCCGGTCGATCGCGCGCGCTATCTGATGGGCGTGGGGTTGCCGCAGGACCTTCTGCGATTCGTAGGGATGGGATACGACCAGTTCGATTGCGTCATGCCGACGCGCAATGGCCGCAACGGCAGCTGCTTCACGTGGGGGGGGCGGGTCAATCTGCGCCTGGCGAAGCACCGCGAGAGCCGCGCCCCGCTCGACCCGGACTGCGGTTGCTACACCTGCACGCACTTTTCCCTCGGCTATCTCCGGCACTTGCAGAACGCCGGCGAGATGTTGGGGGCGCAGTTGGCGACGCTGCACAACGTCCACTTCTATCTCGAGCTGATGGAACAGGCCCGCGCCCACATCGAGGCGGGCGATTTCGGCGCCTGGTCGCAGGCGGCGATCGAGCGAATCGAGAAAGGTGAGGGAGGCGAACAGTGATTGATACCGCCCTGGCACAAGGGGCCGCGGGGGGAGCACCGCCGGCCTTCATGTCTTTTCTGCCGCTGGTGCTCGTTTTCGGCGTCTTCTACTTCCTGCTCATTCGACCGCAGCAGCAGAAGGCGAAAGAGCACCAGCAGATGCTCGATGCCTTGAAGAAGAACGACGAAGTCGTTACGGGGGGCGGTTTGTTCGGTAGGGTCGTGGTGATCAGCGACGATGTCGTGACGGTCGAGATCGCGCCAAAAGTCCAGGTGCGGGTCAGCCGGCCGACGATCAGCCATGTCCAGACCCGCGACAAGACCAAGGAAAAGGACAAGGACAAGTGAGCGATCGCAGCATCCTGTATCGGGGCCTCGGGGCCATCGGATTGATCCTGGTTTCGGTTATTCTCATTTTGCCGTCGGTTCTCGATCCGGTGCCGAGCTGGTTGAGCTTCGTCGAGGAGAACAAGGTCGGCCTCGGTCTAGACCTGCAGGGCGGCACCCACCTGATTCTGTCGGTGGACGTCGACGAGGCGGTGCGCAGTTATGTCGACGTGAACGCCGAGCAGCTGCGGCGCGACCTGCGCGACGAGGACGTGCGCTCGCCGCGGGTTCGCCGCACCGGTGACATCGTCGCCACGGTGAGCGTTCCGGAGGAATTCGCCGGCACCCTACAGCAGGTCCTCGAGGAGCGCTTCCCGTATTTCGAGTCGCAGGAGAGTCGTGTCGAAGACGGCCGCGCGATTCGCGATCTCGCTCTGATCGAGGCCGAGATCCAGAGAATCCACCAGTCGGCGGTCGAGCAGTCGCTCGAGACCATTCGCAACCGAATCGACCAGCTCGGCGTCGCCGAGCCGGTGATCCAGCGCCAGGGGCTCAAGGACATCCTGGTTCAGTTGCCTGGGATCCAGGACCCCGATCGCGCCAAGGCGCTGATCGGGCGGACCGCGGTGCTCGAGTTCAAGATGGTGCGCGACCCGATCGGCGCGCCCTATGCGTCGGGTGACCAGCCGCTGCCGGCCGGCACCGAGGTGCTCTACGAGCTGGTCAAGGGCGAGCTCGGCGAGCGGGCGCGCGGGCCGGCGCTGCTGATCGAGTCGCGGACGCTTATGACCGGCGACGTCATCACCGACGCGCGTGTGCGTCCCGGCGAGCTGCCCAACTCGCGCATCGTGTCGATCGACATGAACTCGCGCGGCGCCCGCCTGTTCGAGGAGATCACCGGGTCGTCGGTCAACCGCCAGCTGGCCATCATCCTCGACGACACGATTTACTCTGCGCCGCGGATCCAGGAGCGAATTCCCGGCGGCCGGGCGATCATCACCGGCGCCTTCACCGCCGAGGAAGCGCGCGATCTGGCGATCGTGTTGCGCACCGGCGCCTTGCCGGCGCCGGTCTCGATTGCCGAGGAGCGCACCGTCGGCCCGACGCTGGGCGCCGACTCGATCCGCCAGGGCTTCCAGTCCTTCGTCGTCGGCGGTGTCTTGGTGCTGATCTTCATGGTCATCTACTACAAGTTCGCCGGCGTCCTGGCCGACATGGCGCTGGTGCTGAACGTCGTTTTTCTCGTCGCCATGCTGGCGGCGCTGGGCGCGACTCTGACCCTGCCCGGCATCGCCGGGATCGTGCTGACGCTCGGTATGGCGGTCGACGCCAACGTGCTGATCAACGAGCGCATCCGCGAGGAGCTGCGCCTCGGCAAGACCGCGCGTGCCGCCGTCGAGGCCGGCTACGAGCGCGCTCTACCGGCGATTCTCGACTCGAACATCACGTCGTTCCTGTCGGGCATCATTCTCTTTCAATTCGGGTCGGGCCCGATCAAAGGATTCGCGGTCACCCTCTGCATCGGCTTGGCGAGCAGTGTGTTCACTGCGGTCGTGCTGACACGGCTCGTGTATGACTACCGCCTTTCCCGCGGAAGAATGGAAACGGTGAGCATCTAATGATCGAACTCATTCCGCAGGGAACCTCGTTCGACTTCATCAAGTACCGCAACATCGCGGCGGCGGTTTCCGGCGTTCTGATTCTGATCGGCATCGGCATCGTCGCCCTGCGCGGGCCGAACCTGGGGATCGACTTCGCCGGCGGCTCGATGGTGCACGTTCGCTTCGCCGACGACACGACCACCGAGGACGTGCGCGCCGCGCTGGCCAATTCGGATCTCGCCGGAGTCGACATCCAGGAGCTCGGCGGCGATGACAACGAGTTTCTGATCCGGGTTCCGCTGACCGAGGAGAAGCGCGGCGTGGTGACGCGCCGGGTGACGACGGCGCTGAGCAGCAAGTTCGGCGAGGGCGACGTCGACGTGTTGCGCGTCGAGTCGGTGGGGCCGCGTGTCGGCGAGGCGCTGCGCGAGCGAGCGGTGCTGGCAGTGGCCTTCGCCACCCTGATGATGGGCATCTACATCTGGGCCCGTTTCGAGTGGAGGTTCGGCCTCGGCGCCGCCGCCGCCCTGGTGCACGACGTGTTTCTCACGATCGCCGCGCTGGTCGTGTTCAACTACGAGTTCGACCTGTCGATCGTCGCCGCCCTGCTTTCGGTGGTCGGTTTCTCGGTCAACGACACCGTCGTCATCTCCGACCGGATCCGCGAGAACATGCGCAAGGACAAGCGGATGTCGTTGCGCGAGATCGTCAATCGGTCGGTCAACGAAACCCTCAGCCGCACCTTGCTGACCACCGGCACCAGCCTGTTCGTGGTGCTCGCGCTCTACCTGCTCGGCGGCAACGTGATCCACGGCTTCGCCTTCACTCTGCTGGCCGGCTTCATCGTCGGAACCTACTCGTCGATCTACATCGCCAGCTCGCTGGTTCTGTACTTCGAAGAGCGGTATCCGTCGGCCGGGCGCAAGACGGCATAGTCGGAATGCGGCGGCGGTGGCGACTCGAAAGTGAGCGCGTAGCCGAAGCCGAGCATCTCTGCGAGGAAATCGGGGTCTCGCCGCTGCTGGCGCGGTTGCTGTGCAACCGCGGCCAGGCCGAGCCCGCGGCGGCGCAGGCGTTTCTCGACGCCCGCCTGTCGCAGCACCTGCGCTCGCCGATGTTGTTCCGCGACATGGGCGCGGCCTGCGAACGGCTGGCCGCGGCGCTGCGTGACGGCGAGTGCATCGGTGTCCACGGCGACTACGACGTCGACGGGATCAGCGGCAGCGCGCTGCTCTACCGCTTCTTTCGCGAGCTCGGCCGGCCGCCGGTTCTGCACATCCCGCACCGCCTGAAGGAGGGCTACGGGCTCAAGGAGCACGGCGTTCGCTCGCTGGCGGGGCAGGGGGCTCGGGTGATGATCACCGTCGACTGCGGCGGTGTGAACCACGCCGAGATCGAGCTCGCCAAGCAGCTCGGTATGGACGTGATCGTCTGCGACCATCACCAGGTGTCGGATACGCCGCTGCCGGCGCACGCGGTGCTCAATCCGATCGAGAAGGGAGCGGGGTTTCCCTTCGCCGGCCTGTGTGGCGCCGGTCTGGCCTTCTACCTCGCCGCCGGCCTGCGCATGACCCTGCGCGAGTCGGGGGCGGAGCGCTTGCCCGAGCTCAAGCGCATGCTCGATTTGGTGGCGCTGGGGACCATTGCCGACGTGGTTCCGGTGGTCGAGGAGAATCGGGTGCTGGTCAAGCACGGGCTGCGCGAGATCGAAAACAGCAGCAACCCGGGCATGGTCGCGCTGAAGAGTGTTTGCGGTGTCTCGCGAGTGTCGTCGGGGTCGATCGGCTTTCGCCTGGCGCCACGCCTCAACGCCGGCGGGCGGCTCGACGACGCCCGCCGTTCGGTGGATCTGCTGGTCACCGAGGATCGCGCCGAAGCCGAACGGCTGGCGGTGGTGCTCGACGAGGAGAACCAGGCGCGGCAGCGCATCGAGCGGCAGGCGGTGGACGAAGCGGTCGCCGAGGTCGAGGCGCGCGGCGACGTGGAAGGACGGCGCGGTATCGTCTTGGCATCGGCCGACTGGCACCCCGGCGTGGTCGGCATCGTCGCTTCGCGCATCGTCGATCGCTTCCACCGGCCGGCGGTGATGATCGCGCTCGATGAAACGACTGGCAGCGGACGCGGCTCGGCGCGCAGCATCGCTGGAGTCAACCTGTACGCCGCGCTCAGCGAGTGCGAGGAGCTGATGATCGGCTTCGGTGGACATCCGATGGCGGCGGGGATGACGATCGCCGCGGATCGAGTCGACGAGCTGGCGGCGCGCCTCGAAGAGGTACTGGCGCGGGTCACCCCGGACGAGGCGTTGGTCGCCGAGCGCAGGGTCGACCTCGAGCTCGCGCTCGACCAGGTCGACGAGCAAACCCTGGCCGATATCGATCGCCTCGAGCCGTTCGGGCCCGCCAATCCGCAGCCCACGTTTCTCGCCCGATCGGTTCCGGTTCACTCGCGCAAGGTGGTCGGCTCCAGTCACCTCAAGCTGCTTCTCGGGGCCGGCAAGCGGACGCTTCCGGCGATCGGATTCGGCATGGCGGACGCCGAGGTCGCCGCCGGCGACACGGTCGACGTGCTCTACCGGCCGACCCTGTCGGAATGGGGCGGCAGGACCAGTCTCGAGGTCGAGCTGCGCGATCTGCGGCGCTCCTGAGTGCCCCAATTGCGGATCCACGGCCGACCAGGGACCGGATTTACCGCCGCCAGGGCCAGACTTGATCTGTCGCAGCCCGACTGGTTGAATACGCCGCTACGGTTTAGTCGCCGCATCCGGGAGGCAGAGACCCCAAATGATGGAAATAGAAGAGCCGATTCTCAACAGCCGGGAAGTTGCCCTGATGCTCGACATGAGCCCGGATACCGTGAACGAATACGCCCGCAAAAGCATCCTGCCCGGCTTCAAGCAGGGCCGTCAGTGGCGCTTCAAGACCAAGGATATCGAGGCTTTCAAGCGGGAAATGCGCGAAGCAGCCGCCTGAGGCGGAGCAGTGCGGGAGGCGGTTGGATGACGCTTGGCACGACGGTCCCTCAAGCTTACGAGAGTAAGCTATATGGCGAATATTCAGGGCTTTACGATCTGTTTTTCGCGCGATTCTTTTACCCGCGAATCAAGGCGGTCATCCGCGACTTGAAGATTCCGGCCGGCGCCCGTGTGCTCGAGCTGGGGGTCGGTACCGGCCTCGCGCTGCGCGCCTACCCGCCGCATTGTCACGTCACCGGCGTCGACCTGGCTCCGGATATGCTGGAGCGGGCCCAGGAGCGGATCGACCGCAAGGGATGGCGTCATATCGAGCTGCACCAGATGAACGCCATGGACCTCGACTTCGACGATTCGAGCTTCGACTACGTGATGGCCTTTCACGTCATCAGCGTCGTGCCCGACGCCGGTCAGTTTCTCGCCGAGGCGCGGCGGGTCTGCAAGCCGGACGGCCGCATCATCGTCATCAATCACTTCCGCAGCAACAAGCGAGTGCTGGCCAGCCTCGACCGCCGCATCGAGCCGATAACGCGTCGGGTCGGTTGGCACACCCTGGGCCGCGACGAAGTCTTCGCCGAGTCTGCCCTCGAGCTCGAGCGCGTCTACAAGACCTCGCGGCGCTCGCTGTTCACGATCGTGGTTGCGCGCAACGCCAAGCCGGTGGTCGATTCAGTGGTGGCTTCCCGAATGGTCGAGCTCGACCGGCAGAACGCCCCGGCGAATTAGCCAATCCGCGTCGCGCACGCTGCCGGTGTGCAGCCAGCGGGTGTAGGCGCGCACGGTCTGCCGGTCGCTGCGGAACAGGTGCTCGAAGCCGATCTCGGTCAGCACCCGCACCAGATCCGGGAAGCGCTCCGCCATTTCGGCGAATACGGCATCGGGGGCGGACGAGCCGCGAGCGGGAGCGTGGGCGACGTGGGTGTAGGCGGTCCTGCCGAGCGAAATGTAATAGTCGGCGGAGACGATCTGGCGCTCCAGATGCTCCATGAAGACGCCGGAGAGAAACAGGCTGGTGTCGCCGATGCGGCGCATTCGCCCGGTGCGCTGCGAGGAGTCGTCGAGGTGGAAGGATTCGAGGAAGTCGAGGGCCAGGGGGCGTTTCTGCCAGCCTGGTTCCGGGCGGACGAAACGTTCGAGCAGCCGCACCAGGTAGTGCTCGGTGCTCTCGCTGAGCGCCACCTGCTGGCAGCTCATCGCGTCGCGGATCAGCTCGCGGAAGAAATCGGTCAATGGCCGGCGAATCACCTGCTCTCGCATACCCCGCTCCTCTTCAGCACCACGGTGAAATTTTCCGTTTCGTTCGCCAGGAATGCAACCGCTGATTGGTTTCGGGATAGGCAGGGCCGCGCCCCTGGGGTGGCCGGATTTGGCGGGAAATGGCGGCTGGCTGCTGACCGAGCCCTGCGCTATACTACGGCGTTCGGAGGCTGACTCGAGTGAGACGGAAGAATCGAATGGCAGGTGCGGTCCTGGCGTTGGCGGTGGTGATCGGGACCAGCGGCTGGCTGGCTGGCGCGGTCGCGGCGGGGCAGGAGGATTACGAGAACCTCGAAGACTTCGCCAAGATCCTGGCGATGGTCCGCAGGAATTACGTCGACGACGTGACCACGCAGAAGCTGGTCGACGGCGCGGTGCGCGGCATGCTCAACTCGCTCGATCCGCACAGCGCCTATCTGCCGCCGACGGCCTACAAGGAGCTGCAGGTCGAGACCCGCGGCAGCTTCGGCGGCCTCGGCATCGAGATCACGCTGCGCGACGGAATTCTCACCGTCGTCTCGCCGATCGAGGACACTCCCGCGTTCCGCGCCGGGGTCGTTGCCGGTGACCAGATCATCAAGATCGAGGAAGAGTTCACCAAGGACATGAGCCTGATGCAGGCGGTCAAGCTGATGCGCGGTCCCAAGGGGACCGAGATCAACTTGACGATTCGCCGCGAGGACGAGCCGGACTGGATCGAGCTGACGATCGTTCGCGAAGTCATCCGTATCAAGAGCGTCAAGCATCGCTTGCTCGAGCCGGGCTACGGCTACCTGCGATTGACCCAGTTTCAGGAGCGCACCCGCAGCGAGGCCGACAAGGCTCTACAGGCGATGGACGACGAGTCGCCCGACGGGCTCGAAGGGTTGGTCCTCGACCTGCGCAACAATCCCGGTGGCCTGCTGTCGCAGGCGGTCAGCGTAACCGACCTTTTTCTCGACGCCGGCATGGTGGTCTACACCGAGGGGCGGCTCGACAACCAGGCGCAGAAGTTCTTCGCTCGTCCGGCGAACAGTCGCACCGATTTTCCGATGATCGTCCTCGTCAACGGCGGCAGCGCCAGTGCCAGCGAGATCGTCGCCGGGGCGCTGCAGGACCACCGGCGGGCGATCGTCTTGGGCACGCAGACCTTCGGCAAGGGATCGGTGCAGACCATCCTGCCGATCGACGGCGACCGGCCCGACACCAAGTCTGCGATTCGATTGACGACGGCTCGCTACTTCACGCCCAACGGACGCTCGATTCAGGCGACGGGAATCACCCCCGACATCGTCATGGAGCCGCTGCCCGCGGTCGAAGCCGATTCGGACCGGCCCGAGCTGATCCGCGAGCGCAACCTGCCGCGTCACCTGCGCGGCGGGGAGGAGATGGACGACTCCGAGGACGAGCTCGACGAGGCGGAGGTCGTCGAGGACGAGGAGTCGGATACCGTCGATGCGCAGCTGCAGCGGGCTCTCGAGCTCTTGAAGAGTTGGAACGTCTTCAAGTCGGTCGTGGCGCAGAAGGCCGCTTGACGCGTTTCGCGTTCGCCCGGAGAGGCGCGTGGCAAAGGGTTCGACTTCCGAAGAGCGGCTCAGCTTCGGCTGGATCGTAACCTATCCTCTATTCGCCGTTCTGGCGGTCATGGTCTACCTGTCGGCGGAGGAGCTGAGCCAGCCGGCGCCGCCGGTGGTGGTCGCCGCCAAGGCGCCGCCGCTGGTCGATTCACCCGAATGGGCGGAGCATTTTCCCGACCGCGTCGAGATCGTCCAGGCTGCCATCATGGCAGCGCCGCTGGTCGAGAGCTTCGGCGCCAAGACGACCTCGCAGTCGATGCAGGGCTCGGCGGCCTTTCGCTGGCCGCATCGGGTTCTCGCGCTGCGCGTCGATCGCAAGCAGAGGCCGCAGGTCGAGGCGTCGCTCGGTGCGCTGCGCGGCGTCGATCCCGGCGTCAACGTGGTTTGGGAGGAGACGTTCAACGGCGGCTCGATCCTCGTCGGCGTCGACGGGTTGCTGACGCACACGGTTCGCGTCTACTGGAACGACCGGCCCGAGCGCCCGCGTATCGGCCTGGTGGTGAGCGCCCTCGGCGACGATCTGCGCGTCGCCCGCGCCGTGCTCGAGCTCGACGACCCGGTGAGTGTCGCTGTGCGGCCGTTTCGCCCATTCTCGGCGCAGGTCGCGGAGCTGGCGAAGATCTTCGAGCGCGAGCTGTTGCTCGACTGGAGGTCGGCGGCGGGCGAGCGGCACGGCCTCGATGCGGCGCTGGGAACGGTGCCGGGGGCGGTCGGGGTGACGGTTGCCGGCGAGGGCGTTTCCGACGATGAGATGCGCAGCTTCCGCGAGCGCGGACTGTTCACCATCCGTCCTGACGTCGAGGGGGCCAATTCCGCGATTACCTTCGAGATCCCGCCGGGGGCGGGTTGGCAACGCGCGGTCGAGGCCCTGCTCACGCAGGTGCGGGAGGGCGGTCGCGCCATCGCCATAGCCCAGGCGTCCGGCGCCGACGAGCTCAGCCGACTGCGCGCGCTGCTGGCGCAGTGGCGGCAGCAGGGCGACATCGAGGTGGTGGGCGTCTCGAAGATTCTCGATGCGACGCGAGAGAGGGAGGCCAATACGTGAACCTGAACGGCGAGCCAGCCTCGGTCGGACGTCACTGCGGTGCATCGCGCTATCTGGTGAGCCGCGAAGTCGTCGA
Source organism: bacterium (assembly GCA_030430165.1). Classification (GTDB taxonomy): domain Bacteria; phylum Desulfobacterota; class Binatia; order HRBIN30; family CADEER01; genus CADEER01. The sequence goes on along the minus strand of JAUIGL010000092.1, from coordinate 10,646 downwards.
TTTCTATGCCGACGCTCTGGACGACCACAATCCGCTCTATCGCGAGATCGCTCCGCCTCTGCTGTACCACTCGGAGTGCTACAAATTCCTCGGCGAATGGTATCTGCAGAACCTGATCGGCAACCTGCACGGCCGTCAGGAGTGGTTGTTGTACGCGCCGATTCGGGTGGGCTCGGAGGTGCGGACGGTGTCGACGATCGTCGACCGCTACTCGAAGCGCGGCCGTGACTACGTCGTCAACGAGACCGACGTGGTCGACGCGGAGAGCGGGGCTCTGCTGGTCCGTGGCCGCACCCACCAGTCCTTCCTGCCGGAGCAGGAGAGCTCCTCCGAAGGCGACTTCGTGGTCGACCGCGGCTCCGCGTCGAAGAAGCCGAAGCGCCCGCCCTTTCCGACCGCGACCGGGGAGGACCTGGCCTCGGTGACCAAGGTCGTCGACCAGCGTCGTTGTTGGATGTTCTCCGGGCCGGGGCGCAACTACCACACCGACGCCGAGGAGGCGCGCAAGCTCGGGTTCCCGGCGATCGTCGTGCAGGGGATGATGACCACCTGTTTCGCCGCCGAGGTGATGACCGCGCACTTCGGCATGGGCTTCATCGCTGGCGGCCGGATGGATCTGCGGCTGACCAACGTCCTCTGGGCCGACGAGGAAGTGCGGGCCCACGCGAAGGTTCGCGAGCGGCTGCGCGAGGGCACGCAGACGCGAACATGCTGCGACATCTGGGTGGAGAAGGCGGACGGCACGCGTATCCTGATCGGCGACGCCAGCGCGCTGAGCTGACCGGATGGACCGGGTGCCGGGGATCCGTTGATGCAACTGCAGGCGGCAAAGCGACCGCGGGTTCTCACCGTCAGCGAGCTCAACGGGCGATTGCGCTCCAACCTCGAGCGCGACTTCGCCAGTGTCTGGGTCGCCGGTGAGATCTCCAGCTTGCGCCGGCCGGCGTCGGGTCACCTCTACTTTCGGCTCAAGGACGACGACTGCCAGATCGCGGCGGTGTTGTTTCGTGGCAACCAGCGCCGGGTCCGTTTCCAGCCGCGCGACGGGATGGCGGTCTTGGTGCGCGGACGCGTCAGCATCTACGACGCGCGCGGCGACTTGCAGCTCTACGTCGACGCGATGGAGCCCGACGGTGTCGGCAGCGCCCAGCTCGCCCTGCAGCAGCTCAAAGAGAAGCTGGCCGCCGAGGGGTTGTTCGACGACGCGCGCAAGCGAGCCCTGCCGGCGTGGCCGAATGTGGTCGGCGTGGTGACCGCGCGCTCGGGCGCGGCGATCCACGACATCGTCACTACGCTACGGGCTCGAATGCCGCAGGTTCGCGTGGTCTTGCGGCCGGTTACGGTGCAAGGCAAGGGCGCCGCCGCCGACATCGCCGCGGCGCTGCGCGACTTTGCCGAGCACGGTGGCGCCGACGTTCTGATCGTCGGCCGCGGCGGCGGGTCGGCCGACGACCTCGACGCTTTCAACGACGAGCGGGTGGCGCGGGCGATCGCCCGCAGCCCGGTGCCGGTGGTCTCGGCGGTTGGGCACGAGATCGACTTCACGGTTGCCGATCTGGTCGCCGATCTGCGCGTCGCGACGCCGACGGCGGCGGCCGCGGCGGTGACACCGGACCTGCGCGAACTGCAGGCGGCGGCGCGCAGATCGTTCTATTCTTTGATCGTCGCGATGGATTCGGTGGTGGCCCGCAATCGCGAACGGCTTGCTGGGGTCGGCCGGCGGGTGCGCGATCCGCGGCAGACCATCCGCGCGCAGCGGCTGCGCATCGACGAGCTCGGCGAACGCGGCCGCCGCGCCACCGAGTCGATGGTGCGCCTGTCGCGTGAGCGCGCGCGGCGCGGTGCCGAGCGGTTGCACGCGCTGTCGCCCTTGGCGGTGCTGCAGAGAGGGTACGCGATCGCGCGCAGGCCGGAAGACAACATGGTGGTTCGCTCGGCGAGCGAGCTCGAGCCGAACCAACGACTCGAGCTGCTGTTCGGACAGGGCCGGGCGACGGTCCGCGTCGAGGAAAGCGAGGGGTGATGCCTGCGAAGAAGAAACCGGCGAAAGGGGCAACGCCGCCCACTTTCGAAGAGGGAATGAAGTCGCTCGAGGCACTGGTCGACGGGCTCGAGTCGGGCGAGTTGCCGCTCGAGCGCGCGCTCGAATCGTTCGAGAAGGGAGTCGGTCTGGTGCGTACGCTCAACGAGCGGCTCAACGAGGCCGAGAAGAAAATCGAGATCCTGTCGCGCGACGCCGCTGGCGACCTGGTGACCGAAGAGCTCGAAGAGGATCCCGAGTGAGCGAGATCTCAGCCTACCTCGAGCAGCGTCGCGCGCTGGTCGAGGACGCGCTCGACGCGTCGATCCGCGACGACGGCAGTCGCCTGGTCGAGGCGATGCGCTACGCCCTGCTCGGTGGTGGCAAGCGTATTCGACCGATCTTGCTGTTGGCTGCGGCTGATGCGGTCGGCACCGACCGACCGGCGAGCCCGGCGCTGATGCCGTTTGCCTGCGCGATCGAGATGATCCACGCCTATTCGCTGGTGCACGACGACCTGCCGGCGATGGACGACGACGAGTTGCGGCGCGGTCGACCGACCCTGCACATCCGCTACGACGAAGCGCTGGCGATTCTCGCCGGCGACGGCCTGTTGACGGAGGCCTTCTCGGTGATGTCCGGGGTCGCCGCGCAGACTGCGGACCCAGCCGCTGCGCGCGCCGCCGCCGAAATCGCGGCGGCTGCCGGGGCGGCGGGGATGGTCGGCGGCCAGGCGGACGACATGGCGGCGGAAGGCAGCGAAGCAGGTGTCGACGAGGTCGAACGCATCCACCGGCGCAAGACCGGCGCACTGTTGCGCGCGGCGGTGCGCGCCGGCGCCTTGCTCGGCGGTGCCGACCAGAAGCAGCTGTCGGCGCTCACCGCGTACGGTGAGAGCCTCGGCCTGGCCTTCCAGGTGGTGGACGATGTGCTCGACGCGACGGCGCCGACCCAGGCGACCGGCAAGACCGCGGGCCGCGACCGCGAGCGCGGCAAGCGGACCTACCCGGTCCTGCTCGGCCTCGACGGAGCGCGGGCGCGTGCCGAAGAGTTGCGCCGGGGCGCGCGCTCGGCACTCGAACCTTTCGGCGCGGCTGCCGATCCCCTGCGCGATCTCGTCGACTTCGTGGTCGACCGCGCCGCTGCGGCGGCGTAGGGGAAGTTCGGGGCGCGGAGGCAATGAAAGAACGGCTGGATCGTCTGCTGGTCGAGCGGCAGGGCGTCGCCAGCCGCGAAAAGGCGCGGCGCCTGATCATGGCGGGCTGTGTGCGGGTTGGCGGCGAGCTGGTCGACAAGCCGGGCACGATGGTGCGGGACGACGACGAGATCGTGGTCGACGACCCGGCGACGTCGTATGTCAGCCGCGGCGGCAACAAGCTCGAGGGGGCGCTGGAAAATTTCGCGGTGAGCTTCGAGGAACGCGACGTGATCGACGTCGGTGCCTCGACCGGCGGATTCACCGACTGCGCTCTCGAACGCGGCGCTCGGCGGGTCGTCGCAGTCGACGTAGGCTACGGCCAGTTCGATTGGCGGTTGCGCAGCGACCCGCGGGTGACGCTGCTCGAGCGGACGAACATCCGGCACGTCGGTGCGGCCGACCTGCCTTTTACACCCGATCTGGCGGTGATCGACGTCTCATTCATCTCGTTGCGACTGGTGCTGGCGCCGGTGCTCGCGGTGATGGCGCGGCCGGCCGAGTTGGTTGTTCTGGTGAAGCCCCAGTTCGAGGTGGGGCGAGGTCAGGTGGGCAAGGGCGGCGTGGTGCGCGATCCGGAGCTACACCGGGCGGCGATTGACTCGGTGCGGCAAGCAGCCACCGATCTCGGACTGACGGTGCGCGGAGAATGTGCGTCGCCGCTGCTCGGCCCCAAGGGGAACCGGGAGTTCTTCTTGTGGCTAGGGCGGAGCTAGGTGTCCGCCCGGCTCAGTTGAGTGCGAGCGGGTCGGCGCGGGCGATCTCGCCGCGCAACCGGGTGACGTGGTCGTCGATGATCCGGGTGAGCGCGCCGAAGGTGCGCTCGAGGTCGGGGTTGCGCTCGAGAAATGCGTCGCTGACTTGCTGGATGTCGTCGCGACCGTGTTGCAGGGCCTCGAGATCCTCGACGATCCGCGCCCAGTGATTGTGTCCCGTCGGCTGGGGATTCGACGGGTGCACCGCCGGCACCGACGAATCGCGCGCTACCAGAGCCGTCTGCAGATGCTCCGCGGCCTTGCGGTGATCCGCGGCCAGCCTTTTCAGGTCGCTTTCGGTGGCCTCGCTCGGCGCCAGGGCGGCGCTCGCTTCGAGGCGGTCGGCGCGCTCGAAGAAGCCCGCGTAGAGTCGTCGCAGCTCCTCGTTCACCCGGCGCTGGTCGGCCGCGTCGCGGTTGGTGAGGTTGCGAATCGTCTCCATCAGGGCCATCGACGCGGCACGCTACCAGAGGCGAAAATGGAGTCAAGGTATGGCGAAATCCGGTAGTGGGTTGGTTTGGCACAACGCAAGAGGCGAAGGATCCAAACGGGGCTCAGGTCTTCAGGCTTGATGGGTTTCAGCCTTTAACCGATCAACGCGGGAGCGAAGGAGGTAAGGAGCGAAGGCTTCGCTGGGAGCACGGCACCGTAGTGACTCGGCTCCGCAACAACTTGATCGCCTCGAGACACCCCTGGAGTCCTGGGACTCTGAGCCCGCTTCGCTCCTTGGTACTGTCTAGTTAGCTGAATTCCCAAAGCCGCCGTCCTCTCGCGGGGGCCGAGCCGTTGCAGGGCTGAGGCAGCAGCGCGCTGTACTCCCAAGGAGCCCTTCGCTCCTTACCTCCTTTGCGTTGATCAGTTCACTGAAGTCGAATGCGGCCATCCTCTTATGGGATTGCGCCCGATTGGCCCCGGCCGGGCCGGTCGATCCCGGCGGCGGCGCTGGCCGGCGATCCGGGTTGCCTAGGCCGGTCGAACCCCATAGAGTGGCACGTTCGAGAGGTAGCGCACATGGCTAGAATCACAGTCGAAGATTGTCTGGACAACGTGGGTAACCGGTTCGAGCTCGTCCTGCTCGGGGCGCGCCGCGCCAAGCAGCTGCTCAAGGGGGCCCGGCCTCTGGTCGAGTCGGAGAACAAGGAAGTGGTCACCGCGCTCCGCGAGATCGCCGCCAACGAGGTCCAGATGGAGTATCCGGCAGAACCCGTCGAGGAGTGACGGGCGCCTCCTCCGCTTGGTTCGTGCCGGTCGCTTCAGACCGGCTGTTCGCCGCCAGCCGGCGCGCGAGATCTCCGCGGGCGCACCGCTCGGCTCGGCGTGTCCCGCAATGCGCGGTGAGTGCCGCCGCAGGGTTGCTCGATGGCAGATAAGGACCTCTATGCCTCGCTCGGTGTGGAGCGCGGCGCCTCGCAGGACGAGATCCGCGCGGCTTATCGCAAGCTCGCGCGCAAGCACCACCCGGACGTGAACCCCGGCAACGCCGAGGCCGAGGAGCGCTTCAAGGAGATCTCGCAGGCGCACGACGTCTTGTCCGATCCGGAGAAGCGCAAGCTCTACGACGAGTTCGGCATGGCGGGTGTCGAGTCGGGCTTCGATCCGGAGCGCGCGCGCGCCGCTCGGCACGCGCAGAGTTGGGGTGGCGGCGGTTTCCAATCCGCTGGTCCGGGCGCCGGCTTCGGCGGCTACGGCAGCTTCGAAGATATCTTCGCCGACATTCTCGGCGAGCAGGCGAGGCGCGGCGGACGCGCGCCGCGCGCCGCTGCCGGTGGCGACTTCGAGTCGGAAATCGAGATCGGACTGCTCGATGCGATCCGCGGTCTGTCGACCGAGGTCAGCATCGACCGGCGCGAAGCCTGCGCGACCTGCCACGGGCAGGGACTGGATCTCAGCGCGGCGACGACCTGCTCTCAGTGCGGCGGCAGCGGTCAGGTGCGGGTCGGTGACGGACCGGTACCGTTCATGCGGGCGTGCCCGCGTTGTGGCGGGGTCGGCCGCGAGGGGGCGCGGCCATGCGCCACGTGTGGAGGCGAGGGCACGACCAGCCGGCGCGAGCGCCTCGCGATCAAGATACCGCCGGGGGTCGATAGCGGTTCGCGGGTCCGCGTCGCCGGCAAGGGCGGGGCGGGCAGCGGCGGCGGTGCGTCGGGCGATCTCTACATCCGGGTGAAGGTGCGCCCACATCCGCAGATCGAGCGCGACGGCAAGGATCTCGTCGTCGATTTGCCGGTCACGGTGGCCGAGGCGGTGGCTGGGGCGTCGATCGAGGTTCCGACGCCGGACGGGTCGAAGGTCCGCGTGCGGGTTCCGGCCGGCACCCAGAGCGGGGTCCGCTTGCGAATCCGCGGCCGCGGCATGCCGGCGCTCAAGGGCGGCGAGCGCGGCGACCTGTTCCTGCGCGTTCAGGTGCAGATTCCCGGCGAGGGCGGCGAGGCGATCGAGCAGGCGGCGCGAGCTCTCGACGCCGGATACAAAGAGGACGTGCGCTCGGCGTTGCGTTTCGACTAGGATGAGATGGTGACCAAGTTCGTCAAAATCCGCGAAGTCTGCGTCCAGCTGCAGATCGAGGATCGCCTGGTGCGCCAGGTGGCGAAGGAGGGGCTGGTCGAGATCGTCACACCGACCTCGGGCGAGGACGAGGTCGTCAGCGCCGAGGATGCGGACCGCCTGCGAGTGATCTCGGTGCTGATGCAGGAGATGGAGGTCAATCTCGCCGGCGTCGAGGTGATCCTGCACATGCGCGAAGAGGCGCTGTCGATGAGGCGGCAGTTCGACGAGGTGGTTTCGACGTTGGTCGACGAGCTGCGCAAACAGGTGCGGCGCTAGGCAGACCTCGGGCATGCCGAAAGACGAGCGAGACAGCGGCGCACTCGAGGCCGAGGTCGTCGACGAGGACGACGGCGAAGGGCTCGAAGCGGTCGAGCGCGACGGCGACGACGACATCGCACGCGTCGTCGAGGCCGAGGTCGTTCCTGCCGAGGACGATTCCGACGACAGCGCCGACTCGATCGGCGAGCCCGTCTTCGAGGACGAGGATGATGCGCGCACCTCGGTCGTCTCCTACGACCCATTGCAGCGCTACATGGTCGAGGCGCGGCGCTATCCACTTCTCACCCGAGAGGAAGAGAAGGAGTTGGCGGTCCGCTATCTCGAGACCGAGGATCTCGACGCCGCCTATCGATTGGTGACCTCGAACCTGCGCCTGGTGGTGATGGTCGCGCGCGAGTACGCCAAGGCCAGCCGCAACCTCCTCGACCTGGTGCAGGAGGGCAACATCGGTCTGATGGAGGCGGTCAAGCGTTTCGATCCGTACCGTGGAGTCCGCTTTCCCTCGTACGCCGTGTGGTGGGTGCGCGCCTACATCATCCGCTACCTGATCAACAACTGGCGGATGGTCAAAGTCGGCACCACCCAGGCGCAGCGCAAGCTGTTCTTCAATCTTCAGAAGGAGAAGGAGAAGCTGGAGGCGCAGGGCATCTTCCCCGAGCCGCGCCTGATTGCCAAGCGCCTCGACGTGAAGGAGCGCGAGGTCGTCGAAATGGACCAGCGGCTGTCGTCGCGCGACTTGTCGGTGGACGCACCGACCCACGACGACGACGGCGGCAGCCTGCTCGACATCCTGCCGAACCGCGCCGCCGACACCGAAGGGGAAGTTGCCGACGCCGAGTTCCAGTCGCGCATCAGCGAGGTCATCCACCAGTTCGGCGACACCCTGGAGGGCAAGGAAGCCCGCATCTTCGAAGCCCGCCTGGTGGCCAGCGAGCCGCTCACCCTGCAGGAGATCGGCGAAGAGTATCAGATCAGCCGCGAGCGCGTGCGCCAGATCGAGGCGCGCATCAAGAAGAAGCTCAAGGCCTACATGCTGGAGCACCTCGAGGACATCGAAGACGCGGTGTGAGCCTCCTCCGGTCGCCGCGCCGGGTGGCTTCCGCCGGCGTTTGAGGAAGTCTCGGAACCTTGCGATGGTTCGGCGAGGAGGGGCGTGTGACCAAATCGATCGCGACGGCAATGGTGGCGGCGTTGACCGCGATGACGGTGTATGCGGGCGCGGGTATGCTCGGCGGGGCGGCGGACGCGGCGGCGTGCGCCGAGGCCGAGGGCGCGGAATGCGCTGCGGCGTGTCCCGGCGATTGTGACGGCGACGGCGCGGTGCGGATCAACGAGCTGGTGCTCCTGGTGCGCGTCGCCCTCGATCTCGAAGAGCTCTCCGCCTGCGCCGGCAGCGACCGCGACGCCGACGGCTCGATCAGCATCGAGGAGCTGATTGCCGCGGTCGACGGCTCGCTGAACGGCTGTCCGGTGGTGATCGAATTCACGGGATTCGAGGCGGACGACGTTCTCGCCCTGGCGGACGACGACCTCGACGGGCGCGACAACGACACCCCCGGCTCTGCGGCGGCGCGGCAGTACATCATCGACCAGATCCGCGGCTTTGCCGCGGGGCTCGATTCGGGCGCGAGCGGCGACGATGCCTACCTTCAGCCGTTCGATCGCGGCACCAACGTTCTCGGCGTGATTCCGGGCGGCGAGCTCGCCGACGAGTACGTGATCGTCGGCGCGCACTACGATCACCTCGGCGGTTGCTCCGGGGTCTGCAACGGCGCCACCGACAACGCCGCCGGGGTCGCCGCGGTGCTGGCGATCGGACGCAGCATCGCCGCTATCGGCACGCCGCCGCGTCGTTCGGTGGTGCTGGCGTTTTGGGACCGCGAAGAAGACGGCCTGCTCGGCTCGAGCTATTACGTCAACAACCCGCCGGTGCCGCTGGCCGACACCATCGCCTATCTCAACTTCGACATTCAGGGAGCGAACCTGCTGCCGTCGCTGCGCAAATTCAGCTTTGCCGTCGGCGCCGAGACCGGCGGCGACCTCCTGCTCGACGCGGTTGCCGAGGCGACCGCGCGGGTCGACCTCGACATCCGCCGGCTCAGCCAGATCTTCGGGCAGGGGCGCAGCGACTACGTGTGGTTCATCCGCCGGCAGATCCCGACGGTGTTCTTCTCGGACTCGACCGGGCCGTGCTACCATACGGCGGCCGACGACGTTTCGGTGGTCGACTTCGACAAGCTAGCGCAGCAGAGCGAGAGCGGATTCCATCTCACGTACATGCTGACCGAGACCGACACGCCGCCCTCGTTCGCGATGGCCCCGCTGGTGGTGTTTCCCGACGCGACGCGCGTGCTCGACGTCATCGACGCCGCGGTAGCGTCCGATCTCGATCTGTTCGGTCCGACCGATCGTGCGGCGCTGCTCGATTTCCAGAGCGACTTGGCCGCGGTCGTTGCCGAGGGCGAAGCCAACTTCGGCGACGACGACATCGGGGCCCTCGCCGCCGGCGTCGCCGGGGTGATCACGAACCTTTCGAACGTCCCCTGCGACGGGTTCCTCGAACCCTGAACCCGGGGGCGGGTGGTCACTCGATCGGCAGTGCCACGCAGAGCTTCTCGGCTCTTTTCTATCCACAGATTTCACAGATTACGCAGATTGGAGCTCAGGTCTTCCGAATCCTGAAAACCAAATCTGCGTCATCTGCGTAATCTGTGGATAGAAAGTGAGCCTGCGCCGATCCTTGGAGAATAGGTGGAGCAGTGATTTTCACCGGGCCACCGCGCTCGCCGTGACTTGGTGGCGGTCGAGGAAGGCCAGCAGCTTGGTGTTGACGTCGTCGACCAGGGGGAGTCCGAGGTTGTAGAAGCCGTGGCTGGCGTCCGGATAGGTGACCAGCTCGCAGTCGTTGCCGGCCTCTTGCATGCGTTCGCAGAAGGCGCGCGCGTGCTCGATCGGCACCATCCCGTCTTTGGCGCCGTGGAACACGATGGCGGGGGGCGCCCCCGGACGGATGTGGTGGTTGGGCGAGATGTCTCGGCCGCGTTCGCCGAACTCTTCGGCGATGTACTGGATTCGTGCTGCGGTGGGCGCCTCGAACGACGTGTCGAGGGCGGCGTTGAACAGCAACATCGCCGCCGGCGGTTCCGGTGGGTCGCCGGGCCCCTCGATGAGGGCGACGGCCGCGGCGAGGTGGCCGCCGGCGGAGCTGCCGCCGACGACGATGCGGGTTGGCTCGATACCCAACTCGCCGGCGTGCTCCCACAACCAGCGGTAGGCGGCCTTGGCATCGTCGACGCAGTCGAACGGTGTCGCTCCGTCGCTGTATTTCAGCCGATAGCTGGCCGAGGCTGCCACGTAGCCGTGTTGCGCCAGCAGCTTTGCGGTGTGGAACGACTGCTGTGGCAGTCCGCTTCTCCAGCCGCCGCCGTGAAACAGAAGTGCGGCCGGTCGCAAACCGTCCGTCTCGGCGGCCGGCGTGAAGATGTGGAGTACCAGAGCCGTGTCGCCGACGCGCGCGTACTCGACCACCCTGTTGGGCTCGTACGCAGAGTCGAACCAGAGAACGAAGCCGAGGCCGCCGAGTACGAGCAACCCGAAGGCCGCGGCGGCTACGGTCAAGAGCTTGCGCATGCGGCGATTTCCATCTTTTCCGGGGCCAAATGCAATGCGGCCCCCTCGATTGCTCGAGGAGGCCGCGATCGTTGCCCTGACGCCGCGAGGCGCCGGCTACGGGCTAAGACCTGGATTGCTAGCTAGCCCGGCCCCCTGCGTGCCGCCGGATCATTCGGAGAAGAAACTCCGATCTGGTCTCGATGAGCGGGACGTGGTTGAGAAGGAGGAGGGAGGCTGC
>JAUIGL010000091.1 GCA_030430165.1 bacterium | reverse complement strand
ACTGCCCGCTCTCGGACCTCCGCTGAATACCTTCTCGGCTTTCCCATGGCTCCATCTCTCCCAAATTATGGAGCCTCCGGAAAACCCGGGGCGGTTCATGGTGTAGCACCGTCGTCCAATACCGATCAGGGGACAGGTCTATTTTCCGAACGCTAACCGCCTGGAATTTAGAAGGAATCGACACGAAGAATGGACCTGTCCTGACCTGTCCCTCATTTCTTTTCATGCTCACCGCCTGTACGAGTGTCGATTGCGACCAGACAGCTTTGCCGAGTTTGTACGGCAGGCGACCACAAACCACAACTGGTGGCTTGAAACCTGGGGAACACTGTTGGCCTCAAACTGGACGGGAGGGGAATACTCCCGTTTTCGCTTGAGGATTAGTTTCTCCGGGGAGGCTTAGGGCGCGTTGGTCGGGGCTTTTCGGGTTGCTGCCTGAATGGGGGCGGAAGCCTTTTATCCACTTCTTCGGGAATCGGCTTCGGTGGCTTCGGTCGCTCTGGCTTCGGCTTCTCCGCGCTCAAGATGAAATTGCCCCTACGAGATTCGGTAATTGCCAGTCCAGCTCCAACCAACGCTCCTTGCTCCGATCGTCGCATTGTTAATATGGATATATATTCGAACGACTTGGACACATCGGTCGATCGTGAAGTCGAAGACGATCTCATCATCTTCCCCCGGCTCGATATGACAGTCTTTTAGATCTACTCGCCGATCGTCGTCAAGCTGTAGCCAGTGGATCTCACCATTCTCTTGATGAAAGTGATCGATAGGAGCGGTCAGCGGAACTATCTGTTGAATTCGCCCAACGGCGCTTTTTGCCACAAACGTTCTTTGCCCGACGTTCTTGATTCTCGCGATTGCGGTGACGAGCAACAAGCGAGCTGTCAGCGGGTGATCGAAAACTCTCACGTCCAACACCGCCCTCGGGAACGTTTCGCGCCGAACAAGGAACCAATAGGCCGCCGCGAGTATGCCTAAGGCCGCTGCCCAGTGATAAGCGGCTTCGCCCCAATTTTTCCAAATGGCCGCTTCGGGGAGGCCGCCGTTGAAATAAACGACGACTGCGGCCACAACGATAATCAATCCAACGAGGCGGAGGAATCCCAGTACCTCAGACGCTGCCACCGAACCTCCCGGACGTTACCTAGACGCGTTTCGAGGGCCAGTTTTTTCTCTAGCCCCACCCCAAACTCCCGAAATGAAGTGCCCCCGACAGGAATTGAACCTGTGACCCCAGGATTAGGAATCCTGTGCTCTATCCAACTGAGCTACGAGGGCGTTGCGGGGATCTTGGCTGGTCGATCGGCGCGGGGCAAGCCTCCGTACCGTGGCCTGGTGTCGGGCCGCTTCACCCACGAAAGCGAAGGATAGGGGGGGCCGAGGGGGCCGCGCCGGGCGGCCCCCTCGGGGAGTCGTTAGATCTGGATGGCGCTGCCGTCGATCAGGGGGACGGTCATCGTGAAGTTCTCGCCGTAGCAGAGGCGCTGTTCCTCGAGCAGGCCGAGGGCGATCTGCTCCCCGATGCGGAACGACTCGATGTAGTCGGTGAAGTAGTGCACGCCGGCCCAGTCGCGGCCGATCGCGATGTTGGCGCCGAGCTTGTTGAGCTCGCCCTCGACGGTGAGCGGGTCGACCATCCCCGGAACCGGCACCAACTTCTGTCCGTGCATGTCGGGCTCGTAGACGATCGGCTTGCAGCTCTTCGAACGCAGGTGCCAGCCGTGGTCGAAGAATGCCTTGAGAATCGTTACGCAGGCGCCGGCGACGGTGGCGTGTCCGGCGCCGTAGCTCGGATGCATCGGTGAGCCTTCGGGGAAGGCCATCGGCAGCAGATAGCGCTTGCCCTTGGCCGACGCGTCCTTCTTGCAGTCGTCGTTGCACTTGTTCTGGCAGGCGTTGTGCTGGGCGACCAGCTCGAGCAGGCCGCAGGCGTCGAGCGCCGTCACGATCGGCTCGAGCGGCGCCAGCTCGCCGTTGACCTCGATGCCGGACTTGTAGCGGTCGATCAGGCCCGCCAACGCCTCCGGGCGCAGCCGGCGGTGGATGTTGAACTTCTGGTACCGGACTGCCTTGAGGGCGCGGGTCGCTACCTCGGTGACCAGCGTCAGGATGTGCGGTCCGCCGAACGACGCAAACCCCTGCTGCTTGTCGTGGACGTCGGGAGCCAGAAAGGGCAAACCGGGATCGAGGGGCGCCCCCAGGCTGAGCAGGATCAGGCACGCATTGAGGTACGCCTCGTATAGGGCGTCGTAGTGGACGTAGGTCGCGAGGTCGCGCGGCGTGGTCATGAAGCGGAATGAATCGGGACTCTTGCCGTCGCCTTCGTAGGTCTCCTTGCCGTTGACCTTGGCGCCGTTCTGCACGTCGACCCACGACTCGAACGTAGTCATGAAGTCGCGGCACGGTGCCGCGATCCGCACTCGCTGGTCGATGCGAATGGCACCGTAGTTGACGTAGCCGTCGCTCAGACCGACCTTGCCCATGTCGAGGCCGCCGTTGCCGATCAGCAGGAACTGCGACAGGTACGGGCCGACTTCGTCGCCAGGGGCGATGCCGCGAAAGATCCGGTCGGGCGTGAGCGAAGCGATGTCACGATGGCGGGCTCGCTCTTCGTCACTCAGATCGCAGCAGTCCTGATTGAACCAATGCAGCTTCTGCAGGATCTCGCAGGCGTCGTTGACGTCGATCTTGGGCGGACACTTCTCGCACATGCCCTTCGGCGCCACCTGCGTCTTGCCCTTGCCGTCGCGGTAGTTGGAGAAGTGCGTGTCGCGCAACAGCGCCATCAGGTAGACCTCGGCCATCTCGGCGGCGAGCTCGGCGCTGTCCAGGGTAGGGGCGGGCGGCATGGTCACCGACTGCGCGTCGGGGCCCTCGAGGTCGAACAGCAGCCCTGCCGCCTGGCTTTCCCAGGCGCGAACCTCCGCACACTCGGCGATGCACGACTCCCAGGTGTCGCAGGTCGGCGGCGACTCGCAGGTGATGTCGGATACGCTGAGGCAGCCACAGGTCTTCGGCGCCACCGCCGGTCCGAGCGGTGTGGCCTCGAAGTCGGCTGTGTCGCCCGACTGGATACCACGCACGAACTGCCGGTAGTCGGGCGGATTCAGCAGCAGCCCGGTCTTGGTGTCGTGCGGCAGGCCCTTGGTGAAGTTGGCGATGTAGCTGAGCTCGATCTTGCACTCGGGGGCCTTGCGCTCCTTCTTTTTCTTTCCCTTGGCGCGCGGATCGACGCAGGTGTCCTCGACGACCACGTAGCGACGGTAGCGCTGTTCCTCGCCGTTGTTTCGATGGCGCGGGTGGGGCCGCGCCGCCGCCAGGTCGGCGGCGTTCTCGCGCACATCGCGCGATCCCTGGCGTCTGCTCTGGATGCTCATTTTGGGGCTCTCCCTTTCGGTTGGATTCGACTGAGCCCATAGCAAGACAATCAACTCTGCATCTATTGGGGATTCCCCTCGGTTCAGCAAGGCTTCCAGTATATGTCCCAGACCGACAGTAGTGACGCGCTGCCATGTAGCATTCCGACGTGCGGGAATGACAGGCAGCCATCGAGGATTCCGCCGCGGGCATGGCTTCGGCGCGCCCGTCCGGGTAAAACCGTCGGCATACCAATCCGAAGGAGCCAATTTGATGTTGGGATACGTGACGATCGGAACCAAGGACATGGAGCGCGCGTCGGCGTTCTACGATGCGCTGCTGGCGGAGGTCGGCGCGACCGCGCTGATGGATCTCGGGAGGATCAAGTTCTACGGGACCGGGGAAGGGACGATGCTGGCGATCTGCATCCCCTTCGACGAGAAGGAACAGGCGCCGGGCAACGGCAACATGATCGCGATTCCGGGCGGATCGCGCGAGGGCGTCGACAAGCTGTACGCCAAGGCGCGCGAGCTCGGCGCCACCGATGAAGGGGAGCCGGGGGAGCGGATGCCGGTTTTCTATGGCGGGTATGTTCGGGATCTGGATGGGAACAAGATCTGCTTCTTCGACATGAAGGTTTGATTGGGTTGGCAGATTCTTTTTAGCCGCAGATGAACGCAGATAGACGCTGATGGGTTTGGGTCCCAGAGGTTCTGGACTCATCAGCGGAGATCGGCGTTCATCTGCGGCTTAGTCTTTTTCTCCGATGACCACTACTGACTTGGCGCGGCGGTTGCGCGGTTCGGATCAGCCGGGGTTCAGCCTGCTCGAAGGGTTCGTGGGGGCCGAGGTTGGCGCGGCTATGCTGCAGGACGTCGTCGGGCTGGCTCGGGCGGCTGCGGCGGGGGAGGATATTTCTCCGGCCTTCGTGTTGCAGGAGTCGCAAGAGGGGTTCAGCGGTGCGAATCCCGAGGATCTCGTGGGCAAGATCTTTGGGCTGCAGCGACGCGGGCCGTTTCGTGAGTTTCTCGCCGATCCTGCGGTTGCCGACGTCCTGGTCGAGGCGCTGGGGCCGGATGTCGATTGCTTTCTGGCGCAGTTCATCTTCAAGAACCCGGGCGCCTGGGGGCAGCCCTGGCACCAGGACTCGTACTACTTTGAGTTCGAGCCGGCGCGGCCGATCGTCGGGCTGTGGCTGGCGGTGACCGAAGCGACGCTCGAAAACGGCTGCCTGCACGTTCTGCCCGGGAGCCAGAACGAACCGGTGCACCAGCACGTTCCCGACTCGCGACCGAAGTCGGCGTACGGGTACGTCGAGATCGTCGACCACGATATGAGCGCGAGTCAGCCGTGCTTGCTGTCGCCGGGGGATCTGCTGGTTTTCGACAGCCACTTGATGCACCGCTCGACGGACAATCGCTCAGACTCGATTCGCGCGGCGATGGTTTGGCATTTTAGTCGGCCGGGGACGCTCGACCTCGGGATGGATGTTGGCGATGGGGTGCGGTTCAAGAATCCGTTGAATGATTGGGTTGCGGTGGTGCGGGAGGGGCGGGCGGTTCCGGTTGGGTAGCGGCGACTGGTCGTCCAAAGCCGCCTGCGGCGGCGGCCAAAGCGCCCCCCTTCGCTCGGCGAGCTTCGGAGGGCAGGCCGGCGCGGGCAAATGGAGGACAGTGATTCGGACTTCGGGGTTGTCCAAAGCCGCCTGCGGCGGCGGCCAAAGCGCGATCTTCGATCGGCGCGGTCAAAGCCCGGCGGGGCCGGGCGGCCAAATGGGGGGGCGGCGATTCTGACGTCAGCGGCGCGCGTTTCGCGCGGGAAGGCCGGATATCAGATCGTCCAAAGCCGCCTGCGGCGGCGGCCAAAGCGCCCCCCTTCGCTCGGCGAGCTTCGGAGGGCAGGCCGGCGCGGCCAAAGCCCGGCGGGGCCGGGCGGCCAAATGGGGGGCCGCTAGTCAGACGTCGGGGGCTCGCGTTTGCGCGAATTGGTTGGGTTGGTACGGATGGGGGTGGAAGGGGGATCCGAGATGATCGATTGTTCGCGACCTTGTCGCTTTGTGGGGTTGGTTCTGGGGGCTGCTTTGCTGGTGCTCTCGGCTTGTGGGGATGATGACGATTCTGGCTCCGGTAATGAGATTCAGCAGGGGCTGGAGATCGAGATCGGGGATGGGACGGTTCGGGGGCACGTCGACGGGGGGAGTCGGCGGTTTCTTGGGATTCCGTTTGCGGCGCCGCCGGTTGGGGATTTGCGTTGGAGTCCGCCGCAGGCGGTGGAGCCTTGGGAGGGGGTGCTGGTCGCCGATGAGATGTCGCCGCCGTGCGCTCAGCTGGATGCGCTGACTACGCCGGCGAGCGATGTCGAGGATTGCCTGTACCTCAACGTGTGGTCGCCCGACCCGGCGCCGGAGCGGCCGCTGCCGGTGATGTTCTGGATCCACGGCGGCGGCAATACCAGCGGGTCGTCAGCGGACCAGGTTCCGCTCGGCGTCGGCGGGTTGTTCTACGACGGACGCAGCCTGGCCGAGACTCGCGACGTTGTCGTCGTCACCATCAACTATCGCTTGAACGTCTTCGGCTTCTTCACCCACCCGGACCTGGCCGACGAAGATCCCGATCAACCGTACGCCGCCAACCAGGCGCTGCTCGATCAGCGCAAGGCGCTGCAGTGGGTGCGCGACAACATCATCGCCTTCGGCGGCGATCCGGATAACGTCACGATCTTCGGCGAGAGCGCCGGCTCGTTCAACGTCTGCTTTCAGATGGTGGCGCCGCCCAGCCGCGGGCTGTTCCACCGCGGCATCAGCCAGAGCGGCGGCTGCACCTACCGCGTCGACTCGCTGGAGCAGGGGCAACAGGACACGGACGACCTGCTGGTCGCGGTCGGCTGCGACGGTGCGGCAGACCAGCTGGCGTGCCTGCGCGAAGTGCCGGTCGACGAGCTGCTCGCCAACTCCGGTGGCTTCGAGCCGATCGTCGACGGCGCGTTCCTGCCCGACCAGCCGCGCACGCTCTACGACAACGGCGAGTTCGCGCGGGTTCCGTACATCCTCGGATCGAATAGCGACGAGGGCACGCTGTTCGCACTCGGCATACCGCCGATCGAGACCGAGGAGCAATTCATGGCGGCGCTCGAAGCGCGCTACGGCGACCGCGCCGACGACATCGCAGCGGTCTATCCGGTCGACGACTTCGATTCGCCAAACGACGCCCTGATTCGCGTCAACGGCGATTCCTCCCTGGTCTGCGGGACCTACGACACCGCGCGCCGCGCCGCCACCAACGGGGCCGACGTCTTCCTCTACAACTTCTCGCGGCCGGTGCTGGTCGAGGTTCTGCCGCAGCTCGGCGCCACCCACGGCGCCGAGATCGCCTTCGTCTTCGGTTCGGCCGAAGGCGAGGCCAGCCCGGAGGACGCGACTCTGTCGATGTCGATGCAGGGCTACTGGTCGCGCTTCGCCGACACCGGCGATCCGAACGGCGAGGGGGCGCTGGCGTGGCCGCAGTACGACGATGCGAGCGACCAGCGGATCAACTTCGATGCCGAGAACTCGCTGCTCAGCGGGTTCCGGCGCGAGCAGTGCGAGGTCTGGTGGGACATCGCCGACGACGACTTCGAGTAGTCGGCTAGCGGACGGCACGAGAAACAGGGGGCGACATGCGCGCCGGCATCTACGATCTGCTCATCACCGGGATGACCGCGGGCTGGTACGCGGAGGTCCTGCGCCGCCTGCCGGAGGGGGCGCGGATGCTCGACGTAGGTATCGGCACGGGGAAGGCGCTGCTCGCCAATCAGGCGACGATCCGCGACAAGCGTCTGCGCGTCGACGGCATCGACATCGACGCCACCTACGTCGAGGCGTGCCGGCAGGCGATCGGCGAAGCGGGTCTCGACGATCAGGTGAGCGCCGAGCTGCAGTCGGTTTACGACCACCAGGGCGGGCCGTACGACGCGATCTACTTCAGCGCCAGCTTCATGCTGTTGCCAGATCCCGTGGCGGCGCTGCGCCACGTCGCCGGATTGCTCGACGCGGACGGAGTCATCTACTCCACCCAGACCCTGGAGCACGAGCGCTCGCCCTGGATGGAGACGCTCAAGCCGCTGCTGCGGTATCTCACCAGCATCGACTTCGGCCAGGTGACCTACGAAACGGACCTGCTGCGCACGCTCGAGACGGGCGACATGGAAGTGCTCGAGAACACCCGGATCGAGAGCGGCCGCTCACGCTCGGCACACCTGATCGCCATGCGACCGCGGCGCGCTGGGTAGAGGGTCCGTCGCGGCCGCTCACTGCGGATCAGTCAGTAGTGGGCAGCTTCGAGGTTCGGGGATGGTCGGTCCCCTCACCTTTAATCCTCTCCCGCCAGCAATGCGGGAGAGGGATTCGGTGCGCGCTTCGCGCGTTTCTTTCGAGAAAATCGATAGCCTCTACAGGAGAGGCCAGACTGAATCCGATTAGTGGAGGAGACGGGAGGCCGCTTCGGTGCTCGGGGTCATCAGCTTGCTCGGCACGCGGATGACGAACTGTGAGGCGCCGGACTCCGACTGCATTCCCGATAGGGTCGCGCCGATCGAGCGGCCGAGGCGCTCGGCGATGGTGAGGCCGACGCCGCGCGGGGTCGCGTCGCCGGCATAGGGTACTCCCATGTCGGAGCGGATCGACGGCCCGGCGTCGCTGACCACGAAGTCGGTGTGCTCGGCGCTCGAACGGACCGCGACGTTGATGGCGCTGGTCGGAGTGGTGCGCGCGGCGTCGGCGATGACGTGTGACAGGATCGCGGCCAGCTTCTCGCCGTCGGTGAAGAGGGCGCTGCCCTCGATCGGTCCGCTGGTGGTGAGATCGAGCGGGCGCGAGCCGATCTGGCGCTCGACCAGATGATGCAGCTTCTCGGAGAGCTGGAACAGGTCGACCCGCTCCTCGCGCGCGCCGCTGTCGATCTCCAGCGCCGAGTCGACGTCGCTCTGCATCTGCACCGTCGCCGCCGCCGAGCTGGTCGACTCGCGCATGCGGCTGAGCATTTCGCCGAAGCGGCCGAGATCGGGGTCGTCGCTGAGAATGTCGGTGTAGCCGCAGATCACGTCGAGCGCCGAACGCAGGTTGAAGGCGAGCTCGGACACCACCTGGCCGCGCACGCCTTGCTCCTCCTGGACGGAGCGGATGCAGCGCGTCGCCGCCAGCGAGCAGTCGATCATGTCGGAGATGACGTCGACGTCCTCGCCGGCGTTGGAGATCACGGTGATGTCGACTCCGTGGCGCAGCTTGCCGACGTTGCCGGCGCCCGGACGACCGCCGTGTACGAGAATCGGAACGTACGGGGCGCGCGAACGGACCCGCTTGGGAAAGTCGGCGCCAGCTTCGCACAGCGACTCGCGGTGGATCAGGATGAGATCGGTGCGCTCGCGCGAGAACAGATCGAGCGCTTCGCGTCCGTTTGCCACCGGGTAGACCCGATGCCCGCCGCGCGCCAACTTGAGCAACATCGCGGTGCGAAACTTGTCGCGGCGGTCGACCACCATGATCTTGAAGGGGGCGGGTCCGGTCTCGGTCACTTCGCGCTCGACCGTTGCCCGGCCGCTCGCCCCCTGCTCGGCATCGAGGAACTCCTCACCGCGCATCAGCGCCTCGGCCAGCGGCATCACATGATCGTTGCCCGCCGGCTCGGGGTCGCCAGCGTAGAACGTCTCGTCGATGTCCGTCTCGGCCAGCGGGGCCGACGCCTGCGCGTGCTCACAGTAGGCGCGCGCCGAGTGCGGCTCGTAGCGGCGCACCGGCTGCGCCGGCTCTCCCTTGGCCGACTGCAGGGCAGGGATGCGGCGCCGCAACGCTGGCCAACAGACCAGCGCGCCAACCGCGAACAGCGCCAAAATCTCGAAAATGTTCGACGTGCCTGGCATCGAAGACTCCTGGCGAGAGACGGAATGTCCCTCGGTTGGAGCCAATCTTGCCCATCGACCGCCGCGGCGGGAATCCTCGGTCGGTATGACTTTTTGCCGACCGGCCGGCGCCAGCTACGACTTTGGACGACGCACGGCAGGGCCCCGGCCAGCTGGTTTGCGACCTCGCATACCAGCCAAGCTCGGGGTCGGTATCGGAACTGTCGAACCGCTACGGGTAGACCAGTCGACCCGAGCCCTTGTCCTGGAAGCTCAGCGCCTGAGACAGCTGACTGCCGCCGACCTGCAACGACAGGTTCATCACGTCGTCGAGGCTGAGCATCGGATCGAGCTTGGCCGCCTTGATCTTGAACTTGTACACGTCGCCCTTGCCGTGCTTGGTGCGGAACTGCACCGACCCTTCGTTGGGCGTGACCGGGCTCACCGTCGCCGAGGTCTTGCTGCCCTTGAGCACGATGTCGCCGGGGTCGGCGGTGGCGGCGAGCACGGTGCCGTCGCCCGACTCGAGGGCCATCGACAGCGAGTCGACGGCGGGGTCGAAGAGGACACCCTCGGGCAGAGCGAACTGCCCGGTGATGCGGACCTTGTCGCCAACCACCTTGGCCTTCTTGACCAACAGGCCGACGCCGTCGGTGGTCAGGATCTTGATGTTCTTGGTGTTGTCGCGATTGCCGGCGGCGTCGAATGCGTACGCGCGCAGCTTGTGCTTGCCGTTTTCGAAGTCGGCCGCGTTGACCACGAAAGAGTAGGGCGGGTCGACCTCGGTGGCGTACTTGCGGTTGTCGACGAAGAGCTCGACGCGGGCGATGCCGACGTTGTCGTTGGCGACGACCTCGACGCCGAAGTTGCCGGACATCAGGCTGCCCTTGGTCGGCGACAGCAGGTCGACCTCGGGGTCGGTGTCGTCGGGAGGGGTCTGCCCCGGCTCGCCCGGCACCAGAGTCGCCAGAGCGTCGATGCCGCCCCAGCCGTAGCTCGAATCCCAGCCTTCGCTTCCCAGATCGAAGGCGCCTTGCTCGACCCGCGCGATCGCCGCGCCCGGGCTCAGCGAGGGCTCGTACGAGAAGAGCAGGGCGAAGATGCCAGAGGTGAATGCGGCCGCCGGCGAGGTTCCGGTCGAATAGGTGTAGCCACCGCCGAGGTCGGTGGTGAGCAGGGAGACTCCGGGCGACACGTGGCTAAGCCAGGCGCCGGTGTTGGAGAACCAGGCCTTGTTGTCGTTTTCGTCGATCGCGCCAACCGCCACCGCGCCGTTGGTCGCGGCGGGGTAGACCGGATCGTCGGCGCCGTCGTTGCCGGCCGCGCCGACACACACGGCGCCGGCGGCGGTCGCGTAGTTGACCGCGTCCTGCAGTGCCTGCGACGGGCTGTCGCCCGACAGCGAGAGGTTGATGACGCGGGCGCCCTGGTCGACCGCCCAGGTGATGCCCTCGGCGATCGCGCTGTAGGGGCCGGTTCCGTCCTCTCCGAGAACCTTGACCGGCACCACTCGCGAGGTCGGAGCGACCCCGGCGATTCCCAGTCCGTTGTTCCAGCTGGCGGCGACCACACCGGCCATGCGCGTGCCGTGGCCGTGGTCGTCACTCGGATCGGCGTCGTCGTTGATGAAGTCGTAGCCCGACTCCAGCTGGCCGGCGAGATCGGGATGCGACAGGTCGACGCCGGTGTCGAGCACGGCGACCGAGATCGTCGGGTCGCCGGCGGTCAGATCCCACGCGGCCGGCACGCCGGTGCGCGGCAGCGACCACTGGGCGTTGAAGTTGGGATCGTTGGGGATGACGTTGGCGCGCGCGAAGTAGTCGCGCTCGACCGACTTGAACAGGCCGGAGAGACGCAACTCGCGCTGCACGCGGGCGATCGCTTGCGGCGCCATCTCGACCACCTGGCCGCGCAGCCCGTGTAGTCCGCGCCGCGAACGCACCCCGGCGCGGGCGTAGGCGCGTTCGATGGCGCGCGGCGAGGCACCGGACTTGGGCCGAACGATGAGTGTGCCACGAGCGCGCCGCGAGCCGCGGTTGGCTGCTTCGACGAGGTCGGCCGAAGCCAGCGACAGGCAGAGCAGGGAGGCGAGGGCGAGGAAAGAATATTGTCGGCGCTGCATAGTGGTCGCTGTCGAACGCAACCGCCATGCCACCGGACGATTCGAAGAGCATGCCGCCTCGTTACCGCCTCGCGACCTTGCTGCGGTGTCAACCCACTAAGGGCGTGCCGACTGAAAAGTACCGAGGCGCCGTACTCTGCTCACGCCGCGGCGCGTGCGATCCCATCACACGTCGTGTAAGATGCGTCATCATGCTGCAACGCGCGGAGCTCGCCCGCATCGAGCGCAATTCGCTGGCATCGTTCGCCATGCCGAGCGACGAGACCCGGGGACGGGTCCACCGCGAGCAGGAGCACGACTTCCGCCTGCCGTTCCAGCGCGACCGGGACCGCATCATACACAGCACCGCGTTCCGCCGGCTCGAGTACAAGACCCAGGTCTTCGTCAACCACGAGGGCGACTACTACCGAACCCGCCTCACCCACACGATGGAGGCGGCGCAGATCACTCGCACGGTAGCGCTCTGCCTGCGCCTCAACGTCGACCTCGCCGAGGCGGTGGCGCTGGCCCACGACCTCGGCCACACGCCGTTCGGTCACGCCGGTGAGACCGTGCTCGACGATCTAATGAAGGAGCACGGCGGCTTCGAGCACAACGCCCACAGCCTGCGCCTGGTCGACCACCTCGAAGAACGCTACCCGGAGTTCACCGGCCTCAACCTCACCTGGGAAGTGCGCGAGGGCATCGTCAAGCACACGCCGCCCTACGACAAGCCGCTGGCGGCCGATTTCGAACCGGGCAGGGGGCCGTGCCTGGAGGCGCAGCTGGTCGATTACACCGACGAGATCGCCTACAACAGCCACGACATCGACGATGGCCTGAAGTCGGAGCTGCTCACGTTCGAGCAGCTCGAGTCGGTGCGGCTGTGGAAGAACGCCTACGACCGCGTGCGCTCATCCCACCCGAATGCCAGCCGACGCATCTGGCGCTACCAGGCGATCCGCGGAATCATCGACACCCTGGTAAAGGACCTGGTGGCGGAGATCGAGAGCCGCATCGCAGAATTCGACATCGACTCGCCGGAGGCAGTGCGCGCTCTCGGCACGCCGCTGGTGTCGTTCAGCCCGGAGATCGAGGAACAGCGCCTCGAGCTCAAAGACTTCCTGATGAAGAACATGTACCGCGACTATCGCGTCGTGCGCATGGCCGAGAAGGCGCGCCGCGTGATGTCGGAGCTGTTCAACGCCTACATGGACGAACCGCGCCAGCTACCGCCGCACATCCTCGCCCAACACCACGCCGGCGAAACCCTGCCGCGCGTCGTCTCGGACTACATCGCCGGAATGACAGACCGCTTCGTCATCGAAGAACACGGGAAACTGTTCGATCCGCTTGAGCGCGGCTAGCGCCGCGGAGCGCGGCTTTGCCGCGCGTCCCAAACGCGGCTGCGCCGCGTGTCCCAATGCCGGCTGCGCCGGCGTCCCAAGCGCCGCGGGGGGCGGCGCGGGGAACCTGAAGCCCTTGGGACGCGAGCGGAGCTCGCTTGGGACAGTCGCGCGCAAGCGCGCTTTGGGACGGCGGCGCGAGCCGCCATTGGGACGCCGGCAGAGCCGGCTCTGAGGATACCGACGGCCTAGCTGATGCAGCGAGAGTGTATCGAGGTTTGCGCTCTGCTGCATAGCCTGGCATAAAGCCCAAAGTTCTCGGAGTGATGTTGCGTCGTGTGGTTTCGAACAAATCCCTCAATCGAGCGCGATAGCGGGCGCCTTGCATCGAAAGGCTGGGCTCGGTTGGCAGCCGTCAGTCTCGTACTGACGTTGGCATCACTGCTGCCTGCGATCGGCGGGAGCTCGCCGGTGTCGACGACCGGATGCGCCGAGCAGGACAGCTGCAAGCTGGTCGAGCTGTTCGCGGGAGGGTCGATCACCGTGTTCGACAAGATCTTCCGCGATTGGGAGGTCATCCAGATCGGCTTCGACCCGGGACCGTACGACCTCGGCAACTTCAGCCAGATCGACGTCGTCCCGATCGTCGACGACCCGGTGAACCCTGGGATCCGCTTCGTCGCCAACGGGCAGTGGCTGGCGTCACAGTACTTCGCGATGGATTTCGGCTTCCACGTGGTGCAGATCCACGGCGACCCGCGCATTCGAGAGGTGCGCATGGACCTGGTCGAAACCAACTTCAGCGGCCCCGGCGGTCGGGTCAAAGTCGACGAGACGATCTTCACCACCGACAGCATCTACCTCGCCGACATCTGGGTGGAAGACGACAATCAGTTCGACGGCGGCATCGGAGTCGACTACGCCGAGTTCCCGCCGCAGGCAGAAGTCTACGTCGAGAAGAACATCCTCATCGAGCCCGAGTTCATTCCAGGCCAAGCTAGGAATCCGATCGCGATCACCAACGGCGAGACGCAGCCGAACGAGACCGCGCAGCTGGAGATCTTCGAGCAGCGTTTCGGTCAGGTGCCGCCGACAATGACGCCGAGCTCGACGCCGAGCGATACGCCGACCGAAACACCGACGGCGACGCCGAGCGACACGCCGTCGATCACCCCGACCAGCACACCGACCTCGACACCGGTGCCGCAGGGCGGTAACTGCGAAGCCGACCCGAGCAATTGCGCCGCCGGCTTCGTCTGCGCCGACACCGTCTGCTGCGACACGCCGTGCGACGGTCCGGTCGACATCTGCAACCTGCCCGGGCAGGAGGGCACCTGCGTCACCGTCGCCGCCCCGGCCCCCGCGACCTCGACACGAGGGATCGTCCTTGCACTCGCGCTACTGCTCGCCGTCGCCGGCGTGGGAGTGGCGCGCCGGCAGCGCCTGGTACGGGCGTGGAGCCGACAACGCCCCGACTAAGGGAGAGAGTGGCATGAGCAAATCAACCACGACCGCACTGATCGCACTGGCAATCGCCGTCGCCTTCGGGCCGACGACCGCCGCGGCAGGGAACCTCGACGAGGGAGCTCCCACGGTCACCTGCTTCTACGAGTGCAAGCCGGGGCCGACCGTCGACGGCAAGCCGACGTGGCGCGAGATCACGACGCTGATGCTCGGCAATCCAGGCAAGCCGCGCGAGGCGTCGATCACCATCTACGACGGCAACAGCAACCTGGTCACCGCCACCGAAACCTTTCTCGATTTCGCCGACCTCGACGAGCTCAACATCTGCGCCACCCTGCGCAACGCCGCCACCGAGTGCTCGGGGCCGGGCGGATACTGCGAGGACTCCGAGGATTGCTGCTTCGGCTTCTGCGACGACGACGAGTGCTCCGACCCCGCCGCCACCACCAACGGCGCGCCTCCGCCTGGTCCCGCCGGTGTCCCAGAGGCCGGATTGGTGCGCATCATGTTCGGCTTTGGCGACAAGCGAGTAGCCACCACGCAGGGGCAAAACGAAGACCCTCCCGGGGGGCCGCCGCCGCCACCGGTCAACGTCTGGGTCAAGAACCTGCTCGGACGCTTCTTCGTCGAGCGCGACGAGCCGTTCGAGGGCAGGGTGACCGGCATCGCCAAGACCCAATGCCAGATCGGTCCGCCGAGCGAGCCCTACATCCTGATTCCGCGACCGATCCCGCCGGTCCTGGTCGAGAACACCGGAGAAGACGAAGGACGCCCCTGCGGCGCGGCGGAGGCACCGCAGTGCAACGGCGCGTGCGAGCCCGGATTCGAGTGCGAGGAGCTGGCTCAGGCACAGGGCGCGGCAACGACAAACGGCGTCGCCGACTGCATCTGCCGACCGGACTGAAGCTCTCTGGTTATCAGACTGACGACGGGCGGCTGGTCCAAAACGCGGCTGGCGCCGCGCGGCCAAAGCGGCGGCTGAGCCGCCAGCATCCAAAGCGAGCTGCGCTCGCGTCCAAAGGGGGGTCTGACCCTCCGTTTGGACGCACTGCGCCAGTGCTTTGGCCGGTCGCGCGAAGCGCGCCTTTGGACGCGTGGCGAAGCCGCGCTTTGGACGACCCGGAAACCCTGGTTTTCAGACTGACGACGCGCGGTGGGTCCAAAACGCGGCTGGCGCCGCGTGGCCAAAGCGGCGGCTGAGCCGCCAGCGGCCAAAGCGAGCTGCGCTCGCGGCCAAGTGGGGGGCCTGACCCTCCGTTTGGACGCACTGCGCAGCAGTGCTTTGGCCGGTCGCGCGAAGCGCGCCTTTGGACGCGTGGCGAAGCCGCGCTTTGGACGGGCCGAAAACCTGTCAGTCAGCGACGACCGACCCGCAATCGACGGGGCCGATGGTGAAACGCTCGCCGTTCGGGGCGATACCGGAGGCGGACGCGCTGACGTCGACCGTTCCCTCGAGATCGAACGCCCAGTCGAGCTCGATGACGCTGTCCGGAGGCATCGTCTGCAGGCTGGGGGCGGAGATCCCTATGTCCACCGTGCCGCTGCCGGTGATGTCGAGCTCCTCGGGCACGACGTCGGCGATGGTTCGCCCGGTTCCATTGGTCAGGGTCAGGAACACGCGAATCAGCTGCGGCTTGCCGGCAGGGCCTCCCTTGTTCTCGATCCTGCACGTCGCCGTAGCCTCGGCAACGTCGAAGTCACTTCCGGTCTCGATCGGAAAACCGGCGCCGTCGACGCCCCATTCGAGCCACGAACCGTCGTAGACCCGGACGTCGGCGAAGCCGAGCTCGGTCAGCACCAACCAGTCGACCGAAGCCCGCCAGCCGGCCGTGCAGTAGACGACCGTCGTCTTGTCCGGATCCAGGTCGACGAAGAGCGCGCGTAGCTCCTCATCCGCGAGGAGCAGGCCGTTCTGGTCCAAGGTGCGGCCCCAATCGACGCTGATCGCCGTCGGAATGTGGCCGGCGATGAATTCGCCCATCGAGCGCGCGTCGACTATCTGAATGACCGAGTCCTCATACGGCTCCGGCCCGAGGTTCTGCAAGACCCATTCGCCGGTTACGCGCAGTTCCTCAACCACTTCGCCAACTGCGTAGGCGCCAGGGTCGTTGGTTGCCGGGCCGGCGGCAACGACTGCGCCGGAGCCTACCCAGGCGGCGAAGCCGCCGTCCAGGTAGCGCACGTCGCCGTGGCCGAAGTAGCGCAACGCCCAGACGACCCGGGTCGGGTCGAACTCGGGCGACGCACCGTAGACTATGACCGTCGTGCCGTTGCGCAGGCCGACCTCGGAAAGGACCGCCTGCGCGTCGTTCGCCGAGATTACCTGGGCGGGAACGTCGTCGACCGTCGCCGCCAGCATGTACGGGCTCAAGGGGAGGGCGCCGGGGATGTGGCCGTCGTCGAAGCCGCCGGCGCGGCCGTCGAGGATCTGCACATCCGGGTCGTCGAGCCGCTCGCGCAGCCAGCGCACGCTGACCACCGTGTCGGACGCCGCACCGGTGCAACCATCGAGCAGATTGTTGACGCCCTGGATGAGCTCGGAGACGGACACCATGCCGTCGCAGTTGGCGTCGCCGTTGCACCCCGGGACGACGTCGCAGCCTTCGAGCGCGTTGAGCACCGCGCCGACCATCTCCGAGA
Organism: bacterium; assembly: GCA_030430165.1. GTDB lineage: Bacteria > Desulfobacterota > Binatia > HRBIN30 > CADEER01 > CADEER01. The sequence continues at coordinate 8,567 of JAUIGL010000091.1, read as the reverse complement.
CGATGACGTTGCCGTCGCCGTCGGCGTCGCAGGCGCAGGCCTGGTCGGCGGCACTCGGCGTCGCGCCGAGACAGAGGGCGAGGAGGGGGACCGAGAGGAGCCCGAAGATGCGGCCCCGCACCGCAATCCGCCACTTTACATAATCTATCTTATCGGACATTGACCACACCGGGCTCGTGGGATGGGATTTCAAGGAAATGGCCCTCAGGCCTGCGCTTTGGCTTCCAGCAGCTGCTTGTCGAAGCGATTCGGGTATTCGTCGACGACCTTCTGGTACAGCTCGCGGGCGGCGGCGGCGTCGCCGCTGCGCTCGCGGCAGCGCGCTTCGCCGATCATCGCCTCTGCGGTGTACGGTCCGCCAGCGGCGGCGGCCGCTGCGTACCCGGATGCCGCCTCGGCCCAGTTCTCCTGAGCTTCGAGCGCGGCGCCCGAGAGCAGCTCGCGCTGCTGCGCAAGGTACGGCGGCAGCTCGGCCGACGGCAAGCCGCCGAGCGTGGTCAGCGCGGCGTCGGCGTCGCCGGCGCGCAACTGGCTGTTGGCTTCGAGCAGCGCTGCGAGCGGCCCGACCGGCGTGTCGGCCCAGCGCTGGCTGACGCCGTCCAGCTGAGTCGCCGCCGAGCCGTACTCACCGCTGGCGAAGGTCGACAGACTGCTGGCGAAATCGCCGTTCGACTCGCGCACCTGCGCCGCCTGATACGAGTTGTAGAAGACTACGCCGAGAAAGACCGCGGCGAGGCCGCCGGCGATCGCCAGCACCGTCGAGGTGTTCTTGCGCGCCCAGTCGACGGCGTTTCCGGTGACCACCATGAACTCGTCGGGCTGACGAAGCTCTTTGCGGTCCATGCGATCCTTGGACATGGATTCCCCCTCCTAACGACGACCGCAGGCGCACTGCGACCGATCCTAGCTCTGCGAGCTCAGTTCCCGCCGGCTACGACGGGGTGCAATCTACATCTTGTACTTGAAGTCGTCGGGCGACATCTTCTCGAGGATGTCGGACCACTTGTCGCGCGACACCGTCGACAGGTCGGGATCGGCGTCGGCGCTCTCTGCATCGACCTGCACCGCGCTCTCCGACGCGTTCAGCACCTTGCGCGCGACGAAGATCGGACTGTTGACGCGCAAGGCGAGCGAGATTGCGTCGCTCGGCCGTGAATCGATCACCCGCGGACCTCCCTGGCAAAGGAGATGGATGCGCGCGTAGTACGTGTTCTCGCGCAGGTCGCTGATCTCGACCCGCACCACCTCGGCACCGAGCTCGCCGATCATGTCGCGCAGGAGATCGTGCGTCATCGGCCGCGCCATCTCGATGCCCTCGAGCTCGGTGGCGATTGCCGTCGCCTCCAGCAGCCCGATCCAAATCGGTAGATTGACCGTATTCTCGGAGTCCCGGAGGACTACGATCGGGCTCTTCGTCGCCGGGTCCAGCGTAAGCCCACCGACATTCATTTCGATGGAGTCTTCGGGTTTCGTCACGACATCACCTTGCGGCCTCGCAGCCACGATTCTGCGCAGAAAGGACACAAAGGGTCAATGATTTCCGCCAGCGGCTGGGCTCAGGCGACCATATGATCGACGACGCGGTAGAGCTGGTTGAGATTGCGGCACTCCTCGACGACGTCGCAGAACGGCTGGTAGCGGTCCATCTCGCTATCGCCGAAGCCCCAGGTCAGCCGGCTCTCCGGATTGAGCCAGATGACTTGCTTGGCGCGTTGCTGTACGTCACGCAATACCCACTCGTGCGCCAGATTGTAGTTGTTGCGGGCGTCGCCGAGGATGATCACGGTGGTGCGGTTGTTGACCGCAGTCAGGTGATCGCGGTGGAACTGCCGAAACGCGCAGCCGAAGTCGGAGTGCGCATAGACGTTGATGATGTTGCCGGTGAGCGCCTGGCTGATCGCGTCCTGGGTCTCGTTCTCCTCGAACAGCTGGGTGATCTCGCCGATGTCGCTGACGAAGATGAACGAGCGCACCCGCGAATAGAGATCCTGCAGCGAGTAGACGAACTGCAACATGAAGCGCGACACGTTGCGCACCGAGTCGGAGACGTCGCACAGGACCACCACCTGCGGACGCTCGCGCACCCGGCGATCGAAGTGGATGCGGAACGGGACACCGCCGTACTGCAGGTTCTTGCGCAGCGTCGCCTTGACGTCGAACTTGCCGCGCTTGGCCTTCTTGCGACGCACCGCGACGACGTTCTTGAGCCGCTGGGCTAGCCGCGCCACGGCTTCCTTCATGCGCCGCATCTCGTCCTCGGAGAGATAGTAGAAGCTCTTCTCGGCGAGCGTCGCCATGCGGTCGCGTTCGCGCTGGGTGTGGTCGCGTTTCTCGAGCTCCATGCGCACGGCACGCCGGATCATTTCGCGCAGGTCCTTGAGCCGCTGCTCCATCAAGCGGTCGAGCAGCTCGCGCAGCTCGGGCGGCAGGTCCATTTCGTCGAGGGCCTCGCCGAGCTGGGCGAGCTCCTGACTGAGCGCCTCGACCCCCATCGCCTGCGACATTCCCTGGGCGTAGCGCCCTTCCTGGTACACACGCTCGATCGACTGTGCGTCGGCCTGCTCCATCGCCTCGCGCAGCATCTGTTCGAGCCGCCCGGTGTCGTTCTGCAGCAGCGCCTGGGCGAGCTCCGACACGTCCATGTCGAGATCGCCGAGCAGCTCCTGCAGCTGATCGAGAAGCTTCTGCAGCTCGGCCTCGCTCAGCTCCAGACCCTGCGACAGCGATTGGCCTGCCTGCTGGACGACGTTGCCGAGCTCGGCGAAGAACAGATCGAACAGCTCCTCGAATGTGCGCAGGTCGACCGACCGCTTCACCATGGTGGCGCGCAGGACGTCCCGGAAGCGCTCGCGCTCGCCGACCCCGAGGCGGCTGACCGCGCTGAAGGCGTCGAGGTGCTCGGCCATCGAGACACGCAGCCCGTTGGCGCGGAGCAGCGCGGTGAACTCGACGATACGCTCGTCCATCAGGATCTCAGCACGGCCGCGAACGGATCAGTGCAGCATGTCCTTCTTCGGGTCGTCGGCCGCAGCGGGCTCGTCGCCCTGCTCTGCCTGCTCTGCCGCCGGCTTGCCCGCCTGCAGGAAGTCCTTGAGCTCGTCCTGCGCCTTGCGGATGTCGCCCTCGTACTTGAGGATGACGTTGAGCGTGTCCTCGACGACCTGCGGATCGAGGTCGTCGGCGTTGAGCACGGTCAGCGTGCGCGCCCAATCGAGTGTCTCCGAGATGCTGGGGATCTTCTTCAGATCGATCTCGCGAATCTTCTGCACCGCGGTCACAACCTGCGAGGCGAGCTCGTCGCGGATCCCGGGCACCTTGAGGCGGACGATTTCGAGCTCCTGCTCGGGGCTGGGAAAGTCGATGTAGAGATGCAGGCAGCGCCGCTTGAGCGCGTCGGACATCTCACGCGCGTTGTTGCTGGTGAGGACGACGATCGGCACCTGGCGCGCCCGCAAGGTGCCGAGCTCGGGCACGCTCACGGTGAAGTCGCTGAGAACCTCGAGAAGAAACGCTTCGAACTCCGAGTCCGACTTGTCGATCTCGTCGATCAGCAGGACCGGTCGGCGTTCTGCCGTGATCGACTGCAGCAACGGCCGCGGCAGGATGAATCGATCGGAAAAAAAGACGTTGTCCTGGCGGGCGATGCGGTCGACGGCGTCGTCGAGCGTCGCACTCTCCTGCAGGATCTCGCCGATCTTGTCCTTGAGGATCTGGGTGTACAACAACTGCTTGGCGTACTCCCACTCGTACAGCGCCTTGGCTTCGTCGAGGCCCTCGTAACACTGCAGGCGGATCAGATCGAGATCGAGCGCCGCCGAGATCACCTTGGCGAGCTCGGTCTTGCCGACACCCGCCGGCCCTTCGATCAAGATCGGCTTCTCCAGCTCGGTGGCCAGGTAGACCACGGTCGCGATGCGCCGGCTACAGATGTACTGCCGCTCAGCCAGTCGCTCGATTACGTCTTCTATGCTGCGAAACATCTTCCCTCACGCTGTCTGTGCGGAACCATTTCCCCGCCCGGTATAGCCGCAATCCGCCCTCGTCCCAAGCCGCGCAGCCTACAACGATGCCACAACCTACGAATGTGGCAACGCGACCGGAGCGTGCTCGCCGCGGCACGGCGGCCCCTCGCAGTGCCAGAAGCGGCCCCGGTTGGCGGCGTCGACGGCGATCACCGCGGAGGAGCGGGTGCCGTACGGCCCGGCGTGGATGCAGAGGCTGTTGTCCTCTTCCCGCGAGCGCGGATCGAGTTGAGTGGAATGATCCGAGAGAATGCCGCGCAGCGCCCCGAGCTCGCCCTTCCCCACCGTGTCGTCGATCGACACCGCCTCGAACAGACGGTGCGATTTCGCGATGCGCGGACAGGTCGGGTCGTTCACCTCCAGATTGGTGAACAGATGTACCCCGCGAGGCAGCGTCTGGACGCGCACCGCGGCGTCGTCCGGCACACCGACCACCGCCCTCCCCCGCGCCGCGACCAGCAAGGTGAACGGGTTGTAGGCGTCGCCGCGCTCGCCGGCGAGAAGCTGCTCGACCTCGGCGACCGACCGGCACTGCAGGGCGCGCAGGCATAGCAATCCGCGCGAGCTTCGGCTGGGGTCGGGCCCGCTCGAGGTTCGCCGGTTGAGCAAACCGACCACAAGACCGGCCTGATTCAGCCCCAGCCAGGTCCCCCCGGCCTCGAGATCCTGGCCGGCGACCACCCAGGGGTCATCCGACAAGACCCGTGGCGGCGCCGTCGGACGTTCCAGAAACTCGTCGCGATTCGCCGCCACCACCAGTGGCACCTCTTCAGAAACGCCGGTGTATAGCGCCAAGGTGCACACGAGAAACGACTTTCACAGCGACGCCCGCCGGGCAACTACCCCCGCCCCGGCGACCGCCCGACGGCGGATCGTTTCGCATGCGATATGGCTCTCTCCATGGACTCCGCCAAGGGCTCTGTTTTTGGGAAACAATTGCCGTGGACAAGGCCCTATTTGGACGCTAACGTCGCGAAAAATGCGGGGATGTGTGGAAATGAAATCATGTCGTCTGTTGGTGGTGGCGGTCGCTCTGGGGGCGGCGATGGCGGCCGGACCGGGCTGCGCGGCCAAGAGCACCGAGCCCACCGCCGGTAGCGGTCCGGTGATGAGCAGCAGCCTCCGCAAGGGACGCGTCCGCTCGATCCGCATGCAGCTGAGCCACGCCCAGAGCCGGATTCGCGAGCTCGAGACCGCGCTCGCCGAGCAACCGCAGGCCGCAGCGCGCAATGCCGAGCGGGTGGCCGAGCTGGAAGCCCGCGAACGTGTTCTCACCGACGAGCTGACCGAGACCCGCGAGCAAACCGAAGTCCTCGAGCAGCAGCTGGCCGCGGCTCGCGCCGAGACCGAGGCCGCCCTGGCGGCAGCCCGCACCGCAGGCGACTCCGCCGAGGTGGCACGGCTCGAGGCCGAGCTCACCACCGAGCGCGAACGCCGCATCGATGCCGAGGACCAGCTGGCACGCCTGCGCGAGGAGACTTCTGCAAGCCCGTACGAGACCGCGCCGCAGCCCGCCCTGGCCGAGGCACAGGCGGAGATCGAGCGGCTCAACGAGGAGCTGGGCCGCGAACGCAATGCGCGCGACGACCTCGAGAAGCGCTTCGCCGACCTCCAGGTCCAGCTCGAAGAGCAGCGGGCGATCCCGGCGCCGGCCCCGGTCGACCCGGAGGTAGCGGCGCTCCAGGAAGACCAGCGCCGCCTGATGGCGGGCATCCAGCAGGATCTCGAGGCGAGCCGCAGACGCGAGGCGGAGCTGCGCGATACCATTACGACGCTGCAGGCCGGCGGCAACGCCGGGCTGACCGAGAAGGTGCAGGACCTCGAGTCGGAAAACGAAGCCCTACAGGCGAGCCTCGACGCCGAGCACGACCGCAACGTCGAGCTCGCCGCCAAGCTCGAAGTCGCAACCCGCGTCGCCGACCTGATTTTCAAGATGCGCCGCGAGGGACGCGTGCCGCAGCCGGAAGAGCTCGAAGAGGCGGCTCGGTAAGAGCCCCGGGCTTGAAGGGGTTCAGGCTTTAACTGATCAACGCCAAGGAGCGAAGGAGCGAAGGAGCCAAGCGGGGCTCAGAGTTCCAGGACTTCAGGCTGTCTCTAGACATCAAGGTATTGCGGAGCCGAGTGACTGCGGTGCCGTGCTCCCAGCGAAGCCTTCGCTCCTTGCCTCCTTCGCTCCTTCGCGTTGATCAGTTCACTGAAAGCCAATGCGGCCATCCTCTTTAAGGGCACCCGCTGAGTGAGCTGTTCACTCCCTGGATCAGCTCGTTGATCTCGACGGCGCCGCTGTTGTTCGAGTCGAAGGCCAGGCACGCGCTCACCGGCTGCGTTTCGAGTGAGATGTTCACACCGATGATCAGCTCGTTGATCGCGACCACGCCGTCGCCGTTGCAGTCGCCGACGCAATCGCCCGGTGCCGGACCGCAAAGGCAGTCCGCCACGCACTCGACGTTTGCAATGTCGGCGCACGTCCCGTCCCACAAGTCGTCGCAGCACACCGAGTCCTCGCCGCACACGCACGCCTCACACTCGGAAATCTCGCAGCCCGCCTGATCGTCGCCCGGATCGCAGCAGTTGTTGGTGGCCTCGCAGCTGCAACGGCGCTCGCACTCCTCGGTCGCACGGGCGGCGCAGATGCCGTCCCACTCGGTGTCGCAGCAGTTCGAATCGAGAGCGCAGACGCAATCCTGACACGGCTTCTCGCCGCACCCGACGATCTCCGATCCGGACTCGACCGGCTCGCAGCAGTCGCCGCACGGACACGCGATCGAGCACTCGTTGTTGGCGACGTCGACGCACCGCTCGTCCCAGCCTTCTTCGAAATCACAGCACGCCGGATCGACGTCACACACGCAGTCCTGGCAGGTTTTCTCACCGCAGCCGGGGATGTCCCCCTGGTCCGCGCAACAATCTCCGCAGGGACACTCGAGCGCACACTCGGTTGCCGCCCGGTCGGCACAGTTCGCGTCCCAGAACTCGCCACACTCGTCGTCCTGGGCGACGACACAGTCCTGACATTGCAGATCGTCACAGCCGAAGCCCTCGTGATCGGTGCAGCAGGCGCCGTCATCGGGGCAAGCGCAATCGAGCGCACACTCCTCTTGCGCGATCACCACACAGCTGTCGTCCCAAGTGTCGGAGCAACACACCCCATCGACCCCACAGACGCAGCTCTCACATCGAGCCTCGTCGCAGCCGGGGTTGAGGTCCCTACCCTCGCAGCACGGACCCGGCGTCGGAGTTCCGTCCGGCGGCTCGGTCGGCAGCGGCGTACAGCTGGTGCACGACCCAGCGCACTCGTCGACGGTACGCGCGATACTGACGCAGGTGGCATCCCACGACAGGCTGCAGCACAGCGGATCGATGTCACACACACAATCGCTGCACGGCGCCTCGTCGCAATCGGCGCCGGCGTGATCGGTGCAGCAGTCGCCGCCCGGAGTCGGGGTCGGCGTCGGCTCGACGCCGCACTGACACTCGGCGGCACAGTCGGCAGGGCTCGAAGCGAGCGCCACACACAACTCGTCCCAACCGTCGCCACCGGCCGCGCAGCACAGCGGCTCGGGCGGATCGAGGTCGAGACACACACAGTCGGCGCAGGCCGCGATATCGCAGCTCGGACCGGCATGCGGGGAGCAGCAGTCGCCGCCCGGGGTCGGGGTCGGCGTCTGCCCGAGCGCCGGCGAACCGACCAAGAGAATCCCAGCCAAGAGAAGAGAACAACGGACGACAGTGCTCAGCATTGCTAGATCCACCTCGCAGGTATCACGCCCAACAGCGTTCCATCCTGCCAATCAAAACGCAAAAGAGGGCTAGACCGTAATGGCCTAGCCCTCTTTTCAGCTCACTTGGCCTGCGCGATCAGCTAGCGCCGCCGTTGATCGAACCGCAATCGATCGGCCCGATGTTGATGTCACCACCGTCCGGGTCGGTGGCCGAAGCGCTCGCCGACACGCTGGCGATACCGTCGACGTCCAGCGCCCACTGGAAGGAGTAGACCGAACCGTTCGGCATCGAGCCCCGACTATTGGCACTCTGCGTGATACTGCCAGAGCCGCTGATGTCGAGGGCGCCCGGTACGACATCCGTGATGGTCGCTCCCGAGTGATTGCGAACGGTCAGGTAAACCCGAACCAACTCCGGCTTGCCCGCAGGTCCACCTTTGCCGCGCAGAGAACAGCTCGCGGTGATCCCCGCCGGGTTGAACTCATCCCCAGCGTCGGGCGGAATCGGCGTGCGAGTCGGCCGCAGCGTCTTGGTCGGCTTGCGCGTGCGATCCTGCTGCTCGATCGGCGTGCGAGTCGGGCGCGCCGTCTTGGTCGGCTTGCGGGTCCGAGCCTGCTGGCTGATCGGCGTACGAGTCGGGCGCAGAGTCTTGGTCGGCTTGCGAGTACGCTCGCCAACCTCGATCGGCGTACGAGTCGGGCGCAGAGTCTTGGTCGGCTTGCGAGTGCGAACCTGCTGCTCGATCGGAGTGCGGGTCGGTCGCAGAGTCTTGGTAGGCTTGCGAGTGCGAACCTGCTGCTCGATCGGAGTGCGGGTCGGTCG
>JAUIGL010000090.1 GCA_030430165.1 bacterium | reverse complement strand
GCGCGAGAACCTGCTGGCGATCGAGCGCCTCACCCAGCAGATTCAGCGCCTACCGGGGATTGCCAAGGTCGAGAGCCTCGCCTGGACACAGTCGGTGCGCTACGACTCGGCGCGCGACCTGGTCGAGGTCGCGCGGCTGATGGACGGCGTCCCGGACGACGCCGCCGCGCTCGCCGAGCTGCGCGAGCGCGCCCTATCGAATCCGCTCCATCGCAAGACGCTGATCTCCGAGGACGCGCGCACCACCGCCATCAACATCACCTTTCAGCCGATGACCGACGGCGACTTCGTCGACCTCGACCTCGACGGCCGCATCGCGGCGCTGGTTGCGCGAGAGAGCGGCAGCGGCCGAACCTTCTACATCGCCGGCCGACCGCATGTCCGCGCCCAGGCCTACCACCAGATGGTCAGCGACATGGCGACGCTGATCCCGATCGCGGTGCTGATCGCCGCCGCGACGCTGTGGCTGATGTCGGGCTCATTGCGCGCGATGTTGCTGCCCCTGGTCTCCTGCCTCACCGCGACGCTGTGGGTATTCGGGGCGATGGGCACGCTCCAGGTCGACCTCAATCTCATCACCATCGTCCTCGGGTCGATGATGATCTGCGTCGGCAGCGTCTACGGCGTCCACGTCTTCGCGCGCTACCAGGTGATCGCCGAGCACCCGCAGAGCCCGCGCGACACCGCACTCGAGTGCCTGCGCTATTCGCGCACGCCCGTGCTGATGGCCGGATTCACCACCTGCATCGGCTTCGCCGCGCTTCTCCTCACCGACGCGCCCGCGACCAACGAGCTCGGCGCGTTCTCGATCCTCGGCGTCGCTTCGGTGACGCTGCTCTCGCTCACCGGCATCCCGGCGGCGCTGGTGGTGTACCCGCCGGTCGATACCCTCGGCGGCAACCGTCCCCTGGTATCGCGCTGGTTCGAGGCGAGCATTGATGCCGCACTGCGAACAGTCGCCGCTACAGCCTTGGGCCGGCCGCGGTTCGTCGTGACCGCCTGGGTTCTGGTTTCGATCGCCGCGGTCGTCGCCCTGCCCCGCATCGTCATCGACACCGACGTGATCAGCTTCTTCGTCGACGACTCGCCGGTACGCACCGACTTCGCCGCGGTCAACCAGCTGCTTACCGGAGTGGTGCCGATCTACGTCCTCGTCTCCGGGCGAGAGGAGGGCGAATTCCGCGATCCCGGCACCCTGCGCAAAATCGAGACGCTGCAGCAGTCATTGCACGACGTGGCCGGCGTCAACCACGTGCTGTCTTCGGTGGATCTGATTCGGCGCGCCAACCGCGCCATGATGAACGACGATCCCCTCCACGAGCGCATCCCCGACAGCCGCGCCGGGGTTGCCGAGGCGACGTTCGTCCTACCCAAGGCGGAGCTGCGGCGTTTCACCAATTCGAATCACAGTCGCGGCAATCTCATCGTGCGAACCGGCAACTCCGGCTCGGCGGCGGTACGGGGACTCGAGAAACGGATCCGCGGCCTGCTCGAGCGCACCTCGCTCCCAGCGGGCTTTTCGACCGACGTCACCGGCAATGCGATCCTGATCAACCGCAGCGCCGACGGCATCGCCGGCAATCAAGCGATGCAGATCGGGTTCGCCGCGGGCACGATCTTCCTGTTGATCTGTACCGTCTTTCGATCGATCCGGCTCGGCGCGATCGCCATGGTACCGAACATCATCCCCGTCGTCCTCTTCTTCGGTCTGCTCGGGCTAGGCCTGGCGCCACTGTCACTGCCGACCAGCCTGATCGGCAGCATCGCCATGGGCATCGCCATCGACGACACCATGCACTTTCTGGTCGCCTACCGCGCCCGCAGGGCCCGCGGCACGGACCCCGAGACGGCCGCCCGCGAGTGCATCCTGCAAGTCGGCCGTCCGATCGTCATGACCAGTATCATGCTGGTAGTCGGCTTCCTGGTGATCATCGCCTCCGGCTTCGCGACCCTGCAGGAGTTCGGCTACCTGACGGCGTTCACCATGGCGCTGTGCTTGACCACGGACCTGATCCTCCTGCCCGCGCTCCTGGCCCTCGCCCGTGCGTGACCAGTAACGCGCGCCCTCAGTGGCCGCGCGAGAGATTCGACAGTGAAAACACGCGGTCGTCGAAACTCGGATCGGTATCGAGCTGGTCGATGTAAATCGTCGAGCTGGTCCCCTGACGCAGGTCGGTCATCGTCGATTCGGTGGCGACCCAGGTGTCGCCGAATGCGCGGATCTTGGCGTGCGGCGCGGTCATCTCCTTGACCTCGACGCCGTTCTCGTTCCAGTAGCGCATCCGCAGCGCCACGTGGTGTTCCTTCTCCAGGTAGGTGATCGTGCGGCGGTACTCGACGTCGACCGAATCCCTGACGCGCGCCTCGACCACGTACACCGGAACGCCACCGATCTCCTCGTCGGGGAGGCGCTCGTACTCGGAGTCGTCGACGCCGAGGAAGGCGATCTCGTTGAAGGTGTAGAAGGTGAAGTCGGTTCCGAACAACGACGTATTCCTCAGGTCCATGCGGCGCACCCGGTGCAGGCTGGGCTGGTAGGCGTAGCCGTCGTCGCTGTCGGGATCCTTGGCGACGATCAGATAGGCGGCGTGGCGCATGTCTTTGGGAGCCGTCACCTCGAGCAGCATCTTCGACTTGACGCCGTCGACGGGTTGCTTCTGCGCGTCGCGGTAGTCCTGCAGCCAGACCTCGAAACTGGTGACCTGACCGCTCCCGCCCGGATCGCGGGAAACCACCCGCATCCGCTGAAAGCTCGCGCGGACCTGATTGTCGAGAAACTTCTCGTAGATCTGCCGACCCGTCAGCGGGATTTCCGGCTTCGCCTCCGCGTCACCGGAGCGCGCCGGCGCCTCGGCGCACGCAAGAGGAACACAGTGAGCGGCCGTCACCAGGCCGACCAACAACAGAAGAGGAAGCCGCTCGCGCACACCAGGCTAGTCGCACTCGCGGCGCCCTCGCGCAAGACGCCCGATCGAGTGCCAGCCGTTGAACACACCATCGGCCGCGCGCGACACCGCAGACCAAAGGCCTCGCCGGCAAGGCGCGGCTGGCGCCGGTCGAACCTTCGGCGGCGAGTCTACACCGGAACGCCGGCACTGCGCAGAGGCAGCCAGGACAGGCCAGCGCCCTCGAGTCGTTGGCCAGCACCGGATCCCGCCGACCGAACGGCAGCTGCGGCAATAACTTCAACAACTACAGGGCCTTGGGCTGCTTGCCGGCATGATTCCAGAGATCCCCGACGCGCCAGGTCAAGCAAGACTACCGGCCCGCTGTCGTTTTCCGTTTGCAATTTGCATGGCGACTGCAGCTAGAATCCCGAACGTTCACGCGCAGCTAACCGAGCGACCCGCATGACAACTGAATCGGGCAGATGTTTCGGCAGTGGCCCACGCCGCTACTCCATCGCGGCGGGATTGGCCGTTGCCCTGATCCTGGCCTCTGCCCACGCTGGACTCGCCGTCCCCGACGACGGCTGGCTGAACGGCAATGCCGGTCTGCTCAAGCTCACCTACGACGACTGCAACGGCGCCGGAGTTCAGTCCGACGATGCGGAGCCGGCCAACGGCTGCCAAACCTACAACGGTGACGTGTACGAGAGCGTCCAGTACGGCGCCAACGGCGACACCGAGGCCGACATCGACATCTTCCGGGTCGGCTGCGACGCAACCTACCTCTACGTCGAGTGGGACCAGGTCGGCGATCTCGTGTGGGGCGGATCGCGTCAGTTCGTGCTCGAGATCGACGTCGACCTCGACACGGAGTCGCCCGCGCGTTCCGACAACTACATCGCGCTCTTCGAGAAGTCGGAGTTCGACACCGCCACCTGGTTCGACGCACAGGGGCAGTTTGAGGGCAGGCACGACGGTACTCAGAATGGAGTTGCAAACGACGTCGGCGCGACCAATCCGGCGACCGGGTTCGGCTGCGACAACACCTGTCCCGATCCCAGCGGAGTGTCCGACGGCTACACCAGCGATCTCGCCGACTCCTCCGATACCGTTTGGGCCCGCAACATCGGCGAGAACCTGCAGGTCGCCGTCAAGTGGACCTACCTCCGCGGTGGCGTCAACGGCGACGTCAACCTCGTCGGATCACTCTGCGACACCGCGCCGTACGTGGTGCGCGGATGGTCTTCGCAAACCTCGACCATCGAGGCGAACGACCTCTACTGGCACGACGAGCATCCGACCACCGACCTACCCAACGAGGACTTCGACAACGTCCCGTTCTTGACCATCGGCTCGCCGACGCCGACGCCGACCAACACCCCTACAAACACGCCGACGGAGACTCCCACCGACACACCGACGGAGACCCCCACCAACACGCCGACAGAGACTCCCACCGACACACCGACGGAAACCCCCACCAACACGCCGACAGAGACTCCCACCGACACACCGACGGAGACGCCGACCGACACACCGACGGAGACTCCCACCGAAACCCCCACGGAAACCCCGACCAACACCCCGACGGAGACTCCCACCGACACGCCGACCGAGACCCCGACCGACACACCGACGCAGACTCCCACCGACACGCCCACAGAGACCCCGACCGACACACCGACGGCGACTCCCACCGACACGCCGACCGAGACTCCAACCGACACACCGACGCAGACTCCCACCGACACGCCGACAGAGACCCCAACCGACACACCGACGGAAACCCCGACCGACACGCCGACGCAGACTCCCACCGACACGCCGACCGAGACTCCCACCGACACGCCTACGGAAACCCCGACCGACACACCGACCGAGACTCCCACCGACACACCGACAGACACCCCGAGCCAGACGCCGACCGGAACTCCGCCGGACACACCGACCGTGACGCCGACGGGTACGCCGACCGACACACCGACGCAGACCCCGACCGATACCCCGACGGCCACGCCGACGCAGACTCCAACCGCGACGCCAACCGATACCCCGACGCCATTCAATGAGTTGTTCGTCGACAAGATGCCCGACGCCGACAGCGTCGAGCCGGGCCAGACGATCGTCTACACCATCATGTACGGCAACCAGGGAAATCAGGTCGCGCAGCAAGTCGCACTCATCGAGACGGTTCCGGCGAATACCACTTTCAACGCCGCGGCGAGCTCGGCCGGTTGGGACTGCCCCGACGGCAGCCCGGGTGGCACCGAGTGCATGCTGGCGATCGGCGATCTCGCGCCCGGCGCCGAGGGGTCGGCGCTCTTCGCCATCACGGTAAACGACCCAGCCCCCTCACTGGTGATCAACCTGGTGCGCATCAGCGACATCAATGGCACCGAAGACGACGACACCGAGCAGATTGGCGAGGTCCCGCCGGCTCCTGCCCCGGCGTTGGGCCCGTTCGCAACTCTCGCCAGCCTGATCACCCTGCTCGGTATTGCCTTCGTCGCCACCCGCCGGCGCCGCGAGCGCTGAGCGCTCGCGCGGCGACGGATCGCCGCCGAGGTCTTCATTTGTCCGGCGGAGCTCGCGGGTTGCTACCGGTTGTAGCGCGCCTTTGCCCTTGACAGCGGGCCCGGCGTGGCGTTGTGTACATGCGCTGGTTAGGTCTGCGGCAGAGGGCCGTGTCCGCGAACGAGGAGGGGTGATGTATAAGGCCACGACGTCGCGACGGACTGTCGCACTCGTAGCGCTTGCCGTTGTCGGAATCACGACGACCGGCTCGGCGCAGCTGCTGTGTGAAGACGATCCGACGAGAACCGTGTTCGCCGGCGCCGAGAACAGAGAGTGCGAGACCGGCGATGCCACCCTCAGTGGTCGCGCACCATGCGGGCCGGTGAGCGGTTGTGGCCAGTTCGACGGCGACCAAACCGCCTGCGAGATGGCGTTCGGCTTCGAACGCGGCGGACCTGTCGTCTCTTGCTGGTACGAGACCGAAAGCGACCGCTGCTTGCGCTGCGACTCCGAGGAGCAGAGCGATCTCAACTGCGTCAACACCTGCGATCCCCCCGAATGTCCGTCCGACCCCGATCGGACCTACGCCGGCGGCGGCAACAGTCGGCGCGCGCAGTTGAACGGCGTCCCTCAGCCCTCGCCTAGCGGCTGCGAACAGTTCGACGAGAATCAGACCGCCTGCGAAGCAGCTTTCACCCTGGAGCAGGAAGCCTTTGTCGTTCCGGTTTCCTGCGAGTACGACAGCGACAGCGGCGACTGCGAGGCCTGCGGCCGGTTCGCCGAGTCCGAGTGCAGCAACGCCTGCCTGCCGCCGCCGACTTGTCTCGACGACTCGCTCAGCTTTGCCGGTGGACCGGGCGACCGAGCCTGCCGCGACTTCTCCAATCGGGAGTCGTGCGAAGCGCACTTCGCGCGCAACGGGAATGGGCGAGATGTCTCGTGCTTCTGGGATGACGACAATTTCGCCCAAACCAGCGGGATCAGACTCGGGGAGTGCCGCGGCTGCACCCTGCACAACGAGGCCGACGGAAGGTGCACCAACCACTGCGCGGAGCTGCCGGGTTGCGGAGAAGATCCTACTCGCGAGCTCGTCGGCGGACCGGGCAGCGAGGGGTGCCGGAGGTTGGCAAACGACGCCGAGGCGTGCGAATCCGCGTACGTGATCGGGAGCTCGGGGGTCGCGACCGCGTGCGTCACCCAACCTCGCTGCGAGCCCTGCGGCGGGGACCGTCGCGAGATCGCCGTCGGCGCGGTCACCCAGGGGCTGTTCATCCCCAGCGGCTGCCTCAACGACTGCGTCGAACCCCCGGAGTGCCTCGACGACTCGCTAGACTTCGTCGGCGGACCCGGGACGCAGGCCTGCCGCCAGTTCGACGACAACCAAGCTGCCTGCGAAATGTCGTACGCGCTCAGCGGAAACTTTGGACCCGTCTCCTGCTGGTACGACGAAGAGGACGGCGACTGCCGCGGCTGCATCCCGGAAGACGACGGCGACGACTGCACCAACGTTTGCCAATTGCCGCCGCCTTGCGCGGAGGACCCCTCGCGCACCGACTTCGTCGGCGGCGCGCACAGCGAGGCCTGCCGCGTCTACGACGGCAACGAAACGAGCTGCGACGCTGCCTACGCCCGCCGCAGCAACGGCGAAGTCGTCTCCTGTTTCTACGACGACTCCGAGGACGAATGCGTCGACTGCGGCCCGAGCAACCAAACCGACCTCGGCTGCTCGAACTCCTGCCTTCCGCCGCCGAGTTGCGAGCGCGATGCGGGGCGCACCGACTTCGTCGGCGGCCCGAATAGCCGCGCCTGCCGCGTCCACGACGGCGACGAGACCGCCTGCAACGCCGCCTTCGCCCGACGGCACGACGGCGAGATCGTGTCGTGCTTTTACACGGACGGCGACTGCCTTGGCTGCGGCCCCCAGAACCAGAGCGATGCTGGCTGCACCAACTCGTGCGCGCCGCTTCCGTCGTGCGAGCTCAACCCGTCGCGTACCGACTTCGTCGGCGGACCCAACACGGGGGCCTGCCACACCTACGACAACGACGAGACCGCTTGCGAGCTGGCTTTCGCCCGCAGTGGCCAGGACGAAATCGTTTCCTGTTGGTACGAAGACGACAGCGACCTGTGCCGGGGTTGCAGTGCTCGCCGCCGCGCCGACGGCGATTGCCTCAACGAGTGCTCGCTGCCCGATCTTTGCCAACGCGATTCGACTCGAACGGTCTTCGTCGGCGACGACGACGGCTGCGCGGAGATCGGGTCCAACGAGGCGCTGTGCAACTCGTCTTTCGCCTCGATCGACTACGAAGACAGCGAGGAGTTCGCCTACTCCTGCTACTTCGACGCGGAGGATGCGCGTTGTCGCGGCTGCGACCCCGATGCTCAGAATCGAGGGCAGTGCAACAACACCTGCGCGCCGCCGCCCTTCTGCATGGATTCGAATCGAACGGATCTCTCCGACTGCTTCTCGATCACCGATCTCGAGCAGTGCGGCAATAGCTTCTCCGTGGGCTATGACGGGATGCCGACCTCGTGCTTCGTGCGTGACCGCTGCCTCGGCTGCGGCTTGACGAACCAGGCCGAGGGCCTGTGCCAGAACAGCTGCTTCGAAGCGGTCGAGATGGACGACGACGACGACGTGCCAGCCGACACCGAGGACGGCGGCCCGAACGACGGCGACGGCAACGACGACGGTGTCCTCGATTCGGTCCAGCCCGATGTGACCACCCTGCCGCGACCTGACGGCGGCTACGTGACCATGATCACCGCGGGCGGCTGCATGCAGAATATGATGGTGCGCACCGTGTCGGCCGACGACCTGCCGGCGGACCCGGACTTCGCCTTCCCGTTCGGACTGGTCGAATTCAAGCTCAACTGCGACACCGCCGACATCACCATGATCTTCCACGGCAGCAGCGACACCGCCGACCTGGCCTACCGCAAGTACGGCCCCTTGCCGCCGACCTTCGCAACGCCCCAGTGGTACACACTCGAGGACGTCGTCTTCGCCAGCACCACGATCGCCGGCGAGCCGGCGATCACGGCGTCGTTCACCCTGGTCGACGGCGAGCGCGGCGACGACACGCCCGTCGATGGAATGATCGTCGACCAAGGCGGACCGGGATCCCCCACCGACACGCCAGTCGTAGTGGTCCCCGCGGCGGCGCCCGCAGTGTCGTGGTGGGGCCTGCTGCTCGGCCTGGCGCTGCTCAGCCTGCTCGCGCTACGCCGGCTCGATATCGGACGCGCCTAGCGACGACCGCGAAGCTACCCGATCCCTCGGGTAGCTTCGCGGTTTCGCTTCCCCGTCGAGCTACTCCGCCGGGGGGCGCTGGATCACCAGGTCGACGAGGCGATCGCGTTGATCGCCAGCACCACGAGCACCGCCGTCGCCGCGCTGAACACCGAGAAGCGCACGATGACCCGGTTCCACGTCGCCTGCACCAGGCTGTGCAGTATACGCAGCAGGACATACGCCCACGCGAGCGTCAGGTTGATTCCGTCGCCGGCGCCGTTCAGCGCGAGAATCACCACGGTGGTATAGAAGATCGTCGGCTGCTCCATCAAGTGGCCGTAGTTGTGCGCCACCCAGTTGATGCGGTCCGGCACCACTCCCTGCAGGTCGGGGCCGCGGCCGCCGACCAAAGTGCTGAAGTCGAGCCCCGCCTTGCGCATCGCCGGCAGGCGAGTCACCGCCAGCCACCCCAGCATCACCAGCGACCACAGCACCAGCACTGCCGCGGGTGCGAGAATCGGACTGTTCATTCCTGCCTCCTCAGGTTGTCGAGCCGCCGCACAGGGCGCTGGCAGAAAAACTGCCCGAGAACGACCGCCGCGACAACCGCCGGCCCCGTGCCAGCGTCGCCCCCAAGCCCTCGCCCCCCCCCTGCCCCCCCTCCAGGCCCCCCCCTCGAGGGGTCGGACCACCGTACCCCTACGAAAACATTGCAAATCAGGTCGAAATCGGGGCGCAAATCGGCCTTAGGCGCCCATTTCACCCCCAAAAACAGCCGTCTAAAGCTCGATCTTCAACTCGGCGTGGCATCCGGCGACGCCGAGGGGGCGACCTATTTTGTCGGAGACGATGTCGTTACTCCGCGCGCTTCGGTGCGAGGCTCGAGTGGGACTTGGCCCGGTCGGCAAATGGCGCGGGTCAACCGGCCTACGTTACGTCAACGGCGCAAGACTCCGCAGGCGATCCGCTCGCCCGCGTTGCCGGCGGGGTCAGTCTGGTAATCGTCGGCACCGAGGTGAATTATGGCCGCCGCGCCATCCTCGTCGAGCAGGGGACCGTCCGCGCCACACACACTCAGTCCGGGGAGGAAGTAGGACACGGTCAGCGAGCCCGAAGCGGGAACCGTGATGTTCGGCATGTCCCCGAGGTGATAACCCCCTTCGTTGTGAAATCCGTGCTTCTTGCCGGTGGGGTTGAAGTGCCCTCCCGCCCGCTTGAATCCGGGCGCGCAGTCGCCCGTCTCATGCAGGTGGAACGCGTGCTCGCCCGGCGGCAGGTTCTCGAGCTCAGCCACCAACGTCGCCCCGTGCACTCCGCCACTGATTTTGACGATCCCCAAGCTCACCGAGTCGGAGCTCTCCATCCGAGCCCTAGCCTCGCACGCTCGTTCGACCTGGGCGGCGGGCGAGTCCGAGGAACAGGCCATTGAGGTCGCCAGTGCGCAAACGACGAGCGCAGGGATGCGAAACGAGAGTGTCCTTGCAACGGCAGTCATGCGGTCTAGATTACGCTAGGCTCGCAGCTCTCACCAGATGTTGCGGAGGAATGACGACCCGCTGATCGCACGGCGGGCGGAGGGAGCAAATGGCGCGACGTGGGCAACGAAAAGTGATCGTCGTCGGCGCGGGACTCGCGGGCCTGAGTGCTGCTTATCACCTGAGCCGGGATCCCGAGACGGAAGTCACATTGCTCGAGGCGCGCGACCGAATCGGCGGCCGGGTTCATACGGATCACGTCCGCGGCGTCGAGATCGACCTCGGCGGTTTCCTCGTCTTCCCCTGGTATACCCGCTACCGAGCGCTGTGCGACGAGCTCGGCATTTCCGACGAGCTCCGCAAAGTGCCGGAGTGTCGCACCTACACCGACCTCGGCGATCGCCAGCTGATCACCGAGCGGGATCTCGACCTGAAGCTGCGCGACGTCGTGCACGTGATTGCCAAGTCGCTGCCCGGCGCCTTCCTCGCCGGCGACTTGCACCACCCGAAGCTGGACTTCTACGAGCGGCGCACCATCGACGAATGCATCGACCACTGGGAAAACGACCCAACCAAAGCCAAGATCTACAAGCAGCTCGTCGATACCATCTGCCAGGGGTACTGCTATGCACCGATCGACGAGTACAAGGCCGCCTTCGCCGTACCGATCTACCCGCAAACCCTGCTGCGCGGCGCGGCGCAGGACAGCGACCTGCTGCGCCACGGAAGCGACGAGCTCCCCAAGGCCCTATTCGACGCCTACCGCCGCCAGGGAGGGAGCGCCGAGCTGGCTTGCGAGGTGACGCGAGTGGAGCCGGGCCGGCTGCAGACGTCGCGCGGAGAACGCGAAGCCGACGCCGTCATTTTCGCGGCAACCGCCGACCAGCCCCTCTTCGACGATCTGCTGCCGACCGTCACCGGACGCATCTCGTACACTCGATTCGTCACTGCCGTGGTTGCCACCAACGCCCCCTACCACCCTGAGGTTGGCGACTGGGGCGCCATCTTCTTCGCCCCGCGCGACGATGGGCGGGCACAAGTGTTGTCGATGATCTCACTGGAAAAGCTCTACGATACGAGCGAGCTGCGCAGTCACTATACGGTCAACGTCCGCGTGCCGGCAGGCGCAGCCCATCTGTCGCAGGACGAGATCCGCAGCGCGGTCGACGAGTTGCTCCCGAAAGGAATCACGGTGGACACCATCCCGACCGTCGCCGAATGGCCGCAGGCGATGCCGATCAGCAGCGAGGCAGTCGTCGAAACCGTGCGCGCGCTGCAGGGCATCGGTGGCCGCTACTTCGCCGGCGACTTCCTCGGCTGTCCGTCGATGGAGGTCGCCGTTCGCACCGGCATCGACGCGGCAGAAATGGTCATCGCCCAGGCCGCCTAGGCTTGCGCCCCCGCTTCCGATCACACGAGCGTAGGAACGGCTTCGCCGACCTGCCCTCGGTCCTCCCGGCATGGTAGGTACACCGGATGACGAGCAGCGAATTCGGACAAATCCAAACCGCGGAAGTCAACGGAACCAGCCTCGCCTATCGTGAAGAGGGACAGGGAGAGCCGGTCGTCTTCGTGCACGGGACGGCGAGCGATCTGCGCATCTGGCAGCACCAGCTTCCGACCGTCGGCGAACGCTTCCGCGCCATCGCCTACAGCCGCCGCTACGCGCGGCCGAACACCGACATCGATCGCCAGACGGACGACCAGATGCTGCCCCATGTCGAGGATCTCGCGCTCCTACTTCCTCAACTCGGCGCCGCCCCGGCACACTTGGTCGGCAGCTCGTGGGGTGGGTTCGTCAGCTTGCTCACCGCAATCCGGCATCCGGATTTGGTTCGCTCCCTGGTCCTGATGGAGCCACCCGTGGTGCCGCTACTGGTCGGCTCGCCACCGAGTCTCGGCGCGCTGCTCAAGCTGCTCGTCACCCGCCCGGCGACAGCGCTCGCCTTCCTGCAATTCGGCGGCGGTGCACAAAAGGCGCAGAAAGCCTTCAGCGCCGGCGAGGACGAAAAAGCGATGGAGATTTTCAGCGAAGCCGTCTCCGGTCGCGAAGCGTCCGAGCGCATGCCGCAAGCGATGCGAGAGATGGTCCGCGAAAACCTCGGCGCCGCGCGGGCGCAGCTGCTCGGCGCCGGCTTCCCCCCGCTCACCGAGCAGGACGTACGCAGCGTGCGCACTCCTACCCTGCTGCTGACCGGCGAGCACAGCCCCGCATTCCTGCTCAGACTCAGCGACCGACTCGAGGAGCTGCTACCGAACGTCGAGCGACACACGATCGCCGGCGTCTCGCACGTCATGCAGGTCGAAGACCCGGTCGCGGTAAACCAAGCGGTCGTCGAGTTCGTTTCCCGCCAAACAGACGCGTAGCATTCGCGAAACCAAAGGAGCCCCCATGCACACCTCCGGATCTTGCTTTTGCGGCGCCATCGAATGGGAGGCCGATATCGATCCGAACATGATCGCCGCCTGCCACTGCCGGGACTGTCAGATCTTATCGGGCTCCGCGTTCCGCATGGCAGGCGGCGCTCCGACCAGCTTCGCCTTCACCAATGGCAAACCCCGCTTCTTCGAGAAGACCGCCGACAGTGGAAACATCCGTCGCATGGCCTTCTGCGGCGAGTGCGGCACCCATCTGGCGTCGCTGCCACCCGACAGCGACGCAGCGGGCCTCGTTTCCATCCGCCTCGCGACCTCGGTCGATTTCGCCGAGTTGCGCCCGATCGCCGAGATCTTCTGCGACAGCAAGATGTCGTGGATGCCGACGATCGAGGACACCGTCGCGTTCCCGCGGGAGCCGAAGATCCCAGGCAACGACGACTGATCGCGGGCTAGAGGTTTGGACGGAACTGGCTTCGTAGCGAAGATCGTCAGCCGCCGCGAGCGCAAGGAGTTGGTCGCGACGGCGTATCGGGCGATACGTCGAGCGTTCGGCGACGCAGCGATCGCGGATCGATGGCGATTTGCAGCAGGAGTCCACTTTTCGGCCAGGCCTCTAGCCGGCGTTGCGGCGGCGCACTCGCCGAACCCCGAGCCCAGCCAACATAGCGCACAGCACCGACAACCCGGCGAGGGAGAGCGTCGGCGCCATCGTCGGAACGGAGGCAGAGGCACACCCCTGCACTTCAGAGCACGACGAGGTCGCGATGTTGGCAGTCGAGCATCCCGCGGCCTGGATGCACGCACTGCTGCACTGCGTGGGTTCGTCTACCTCGACGCAGATCTGGCCACCCGGGGCTCCCGACGTCACCGCTCCGGTCCGGTTCTCCATGTCGCAGACGCAGACGCAGCAGATATCCTCGAAGTCTCCATCGGGGCCAGCGTGAGCGAGGCCGCTCGCCAACAGCAGAGCGACGACCGCCGCTGGTCCAATCATCTTCCTCATGTACCGATCCTCCATAGTCCCGGCAAAGCCCAAACACGCTGGCCGCGTCGCAGCCTTCCAGAGCTGCCGGCAGCCTGCCGATCGCAGAACACCGCGTCAACCGCAAAGGGCGCAGCCAGGGGACCGCACAGATCACCAGCGATTGAAGAGACCGAGTACCGTTAGACAGCCCATTTCGCACGCAGAATCGGCTGTCTAAGCGCCCCAAACGGCCCCATCGGGTCCAGGAGCTTCACAACTTCGGGGAGTTGCGCTGGTCAGACCAAGAAATCTCCAACAGGAGCTTCGCAACTTCGGGGAGTTGCGCTGGTCAGACCAAGAAATCTCCAACCAAAGAGACCGAGTACCGTTAGACAGCCCATTTCGCGTGCAGAATGGGCTGTCTAAGCACCCGAAACGGCCCCATCGGGTCCAGGAGCTTCACAACTTCGGGCAGTTGCGCTGGTCAGACCAAGAAATCTGACCAAGAAATCTCCAACAAGACCTTTCGATCGCTGATTTGACTCGGGTTTTGGTTGTGCGCTAGCGCGTTGTGATGGGCGGCGGCCGCTCGCGTCGCCGACAACCCGGGGGAGGGTCTGATGAAGCTATTGCCGGCCTTGTTGGCCTACATCGCGACACTCGGCGTGGTGCTTTCGGCACATCCAGTCGCGGCCGCGACTTTTTCGGTCGACGACTTCGGGGTTTCGAACGACGTTGCGCCGGGCGACGGCGTATGTGCGACGAGCAGCGGAACCTGCACGTGGAAGGCGGCGCTGACGGAGGCGAACCAGCACCCCGGGCCGGATGCGATCAATGTACCGGCCGGAACCTGGTACGCGGGCTCGCCGTTCTACGTTTCCGACGACCTAGAGGTTCACGGCGTCGGTGCCAGCACGACTGCTGCAACCATCTTCGACGGAAACAACAACTCGCGCGTGTTCAGCGCAACCGCGCCACTCACGCTGGTCGGTCTGACCGTCCAGAACGGAAACTACCTCAACACCGGCGGCGGGGTCCGCTCGCAGAGCTCGCCGCTGACGGTGCGCGACTGCACCTTCCGCAACAACCGGGCGGGCAACACGGGCGGCGCAATGTCAGTTGACGGTAGGCTCACGATCAGTGGCAGCACCTTTGTCGGCAACCGCTCCGGGAATACCGGCGCCGCGGTCCGCGTCCATTCGAGCTCCCACATCAGCAACACCACCTTCTTCGACAACCGCGCCGGCAACACCGGCGGAGCGATCTCCAGCGCGGCGCACGCGACACTCGTGAACGTTACCGTCACTGGGAACTCGGGAGCCGCGCTGCGATCCAGCGAGAGCAGGTTCACGATCTCGCACTCCATTCTCTGGAACAACGAGGGGGTCGAGTGCAGCGCCGAGGCCGGCGTCTTCTCCGGCGGCCACAACGTCTTCGACTCCGACGTGTGCGAGATCCAGAACGGGCTTCAGCCGAGCGACGTCGTCGGACTCGACCCACTGCTCGGCCCCCTACAGGACAACGGTGGGTCGACCGACACGATGGCACTTGGCGACGGTAGCGCGGCGCTCGATGCGGCGGGGGACAACTGCGAACCGACGGACCAGCGAGGCATCTCTCGGCCCCAGGACGTCGCCTGCGACGCTGGCGCGTTCGAAAAGATCGCTTGCAATTACGACGGCGTGCTCGACCCGAGCGAACAGTGCGACGACGGAAATACCGACGACGGAGACGGATGCTCGGCACTTTGCGAGACAGAGCTGATCAGCGGGCATCGTTTCAGCATGAAAGTCGATTCCAACAACGTTTCGAGAGCGAAGCTGATCGCGCAGTCGAAGGACAAACGCATCAGGCTCGGCTGGGGCAACGGCAGCGCTGACGATCCGGTCCTGCATGGCGCGACGGCGCGCGTCGTATCGCACGAGGGCGCCGGCTTCGACGTCTTATTCAATCTCCCTGCCGAGAACTGGGACTACGTCGGCAAGGCCGGACGAAATCGCGGGTATCGCTACAAAGACAAGGACGGGACCGTAGCCAAGATCACGGTGCGACCCGGCAAAGGCATCAAGGTCAAAGCCAAGGGCAGCGCGCTGGCGATGGGACTAGGAGTGAATCCAAACCCGGTCCACTTCGTATTGAGCATCGGCTCGAGAGAGTACTGCGCCAGCTTCGGTGGGGACGCGAAGTTCAAGCCGCAGCGGCTCTTCAAGGCCAAGGCTGCGCCCGCGCCTAGCGAGCAACCGGCGCTGTAACCCTCCACCAGTTCGCGAGGAGCTCGATGGCATCACTTTCAGGAAGAATCGCCAATTTCATGAGCCGCCGCTTTCCCAAGCTGATGCATCGCGGGGGCGAACGCCAGGTCGAACAGTTCCGCGCCAGCAAGGGCCAAAAGGCCAACCAGCTGATGGGCAAACCCGTCTTCGTGCTCGACGTCATCGGACGCAAGAGCGGCCAGTTGCGACCGGTCGCCCTGATGCTCGTCCGCCGCGGCGACGACCTGATCGTAACCGGCTCGTACGGCGGCAACCCGAAGGCACCGAACTGGTACAAGAACCTGCTCGCCGCCGGCGAAGCACACGTCGAAGTCGGCGCCGATCGCTGGCCCGTCGACTTCCGCCAACTCGATGAAGGCCCCGAGCGCGAAGAGTGCTGGAACCTCCTCTGCGATGCCTATCCCGACTTCGCCTCGTACCAGGAGCTCACCGACCGGCGACTGCCGGTCGCGGTCCTCTCGCGAAAACAAGCTTGACCGGGCTCAACCCGTAGGATCAAAACCGCTTCGCTCTCAATCCATGCTTCCATCGGTGCCGGTGACGGTTGCGTAGGCGAAGCGCGCTCCGCCCATCGGTCGCAAGTCGTCCGAGCGATTGGCGAAGTATCGCTCCTCGAGTTGCGCCCCGGTCGCGTCCTCGATCATCTCGAATCCAATCGCGCGAAGCTCTTGCGCGAGCTCCGTTGGATGGAACTCGCCGATCAGCGGCTCGCCGCGCCGCGCCGTGAAACGCTTGAGCTTGTCCACCACCCGGCGGTCGTCCCCCGATAGGGCGTCATCGGGGACCAGGTAGTCGAATACGATCTGGCTACCCGGGCGCGCAAAGCCGGCAATCGACGCCAATGTATTCAGCGTCGCCGCGTTGGAGAGGTACGGAGTCGTGCCGAGCCACGAGAAAAACGCCGGTCGGTCTGACTGGAAGCCGCTTCGTCGCAGGCCATCGGCAACGCTTTCCTTCTCGAAGTCGACTCCGACGAACTCGAGGTTCTCCGGGACCCCGACACCCAAGCGGTTCACGCGCTCGCGTTTGTCTCGCTGCGTGTCCGGGTGATCGAGCTCGAAGACCCTGAGCCGCGAGGCGAGATCAGCACGGCGCAGAGCAAACGAATCGAACCCGGCGCCGACGATGACGTACTGATCGACACCGTTGGCAACCGCCTTGGCCAGCATGTCTTCGGCGTAACGACTGCGCGCGGCCACCTGGCCGGCAACCGGACGCATCGCCCCGAGCAGCACGCGCAGGATCAACCACCGCAACAGTCCGACGCTGACGACGGTCCGCCAAACCGGTCCGGCGAACTGCAGCGCGTAAGGATCGGCGAAGACCACCGGTTCGTCGTAGAGATGATGCACCGCCCGTGTCGCTGCAGCCACCTCGGCCGTCCGACTCCCACGCCCTTTCTTCATCGTTTCGCTCGAGCAGAGCTCAGTACCCGGTAGGACATGGCTCCTGATAGCAGCGGATGGTCCACTGCCTCAAATTGCTACTCCTCAATTGAAGTACGCGTCTCCCCCGTCACGCGCTGGACAATCCCACTCCACATCGGTCTAATCCGTCCGCCATGAAGGGATTGGCGGCAATGTCCCGGACGGCGCTCGGGTTCGCGTTTCTGGGCCTGGTGGGGTGCGTCCCGAGCCCGGGACCGTTCCAGCTGGCGGAAGTCGGCGGGCAGTTGATCGATCGCGACAGCCAGGAGCCCATCGCGGACGCGGAGATCTTCCAGGTCTATCTCGGCGGCGGTGCGCCGGGATCGGATCCGAGCGTTTACAGCTCGCGCTGGACCCAGACCGACGCCCGCGGACACTTCCACTTCGCTTCGCAGCTCGCCCCCAGTGCGCGCATGTGGGTACTGAGAACCTACGGCCCTCGTTACGATTTCTATCATCCCGAGTACGGTCTCGTGCGCGGCCCCACCACCGACGATGGCGAGGTGACACTGGAGGCATCGCTCGATCAGGCCGAGCAACGCCGCATGGACCTGCAGGTATTCTGCAACTCGACAGCGGACGACCCGGGGAGTCGCCGGCTACGCGACATCGCCTGCCCCAGCCGTGACGCGCGCTGAGCCCGGAACCAGGTTGCGAAACCGCTCGTCACTTGACACTCAGGCAGGCGCTTCGATAAAGCGGCTGTCAACGTGGGTCGTCGATCCGACGACCGGAGGGGAACCCGAACAGCACTGCGCGTTCGGAGTTACGGGGTCCGGGCGCTGCAGTCATCGAGAGGAGATGCACATGCGCGCGCCACACTTCGGTCCAACGCTAGCCATCAGCATCACGGCCTTGTTGTTCGCCTTTGCACTCGCGACACCCGCGAGCGCCGGCAAAGGGGGCGACGATGCGGGAACCTGCGTCAACGCCTGCGGCGGTTACGGCGCGGGCAACAACGGCACCAACTGCTACTGCGACTCGTCCTGCACGACCTACGGCGATTGCTGCGCCGACTACCAGCCGGTGTGCAACGGAAACACAGGGTGCACGCCGAACTCGAACGGCCGCTACATCCTCCACATCGGAGGCATGTGCTCGCAGGGGTGGAACGACACTCTGTCGAACAAGTCGGGCTACACCAGCATCGACGTCAAAGCGGTGCAGACCAATCACAGCGGCCTGGCCGACGGCAGCCACACGGTCGGCATCTACCTCGATAGCTGCTGCACCGGATCCAACCTCTGCTACGTCCTCAACTACAGCGGCGGAGACAACATCGTCGGACACCGCTTCGCCAACTCTTCGACCAATTGGAACATCAACTGGGTCGGCACCTCGGGCGGCGCCGGCGGCGGCAGCGAGCTGTCCGGCAACTTCCTCGCCGACATCTTCGGCCCCTGCGACTACTCCGGCCACCTCGGCGTGAGCGAGGCGCGCAACAGCTACAACCACAACGACACCAACGGCGAGACGGTGTACCACATCGGCGGCTACGACGGCTGGTGGTACAGCTCGTGGCTGTTGCCCGGCGAGGACGACGGTGCCGTCGCCTACCACTCGGCCGGAGCGATCGCCAACAACGTATCGACCAGCAACCTGTGCACGGGGCCCAAATACACGAACCACGTGATCGCCTGGACCTGCTCCGGCTACAACCTCGATCACTACGAGATGAAGACCAAGTTCATGTCCAACCTCGGTTGGTAGGGAGAGACGTAGTTGGATTCCCGGCGCGTCTGGTGGGTCGTCGGAATCTTTGTCGTCCTGATCGCCCTCGCACTGTTCGCGGTGCGGGGGCGATCTCCCGATACGCAGAGGGCGACACGGGAAGTGGCGGCAGCGGCGCCCACTGCGTCGCCCGTACCCGAGCTCGAACCGACCAACACGTTCGCCCCGGCCGAGCCTGAGCGAACCGAGCCGGTTGCCGAGAGCGAGCGCGACTTGCCTCCGCAGATCCAGCGCTACCTCGCCGCCAACGTCTACCCGCCGACGTCGCGACCGCTGACCAAGGAAGCGACCGATCTCCTGTACCCGAACCAGCGCTACGAGAAACCGCGGCCGCTCGACGAAGACGGCGACTTCACCTTCATCTTCACCGCCGACCGCTACTACTACACGGGCGACGAGACCGCCCTGGTCTGGCTCGAGGTGCTGGAGGGCAGCGAACCAGCCGACGTCGAGGTCTACCAAGCAACCGCGCGCGCCGAGGAGAACGGCCAGCCGAGCGAGGAGACCGTCGACCTGGGGCTGCAGTCCGACGGACGACGTTGGAGCACCACGTTGAGTCTGGCCGAGGTCTTCCCGGACCACCACGGGACCATCCTGCTCGAGGTGGCCTTCCAGGTGGAGGGTGGAGAGCCCCACAGCGAGGCCTTCCGCATCTTCACCACCCCGCTCGACCGGGTTCCCGCCCAGATCACCGGCAACTTCCGCGACTCGGTTCAAGACGGCAGTCTGCTGGTCGAGGTCGACGTCGACGTGACCGAGCCGGGCTTCTTCCGCTTCGACGCCAACCTCTACGACCGTAACGGCGAGCCGGTTGCGTACGCGGTATTCAAGGGCGACCTCGAGCCCGGCCAGCAGTGGCTGCCGCTCGAGTTCTTCGGCAAAATCCTGCGCGACCAGGGCGCGATGGGCCCCTACTCCGTCGAACAGATCCGCGGCTACCGCTTCCTCGAGGGTCAGACGCCCGACCGCGAGCGGCTCGTCGACAACACCGCGATCTACCAAACCTCGCCCTACGACGCCGCCACCTTCTCCGCCGCCGAGTACACCAGCGAGCACAAGGACCGCATGGTCGAGCTCATGCTCGAAGACATCGACGCCGGCCGGACCCTAGATGCCCCGAGCATCGTCTCGGGGAGCGACTAGGGAGTTCGAAGCACCGCCCCTTATCCTCGAGTTCAAACAGGGACTGAACCACTACTCTCACTCCAGATAGATCGCCTTCAATCTCTCGATCTTGCCCTCGTCCAGACCGAGCGCCGCTTGGTAGAAGTGCCGCTTCGACTCGTATTGCTGCTCGATCTCTTCGAAACAGGCCTTGATGTACTCGGGCTGCACTTCGACCATCGGGTGCAGCACCGAGTCCGGCACGACGAAGCCCTGCTTGTCGACCAGGGCTTTCGACAGCTGTTCGACCTCCTTCTGGATCGAGAGATACTGGTTCGTCAGTAGATAGTCCTCGACGATCAAATCTTCGTCGACTCCGAGCACGTCCAAAATCATGGCCGCGCCGAATCCCGTTCTGTCCTTGCCTGACGCGCAGTGGATCAAGATCGGATGGTCGCCGCTCAGCATGAGTCGGAACATGCGGGCATACTGCGACGTCTGGTTGATGACGAAATCGCGGTTCATGTCCGTCATGAGAACCCGCGAGTCGAAGACCTCGATGACTCCGTCCGACAGAGTCTTCTCGAAGGTGGCGGAGCTGCCGGGCGAAACCGGCAGCTCGATCCGACCGGGCGTGTCCACGTCCCGGAGCCAGCTGGGCTCGCTCAGCCTCTCGAAGTCCAACCGGAAGTCGAAGACGAGTGAGACACCCAACCGCTTGAAGTAGTGAACGTCGGCCTCCGTCAACGAAGTCAGCTTGCCCGACCGGTAGATCTTCCCCCACCTCAAATGGCGCCCCGTGGTGGTTCGGTAACCGCCGAGATCGCGGAAGTTCGGCGTCCCCTCCAGGGCCACCTTGCGCTCGGCCAAGACGAGCGGCTTGCCGCTTTCCGGTTGCAGGAAGAAATAGTGCCGCACGGCGCGATCGGGATTGGCGATGATGATTTCGCGCTCGGTCGATTCGATCGGAGGAGCGCACAGCTCCTCGAGTGAATGGACTCTGCTGTCGTAGAGGTTCGCCGGGTTGTCCGTCATGTACACGGCGATCCTCTCTCCACGAGATGAACCATCCCAGCGAATCCGGTAGTCCCCCTCGCTCGTACGCTCTACGCCGCAGGCGCTGGTATCGAATTCGAAGGGCTGATCGTTCGTGAGAACGTCGGGCCAGAGGGCTCGCGTTCTCAGCGCTCCCCGGCCTGGCTCTCCTGGCGTTGCAGGAGGAGCGCCCGACAGGTCGAGAAGCTCCGGCGCCAGCTGCTTCAGGCGCAGAACGCTCGCCACGAGCACCTCGATCTGCTCCGGTTCGACCTCCTCCTGCCCCGAGTCTGCATCGTCCAAGGACAGACCGATGCAATACAGGAGCCAGATCAGCCGCTCACCGGCGATGAAATCGAGCGATGCTCCCATCGCAGCGACTTCGAGCTTGCCGCCCGCATCCTGGTAGGCTTCGAGCATTCTTCGGAACAGCCCCGGTCTCAGCGCCGATGTACCACCGCTCCAATCGAGAGCAGCCTGCACCATCTCGTAAGTCGGGTTGAGCTTTCCCGCGCACTCCCAGTCGATGAGAACCGGCCGATCCAGATCGTCCCAGAGGACGTTCTTCTGGTCCAGATCGCCGTGGGACACGACGAGATGCTCGTTCAGCTGGACGATCGCCTCGTTGTGCAGGGCGACGATCTCCTCGAGGCGCTGCCGATGGCGGCTCAACGACTTGGCACACAGGGGGTACCGTGCCCCCGTCTCGCGCACCAACTCGCCGACCCGTTCCACCGGGAAAGCTTCGAGCGCGGTCTCCTTGATGCCGGCAACTTGAACGTCCGCGATGTGCATCCTGGCCAGCAGGCGCGCAACCTCGAGGCCATGGCTCTCGTCGGCATGCCCGATCGGGACAGCGTCATAGCGGCACCACGGGTAGACGAGGTATCCGTGATCGTCGACGATAGTCAGATAGTCGGCGTCCACCTTCAGAGCGAAGATCGCGCCGATCCCGACGCCGGCAAAGGTTTCGGCAATCGCTTCCGAAACGTTGTACCCCCTGACCGTGTCCCGATCGCTGAGGTCGACGCTCGGGGAAAGTTCCTTGACGGCGTAGGCACCCTTCTCCGTCTCGATCCGCCACATCGCGTGATGAAAGCCCCCGGTGACCTCCGCCGGGGTGCCCCTCGGCGCGCCGAGGCCATAGAGCGAACAGAGGCGCCTGAGATGTTCCGTGTTCATTACCTGCACAGTCTGTCTCGACTTCCGGCATCACGCGAGCCGAGAAGCCTTCCTTCGCGATCTCGACGTGGCCTACCACAACCCGACTGCTCGATTGAGTAGTGGGTCAGTTTGAAACTCGGAGAGCGTCCGAAGCGTCTCGACCGCGATCGGGACGTTTGGAACGCAGCGAAGAGATATTGGTGGGGCTTCGCCCCCATTCGAGGGACCCTCATCCTGCCGACCTCTCCCTGTATGTTCTCGGAGTATCGACTCAGAGATCGAGAGAGTATGAATGGGAAGATTCCTCGGCCGACTCGTTGGGAGTGCCACCTTCTCCCTGTGGGAGCCGGGCCGGGAATCCACGCCCAGGCTCGCGTGGATTCCGCAGCTAGATAGCGAAAACCCGGACGTGAGGCTGACCGGAGGACAGGCGCCGCAGATCGCTAGGGTCGCCAGTCGCGATGACGGCCCGATCGAAGGACGCTGCCGTCGCGACGACGAAAGCGTCGACGTTGACGCCAAACTGCGCCTTCCAGTCTCGAAGCGATACCTGCTCAACCGGACCAGCCGCCCCGTAGCCCGCATTGTTGATCAGGACGTCGAGCCCGCCGTCACCGGTCCCATCACCGAGCTCAGCAACCATCGCGGCCACGGAGTCTTCATCTGCAATGTCGCACGCGATGCCGCGAAACGAGTCGAGCCGCGCTTCCAGGTCGCGCAGCTTCTCCACGCCCCTGGCGATGCCAATGACGGAATGACCGTCGCGACAGAAGGACTCGACGCACCCTAGCCCGATACCCGCCGTTGCCCCGGTTATCAGAATCTTCATAAACGCTCGCACATCCCCCTACGGCAGCCGGCGAAGCACGATCACCGGGATCACACGTGGAGCGGCCTTCTCCTTGTAAGTGGAGAACCCAGGGATCTTTGCCGCCATCTTCTCGAACAGCGTGGTACGCTCGGGCTCTTCGGTCGCTGTCGCAGTCGCGTAAAACTGCTCGCTACCGACCTCGACTCCGACCTTCGGGTTGGCAACCAGGTTGTGATACCAGGCTGGATGCTTTGGCGCGCCTCCGTACGAGGCGACAACCACCAGCCGGTCACCGTCCGCGAAGTAGACCAGCGGTGTAAGACGCGGCTTACCCGTTTTCGCGCCCGTGGTGTGCAGCAGTAGCAGATTGGACCGTCCGCCGACCTTGCCATCGTTCGCACGAAACTCCTCGACGACCTGGACGTTGCGCGCAGTCGTCGCCTTGGCTGGGCTGTCTCGGAGGTTGACCTCCGATGCCTCACCCGCGACCACCTGGCTCGGCGTCGTCGTCGAGGCGACAATCAGACCCAACAGGCAGATCTGGAAGAGCTTGCTCACAAACATTGGGCCACCCCCTGATGAGAATCCGGAGCTCGCCGAGCTCCGCCTGCAGCTTTGCGCGCTTGGCTTCTCGTCACAAGAAGAAGCCCCACCCCCTATTCCCGGTAGCCGATGGAGTGGGTTGATTCCTCGCGGCTCGCGGGCGAGGTTCGCTGCCCAGGGGCAGCCGGCGAAGTGTCGACGATCAACCATACATTCCTGAAAAAACTCCGGATCCTCGGCATCGTCGAAGGGACGTCGACCCTGATCCTGTTCGGCATCGCGATGCCGCTCAAGTACCTGGCAGGCATTCCCGAGGCCGTCACGCTGGTCGGCTCGGTCCACGGCGGTTTGTTCGTCGCCCTGGTCGCGATGTTCGCCGTCGGGATGAAACGAATTCCGCTTCCGCCGCGACTCACCGCCCTGGGCATCGTCGCGGCGGTGGTGCCGTTCGGACCGTTTGTCGTCGACCGCCGCCTTGGGCGCCTCGCGGCCGGAGACTAGAGACAGCCAAAGACCGAATGTAGCGAGGCGCTCGAGCCGGGCACTCGGGAACAGCACCCGGCGCCGCAACGCTCATGGTCCGCAGCACTTCTTGTACTTCTTCCCGCTGCCACACGGGCACGGGTCGTTGCGGCCGACCTTCGGCAGCGAGCGCCGAACCGTCGCCGAGTCCGGCGCATCCCACTCGAAAACCCCGTCCTCGAAGTACTCGAGATCCTCATCGTCCTCGTCGAACGCCAACATGAGGTCCTCGTCGTCCTCGTCGAGCTCGTCCGGATCGAAGCAGGCCCACCAACTGGTCTCGGCGATGGTATCTTCGACCACCTGATAGTAGCGGGTCTCGCGGAGCTCTCGCATGCATTCGTCGAGGCCGAGTTGCTCCGCCCGAACGACCTCCTCGGCATCCATCTCAGTCGGTGAAATGCGTCCGCTGCGCATCGCTTCTCGAATGTCATCGAACGCGTCCTCGGCACGCAGGTCCAAGAGTAAGCGCATGACATCCAGATACACTTCTTCCCCCTGCGGTCCGGATACCAATAGGTGATGCAGGCAGGATATCGCCTCCTCCCGGTCGAGCCGGCCATCTGCCACCAGTGCCGCGATCCCCATCACCCCCGCTGCGCGCGCGTCCGGCGACCGCGACTCGTCCGCGATGATCGCCGACATTTCCGCCAGGCCGGCGTTGGGGAAAGACGCCAAAACGCGGCCGAGATCCTCGGTCACGAAGTCACCGCCGAGGGCATCACAATCCTCTTGGGAACCCGAGAACAGTCGGGAAACGGCGGCGAAGCCGCGCGGTTCCTTCATCTCGGCCAACAACAGGCAAGCAAAGAGGTGGCCGTTGCCTTCGGGGTAGTCCCCATCCTCAGAAATGGAGAACGCCCGATCGATCAAGCCGATCAAGCCCTCGACGACGGCGTCGCCGAGCTCACGCGCCGCGAGAATCGCTTCGCGCGGGTAGAGTGGCGACGGCAGATCGAGCGCCCGGGCGACAGCCTCGGGGTCGCGTGCCTCGTCGGGGTCCAGACCCGGATCGAGAAGCTCGTCGACAGAACGCTCGCGCACGCTTGGTGGCGGCAGTATGTCGTCGTCGATGTCCTCGTCCTCCGATTCAGGATCGGCGAACGGCTCGACATCGACGGCGCTGTCCAGCCACGACTGCGCCGTCAGAGCCTTCAATCGCTCGACGTACTCCTCTTCGCCCTCGGCCTCCTGGCGCCTCGCAGGGT
The DNA here is from genome assembly GCA_030430165.1 of bacterium. GTDB lineage: Bacteria > Desulfobacterota > Binatia > HRBIN30 > CADEER01 > CADEER01. The sequence goes on along the minus strand of JAUIGL010000090.1, from coordinate 413 downwards.
CGCTCAACGCACCGTACAAGTGCTCGGCGACGATTGAGCCGATCGCGTGAATAGCGTCGTGCCTCGACAACCCCTCGGCGATCAGTTCCTCCAGCTTTGCCGCCGCCGGGAAGTCGTCTCCCATCGCGACCTGATTCTCGACCACGACGTGGATCAAGTTGTGCAGTCGCGGGTTCCCCGCCTTGGGGTGCGGCTGGCAGCGCCGATGGTAGTCGGCGACCAGAACCGCCGCCTGGGCCTCACCGAGCGAACGCCACGTCTGCGCGTCCGGAGTGGTATCGGCGTCGTAGACGAACACGGGTAGGGAATAGCAGTAGGCCGCCCCCCCTGCCAGCTCTATCTGGCGCCGCAAGAACCCCCCTTCATCCGGATCAGCGCCCCCCCCCCCCGACCCGGCTCGTCTGCCACGCGCT
>JAUIGL010000089.1 GCA_030430165.1 bacterium | reverse complement strand
TCAACCACCGCAACTCCAGCCGCTTCGGCGACGCCCGTTACACCTGGGAGCTCAACCGCATGCAGTGGCTGTTGCCGCTGGCGATGGCCGCCGCCTGGACCAAACGAGAATCGTACATCGCCGCCATCGAGAGCTCCTTGCGCAGCTGGCGCCGTCACAACCCGTTCCTCCAGGGCATCAACTGGACCAGCCCCCTCGAAGCGGGCCTCCGCCTGGTGGTGTGGACCTACGTCGCGGCCCTCACCCGCGGCATCGAGCGCTGCGAAGCGTTCTTCGCGGAAGAGATGGCCACCTCGCTCCACCAGCACCAGCGCTTCGTCGACCGCATGCGCTCGCACGACTCGTCTGCCAACAACCACCTGATCGGCGAGATGGCTGGACTCTACCTGGCTGCGACCGTCTTCCCCTGGTTTGCCGAGTCGCCGGTGTGGGCCGAGTCGGCGCGGCGAGCGCTCGAGGCCGGGATCGTCAGCCAGGTCGAGCCGGACGGCGTCGCCAGGGAACGAGCGATCGACTACCAGCTGTTCATCATGGAGCTCCTGCTGAGCACAGCTTCCCTCGCCAGCCGTTGCGGCGCGCCGTTTTCGGACGGCTACTGGCAGCGACTCGCTGCGATGTCGCACTTCATCGACACCATCCACGATCGCCGCGGCAACTGGCCCAACTGGGGCGACGGCGACGGCAGCCAGGCGATCGCCCTGCCCGACTCGGCGACCGATCGCGCCAAGGCGCTCTGCCGATGGCACGGGGCGGAAGCCGACGGCGTGCCGCAAACCGCCGCCGCTCTCAGGCTGTGGCTGCTGCGCTGGGCAGCGCCGTCCGCCAGCTTGCCCGCCTCACCGACTGGCGCGCCGGCCGGCACAACAGCCTTCGAGCGGGGGGGCTACGTCGTTCTCGCCTCCGCGCGCGGCTCGGCCGACGAGATCGTGGTCGGCTTCGACGCCGCCCCGCTCGGCATGGCTCCGCTGGCGGCGCATGGCCACGCCGATGCCCTGAGCGTCTGGATGAGCTCGCGCGGCGAACCGATCCTGATCGATCCCGGAACCTACGCTTACTACCGCGACGAACGGTGGCGCGATTACTTCCGCGGCACGGCGGCGCACAACACGATTCGAGTCGACGGTGCCGAACAGTCGACGATGGGCGGGCGCTTCCTGTGGTCGCAGCACGCCAACTGCCGGCTGCACGGCGTCGATATCGACCCGCGTTGCCTGACCGCCGCGGCCAGTCACGATGGCTACAGCCGGCTCGCCGACCCGGTCGCGCACACGAGACTGCTGCGGCTCGAGCCCGATCTCGGCCGGCTCGCCATCGAGGACCGAATCGATTGCGCCGGAAAGCATTCGATCGAGCTCTTCTTTCACTTCGATTCATCGTGCTCGCTGGCGCAGGTCGAAGCGCACCGATGGACGGCGCAGACCGCGCTGCAACAGTTCTCGATCGAGCTAGACCGCCGCTGCGATTGCCGCCTGGCGCGCGGCGAAACCGATCCGATCTGCGGCTGGCAGTCGCGCCGTTTCGGCACCCGTGAACCGGCGCCGACCCTGATCGCGCGACTCGACACTTCCGGCGCCTGCCGCATCGAGAGCACCTTCACGCGCAACCGAGAAAGCCAGTCATGACGGCGCGACCGCAGCGTGTCTTGATGATCGTGCACGACCTGCCGGTGCCGTACGACCGGCGCACCTGGCTCGAAGCACAATCCCTGACCCGCGCCGGTTACCACGTCTCCGTCATCTGCCCCAAAGACGAAACCTACTCGACTTGGTACGAGCGCACCGATGGCGTCGACATCTACCGCTACCCGATCCCATTCGAGGCGCGTGGCACCGCCGGCTACGTCACCGAGCTCTCCTGGTGCTTCGTCTGGACCGCCCTGCTCTCTCTCGTCGTCCGCCTGTTCGGTCGCGGATTCGACGCGATCCACAGCGCCAATCCACCCGACGACTACTGGCTGCTCGCACTCGCCTGGCGAATCACCGGAACCCGATTTCTCTTCGACCATCACGACCTGTCGCCGGAGATGTACCTGGCCAAGTTTGGTACGGACGGCGGCCTGCTGTATCGAGGATTGTTGTGGCTCGAGCGCATGAGCTTCCGCTGCGCCGACGTGTCGATCGCGACCAACGAGTCGTACCGGCAGATCGCCGTGTCGCGCGGCGGGATGGACGGCGAAGCCGTCTTCGTCGTGCGCTCGGCTCCCGATGGCGAGCGCTTCCAGGTGGTTCCGCCCTCGCCCGAGCTCAAACGCAACCGCCGCTTCCTCTGCTGCTATCTCGGCAAGATGTGCGAGCAGGACGGCGTCGACTCTCTGCTCGAAGCGATCGCCGAGCTGGTCCACCAGCGCGATCGGCGCGACATCCATTTCGCAATCATCGGCGGCGGCCCCGAGGTCGCGTCGCTGCGACGCCTGGCCTCGCGACTCGATATCGAGGACTTTTGCGAGCTGCCCGGCTACCTCGACGCCGGCGAGGTCAATCGATGGCTGTCGACCGCCGATCTCGGTGTCGACCCCGACCCAAAGAACGACTGGTCGGACCGATCGACGATGAACAAGGTCATGGACTACATGTTCTTCGGCTGCCCAGTCGTCGGCTTCGACCTCACCGAGAACCGTCGATCGGCCGGCGACGCGGGTCTCTTCGTGTCCGGCGAATCGCCGCAGGCGCTCGCCGACGCGATCGAGTCGCTGCTCGCCGATGAAGAGCTGCGCCGGGCGATGTCGCAAGCCGGCAGCCAGCGGGTGCGTCGCGAGCTGCTCTGGCAACACTCCGAGCCGCAGCTCCTCGCAGCGTACGAGCGGCTGCTGGCGCCCGTCGAGTCCGAGGCATCGTCGTGAAGAGCGTACTCATCGCCCACCAGTCGACGATCCCACCGTACCGCGTCGCCTTCTACGAAGCGGTCGAGCGAATGCGCCCAGCTTGGTGGCGATTCAGCGTCGTCTACGATCCAGATGTATCGAGGCGCAAGAGCTTCCCAGCGCTCGACCCGGATCGACTGAGCTTCCCAACGGTCACCGTCTCCAGCGTCCGCATCGGCAACGGGCGAACCATTCTACAAGGAAGCGCCCGCACCTGGCTCGGCCACGATCTGTTGGTCGTAGGCTGCGAGCTCAGCAACCTTTCCTACACGCTGCTCCACCTGCTGCGCCTCGTCGGCACCCCCGTGGCCTGCTGGGGACAAGGACGCGAGAAGCGATTCCCCAGCCGATCCACCGACCTCACCCAGGCGATCAAGCTGGCGATCGCGAGGCGCGCGAGCGGCTACTTCGCCTACACGCGGGCAGCCGGGACGTTGCTGGCACGACACGGGGTTCGCGAGGACCGGCTCTTCGGCCTCGAGAACACGATCGACATCGACGCCGAGCGCCAGCGCTACGCCCGGTATCGGGCGGAGCGGACCACCGTTCGCCGCGAGCTCGGAATCGAGCACAGCCGCGCCCTCCTCTATGTCGGCCGCATCGAAAAGCGAAAGGGGCTGGCGACCCTCCATCGCGCCCTCGAGCGTCTCTCCCGACTCGACCCGAGCTACCGTCTGCTGGTCGTCGGCGCTGGCGACCGCGAGCCCCTGCAAAGCTTCGATACCGCGACCTGCATCGACCTCGGCCCACTCCCCGCCGACGAGCTGGCGCGCGCCTACGTCGCCAGCGACCTCTACGTGCTGCCGGGCACCATCGGCCTCGGCCCGATCCAGGCGCTCTGCTTCGACCGGATCCCGGCGGTCATCGACTCGGCGCGTCACGCACCCGAGTACGAGTATTTGAGCGACGCCAACGCGCTGATCGCGCCGCGCGGCTCGTCCGCCGAAGAGTATGCCGCGATGATCCACCGCGCCTTCGAGAGCGGGCAGATCGAACGCCGCGCCGCGCAAGCCTGGCCGACGATTTCCCACCTGACGATCGACGCCATGGCCGCCAACTTCATCGCCGGCGTCAACTGCCTGCTCGCCTCCTGCGAGAGGCAGCCGTGACCGATGCCCCGATCTTCGTCGTCGGGCCGCCCCGTTGCGGAACGACCCTGGTGGCGAGACTCCTCGGAGCCCATCCGGATCTCTTCTTCGGCGGAGAAACCCACTTCTTCGACCACGTCTACGAGGAGAACGGTCGCGAGCTCGGAGATGCCGCCGCCAAACGTGCCGCTCTGGCGCGGGTTGCGGACGTCTACGCCCGCGCCAACGAACCAGAGGCACAACGAACGATCGAGCGCTTGCTCGAGAACGAGGACGATCGCCAGCGACTGGAGCAGGCGATGACCTACGCCGAGCTCTTCGACGCCCTGATGTCGCAACAGGCTTCGCTCGCCGGCAAACGACGCTGGGGCAACCACTGCCCCCGCGACGTCTTCCACACCGATGCGATCTTCCGCTTCTTTCCCGACGCCCGGTTGATCGCCTGCGTTCGCGACGTCCGCGGCTTCCTCGCATCGTACAAGAACCAGTGGAAGACCGCCGACGCGGCGAACGCGCGGCGCAAGAGGAGTCTGTACCATCCCGTGCTGACCTCACTCCTCTGGCGAGGGAGCATCGCCCGCATCGAGCGAGCCCACCGGCTCGCTCCCGACCGGGTCCGCGTCGTGCGCTACGAGAGCCTCGCCAGCGAACCGGCGAACGAGCTGGACGCGATCTGCGACTTCGTCGGCGTTGCGGCGACACCATCGATGCTCGAGGGCGTTTCCTCCAACAGCTCGTACACGGACAGCGAAGAAGGGATCTTCCAATCTTCGATCGAGCGCTGGCGCGACGAGCTCGACCCCGCCGAGGTCTCGATCGCCGAGAAGGTGGCCGGCCGCTACCTGACCGACTTCGGCTATCGACCACTGCGCCCTCGGATCTCGACGGCGAGTACGATCGCAGCGATCTCCTCATTGCCGATCGCTGCCTTCGACGCGCTGCGCGCCAACCGCGACCACCGCGGCCCGCTGCTGCCCTACGTCGCGCGGCGGCTGCGCGCGCTGCGCTCGTCGCTCAATACGCGCCGCGGCGACTGAGGACCGCCCAGACCGTACGGGCCATCAGCTCCAGATCGAGGAGCAAAGAACGGTTCTCGACGTACTCGAGGTCGAGAACCATCTGACTGGCAAACGGAACTTCACTGCGGCCGCTGACCTGCCAGATGCAGGTGATCCCCGGCTTGACCGCCAAACGGCCGCGCTCGACCTCACCGTAGCAGGCAACCTCTTCCGGCTGGGAAGGCCGCGGTCCGACCATCGACATCTCGCCTTTGAGGACGCACCACAGCTGCGGCAACTCGTCGATGCTCCAGCGCCGCAGCCACAGACCGACGCGCGTCACCCGGGGGTCGTTCTCCAACTTCGGCAACGTTCCGGGCCGGCCGTCGACCGGCGCCCGCGCAATCTCCACACGATCGGCACCGACGTGCATCGAACGCAGCTTCGGCAGCCAGAACGGCACCTCTGCTTTGCCGACGCGACGCTGCCAATACAACACCGGAGGTCCGTCCGTAGCCAGGATCAACACGCTCGCAACCAGGCACAAAGGGACCGCCGCCAGAGATAGAGTCGCGGCGGCGAAAAGGTCGACGACGCGTTTCGCCGCCGAGTAGGCGGGGCGCTCGATGTCCGTGGCGCCCGCAGCGAAGCCCCGGCCCACAGGGGCCAGCGCTCCATCCCCGTCGGTCGGGGTTTCCGGCTCACGTCTCAACACAATCCTCAAGGCCGCCCAGCGCCATTCTCGGGACCCGCCCGAGGGAGTCAAGCGGAGCCAGGGTTTCGTCTCTGGTCACGAGCCGGCGGCAGGCAGCGCGAACTTCCTGACCACCACCTTGTGGAACCTGCGCAGGGAGAGCTCGCGCGCTCCTCCCTCGGCGAGGATCTCGCCCTTCCGCATATCCGTCCTGCTCGCGTCGACCCACCAGAATGTTCCCCCCGGGCGCACCACGGCCATCGCCTCGAGACCGCTCACCGAGTCGACCCCGCGAGCACCTTCGCGAAAGCCCCGGCGTCGCAAATAGTAGTCGAGATACTCAGCGCGCCCACCGCTGGTGGCCACCAGGGTTCGCGGGAAATCCGGATCGCTCTCGGCGATGAATTCGATCGCCTGGCGGTACTGCTGCTTGGTCGGCTTGCGGTAGTAATCCTTGACCACCACCAGCTGCAGCAAACAGACCGCTAGAAACGCCGGCGCCACCAGCTTCTCGCCGCGCGCGAGCCACTGCGGTAGATCGGTCAACGCGCGTGCCATCCACAGGTATGCGGCAGGCAGGACAATCAGCAGATTGCGCTCGTTGGCGACCGGGCGGTACAGCGCCGACTCGGCGACGATGAGAAGCACCGGAACCGTCAGCCATGCGAGAACGAACCGGTCCGACCAAAGATAGGGATCGGGTCGACCACCGCCCCCAGGAAGCAGCGCGGGAGCGCGGCGGAACAAGAAGAGCGCGTAGATCAGCAGCGCCACCGGCAGGAGCGGACGCGAACGATTGAACCAGAACCGTACGAGATCGACGACGAACACCCCTTCCGGGGGCTTGATGTTGTCGAAGCCGCGGTCGAACGAAGTGGTGTCGTGAATCATCGCCGGGAGCCACGGGACATAGACCGCGACGATCGGCAGATACACGGCGACGACGGCCAACCGCGAGCGCCGGTCACGCCCGAACCACAGCAGCGCAGCGACGCCCTGAAGCGCCACCAGGTAGAGCCCGAAGTAGTGCAGATAGCTGCAATAGATCGCCGCCGGAACGTAGAGCAGCGCTGCGCCGCGGCCGATCGAACCGGCCCGCGCGAAGGTAGCCAGCCAGGCGTGGCTGGTGAGAATGCTGAACAGAATCAGAAACGAGTACGAGCGGGCCTCCTGGCTGTAGTAGATCGGCGCCCACAAGAGCGCCATCAATCCGCAGGCAACCAGTGCCTCGCGCTCGGCGTACAAGCGCCGGCCGAGGAAGAAAATGGCGATGATCGACAAGACTCCGGCAACCAGAGACGGCAACCGCAAGGCGCTCTCCGAGTCGCCGAGCAGCGTTCGAGCGTAGTAGATCGTCAGCATGTAGCCCGGCGGGTGCAGGCTGCCGTGGTCGGCACCTTGGGCGATCAACACCGGCACGCTCGGTGCGTTGGTTCGCTCCCAAATCAGCAACTCGTCGTTCCAGAGCGATTGCGCGTCGAGGCCGATCGCGCGCAGCGCCACTCCGGCAAGCGCGATCGACACCAGGCACAGCAATGTCTTGCGACTCACCGGACTTCCTCTTCGGGCGCGGTTCGCCCGGTCGAAACGAGGCTGTCGAAGTCTTCTCGCGTGACTTCCGTAGCCAGAACCACCGCCAGGTAAACGACCACCCCGGCAACGACACCGGCCAGCGGATTCCAGACGCCGCCGAGCCACCAGCTGACCAGTAGCATCGCCATGCCGGCACCACCGATCCTCGCCAGCGGCAAGGCGACACCGACTCCGCCGAAATTGCGGTACAAAATCGCCGCGGCAAAGCCGGCGGCGAGCGCCGAACTCGCACACGACGCGGCGGCGGCGCCGATCGCGCCGACGCTGTCGACCAACACGACGGAGAGCACACCGGTGACCGCCGCGGTCGCGGTCATCATGCCTGCCAGCCACACCGCGCCACCGGCGGCGATCACGGTCCACCCGAGGATCGCCTGGATCGCCCGGAAGCCCGCCGCCACCACCAATACCGCCAACAGCGCACCACCGTCGGAGTAGCGCTCGGAGTAGATCCAGGTCATCAGGAGCTCGGCGTGTTGCACGATCAGCAGACACGCCGGAACGTAGGCCAGGAAAAAGAGCCGCATCGCCTGGCGAATGTAGCGGCGCACCAGCGGCTTCTCGCCGCGGCTGACCGCGCGCGCCACCGCCGGCAACAGCACCATGCCGAGCACCGAGATCGAGATCGACGGCACCACCGCGACATTCGACGCGGCCACGTAGAGGCCGCTGGCGGCGTCGCCGACCTGCCCCGACCACGCCTTCAGCACCCACAGCGGCAAGGCGCTGTCGAACAGATTGGCGACGGTATACGCGCCCACCGGCGCCCCGGTCGCCAGCAGGCGACGCACGTCGGCGGCGTCCCAGGGAGCGCTCGCACCGAGCCCACTCGCGCGCGCCAGCACCAGGATGCCGGCGAGCGAGGCGAATACATTGACCGCCAGCGCCTCGACGACCTCGATCCCGCCTCGGCTCAAGGCGATCACACCGAGCAACTTGGCGGCGGCGTAGAGCGCGTTGGCCAACGCCAACCGGTAGAAGCGGCGATGCCCCTGGTGAACCCCCTGCAGCGTCGAATAGAGAGCAAAGAACGGAAGATCGATCGCCGCAACTCGGAAGTACCAGTCGGCATCGGCGATCCCGAACCACCCCGCCAGCCACGGCGACGCCAGCCAGAAGGCAAGATATAGCCCGGCGTTGACCAGGACGTTGAGATGGACGGCGGCGCGCAACACCGAATCGCCGCGCGACGGCTCGACCGCAACCATGCGGCTTACCGACGTCTGGAAGGCGTGCCGGCCCGACTGCTCCACCCAGACCAGCACCGACATGATCACGCCGTACGACCCGTAGAGAGCCGGTCCCATCTCGCGGGCGAGCACGACGACGACCGCGTAGCCAATGACGAAATAGGCCGCTTGGCCGGCCACCATTGCGACCGTTCCGCGCGCTGCGCTGGTGGCTCCGCGAGGCGCATCGCCCGGCACACTGGTCACGACGGGATCCACACAGACATCCCGGCGAAACTATCCCGAAATCTCGACGCAGATCGAGCACGCGCGAACGGCTGGCGAGGCGGTGGCGTTCGCCGCCGCAGCTGGCTACCACAGAGCGAGCATCCACCAGGTTCCCAGAGTGAAGCCACCCGAAGCGCTGATCATCCCACATGGTTTCGAAGCCAACTACACGGTTGGCTTTGCCCGCGGCTTGCGCCAGGCCGGGCTCGGCGCGCTGGTTCTGTGCACCGGCGACACGGCGGTCCGCTTGCGCGACGCCGGGGTCGCGGTCGGCGTCGTCGGCGAGGATCCACGCGGGGACGAATCCGCGACAACGAAGGCTCTTCGCAGGATCGCGTACTACCGGGCCCTACTGGCAAACCTCTACCGGTTTCGCGGTACGCCGGTGCACTTCACGGGCCAGCTTCGCAGTCGACTGCTCCTCGTCGAAGCGCTGGTTCTCATGCCCGCTCTGCGCCTCCTGTCCGGGCGCTTCGTCTACACAGCCCACAACGCCCTGCCGCACGATCACAGGCGCGGCCCCTTGACCCGCGCCCTTTACCGCTTCGCCTACCGCATGCCGCATCGGATCGTCGCCCACTCGTCGGCCGCCGCGACCCGACTGGTGAACCAGCTCGGATGCGACCCAGAACGAATCACCACGGCTCCGATCGGCCTCAACGAAGAAGTCGACGGCAGCGGCATGAGCCGCGCCAGCGCGCGACGGTCGCTGGGGATTCCCGAAGACGCCCGAGTTGCTCTCTTCGTCGGCAAGGCTCGGCCGTACAAAGGGCTCGACCTCCTGGTCGCTGCATGGGACGACGTACAAACCAGTGGAGCCCGTCTCTACGCCCGCGGTGCCACGCCGAGCTCGGCGCACCGTGCCGCAGTCCTACAGGGCATCGCCAACGCTCGGTCGCGAGATCGAATCGAGTGGCGGCAAGGCGCCGCGAGCAACCACGAGCTGGCAACCTGGCTCGAGGCGACCGACCTGGTCGTGCTTCCCTATCGCGAGGTCGACCAGAGTGGCGTCGTCATGCTCTGCCTGAAATTCGGAGTCCCGATGGTGGGCACCGACGCCGGTTCGCTCCCCAAGCAGATCGACGAGGCCTGCGGCGTCATCGCCAATGGAACGTCGCCGAGCGCGATCGCCGCGGCTGTCGACGTCGCCTTCGCCCGCCTCCCCGAATTCGACCGCGCCGCAATTCGCGCCATCGGCGAGCGCCAGCGCTGGTCGGCGATCTGTCGGGACCTGCTGCCGCTCTACCGAGACTGGGGCTGACCGCAACTCAGTCGCGCGGCTTCTTGTGCAGCCGCGCGCGGTTGGCGAGCGCGACCGATTGCAGGAGGCGCACGTCGGCGAGGTCCTTGAACGTCGCGACTCCGATGTCGAGATCCTTTGGCAAGCAGGAGCCCTCGAACGGCTCCCCCGGGCGAAGATAGCGCTCGGATACGTTGAGCACGCGGTCGCGGGCGAACATCGACATGATGTGCTGCGGATCGCCGCCCAGGCCTTCGGCGATCTCGCCGACGAGGTTGGCGAACTCCACCTTGACCGCGTGGAACCAGTTGCTGGCGAACTTGACCAGCATCGCCTCGACGGCGCTGCAGGCCAGCTCGGGCGTTCCCGGCTCCACGCCGGATGAGCGATACCAGTCGAAGACTCGCCGTCTCGCCGATTCGTCCTCGCCGCCGACGACCACGAACGGCGGTTGGCGGGCATCTTCCATCGCGTGAGCTTCGCGCAGGAACTCGGGATTGACGACGATCGGATTCGGGTAGGCTTCGGGCAGGCACTCCGGCGTAACCGTGCTGCGAATCGCCACCACCGCGTCCGGTGAGAGGTGTCGAGGCAACGCTTCGAGCACGCCGAGGATCTGGCTGGTGTCCTGACGACCGCTGTCCAGTCTCGGGGTGCCGACGCAGACGAAGACCAGTCCGCAGGCAGCGATGTCGGCGAAGTCGCCCGTGACTCGCAGTCCGAGGCCCCGGCACTCGTCGAGACGCTTCGGATCGCGGTCGACACCGACCACGCCTTCGCCGCCGAGGGCGAGCATGGTCCGCCCGACCACACCCAAACCGATGACCGCCGCCCGCTCCATACGCGGCGTTCTACGCAACTCAGCGTCGACAAGGCAAGCGTGCCTGCCGGCGCCTGGCACCGCTCATCGTGGGGTGACGCTGCCAATCTCGGTCGGGGCGACGGCATTGCCGCCGCGCCGACTCATTCGGAACCGGGCAGGAACCCCTTGCCGGCGTCGAGCTCCTGCAACAGCCAGGGTCCCATGCCGACGCGAATCAGCTGCTCGATGCGATCGCTGCGCCAGTGAAGATGCTGGGGGTCGAACAGCGGGCGTTCGTGTTGCACGCCGACGCTGGCGATCGCCTCCTGGGTAGCGCGCTGGACGCTCGGGCGTTCGCCGAGGCGGGTCACCCACGCGGCCAGCGCAGGCGTCGATTCATCGGCGACGAAGCCGAAGAAGCCGAGCGCGCCGAAGTGCGGGGCGAAGGCGAGGTCGGCGCGACTGAACTCGCCGAGCAGGTAGTCGCCCTTCACTTCGCCGTCGATCCGCGCGAACAGCTGGCGCAGCGACTGCTCGGCGCGCTCCAGCTCCTTGGGGTACTGCTCGGCGAGCTCCGGGCGAAAGAACTTGAAGAGCGACAGCACCAACACCGCCGAGTCGAGCTCGTTGTCGGCGATCAGCTCGAGATTGCGGCACCGCGCCCGCAGACCGAGGTCCTCCGGCAAGAGCGGCGGCGTCGGCAAGCGCTCTTCGAGGTACTCGGCGATCACTTTCGAATCGGCGACGACGTTGTCGCCGTCGATCAGCGCCGGCACCTCGGCACGCGGGTTGGCGGCGAGCAACGCGTCGCGGTCGTCCTCGCTGTGGATCTCCTGGCTCTCGAAGTCGACTCCCTTCTCGTAGAGAATCATTCGGATCTTCAGCGAGTACGGGCTCAGTGGGTTGTCGATCAGCTTCATCGGTCGTCCTTCCTGATTGCTCTTCGAGAGAAGTTGCCGCGTGCCGGGGTATCCGCCACGGACTGAGGAATCAATCGTCGCCGTCCGCACCAGAGGCGGCGACTCGCTCTAGACGTTCCATGGTGTCGGTATATTCGATCGCCAGCTCCTCCATCAGCGATCGCACCGACTTCACCTGGTTCATCGAGCCGACGATTTGGCCGACGTAATAGTTCGACAGTTGGCGCGCGCCCTCGTTGCTGTGCGCGGTGCGTTCGATGCGAGCGCGAGCCTCGCGCACCAGCCTCGGCTGCAGCGGCATCGGCAGTGGATCGGGTGTCGCTGGATCTTCCCATTCCTCGGTCCACGCGCTGCGCAATTGCCGCGCCGGCTTGCCGGTGAGGGAGCGGCTGCGCACCGTGTCCCCCGAGCGCGCCGCGAGAAACTTCTCCTTGACCACCGGATGGGTCTCCGCCTCCTCGGTGGTGAGCCACACCGAGCCGCACCAAACGCCTTGCGCGCCGAGCGCGAGCGCCGCCGTGATCTGGCGACCGTTGCCGATGCCGCCGGCGGCCAGCACCGGGACCGAGGCGCCGACCGCGTCGACCACCTCCGGGACCAATACCAACGTCGAAATCGTCCCCGTGTGCCCGCCGGCTTCGTAGCCCTGGGCGACGACGATATCGACGCCCGCATCGACGTGACGGCGCGCGTGCTCGACGGTGCCGGCGAGCGCCGCCACCTTGACGCCGCGGGCGCGGCCGCGGTCGATCATCCACTGCGGCGGCGGCCCGAGGGCGCTGGCGATCAGCGAGATCTTGCGATCGAGCACCATCTCGATGACCTCGCGCTGCTGTTCGTAGCCGACCGCGATCTCACGCGGCACGTGGGCGTCGGCCGGCAGCTCGGGCACTCCGTAGCGGCGCATCATCTCATCGAGGAACTGGCGATGCTCGACCGGCAGGCGGGCATCCATTTCCGCCTCGCCGAGGCCGCCCTCGTCGCTGCCGGCGAATTTGGCCGGCAGCAGAAGATCGACGCCGTAGGGCTTGTCGCCGACTTCGTTCTCGATCCAATCGAGCTCCGCATCGAGATGCTTCGGTGAGTGTCCGGCGATGCCGAGCACCCCGAAGCCGCCGGCCTTCGACACCGCGGCGGCAACGTCGCGACAGTGCGTGAAAGCGAAGATCGGAAACTCGAGGCCGAGCTGGCGGGCCAATTCGGTTTTCATGGTCGACTCCGCTTCTCAAACGGCTGCAGCATCGAGCCCCTGTAGAGACGCGGCGCGCTCGCGCAGCATCTCGGGACCGCCCAGCAAATGCCGGGCAACCGCGATCCGCTTGAACCAGAAGTGCAGGTTCTGCTCGTCGGTCCAGCCGGTCCCACCGTGAACCTGGGTTGCGACGCTGGCGATCTCGCGGCCGATTTCCGAGGCGTGGGCGAGCACGTGACACGACAGCAAGGCCGCCTCGTCGGGCAGCGCCTCGAAGCTGTGCGCCGCGTACCACAGCAGCGACCGCGCCGGCTCGAGCTCGGCGATCATCTCGGCACACATGTGCTTCACCGACTGGAACGAGCCGATCACCCGATTGAACTGCTTGCGCTCTTTCGAATAGGCCACCGCCTGCTCGATCATCGACTCGCAGGCGCCGATCGTATCCGCGGCGAGGCAGACCCGACCGGCGGTCAGCATTCGGTCGATGATCTCCCCCGCGTCGTCGAGCACGAGATCGGGGGTGACCCCGTCGAAGACCAACTCCGAGGTGCACCGCGTTTTGTCGAGCGTCGCCAGGTGCGTCTTGCCGAGGCCGGATGCGTTGCTGGCGACGACCGCGAGCTGGTCGCTGCCGACCGCGACGAGAATCGAGTCGGCGCTGCAGACGTCCCAGGCCATCATCGCCTTGCCGTGCAGCTTGCCCGACGAGATGCGGACTCCGGCGTCCTCGCGAACCGAAAACAACTCGGTCAGCGCGACGCCGAAGGCGACTTCGCCACCGGCGATGCCGGCGAGCCACGCGTCGGCCCGGTCACCCGGCCGCGCCGACAAGGCGCTCGCGGTGACGACGGCCGAAGACAAGAACGGCGTCGGCGTCACGGCGTAGCCGAGCGATTGCGCGACCAGTGCGGCGTCGAGCAACTTGAGACCGCTGCCACCGAGCTGCTCGCCGAGCAGGATCCCGGTGGCGCCGAGCTCGGCCAGCGAGCGCCAGATGTCGCGATCGTTGGGACAGCCGCCCTCGCGCAGCTGGCGCACCCGCTCGATCGGCACGCGATCGGCGAGGAATCCGCGAATGCTGTCGACCAGAAGCCCTTGATCTTCTGAGAGTCCAAAGTCCATCGCCCCTCCTCAACCGGCCTGCGCCGGCTTGGGCTCGCGCGGCATTCCCAGACCGCGCTCCGAAATGATGTTCTTCTGGATCTGCGCGGTGCCGCCGCCGATGATCAGTCCAAGCGAAAAGATCGAGTGAATCTGCCAATAGCCGCGGTCGCGCTCGTACTTGGTGTGGTCGTACAACACCCCGAGCTCGCCCATCACGTCGATCGCCAGCGCCGCGATGTCGAAGTTGAGCTGGCAGTTCTGCAGCTTCACCACCAGTCCGGCGACGCCCGGACTCTGCTGCTTCAGGCTGCAGGTCAGCAGGCGCATGCCGTGGCATTTCATGGTCAGCACCCGCGCCTGCAGGCGCATCAGTCGATCGCGATAGACCGGGCTCGCCATCGCCGACACGCCATTGCAAGTTTCCTTGCGCATCAGGTTCATCAGGCGCAGCAGGGTTCCCTCCGAGTTCGAGTTGAGACTGTTGCGCTCGTGCTTGAGGGTCGTGTTGGCGATCATCCATCCTTCGCCGCGCTTGCCGACGATGTTGGAGCGCGGCACGCGCACGTCGGTGAAGAAAACCTGGTTGAACGAGTTCTCGCCGAGGTCGCCCGACATGGTGCGCAGCGGCTGGACCTCGATACCCGGCGTGTCCATCGGCGCCAGGATGTAGCTGATGCCGGCGTGCTTGGGGGCGTCGGGTTCGGTACGAACCAGCACGAAGATCATCTGCGACTTGTCGGCGGTGCTGGTCCAGATCTTCTGGCCGTTGATGACGAAGTCGTCGCCGTCCTCGCGCGCCGCCGTCTGCAAACTCGCCAGATCGCTGCCCGCGCCGGGCTCGGAGTAACCCTGGCACCACATGATCTCGCCGCGCACGGTCGGCCCGATCCAGCGCCTCTTCTGCTCCTCGGTACCGTGCTCGAGCAGAGTCGGCACCAGCATCGACGGCCCCTGGGCGTTGAAGCCGCGCGGCACCCCGGCGCGGTTGAACTCCTCGTCCATGATCACGGTCTCGAGGAGGTCGGGAGCCGCGCCGTAGCCTCCGTACTCCTCGGGGATGGTCCGCGCCCAGTAGCCGTGCTCGATTTGCAGGCTGAGCCAGCGCACCCGATCCTCGACCGACCCGCCGAGCAGCGCTTCCGCCGGGCGGTCGGGCTTGTGCTTCGCGAGAAACGCCCGCACCTCGCGGCGGAACTCTTCGTACTTGGGGCCGTATTCCAGATCCATATTGTTCGCTCCTAGGAAAACTCACCACGGGTGAAACGGATCCGTCTCCGTGTTGATCCGTGTTCACCCGTGGTAGGTGCTACCTCACGACTGTGCCCTCGCCGTGCGGGTACCCGGCGGCGGCGGGTCGACCGCGCCGCCGGCGAAGCATTGGGCGATCGACATCCACTCGGTGGCGATTGGGCCGACCACCTCGAGGGAGGTGTCGGCGACGTTGCGCACCTGGGTCACCGTCTGACAGAAGTCGACCGCCGAACCGCTGACCCGCTCCTCCTCCCTCGGCTCGTTGAACTCCCAAACGTCGCCCGACGGCGCGGTCAGGCGCAGGTAGGGCGGCGGACCGGGAACCTCGCGGCCGCGGTTGACGAAAGTCCAGCCGAAGGTCTTCACCCCGATCACCACGATGTTCTCGATGCGGTCGTTGAAGCGGCGCTCGACACCCTTGAGATCGTAGATCTCTTGCGCGTGCGCCCAGGTCTCCATGAAGCGGGCGGTGGTGAACATGCGCACGCCCATGTCCGGACCGAACCACGGCAGCCGCCGCTTCGGATCGCACGCACCGAGCGCGGCGGCCAGCTCGCGGTTGGTTTCGCGCCACTGCACCACCAACGCGTCCGCACCGAGCTCGCCGTACTTCTCGCGCGCCAGCTCGCGGTTGCTGCGGCCGGCGAGCAGAGCCTCGACCAGCTGGTCGCGCAGCGGGACGAACGCCGCCTCGCCTTCGAGCGACACCATCGAAACCCAGTCGAAGTAGTGCAGATGGGCGACGACGTCCCAGGGAGTCCACTTCATGAATTGGGTCGGCGTCTGCCAATCCGATTCGTCCAGCTGCTCGAGCAGCGCGGCGAGATCTTCCGACTCGGCGAGTAGATCTTCGGCTTCCTGCAGCATGTCTCCTCCTTTCACTCGCCGCCGGCCCAGGGAGGTTTGCTCTTGGTGAGAAATGCCTTCATGCCGGCGGCTGCTTCCTCGCCGGCAAACAGCTCGGCCGAAAGTCGCGACATTCGCTCGAAAGCCTCGTCGGTCGCCATCGCCGGCACTTCGTAGACCAGCCGCTTTGCTTGGCCGAGCGCCGTCGGCCCGCCTTTGCGGAGGTCGGCGAGAACCTCTTCCACCGCGGCGTCGAGTTGGTCCGCCGGCACTGCCCGATTGATCAAGCCGAGCTCGGCGGCGCGCGAAGCGGGGAAACGGTTGCCGCGGAGGAAGGCTTCCAGCGCGTCGCCGCGCCGCATCTTCGGCAGGCAGACCACCGAGATGATCGCCGGCACGACGCCGAGGCGCACCTCGGTGAAGCCGAACTTCACATCCTCCGCCGCGATCGAGATATCCATCGCCGACGCGAGCCCATTGCCGCCGCCGACGACGTGTCCGGCGATCCGGCCGATGACCGGAGTCGGCGAAGCCTGGATCGCCTGCAGCAGACCGTCGAACCGGGCCAGGCCCTTGCCCTTGCTGCTCACCTGACCGCCCGACTGTTCCTTGAGGTTGGCGCCGGCGCAAAAGGTCGTCCCCTCGTTGGTGACGACGATGGCGCGCACGGCCGGGTCCCGATTGGCCGAGTCGAGCGCTTCGACCACCTGGCCGATCAGCGCCGCGCCGAGCGCGTTGCGATTCTCGATGTCGGCCAGCGTGATCGTCATCACGCCGTCGGCTGTCTCTACTCTGACTTCGTCCATCGCACCCCCGAGTCCGCTGCGCGCAGGTCAATCGCTCATCCGATTGACGGTAATCCGAATTGCATCCGGTTACCCCACATGTTACCGGACCGTCAACACCGCCGCCCCGGCGGCGGCAGTGCGTCCACTACAGCGACAGGAGAGTCGACAGACAATGAGCGTACTTGCCCCACCTCTGCGATCGAATCTGGATGTTCGCACCGAGGCCTTCGCCGAGAATCGCGACGCGATGCTCGCCAAGCTGGCCGAGATCGACGACCTGCTCGACCAGGCCGAGGCCGGCGGCGGTCCGGCCGCGCACGAGCGCCTGGCGGGCCGCGGCAAGCTGCCGGTGCGCCAGCGGATTGCTCTGGCGCTCGACCCCGACAGCCCGTTCCTCGAGCTCAGCTCACTCGCCGCCTACGACTCGGACTACGTCATCGGCGGCGGAGCGATCGTCGGCATCGGCGTCATCGCCGGGATCGAGTGCGTCATCTTCGCCAACGATCCAACCGTTCTCGGCGGCGCGCTCACCCCGTACGTCGCCAAGAAGTGGATGCGCGCGCTCGAGATCGCCCGCGACAACCACATCCCCTACGTCAGCTTCGTCGAGTCGGCCGGCGCCGACCTGCGCATGAACGTCGGTGACGGGTCGGGAGACAAGAAGCGACGGCGTCCTCCGCGGACCGACCACTTCGCCGAGACCGGCCGCTTCTTCTACGAAATGATCGAGCTGTCGAAGCTGCGCATCCCGACCGTCTGCGTCGTCTTCGGCTCGTCCACCGCCGGCGGCGCCTACCAACCCGGGATGTCGGACTACAACATCGTCATCCGCAACCAGTCGAAGATCTTCCTCGCCGGCCCGCCGCTGGTGAAGATGGCGACCGGCGAAGAGTCGGACGACGAGACCCTGGGCGGCGCGCAGATGCACGCCGAGAAATCGGGTCTCGGCGAGTACTTCGCCGAAGACGAAAGAGACGCGCTGCGCTTGTGCCGCGAGGTGATCTCGCACCTCAACTGGCGCAAAGCGGGGCCGCCGCCGAGCGCGTCCGTCGACGAGCCGGTGCACGATCCCGAAGAGCTGCTCGGCATCGTCAGCCCCGACCTGCGGACCCCGGTCGACGTTCGCGAAGTCATCGGCCGCATCGTCGACGGCTCGCGCTTCGAAGAGTTCAAGCCGCGCTACGGCAGCACCCTGGTCGCCGGTTGGTCGTCGATGCTCGGCTACCCGGTCGGCATCCTCGGCAACAACGGAGTGCTCACGCCGGAAGCGGCGGAGAAAGCCGCGCACTTCATCCAGCTCTGCAATCAGATCGACGTGCCGCTGGTGTTCCTCCAGAACCTCACCGGCTTCGTCGTCGGCCGCGATTTCGAGCAGGCCGGCATCATCAAGAAGGGCTCGCAGATGATCAACGCGGTCACCAACTCGACGGTGCCGCATCTGACCATCATCTTCGGCGCCTCCTACGGCGCCGGCACCTACGCGATGTCCGGCCGCGCCTTCAACAACCGCTTCACCTTCATCTGGCCGACCGCGAAGATCGCGGTGATGGGCCCGAAACAGATCGCCGGCGTCATGTCGATCGTCCGCCGCGGACAAGCCGCCCGCAAAGGCGAGCCCTTCGACGAAGAAATGGACGCCCAGATCGTCGCCGCGGTGGAAGCGATCCAGGAGAAGAACTCGCTGGCGCTCGAAGCCACCGGCGCAATCAGCGACGACGGAATCATCGACCCCCGTGACACGCGCACGGTTCTCGGGATCTGCCTCTCGGTCGTCCGCAACACGCCGATCGAGGGGGCGAAGGGCTACGGAGTGTTTCGACTGTGAGCTTCTCGACCTTGTTGATTGCCAACCGCGGCGAGATCGCTCGCCGCATCATTCGCAGCGCCCAGGAGATGGGATTGCGCTGCGTCGCCGTCTACGTCGACGCCGACGCCGAAGCCCCGTTCGTGCTCGAAGCGGACGAAGCGGTGCGGCTCGACACCAACTACCTCGACGGCGACGCCATCCTCGACGCCGCCCGCCTCACCAACGCCGGCGCGATCCACCCCGGCTACGGTTTCCTCTCCGAGAACGCCAAGTTCGCGACCGCGGTCTACGCGGCGGGAATCGCCTGGGCCGGCCCCTCTCCGGAAACCATCCAGCAGATGGGCGACAAGCTCGCCGCCAAGGCGCTCGCCGAATCCAGCGGCGTGCCTACACTGCCCGGATCGGACGACCCGACCAAGGGCGACGCGGTCGGCTATCCGCTGCTGGTCAAAGCCGCGGCCGGGGGCGGCGGCAAGGGAATGCGCATCGTCGAGCGCGCGTCCGACCTCGACGAAGCGGTCGCCGCCGCCAAGCGCGAGGCGCTCAGCGGTTTCGGCGACGAGCGGGTGTTCCTCGAGCGCTACGTGCCGCGCGCGCGTCACATCGAGATCCAGATCCTCGGCGACGCGCACGGGCACATCGTCCACCTCGGCGAGCGCGAGTGCTCGATCCAGCGGCGCCACCAGAAAATCATCGAGGAGTCGCCGTCACCGCGCATCGATCCGGAGCTGCGCGAGAAAATGGGCGAGGCCGCGTTGCGACTGGCCGGCGCGCTCGCCTACCAATCGGCTGGGACGGTCGAGTTCCTGTTCGACGACGACTCCGGCGAGTTCTTCTTTCTCGAGGTCAACACCCGCCTGCAGGTCGAGCATCCGGTCACCGAAGCCGTGACCGGCATCGACCTGGTGCGCGAGCAACTGCGCATCGCCGCCGGCGAGGAGCTCGGCTACGAGCAGGAGGACATCGACTTCGAGGGTGCGGCGATCGAAGCGCGGCTCTACGCCGAAGACCCGGCCAACGACTTCCTGCCGGCGATCGGCACCCTGGTCGCCTTCGAGCCGGCCGATGCACCGGTGGTCCGCTGGGACTCGGGCGTGGTCGCCGGATCGGTCATCGGCACCGACTTCGACCCGATGCTCGCCAAGGTCATCGGCTACGCGGCCACCCGTCGCGAAGCCGCCGGCCAGCTGGCTCTGGCTCTGCAACGCGCCCACCTCGGCGGGGTCGTCACCAACCGGGACTTCCTGGTCGCCACACTGCGCAGCGAGGAGTTTCTCGCCGGCAACACGACGACCGACTTCATCGCCCGCGTCGCCCCTGCCCGCTCGCTGGAGATCGACGCCACCGAGCTGCAGCACGCGGCGCGCGCCGCCGCACTGTGGCTGCAGGGCCACAACCGCAGCCGAGCCTCGGCACTCGCAACGGCGCCGAGCGGCTGGCGCAACGCGCGCATGCCGGCGCAGAGCGTCGCCTTCCGCTGGCGAGATCGCGATCTCACCGTCACCTACCACCGCAAGCGCGACGGCCGCTTTTCCTTTGAAGACGGAACCGACGCGCGGGTTCACCACTGGAGCGAGGATGCGATCGACGTCGAGATCGACGGCCGCCGCAGCTGCGCCCGGGTGACGCGTTCAGACGACCGGCTGGTGATTCACCACCCGCTGGGCGACGTCGACCTGACCGAGCTGCCGCGCTTCGAGATCCCCGGCTCGGAAGACGAGACCGGCGGCTTCGTCGCCAAGATGCCCGGCAAGGTCATCGATCTGCGGGTCAAGGTCGGCGACCGCGTCGCCGCCGGCGACACCCTGCTGGTGCTCGAGGCTATGAAGATGGAACACCCGATGACGGCAACCGAGGATGGCGTGGTCACCGAAGTCCGCGTTGGCGAAGGCGATCAGGTGGAAAGCGGAGCCGTGCTGCTGGTGGTCGAGACCGCCGCCGCCGAGTGACGGCGCCGCAGCCGGGAGAAGAAATGACCGAACCAATTCGAATCGCAAACTGCTCGGGGTTCTTCGGCGACCGCTTGTCGGCGGCCAGGGAGATGGTCGAAGGCGGACCGATCGACGTGCTGACCGGCGACTGGCTCGCCGAGCTCACCATGTTGATCCTGGCGCGGACGCGCATGAAGCACGCCAACCGCGGTTACGCCCGCACCTTCGTCATGCAGATGGAGCAGGTGATGGGCACCTGCCTCGACCGCGGCATCAAGGTCGTCTCGAACGCCGGCGGACTCGATCCCGACGGCTGCGCCGACGCGATCGCCGAGGTCGCCAAGAACCTCGGCCTGGCGCCGAAGATCGCCTACGTGCGCGGCGACGACCTGTTGCCGGACATCGCCGAGCTGATCGCCGCCGGCAAGCTGACCCACTTCGAATCGGGCGAGCCGATCCGCGACGCTTCGGCCTTTCTCACCGCCAACGCCTACCTCGGCTGCTGGGGGATCGTCGAGGCGCTCAACCAGGGCGCCGACTTCGTCGTCACCGGCCGCGTCACCGATGCCGCGGTGGTGTGTGGTCCGGCAGCCTGGCGCCACGGCTGGAGCCGCACCGATTGGGATCCCCTCGCCGGCGCGGTCGCCGCCGGCCACGTCATCGAGTGCGGCACCCAAGCGACCGGCGGCAACTACTCCTTCTTCACCGAGGTACCGGGAATGTCTCGAGTCGGCTTCCCGTGGGCCGAAATCGCCAGCGACGGCTCCTCGGTAATCGGCAAGCACGACGATCTGGGCGGCGAGGTCTCGGTGGGAACCGTCACCTCGCAGTTGCTCTACGAGATCGGCGGACCGCGCTACCTCGGCCCCGACGTGACCACCCGCTTCGACACCATCGAGCTCGAGCAAGCCGCGCCCGACCGTGTGCGGATGTACGGAATTCGCGGCGAGCCGCCTCCCGACACTCTGAAGGTCTGCATCAACCGTCCCGGCGGCTTCCGCAACGACATGAACGTCTGCCTGACCGGGCTCGACATCGAGGCAAAGGCAAAGCTGGTCGAAGAGTCGTTCTGGCGCGCCTGTCCGTTTGCGCCCGAGGACTTCGCCGAGGTCAAGACCAGACTCATCCGCACCGATCGCGAGGATCCCGAAAGCAACGAGCAGGCGGTCGCCATCCTCAAGATCAGCGCCAAGGATCCGGACGAGAAGAAAGTCGGTCGCGCCTTTTCCAACGCGGTGATCGAGCTCGCCCTGGCGAGCATCCCCGGGTTCTTCGCCGTCGGCGGCGGACCCGGCCCCGGCAGGATCTTCGGCGTCTACGAGCCGGCGTGCGTGCCCGCCGCCGACGTGCCGCAGGAAGTGGTACTGCTCGGCGGCGAACCCAAGTCGATCTCCTCGGTGATTCCCGCGGCGAGCGTCGACGTCGAGCCAGCTCCAGAGCCCAATGCTGCGGTTCCCGGCGGACCGACGACGCGTGCCCCGCTCGGTCGCGTCTACGGAGCGCGCTCCGGCGACAAAGGCGGCAACGCCAACCTGGGTATTTTCGCGCGAAGCGATGAGGCCTGGGCCTGGCTCGACCAGTTCCTCACGGTCGACAAGCTGCGCCAGCTGCTGCCCGAAATCGCGCCGCTCGAGCTCGAGCGCCACCGCTTGCCGGCGATCCGATCGCTCAACTTCCTGATCCACGGCATCCTCGAACAAGGCGTCGCCGCCTCGACCCGCCAGGACCCGCAGGCGAAGAGCCTCGGCGAGTGGCTGCGCGCGCGCGTCGTCGACATGCCGGAGTCGCTGCTGCCGTGAATCCGCACGAGTCGCCCGCGCTGCGGCGGACCTTTGCCGGAGTCCCCGCGCCGCTGCCGTTGCTGCCGCCCGAGGCGGAGCGACGGCTCACGCCGCGCCAGCGCGAGATTCTCGACGAGCTCGAAGCCATCAACCTCGAGGAGGGCTTCGGCGATCTGACGATGGCGGAGATCGCCAAGCGGGTGAACTGTTCCCTGCGCACGCTCTACGGACTGGCGCCGCGCAAGGACGAATTGGTCCTGATGATCGTCGACCGCCGTCTGCACCGCATCGGCCGCGCGGCGATGGCGGCGATCGAGCCGGAGATGGATCCCCTGCAGGCGCTACGCGCCTACCTGCACGCGGCGACCACCGCCCTCGGGCCGACCACCGAATCGCTCGCCCGCGAGCTCTCGGCGGTCGCCGGCGCAACGCGCTTGATCAACGATCACGGCAACTACGTGATCGCGGTCACCCGGCGCCTGCTCGACTGCGCGCGCGAAGACGGCTTGATCCAGCAGGTCGATACCAGCGCCCTGTCGCTGGTACTCGGCGGCCTCGGCGCCTTCTTCTCGCGCCCGAACATCATCCCCCAGATCTCGGTCGCCCCGAAGGAAGCCGCCGACTCGATCACCGACATCATCATCCGCGGCCTCGAACGCGGCTGAGGATCGACTCGCCGTCGCGCCAGCGGCCTCCCGGATCCCAGATCCCCCAAGAACAAAGGTCCCTGCCCTTCCAAGCTCAGCCGCGCAGGGCAAGCGATTCTCACACCGGCATCCCCTGCAACCGATTCCCGAAGCGACACGCCGCGATCAGGCCTTCCCGCTCGTCAGCCGGCAACCGCTCGAGGCGCGACGGCGGCAGCCCTCGAATCATCGACGCGGCCGAATCGATCCAACCGTCGCGATCGGGATCGAGCTCGAAGAACTCCGCCACGCCGCGCATCGTCGCCACGGGGTCGGCACACAAGCTCTCGAACCAGATCTCTTTGTACTGCTCGGGGCGCAGCAGGGCGACGCCGCGGTAGCCGGACGATACCTGGTCGCCCCAGAAGCGACCGAAGTGGTGCGCCGGCGGGCGCCCCTCGAAGACCTGCGCCAGGGGATCGTTGCCGCTGCTCGGCGGCAGCTTGTTCTCGATCGCCGTCATCACGTCGACGTCCGGATAGAGGTTGTCGACCAGGCAGATCGCCAACCGGAACATGTGCATCTCGCGCATCGACAGCGCGGCTTCCTCGCCGCGCCGCATGATGTGGAGGAACTTCGCATCGGGAAACGCGGTCGCCAGCTGCGGCAGGAACTCGATGCTCGAGCCACAGCGCTCATTCCAGCAGGTCTTGCCGTTGCGCTCGGCGAACCAATCGAAGAGCTGGCGATAGTGCGCCGGCGCCGGCTGGTCGGGTAGTGCGGTCACGAACTCCCGCGTCTCGTCGAACAGCTCGTCCGGACGGTCGGTCATGCGCGGCAGCGCCGACACCAGAATCCACGGCAAGTCGTCGTTGCGGCCGTAGCGGGAGGTCGGGTCGTCGAAGGGATAGACGATCTCCTCGACATCGTAGTGCCGGCTCGTCGCCATGGTGATGAAGGGGTGCGGCGTCGAGATGATGTCCCAGGCCTCGTCGCCGGAGATCGGTTTCGGCGAGAGGCGCCGATCGCCCGGCAGGCCGTTGAGAAACTCGAAAACGCTCTGCATCTCGGGCGAGCGATCGAGCATCTGCGACAACAGCGTCGAGCCACATCTTCCGGTGCCGACTACGAAACGATCCATTTCTACGATTCTCCTGCTTCGAGTCGGCATGCCGACGTCAGTGAAAAGATTCTTCTCGCGCCAAGACGCCAAGGCGCAAAGAGGGATCTGTGGGGCTTCGCCGTCATCTCATCCCCCACCCGCGCTACGCTCGGCCTCTCCCGCGAGGAGAGGCGACCAGAGTTCCCCTCTCCTCGCGGGAGAGGGTCAGGGTGAGGGGGATGAGATGCCCGAGCAAAGCGAGGCTCCTTACAAATACAACGACGCTCAGTACCGGTAACGCAGCTGGATCGCCCGCGACCTCGCTTGCAGTGATGTGGTGCGCTCGGTCGCTGAGACGCGCCTGGTCGACGCCGGTAAGTGACGATCCAGCTCGCGCCGCTTGATTCGCGTCAACTTCGGCTGTTCGACCTGGTCCGGGAACAGGTACCGAATACCGATCGTGCCGTCGCTGTGCCCCTCAGGATCGATCCAATTCGCGACGCCGGGATCGTCGTGGCTGATCACGCCGCGGAAGACGCCGTCGTCGTCGAGCACCGCCTGGCTGCCGTTGAGCGAGGTCTGGCGGGTGGCGAACTCCATGCTCTCGAAGTACCAGTTGCACAGCTGCACGCTCCACATCAGGCAGCGCGGCGGGCGGAACTCGACGAGGAGAGCCTCGTCGGCCCCGCACTGGTAGTGCCCCATTCCGTACGACTGGCCGCGCAGCCCGGCGTTGCCTTCGAGCGGCTGCGTCATCGTCACCTGATTGGGCTCGGTGGCGAAGATCAGCTTGCTCATGTTCTCCCAGCCGCGCGCGCCGGCGGTGAGCCACATGCGCAGCTCCTCGATACGCTGGCCGATACGCGCCGGGGTCAGCGCCGGCCGCGGTAGCTCAGCTCCGATCCGCTCGATGTAGATCTCGGCCGGTCGCTCGCTCACCCAGTGGTTGAAGTACTGCCGCAACAGGAGAAACGAAGCCTCGGGGGCGAGCGCCATCCAGTTGCCGTCGCGCGGCTCGCCGCCGATCCACAGATCGAAGGATCCGTCAGACTCGCACTCGAGCTCGCGGGCGTTCAGGGAGGAGATGGTGGCCCAGCCGCCGACGTTGCCGTCACCGAAGTGACCGTCGTTGACCTGGAACTCCAGGTGGCACGCGGTGCCGCGGTTGCCGCCGATGTGGTACGCCGCGTCGCCGCGCAGCCGCGCCCAGGAATAGTTGCAATCCGGATTGTCGAGTCCCCAGCTCAAGCTGTTCTCGATCATTCGACCGAGCTCGGGATAGTCGGGATCGCCGGCAGCGATCACGACGCGAATCCCAGCCGAGAGGAAGCGCAGCACGTAGCGCCACCCCTCGGCGCGATCCTGGGGTGAGCCGGGCACATCCGATCCGAGAACCAGCTCCTGCAGCGACCGCAGGTCGTCGCTCAGCTCTTTCCACAGGGCGCCGTCGAGAACCGATTCGTCGAGATCCGCCACGCCCGCGACCTTAGCCCCGATGCGATCACAAATCACGGCGCCGCCAGCCTTCGACTCCCCTGGGGATGCCGCCCCGAACGCGCAAAGACTGGGCACTACCCTGCAAGTCCTTGCTGAGACACGCCAATCGCCGCTAGATACACGCTCGAACGAGGCAGCTGGCACACAGATTGGATCTCGGCCCATCCATGATCCGGCGAAAGCGAAGTATCCTGGTCCACGCCCGTCCCAAGGTGGGCGACGTACTGCTCGCAACCCCGCTGATCCGCAGCCTGCGCCTCGCCTTTCCCGAGGCGACGATCGACGCCCTGGTCGACTCGGATCAGCAGCCGATTCTCCGCGGCAACCCCGATCTCGACCACGTCTGGACCATCGGCGAGGGACGTTCCGCCCGCTACCTCTATCGTGCCATCGTGGCGAACCGAGGTCGGTACGACATCGGCGTATCTCCAAGCGGCGCCGATCGCGCCCACTTCTACCTCCTGGTCTGCGCCCGACGACGCTATGCGTGGAGCCAGAACCTCGAGTTTCACCAACTCTGGAAGCGCTGGTTGGCGGCCGCCACCGTGGAGACCAATCCCCGCAACCACGTCCTGATCGACGTTCTTCGCTTGGCCGACGCACTCGGAATCGAACGCGACTACACGATCACTCCCCCCACGCCGCGCTACGACCCCGGCGAGCGCATCGCCGAGCTTGGCGAGAAGCCGTACGCCGTTCTCCACCTGGCCTCTCCGGGGAAGCAGAAACACTGGTCGCTCGAAGGTTGGGGGCGGGTTGCCGTAGGTTTGCGCGAACGCGGACTGCGCGCGGTCCTCACCGGCGGAGACGACGCGAGCGAGCATGCCTACCTGGAAGATGCGAGATCGCTCATGCCGGACGACACGCTCAACCTCGCCGGACGCTTGGGAATCTCCGAGCTGCCGGCACTGCTGCGCTCGGCGAGCCTGTACGTCGGGATCGACACCCTCACCTCTCACGTCGCGGCGGCGGTTGGCGCGCACTCGGTCGTCCTATTCGGACCTTCGGACCCGATTCGCTGGAGCCCCTGGCCTCTCGGCTACGCCGGAGAGAATCCGCTCGACGCCGAACCGTCGCGCGGCCGCATCGAGATCGTTCGCGGCGACAGCTGCCCCGAATGCATCGACGCGCCGTGCCGCCGCAAACGGACACACTCACCGGGGTGCCCGCGCATGCTGTCGATCAGCCCAGAGGACGTACTGCGCGCCGTCGACGACTGTCTGGCGTCGTCGCAACCTGTCGCCGCCCAAGGTCCGTGAGCTGCGGCACC
>JAUIGL010000152.1 GCA_030430165.1 bacterium | reverse complement strand
CCGCCCTGGTAGATCTCCAGCCCCGATCGCCCGGCGAAGCGCGGCAGCAACTCGCGGTCGATGCGCTCCGCCATCGACAGCGACGTATGCGGGCTACCCTCGGCGAAATTCGCGGTCACGGTCGCGGCGCGCACGCCCTGCCGGTGGTAGATGCGCGACACCGAACGCGTCTCCACCGGGCGAACCACGTCGCGCAATCGCACCAGGTCGTTGGTCGCCGTGCGCACCGGCAGCGCCAGCAAAGCGGTCAGCGAGCCGCGCTCGACCGGGTCGAGCAGCACTCGGAAGTCCGTGGTCTCGTCGAGGTCGCGATGCTCGGAGGCGATGACACCGTGGAAAGCCGCCTGCAGCGTGAGGGCGACGTCCTGCGGCGAAAGGCCGAGCAGAGCCAGCTTCTCGTAATCGAGGTTGAGGTCGACCTGCGGCGTACCCGGCCGCTCGTCGATGTCGACGTTGACGACGCCGTCGATCGACCGCAGCCAATTCGCAACCTCGATCGCGGTGCCGCGGCGCTGGCCGTCGCTGTTGCCGGCAACGTGCACGGTCACCGGAAGACCGACCGGCGGCCCGACTTGCGCCGATTCGTACAACAAGTGCGCGTCCGCCGGCACCACCAGATCCTCTTCCAAACGCCCCATCCACTGCAGCGGCGTGAGCGCCCGCTTCTCGCGGCGGAAGATCGCCTTGACCACCGCCTCGTTCTCGGCCGCCCCGCGATCGCGACGCGACATCTCCGAAGTTTCCTGGTGACCGATGCGAGCCGTGACGGCGCTCAGATCGGCCCCCATCAGCTCCGCCATCTGCGTCTCGATCGACGTCACCACCGCCTCGGTACGCTCGATCGGAGTACCCAGCGGCATGCTCACCTTGACGAAAATCGCCTCGGCGTCGTCCTGCGGGAAGAGAGTGACCGCGAGGCGCGGCGCGATGACGACGAAAACGAAACAGAGAACCGCGACAAACGCGCCGAGAACCCATGCGCGCCGCGCCAGAGCCCACTCCAATAGCCGGCGATAGGCGCGCTCGAGCCGAACCACGAAAGCTCGCTTCGGCGGCGGCACCGACGAGTCGGAGCTCGCCATGTGACCGGGCAGCACCAGAAAACTCTCCAGCAGCGAGATCGCCAGCGCCAGACAAACCACCCACGGCATGCTGCGGATCATCTTCCCCGCCATGCCGCCGATCGCCCAGAGAGGCATGAACGCGAGCATCGTCGTCAAAGCCGAGGCAAGAACCGGGCGCGCCATTTCGACCGCGCCGGCAGTCGCCGCATCGGCGGAGCTCCTGCCGGATTGGCGGTGAGCGACGATTCGTTCGGCGACGACGACCGCGTCGTCGACGACCATGCCGAGCACGACGACGAGGCCGGTGAGGGTGATCACGTTGACCGACAGGTCGAAGACCGGGAACAGCAGCAGCACGCCGAGAAACACCACCGGAATTCCGACCAGCACCCACACCGCCACCATCGGCGACAGAAACAGGTACAACGTCACAGCGATCAGCGTCGCGCCGACGATCCCGTTGGCGACGATCAGCTCGAGGCGGTTCTTGGTCCAGTAGGACTCGTCGCGCACCACCGTGGCGCTCACGCCCTCCGGCAACGGGGTTTCATCGATCAGTGCGCGCACCTGCTCCGAGGCCTCGATGACGTCGGCGTTGGCCTGCTTGCTGATCACCAGCGACACGCCGGGGCGCCCGTTGGTGTGGGTGCGCAGCCGGGTGTCCTCGCGACCGAGCTCGACGCGTCCGATGTCGCGGATTCGGATCGCGCCGCTGCCCGGCGAGAAGCGCACGATCGTATCCGCCACCTCCTCCGGCTCGCTGTAGCGGCTCCACAGCACCACCTGCCGGCGGTCGGCGTTGGATTCGAAGCTGCCACCCGTGCTCGAGACGTTGTGCCGCTCGATTGCGCGCACCACGTCGAGCAGGGTCACACCGAGCTCGCGCGCCCGGCTCGGCGCGACCAGGATGCGCAGCTCCGAGTCGCGCAGCCCTTCGGCGGCGACGCGTGATACTTCGTCCAGTCGTTCGAGCTTGCGCTCCAGCAGGCGAGCGGTTTCGACCACCTCCACCGACGGACCGGCGAGGGCGACTTCGACGATCGGGAACTTGCGCGCGGCAAAGCGCAGGATGACGGGGTCGTCTTCCATCTCCGCCGGGAAGTCGTTGATCGCCTCGATCTGCGTCCGCAGGTCGAGCTCCGCCTCGTCGAGCTCGTCTCGGGTGATGTCGGTGTCGAACTCGACGATGGTCATCGACAAGCTGTCGGTGACGATCGTGAAGTGTTCCTTCACACCGTCGACCCGGTCGATCGCCTCCTCCACCGGGATGGTCAGCTTGGTCTCGACGTCCAGCGCCGACGCCCCGGGCAGAACTGCCTGCACCACCAGTTGATTGAGGGTGATGTCGGGAAACGTTTCGCGCGGCGTGGTCGTCGCCGAACGAATCCCCAGCGCCACCACCGCGAAGGTCACCGCATGAACCAGCAGCGGGCGGTTGACGAAGAAGCGAATGACTCCTTCCATCGTCCTTCGTTTCCTATTCGGGGCGACTCTCGACGGCGACGGCGGAACCGTCGCCGAGGGCGAACAACCCGTCCACGACCACCAACTCGCCCTCGTCGAGGCCACCGACGATGGCGATGTGCGCCGCGTCGCTGCGGCCGGTCTCGACGCGGCGCGCGCGAACGATGCTCTTGCCCTCTTCGTCCGTAACCACGAAAACCATCATCTTGCCGTCGCGCCGCACCAACGCCGAGCGGCCGACCGTGATCACCGGCGCAGCGCCAGAGCCGGAGAAGCGCACCTCCCCCACCATGCCGTCGCGCAGGCGCGGGTCGGGCGACTCGAGCCACAGCTCGGCGCGGTAGGTGCCGTCGCGGTCGGCAACCCGGCCGACGCTGCGCAGGGTCGCCTCGATCACCGCGCCGCCGAGATCGTCGAAGCTCACTTCGACCCGCATCCCGGCCGACAGGCGGGCGGCCTCGGCGGCCGTCACTCCGGCAAAGATCCGCGCTCGCGAGAAGTCGACGACCATCGCCACAGGCGCGCCGGGTTGGAGATACTCGCCGACGTCGACATCGACCGACTCGACGATCCCGGCGAACGGCGCGCGTACGGTGGCGTCGGCCACCGCCCGATCGGCCTGGGCCAACACCACCTCGGCACGCGATCGGTTGGCGCGCGCCCGCTCGAATGCAGTCTGCCGCTCGTCGAGCTCGCTCTCGCTGATCAGCTTCTCCTTGCGCAGCTGCTGCGCCCGTTTCAGCTGGCGCAGAGCCTCCGACGACTCGGCAACCGCGAGATCGAGACCATGCCGCGCCTCCTTGGCGGCGAGCTTCAGTCGGGTGTCGTCGATACGGATCAACGGATCGCCCTCGCCGACCCGATCGCCGGCCTCGACCAGGCGCGCCACCACCCGACCCGAGACCTCGGCCGCGAGCTCCGCGCGCTGGAACGCCGACACCACCGCCGGCACCGCACTGTCGGTAGCCAGGACCCGCCGCCGCGCCCGCTCCACCCGCACCCGCAGCGGCGCCGCGCTGGGACCCGCGGCTCGGCCTTCGCCACCCGCCGCATCGTCTTGCGCGGCGACACTGGGTTCCGCGCCCGACGGCGTGCCGCAGCCGGCCGCGGCGCTCGCCGCGGCGACGAGAAGCGCCAGGGCGAAGCGCCTGCACCTATCGCTCGAGTGATTCGTCATTGCGAGGCCGCAATCCAGTCTTCCGGCGGCGGTCCTACTTGCGAAACTGCTTGAAGTCCGGATCTCGCTTCTCGATGAAGGCGGTAACCGCCTCGATGTTCTCCGGGGAACCGGCCAGCCGCGCCATTGCCGCGTTCTCTGCTTCGAGGGCGCGGCGAATCGGCTCGCGGTGCGCGACCATCAGGGTCCGCTTGATCTCCTGCAGCGAACGCACCGGCCACTGTGCGATCTCCCGCGCTTTGCGCAGCGTCTCTTCGAGGACGACGTTGTCGTCGAATAGTCGCGCTGCCATCCCCGTTTCGACGGCGCGATCCGCGTCGATCCATTCGGCGGTAAAGAACAGCTCTGCCGCCCGCTGGCGCCCGATCGCCGACGGCAGGGTGTAGCTGCTGGCGATCTCCGGCACCAGGCCGAGGTTGGCGAACGGCAAGCGCAGGCGGGCGCTCTTGCCGACGTAGACGATGTCGCAGGCGACCAGCAGGGTGCAGCCGCCGCCGACTGCGACGCCGCGCGCGGCGCCGAGCAGGGGCTTGTCGAATTCGAAAACGGCTTCGACGCACCCGAAATATCCGCTCGCCTTGCCGTCGGCGCGCGGCTCCGGCGACGCGTTGAAGGCAGTCAGGTCCTGGCCGGCGGAGAAGTCGCCGCCGGCGCCGGTGAGCACGACCGCGGCGACCTTGGGGTCTTCGCGCGCTTCGTTGAGCGCCGCCGCCAGACCGTCCCATTGATCGTCGTCGAAAGCGTTCTTGCGTTGCGGACGATTCAGCGTGACCAGCAGAACGCCGTCGTCGTCGAGATCCCGCAGGACCTTTTCGTGGTCGCTCATCTACCGATCCGCTCCATCCGCCCAACCTACCGGTAACCGCAGCGAATGAAAGCACACAGATTAGAGAGGAGCGCCGGTGGCGGGTAGTGGGTTGGTTTGGCACAAGGCCAAGAGGCGAAGGAGCCAAACGGGGCCTTCAGGTTTGATGGGTTTCAGCCTTTAACCGATCAACGCAAAGGAGCGAAGGAGGTAAGGAGCGAAGGGCTCCCTTGGAGTACGGCGCGCTGCT
>JAUIGL010000088.1 GCA_030430165.1 bacterium | reverse complement strand
CCTGCGCCGCTTCCGACGTGTCGAGCGCAGCCACCGGCTTGGTCGCCTGGCGCGCTTCCGCGGGGCTCAGGAAATCCAAGGGCTTCTTCCGCAACTCGGGTAGCCCGTTCTTCTTCTGATCGCTCATGGTTGCTCCTGGATGGCGCGCCCGCGGACGCAAAGATGTCGAGGTCGTTCCGAGCGCATCGCGACGGCGCAATGCCACCGCGTGCGCGGAGTCCCCCTAATAAAGCACCTAATCCGACCCCAAAGCCGAGAGTCAAGAAAATTGGGGGAGCACAAAGCAATCGGCAAGGCAGGCAGCCGGTGCTTTTGGGGTTTGTAGAGATCCGGGGCGCCGCCAAGCGGATCCGCGACGAGCGATCCGCGGTCAGCGGCTGATCGAGGTGCCGATCCAGTCGGCACAGGTATCGGCGAGCTCGGCGAAGACGGATTCTTCGCTGCGGCCGAGGCGTTTCAGTACCTTGAACGAGTGGTCGCCGCCCTCGACCACGTGCAACGTGGCCGGCGCCGGCAGCTCACCCAGAACACCGCGCAGATCGTCGAGATTGCACAGGGAGTCGCGGGTCCCCTGAACGAAAAGCATCGGCTGCTCGATCTCGAACAGATGGTCCTTGCGCAGACGATCCGGGCGCCCCGGCGGATGCAGCGGGTAGCCGAGAAAGATCAGCCCGTCGGCCGGGTACCCAGCGGCGACGATCTGCGACGCGATCCGGCCGCCCATCGACTTGCCGCCGAGCAGCAAGCGACCCGGAGCCAGCTTGTCGTCGTTGCGCAATCGATCGGCCACCGAGCGATAGCAACCTTCCAGCACCTTGCGCGTGTCGGGAGCTTTGCCGCCCTTCTCCTTGTAGGGAAAGTTGAACAACGCGGTAGCGAGGCCGCGATCGGCCAGATCACGCTGCACGGTGGTCATGAACGGGTGCTCCATCCCCGCTCCGGCACCATGCGCGAGGACGACCAGGGGGTCGCGCCCGGGCCGGTACCGGTCCGGAAGCAGAACCGTTGCCGAGACCTTGCCGTCGCGTGTGTCGTCGATCTTGCGCTTCAGCTTGCGCATCGCCGTAGCCCCTTCAGTCGAGCAGCTCGCGCAGCCGCAACGCGTAAGCCGGACCTTGATCTTCGTGTTTGAAATAGACGAACGCCCGTTGCCAGCCGGCGGACGCGGCGCGGATCCGCGCCGCGGATTCTTCGAGGGCGGCCGCGTCATAGTCATCGCGACGCATGCGGAAGTAGCCAAACGGCGCCGTCGATTCGCTCGGCGCCTCGGCCTTGCCGTCGTCGTTGATACAGAGCGCAACCCCGCGCCTACGCAGGCATTCGAACACTTCCGAATCGAACCAGCTGGCGTGGCGGAACTCGAAGACGATCCGCACCTGCGGCGCGAGCGCGTCGAGAAACGTCTCGAGGCGCGACGTGTCTTTCTTCAGATTGGGAGGCAATTGGAACAGCACCACACCGAGCTTGTCACCGAGGCTGGCCGCGTTGCGGCAGAAGTCGCCGGCGAGCTCGGCAGCGTCGCGCAAGCGCAGGTTGTGCGTGATGCGACGCGGCGCCTTCAGAGTGAACGTGAAATCGTCGCCGACCTCGGCCGACCAGGACTCGAGCTGCCGCACCGTCGCGAAGCGGTAGAAGGTCGAGTTGATCTCGACCGTATCGAGCCGCTCGGCGTAGTAGCCCAGCATGTCCTTGTTGGCGAGGTCCTCCGGATAGAAAACTCCCTTCCATTGCTTGTAGCTGTATCCGGAAGTGCCGATCGAGTAGGTGGTCATGACGCGAACCGGCTGTCTAACACGGCCGTGGAAATTGCGACAAACCGCGCCGCGGCGAAGGCCCCCGGCCCGGGTTTCCGAAGCCCTCCCGGCTTAGTAAGATCCCGTTTCCGCTCGTTCGAGCGGCGATTCACCAGCAAGGCGCTCACGCGTCACAAGCAAGCGGCCCCCACGGGCTGCCAGGGAGGAAGCGGGGGATGGACGCACATCGCGAGCTATTGGCAAAGAACGATCCCGACCTGTACGCCGCGCTCGAGGGCGAAGAAGCACGCCAGCGCAGCGGGGTCGAGCTCATCCCCTCGGAGAACTACACCTACCCGGAGGTGTTGGCGGCGCTCGGCTCGGTGTTCACCAACAAGTACTCCGAAGGCTATCCTGGCCGCCGCTACTACGGTGGCCAGGAGTACACCGACGTCATCGAGAATCTCGCGCGCACCCGGGCTTGCGAAGTGTTTCGCGCCGAGCACGCCAACGTGCAGCCGCTCTCCGGCTCGCCGATGAACCAAGCCGCGTATCTCGCCTTCCTCGACCCCGGCGACACCGTGCTGGCGATGGATCTGTCGCACGGCGGCCACCTCACCCACGGCGCGCCGGTCTCGCACATGGGGCGCATCTTCAACTTCATCCGCTACAAGACCGACCCTGCCAACGAGGGCAAGATCGACTTCGGTGAAGTGCGCAAGCTCGCACTCGAGAACAAACCCAAGATCGTCCTCTGCGGCTACACCTCGTATCCGCGCGACTACGACTACGACGAGTTCAAGAAGATCGCCGACGAAGTCGGCGCGTTGACGATGGCCGACGTCTCCCACATCGGCGGACTGATCGCCGGTAACGCGATGGCGAACCCGATGGACTACGGCTTCGACCTGATGACGACGACCACGCACAAGAGCCTGCGCGGTCCGCGCGGCGGCATGATCCTGTGCAAGAAGGAGCACGCGCAGAAGATCGACAAGTCGGTGTTCCCCGGCCTGCAAGGCGGCCCGCACATGAACACCGTCGCGGCGGTCGCCTACACTCTGAAAGAAGCCGCCACCGACCAGTTCAAAGCCTATGCCCAGCAGGTCCTGACCAACGCAAAGACACTCGCCGCGACCTTGATGGAAGAAGGTGGCGTGCTGGTCACCGGCGGCACCGACAACCACATGATGGTGCTCAACACCGTCGAGAGCGTCGGCATCGACGGCAAACAAGCCGAGAAGATCCTCGACAAGGTGGCGATCACCACCAACAAGCAAATCATCCCCGACGACCCCAACCCTCCCCTGCGGCCCAGCGGAATCCGCATCGGCACCCCGGCGGCGACGGCGCGCGGTATGAAGGAGCAGGACATGGCCAAGCTCGGCGCCTGGATCATGGACACCCTGCGCAACCGCGAAGACGAGTCGCTACTGGAGAAGCGCAAGCGGGAGGTCGAGGAGTTCTGCGAGGGATTCCCGGTCCCAGGGATTTGACGCGTCGTTCGCTCGGGCACGGAGCGGAACAATCCATACAGACTCGCAGCGCGCGTAGGCAGTTGGAAGGGCTCAGGCCAGGGTTCCGCCGTCGACGCGGATCGACTCGCCGTTGATGTGGGCGGCCTCATCCGACGCCAACATGGCGATGACGTTGGCAACCGTCTCCGGGTCGCGCGGCTTGTCGAGCGGCATGTGGCGTTCGATGAGCTTGAAGTCGAGGTCCTCGGGCAGGTTGGCTCGCGTCGTCATGCCGGTCTTGATCGAACCCGGTGAGACCGCGTTGGCGCGCAGGCCCTTCTTGCCGTACTCGACCGCGAGGGTGCGGGTCAGCGCCATGACGCCGGCCTTGCTGGCGCCGTACACCGCCCCGTAGGGCATGCCGGCGATCGCCGAGGTCGACGAGGTATTGACGATGTTGCCGCCGCTCTCGAGCAGGTGCGGCAGAGCCGCTTGGCAAAACAGGAAAGTGCCGGTGAGGTTGATCGCCAACACCTGGTTCCAGCGCTCGAGTGAGAGCTCGTGGAAGTGATCCATGCTGAGAATCCCGGCGATGTTGACCAGCGCGTCGAGGCGGCCGTACTCCTCGATGCAGCGGCCGACGGTCGCTTGCACCTGGTCTTGCCGGCTGACGTCGCACAACGCGTGCGACACCTTGGCGCCGAGGCCCGCGCACAGCTGCGTCGTTTCCAGCAAGGGCTCTTCCTGCACGTCGGCCAACAACAAGTGCGCGCCTTCGCTGGCGAGCCGTTGCGCCGTGGCGCGTCCTATCCCAGAAGCCGCACCGGTGATCAGCGCGACCTTGTTCTCGAATCGTCTCATGAAATCCTCTCGCCTCCACGCAACCTGAGTCAGTCAGGGGTTGCCAGAGGATTCATCGTAGTCAAGTCCGGAAAGCGTCCGAAATCGCGATCCGCGGTCCACAGCTGGCTCACGCCGTGCAAGAGACACAACGCAGCGATGCGCGCATCGTGGATTCGCGGGCCGACCGCGCGCGCCGCCGGGAGAACTTTGCGCAAGTGCTGCCAGTACCGCGCGCTCTCACCCAGCACCACCAGGCTCGGCGACTCCAGCCACGCCTCGACCTGGTCGACCGCCGCCTCGACGGGTGTCGGCGGCGCGTAGATTCGCGGGTGAGTCACCACTGCGAGGAACTCGTGCAGACACGGCCAGGGAATGGCCCATTCAGCGCGTGCCTCGGCGAGCCCGCCGACACAGGCGGCAGCCCGCGGATGCCACTCGCTGTCCGCCCGGTGCGCGTAGACGAGGATGTTGGTGTCGACCGCGATCATTGCCCGACGTCGTCGTAGATCGCCGCTCTCAGCTTTTCCCAATCCGCGTCGCGGAACCCAGGCTGCAGACCTTCACCGCGGAACGATGCATCGCGCAGGCGAAAGGCGCTGCGCTCTTCACGGGCGCGGATCACCGCGCGCAAGCCTGACTCGATCAAGGCACGTAGAGTCGTGTTCTCGGCGGCCGCAATCTCCTTGGCGTCGAGCGCAAGGTCGTCGGAAATATCTACGGTCGTTTTCATATGGGTTCCCATATCATTTCACCCATACCCCAACAAGATAAACTGCCGCGGTGCTCTGGTCGGTCGAGGAAAGCGGCGCCCCTTGAGGTTGGCTGCGCCACTCTGTAACGGTTTCCAAACGAGCGTTTCATCTACTCGGGCCCGCTTTCGAAGGTACCGCACACGTCCCGAGAACCGTTTTCCAGACGTCCGGCAGGCGCCGGGGGAGCACAATCGTGAACTTGAGCTACAGCCAGGAGTACCAGGACTTCCGCGAAGAGGTGCGGGCGTTTCTCGAGGAAAACTGGACCGACGCGGATCGCGCGTCGGCTCCCGAGGTCGACCTGCAGACCGTGCGTGGGGCGATGGGCGGCGGCATCCGCAAGGACGCGCGCGCTACCGAGTTTCGCAAGAAAGCGATCGAGCGCGGCTACATGTACCGCGGTATCCCCAAGAAGTACGGCGGCGGCGAGCAGCCGCCAGATCCGCTCAAGGCGACGATCATCGCCGAGGAGTTCCGGCGCGCCAAAGCTCCCTTCGAGATCATGGGGCAGGGTCCGAGCATGTTGGCACCGACCCTGGTCGAGAAGGGCACCGAAGAGCAGCGCCAGAAGTACGTCGAGCCGACCCTGCTCGGACACATACTCTGGTGCCAGGGCTACAGCGAGCCCGGCGCCGGCAGCGACCTGGCGTCGCTGCGCACCAGCGCCGTGCTCGACGGCGACCACTGGGTGATCAACGGGCAGAAGATCTGGACCTCGAACGCGCAAGAAGCGGACATGATGTTCGCGCTGATCCGAACCGAACCGGACAAGCCGCAACACGAGGGCATCACCTACTTCCTGATCGACATGAAGACGCCGGGCATCGACGTGCGACCGCTGCGGCAGATGACCGGCGAGGCCGACTTCAACGAAGTCTTCTTCGACAACGCGCGCGTCCCGGTCGACAGTATCGTCGGTAACCGAGGCGAGGGTTGGCAAGTCAGCCGCTCGACGCTGAAACACGAGCGGGCGCTGATCGGCAACGCCTCGCTGGCGCGGCGCACCTTCGACGGCCTGGTCGCAATGGCGCAGGTAATCGAGGTGCGCGGCGAGCCGATGATCAAGGACCCGGTGATCCGCGACCGCATCGCCGCGGTAGAAGCCGACCTGCTGGCGGCCGAATACAACGGCTATCGCCTGCTCACCCTCGGCGCCAAGAATCAGGACGCCGGGCTCGCCGGTATGGTGCCGAAGCTGCACTCGACCAACCTGGTCTACAAGGTCACCAAGCTCGCGATGGACATTCTCAGCGATCGCGGCCTGTGTGCGCCGGGCGAACCGAGCGCTCCCGACATGGGCGGATTCTCCACCGCCTACATGTGGTACTGGGGCATGGCCCTCGGCGGCGGCGCGCCGAACATTCAGCGCAACATCATTGGGGAACGCGGCCTCGGGCTGCCCCGCGACGTTCGCAAGTAAAGGGTCGCAAACATGGATTTCGGACTCACCGAAGATCAGATTCTCCTCAAGGACACGGTTCACCGCTTCCTCGAAGCCGAGTGCCCGACGACGCGCGTGCGCGCGATCATGGAAAGCGACGACGGCCACGACCAACAACTGTGGCAAGGACTCGCCGAGCTCGGCATGCACGGACTCATCATTCCCGCCGAGCACGGCGGCGCCGAGCTCGAGGTCCTCGATCTCGCGCTGATCGCCGAAGAACGCGGGTGGGCAGCGACACCGGGTCCGTTCCTCGGCAGCTCGATGGCGACTGCGGCTCTGTTGGCCGCCGACGACCAGGACGCCAAGTCGGAGTGGCTGCCCAAGCTCGCAACCGGCGCGGCGATTCCGACCTTCGCCTGCGGCGAAAAAGTGGGCGAGTGGGACGCAGATCGCCTCGAAGCCACGGTCGAGGGCGACCGGCTGAGCGGAGAGAAACCGTTGGTGCCGTTCGCCGGTGTCAGCGACCTGCTCGTCGTCGCCGCCCGCGACTCCGACGGTCCGGGCCTGTGGCTGGTCGAGCGCGGCGCGAGCGGAGTCGAGGTAACCTCGATTCGCGGCAACGACATGACGCGGCGCCTCGACAGCGTCCGCTTCGACGGAGCTCCGGCGCGCAAGGTCGCAGCCGGGCGCGCCGCGATCGATCGCGCCCGCGACGTCGGTCTCGTCTTGATCGCGGCCGACTGCTACGGCGGCGCCAATCGCTGCCTGCGAATGACCGCCGACTATGCCGTGACCCGCGAGCAGTTCGGCCAGGTCATCGGCTCGTTCCAGGGCGTCAAACACCAACTCGCCAACATGGCTACCGACCTGGAGCCGTCCCTGTCGTTGCTGTGGTACACGGCGCACGCGATGGACCACATCCAGGACAAAGCGGCTCGCCACGCCGCGCTGGCGAAGGCGCATCTCGCCGATCTCTACGATTCCACGGTGCGCTACGCGATCGAGCTGCACGGCGGCATCGGCTTCACCTGGGAGTTCGACCTCCACCTGTGGTTCCGACGCGCGCTGTTCAATCGCTCGTACCTGGGAGGTTCGACCTACCAACGCAGGCGCGCCGCCGAGCTCGGCGATTGGTGACAACGACCAGGGGAGGAGACAAATGGGTAGACTGCAAGGAAAGGTCGCCGCGATAACCGGCGCCGCGTCGGGAATCGGATTCGCCTGCGCCGAGCGCTTCGCCCAAGAGGGGGCGATCATCGCCGGCATCGATCTCGCGACTCAGCCTCCCTCGTGGGGGACGGTTCAGGCCAAAGCGCCCGAGACCTCCTTCGTCGGCCTGGTCGACGTCCGCGACGAACCGACGGTGCAGAGCACGGTCGAGGGGATTCGCAAGGACCACGGACGCATCGACATCCTGGTCAATGCAGCCGGAGTCGAGGGCAACGGTCTCGCCCACGAGCTCGACGCGGCGGACTGGGACCGAACCCTCGACATCAACCTCAAGGGATCCTTCCTCGTAGCCAAGCACGTGCTTCCGGCGATGATCGAGCAGGGCTCCGGAAGCATCGTCCATCTCGCCAGTGTCGAAGGACTCGAGGGCCTGAGCGGAGCACTGCCCTACAACGTCTCCAAGGGCGGCGTCATCCAGATGACCCGAACCATGGCGATCGACTACGCGCGCAACGGAATTCGGGTGAACTGCGTATGTCCCGGCCTGATCGACACACCGCTCACCAGCCTGCTGCTCGAACCGGACCTCGCCCAGATTCGGAAGCAGATGATCGACTGGCACATGCTCGACCGCGCCGGCCGACCGGAAGAGGTCGCGGCGGCGGTGCTGTTCCTGGCCTCCGACGACGCTTCGTTCGTCACCGGACATCCGCTGGTGGTGGACGGCGGCTGGATGACCGGTAAGCGCATCGACTTCGGCTGAGCCTCGATCGCGCCAGCCCAGCGGCCCCGGCTCCTCCGACAATTCCCGATTGACCGGCGACATTCGGCCCGCCTATCGTGCGCGGATGTCGAATACGCGTAGGACAAGGGTCGTGTTGGCCGCCGTCGTCGCGGCGTTGCTGCCAACCATGTCGAGGGCGGTGCCTTCGATCGATGCGTTGGTTGCTCAGCTCTCGCAGAGCAACATCGAAAGCCACGTCACGACACTGGCAGCGAGCCCGCGCGACACACCCGCGGCATGGGCCAGCGCCGCCACCTACATCGAGAACCAGCTGATCAGTTACGGCTACACACCGGCCCGCACGGCGGTGCCGTCGGTCGAAGGCTCGGCCGACAACATTTCGGTGACCATCACCGGAACCACCACCCCGTCCGAGATCTTCATCATCGGCGCGCACTACGACACGGTGGACAACAGCCCCGGTGCCGACGACAACGCCTCCGGCGTAGGTGCCTGGCTGGAGATCGCCCGCGTCCTTCACGGCAACCCGCAACCGTGGACGATCCAGCTGATCGCATACGCCCACGAAGAGAAGGGATTGCTCGGCAGCAACCAGCACGCCAGCGCCGCCGCCCTCGCCGGCGACGACATCGTCGGAATGATCTCACTCGAGATGATCGGTTACACCTGCCCGGCTCCCTGCCAGTTGGGATTCCCCGACATCCCGGGCTGCTTCGACGTCAGCGCTCCCCTCGAAACCAATGGAGCGTTCATCGGCGCCGTCGTCAATGACAACTCGGCCAACCTGGCACGCGCCTTCGAGGTTGCCGCGAGTCGCTACTCGCCGAATCTGCTCGTCGGCACCGCGCAGGTCGCAGCCAACGGCGCCTGCCTCTCCGACACTCGGCGCAGCGACCATTCGCCGTACTGGGACAACGGCTACGAGGCGATGATGCTCACCGACACCGCCAACTTCCGCAATCCCAACTACCACGCCGCCAGCGACCTGATCTCGACCATCGACTTCGCGTTCACCCACGCGATCGCGCGCGCTGCCCTGGCAATGGCAGTCACCCGCTACACTCCGGACGAGGTGGCCATCGACGCCAAGAAGCTGTTGCTCATCGACAAGCCCACCAAAGGTGTTTCGAAGCTGGTCTTCGTCGCCAAGGACGACGCCTTCGACAAGGGCGGCGCCGGCGACGTCACGCTGGTCGACGCCGCGCTCGACGTCTTCTACACCAACACCCCCATCGATAGTCACGGCGTCCTCACCGTGCCGGCACCGTTCTTCAAGAACGACGACAAGGTCGCCAAGTACAAGAACAAGACCGCACCGACCGGCGGCGTCGTCAAAGTCGGCGTGCTCAAGAACGGCAAGGTCGCGAAGATCGTCGCCAAGGGACTCGGCGACGGCGTGACGGTCGACATTCTCAGCAACCCGCCCGACGGCGGCGGTCTGACCACCGTGCTGACCGTAGCCAACGAGAACGACGACACGGTGAAGCGCTACTGTACCCGGTTCGCCGAAGGACTCGGCAGCACCATCAAGTACAAAGAGATCGCCGGCGGCACCGGCCGCAAGCTACTGGCAAAGGACGGCGTCGGCGTAGTCTGCCCGTAGCCTTCCGAGGAGAAACCTCGGCTCTCGGCATCGGGGTCGGTATCGGTATCGGTATCGAAACGAAGGCGATACCGACTCGAAAAAATCGACCGCCTCAAGCGCGGGGCTCGGCTCTCACGCGGAGTCGAGCTTCTTCAGCGCTCGCTTCGGCGCGACCATGCGATAGCCGTCCTCGAGAATCCCCTCGATCATCTCCCAATCGGGGTCGTGGTCGAGGCGAACTCCGATCCAACCACGCGGCCCCAGATAGGGCGGGACGAAGAAGCGCTCCGCGTCCATGGCGACGTAGTGCTCCTGGCCGTCGGCGTCGCAGTTGATCCACAGAGCGAGCCGCCCGTCGCCGTGGTGGTCGTCGTGAAACATGGCGAACGTCTTGCGCCCGCCCCAGAAGGTCGGGGCGCCGTGCGAAATCTTCTCCGACGTCTCCGGCCAACCGAAGATGATCTCGCGGACTCGCTTCAACGGATCAGCAGTCTTCGCCATCATGCCGCCATCGCACGGCTACGCGCCCGTCGGCAACCTCCCAGCCTCGGCGCGAGGCCGGCCCGGATCAGACGGCAACAGCGCCGACGGGAAGGCTGAGCTCGACCGTACCGGTGGCGTGATCGCCGAGATCGTTGGCGGCGCGAATCGCCACCTCGACGACCCCCTCGTCTCCTTCGTGCCGGGTCGCGACGACCTCACCGGTAAAGCGAAGGATCTGTCCCGGCACCGCCGGCACGCCGAGCCGAATCGCAATCTTGCGAACCATTGCCTCCGGCCCGGCCCAGTCGGTGATGAATCGCGACACGTAGCCGTTGCTCGAAAGAATGTTGAGAAAGATGTCGGGGGCGCCCTGAGATTTCGCAAACCCCGGATCGTGGTGCGCCGGCATGAAGTCGCGCGAGGCGATGGAAGTGGCGATGACTCGGGTCGGCGTCAACTGCAGGTCCAGCGGCGTGACCTGATCCCCCTTGGCGATCGGCTTGGTTGTCATCCGGCACCCCCCAACATCGCTGGATCGATCGTCGAGGGATCGAACTTGAAGATACGGAACATCTGCCGTCCGACCTCTTCTCCCTGCTCGTCTTCGTAGGTCGACACCCAGGTGACGAAGTACCCCTGCCCGAGCGATGTCTTCTTCAACGCCGAAACCGATTCGAGAACGACGTCCGACACCAGGTGATCGCCCGGTCGTAGATAGCGCTCGAAGGTCAGCTCGGAATTGGTGGCCAGAGTCCCGACGAAGCCGGCGCGGTCGAGAATCTTGAGCGGATGGTCATCGGGAATCTCGTCCGGCGCGCCGCCGCGCTCGGCGATTCCGTCGATCTTCGGCCGCGGGAAGGTCCACGTCTGCAGCATCGCCGGCGGCGCGACCAGGGTGCCGTGCCTGGTTCGAGCGGCCGCATCGGCATCGAGGTAGATCGGGTTCGCATCCTCGAACGCATCGACCCAGTGACGAATCATCGGCAGGTTCACCGGATCGGGCGCGCGGCTAAGGCCCGCGGCACTGATTGACTTACCGATCCACGGCTCCAGGCTCTCGCGCACCGGATCCGAAACGCCCTCGCTCATTCCGTTCCCCTTTTTCTCCCGCCCCAACCGGGCGTCGACCAGAAAAAGTATCGACTCTCGCGAGCGAGGTCCATCGCACCCGGGCCAAGTGAGTGGGTCCGTTTGGACCTCCGGAACTAATCGGTCCCCTCACCTTTAATCCTCTCCCGCCAGCAATGCGGGAGAGGGACTCTGTGCGCGCTTCGCGCGTTTCTTTCGAGAAAATCGACACCCTCCAAAGGGAGAGGCACCTGAATTCCCTCCTCCCTTTGCGAGAAGGACAGGATGAGGGTCCCTCGAATGGGGGCGAAGCCCCACCGATGTATCTTTATTCGAGTTGTCTTGCTTTGTAGTTGATCGGGTCCGCTACTGGCACTCGCAGGTCGAGCCCGTGTCGACACACGAGCCGCCACACTGCGAGCACGCTTGGGCGTCGGCGCAGATCCCCGGCGTGCAGACCCCGTCGGTGCAGGTGTCCGGGCGGGTGCAGAGGTTTCCGTCACACGACGCCGCGCCGTTCGGCTTGTACTGGCAATCCGCGGCACAGCACGAGCGAATCGTCGCGTTGTCGGCGCCGTCGTCACAGAGCTCTCCGTCGGCGGAGTCGACGTTGCCGTCGCCACACAAGACCCCGGCGGCGAACACCACCATGTTGGCGAGAATCTGAAAGTTGTTGCCGTCGAGGTCGTCGAGCGCATTGGGCTGGTACTCGCCCGGCTGGTAGCCGATCACGAGACCCTGCCACTCTGGTCGGTGATGAACGAAGCCGAGAATGTGCGTCGACCCATTCTCGACGTAGTCACTGGCAAACAGCATTTCGATCGTGCCGGCGCCGGGGTTGATGTCGAAGTTGATGTAGCGCTCGTCGGGCACGTTCTGGAAGTAGTCGTAGGTGTCGGCGGCAACACCGC
The DNA here is from genome assembly GCA_030430165.1 of bacterium. Classification (GTDB taxonomy): domain Bacteria; phylum Desulfobacterota; class Binatia; order HRBIN30; family CADEER01; genus CADEER01. The sequence goes on along the minus strand of JAUIGL010000088.1, from coordinate 15,085 downwards.
GCGCTGGATCGGCATAGGCCACCGATCCCGAGTACGAGAGGCCGTTGGTGGTGATGAAACGACCCGGCGCGACGTTGATCACGTTCTGACCGTCGACCGTATTCCAGGGAACCGACCCCGTCGCGGTTACCCCGATCAGATCCTGCATCGCCTCCTTGCCCGCAGTCAGGTACGCGCCGTGGTGGAACGAAACCACGCCGCCGCCGGCCTCGAGGAAGTCGGTCACAGCAGCGACGAACGCGGCTTGGTCGGCAGCGCCGCCGCCGCCGGACGGAATCCGGTGGGCGAAATAGATCAGCACGTCGTAGGCGGCCGGATTGGTGATCGGCACCGCCAGCAGTGCCGTAGCCGTCGCGATGTCGTCGGTGGCGATCTCGGTGACGACGTCGATCGACAACCCACTCGCCGGGTTGCCGATCGCTGCCGACAACTCCGCGGGCTGCGTCAGATCGGCGTCGGGCAGGCCGTGCGGATTGACCTCGTCGCTGACGATCAGGATTCGCAGGGGATCGTGCGGCGGCAGGGTCGCGGAATGTCCGGCCGAAACCGCCATCGCAACGAAGATGGCAATACAAGCTCCGCCTGCGTTGATCCGTCGTCTCATTCGTCCCACCCTCCAAAGCGAAACGACATCTTGACCGCTGTGGGTCGAAGTGTCCACGCAAGAAAAGCCCATTGCAGCAGGGCCGCCCCGGCCGGGTCGAACCCGGACGACGCTCTCGCGACGTGGAACTCATCAATAGTCCGGGCTAGTATCCGCGTTCGATGCCCAACCCGATTTCCAGCGAACAGCTGCAGTTGCTCTTCGAGGTGACGAAGAAACTCGCAACTTTCGCCGAGCTCGACGACGTCGTCAGCTTTGCGACCTCACGGACCCGTGAGCTGTTCGACGCGGACGGCTGCGCACTCATCCTGCTCGACCACGATCGCAAGGAGTTCTCGTTCCCGGTGAGCAGCCAGAAGGACTCCGGTGCGGTCGACGCGAAGCGATTGTCGGAGATCCGTTTTCCCGCCGACCAGGGAATCGCCGGTTGGGTGGTTGCGCACGACCAGGCCACCATGGTGGAGGATACGTCGAAGGACGACCGCTTCTTCAGCGGAGTCGACCGCGAGACGACCATCCAGACGAAGTCGATCCTGTGCGCTCCCTTGCGCTCCGGCGGATCGAGCATCGGCGTGATCCAGGTCATCAACCCGGCCCCGCAGTGGCTCGACGAATCGCAACTGCACCTCCTCGAAGCGGTAGGCAACGAGGTCGCCGTCGCATACGAGAAAGCAGCCCTCTACGAACGACTGCGCGGCGAAGTCGTCAACCTGAGAAGACTGTGCCGCGGCGCGGGGTACGCTCTGCTCGCAGGCGCGGTGCTGCTCGGCGGGCTCTCCGCCGCCGCGCATCGCGCGCGCGTGCTGCCCTGGTCGGACCTGTTGCACCACCAGGGCGTGATCGTCGCACTGCTATTGCTCGCCGGCGGAGCGACGCTCGCCTTCCTCGCTCGCGAGCGGTCGACCTGAGCAACTCAAGCGACCGCAAGCGCCTTGTCGAGAAGCGATGAGCGCGGGATCGCAGCGAGCGCCTTCTCGGTGAACCAGCGGCGCTCGCCGCCGGCGCCGATCACCGGCCGTGCGGGCTTGGTCGCGCCCCGACGGACGACTCGCACCCGAAAGCTGCGATGCGTGATCGCATGTGTGATCTCGACGGCGTCGTCCTCTCCGGGCTCCGCCTCTTGCGCGGCGGCGACCAGCGGTAGCCACATGTCCGGCAGGAAACGAAACACGCCGCGTTCCAGCAAGACTCGACCGCGCCGGTCACGCTGCACGATCATCGTCAGGCGGACCTTCTCGATCGAGCGGCGGCGCTTGGCGGGGGGGTGGAGCTCGACTACCCCGGTGAGATGCGCGGCACAGTGTGCGCGGATCGGGCAATGCGGACAGTCGGGATCGCGCGGCGTACACACGGTCGCACCCAGCTCCATCATCGCCTGGTTCCAATCGCCGGGCCGCGAGCGGTCGAGCAAGTCGTCGGCAATTGCGGCATGCGGTCGTCCGCGCGAATCGGGTAGCTGCAACCGCCGTAGGCGCGACACGACGCGGATCACGTTGCCGTCGACGGCGGCACGCGGCGTGCCGTAGGCGATCGAGACCACCGCCGCGGCGGTATACTTGCCGACCCCAGGCAGCTGCAGGGCCTCTTCGTAATCGGTGGGAAACGAACGCTGCTGGCGAGCCAATTGCTGCGCCGCGCGGTGCAGGGCGCGCGCCCGCGAGTAGTAGCCGAGCCCCGACCAGACGGCGAGCACGTCGTCTTCGGGGGCAGCGGCGAGCGACTCGAGCGAGGGAAACCTGCCGACGAACCGCTGGAACTTGTCGATCACGACCGCGACCCGCGTCTGCTGCAACATGACTTCGGAGACCCAGATCCGATAGGGGTCGGACGTCCGCCGCCACGGCAGATCGCGCGCCGCGCTGTCGTACCAACGCAGCAAAGCGCGACGCAGCGGCGCCGGCCGCTCGACGGAGCTTCGCTTGCCGGTGGAGGCACCCATCGAGATCGTCCGCGCTACCGGATTCAGGTCCGCCGAATCTTACCAGTCGCCGTCATCGGCAACTCGGCAACCGGCTTGAACTGACGAGGGATTTTGTACTGCGGCAGGTGACGTTTGCAGAACTCGGTGAGATCGCGCGCCGCCGGCGGTGCGGCAGCGTCTGCGGCAACGTACTCGGCAATCGGGATCTGGCCGAGGTGCGGATGATCGCGCGAAGAGACACGACTGCGCGCCACTCCGGGGTGACGATCGAGCACTGCCTCCACTTCCTCGCAGAAGAACTTCATCCCGGCCATGTTGATGCGGTTGGCCCGGCGACCGGCCAGGTGCAGATCACCGTCGTCGTCGAACCACCCCTGATCCCCGGTGCGGAATCCATCCGCGCCGAGCAGAGCGTCGCTCGGCGTCCACGGATCGAGGTAGGCGTCGAGTAACCCCGGTCCGCGGATACAGACCTCGCCGCAGTGGCCGGGTCCGCGCGCAGTGACCGAGTCGCCGTCGTCGGCACGCAACCAGACATCGTACTCCGGCAGCGGGCGGCCGAGGGCCGTCGGCTTGCAGGCGGCGTTGACCAGATTCATCACCGGCAGACCGACCTCGATGATTCCCAACGCCTGCGTCAGAGCGATGCCGAATCGATCCATGAACCGAACGGCTATCTCGCGGCGCAACCCATCGGCGGTCGACACCGCCAAGCGTACGGAATCCAATCGGCGCGGTGAAGGATCCTTGCCGAGCAAGCCGTAGTGGTAGGGCGAAGCATAGAAGACGGTCGGCTCACTGAACGCACACAGATCCAGGACCGGTTCCGCCAAAGAGCTCGACGGCAACAGGATGGTGGCTCCGTTGCGCAGGTAGAGGAGAATCGAAACGACGAAGTGATGCGCCATCGGCAACAGCCAGAGGATCCGATCCTCGGCAGTGACCCCCATCCCCCGATTCGCCGCGGACAACCGCTCGAGAATCCGGTGGTGCGACAGAACGACGCCCTTGCGCTGGTTGGTGGTTCCCGACGTGAACCGAAGGTAAGCGGGCGCGAGCGCGGCGAACTCGGCTTCGGCACGAAAAGCCGGATCATAGCGCGTGACACCCGGGGTACCGGCGCGAAGCACGCCGTGGAGGTGCGAGCGCGCGGCGAACTCGGCGAGAGCGTCGTCGGAAGTACCTTCAGGGATCGGCACCAGGCAGGCGCCCGCCGAAAGGATCGCCAGGGCGTTCTCGACGAACTCGATGCCCTGCGGCGCGACCAAGCCGATCCTCGCATGTCGCGCCTCGACCTCCGACTCGATCCCGGCAGCGATCTGCTCGAAACGGGAAACCAGCTCCGCATACGAAAGCGTGTCGATCCCGCCACCCCCTGAGCGAGCGATCTGCACCGCCGGGTGGCTCCCGCGTTGCCGCGCCCACGCGCGGATCTCGTCGACGACCGTCACCGTCCGCACGCTGTACGCTCGCCGGGACCGGGTCAACCCGGCCGGCAGCCAATCGGGCCGCGGCGCCTACTCCCCGCTACGCCACGCCATCGAGGGGCCGTGGATCGCGACGCCGAGTTGGTTGTCCGACACCAGAGTCAGGGCGCCGTCGCTGCCGCGGAAGATTCCCTCGAAGTTCAGCGAATCTCGCTCGTCTTCCAACACCAGCACCTGACTCGCTGTCAGATCACGGGCAGCCGACACGAGTGGGATGTCGAACCGCAAGATGCGAACCACCCCGTAGTGGCGCTCGATCGCCCAGGCGGCGATCCGATCCGTCTCCGCAACGCACCAAAGCGATGCGAGCTTCCCCGTCGCCGAGCTCAACGGCAGTCGGTGATACGACCAGCTACCTTCGGCGAGGCCGTGGACCGCGATCGGCGCGAAACGACGGCCGTCTTCCTCGATCACCCACTCGACACCCGCCAACAACTTTCCGCCGGCGGCACACAACCCTTCGACGCCCTTGTTGCGCGGCGCTCGTTGCCCCCATCCGGCGTAGTCGAGCTCGATCGTATCGACCACGGCGACGCGATCGGCGCGACGCTCGGCGAGCAACAGCGTGTCTTTGTCACGGGCGCGTTGCGCCTCGGTTCCGAAGACGAACCGCCCGTCGCCGAGCACTGCCAGCGACTCCGTATCGAGCCCGGCCGGCACGCCGTCGATCGGCAGTGGCACCCCCTCCAACACGAGCTCGCCACCGTTTTCACGCAACGACAAGAGAACGCGGCGCCGCTCGGGAACCAGCCAGACGATCCCGTCTCCTCCGGTGTCGGCTCCGGAAAGGCCCGGATTGCCAGCGTCCGGTACCGGAAACCGTCGACCCGCCACGACTGTCGTCGGCTGCTCCGGCAAAACCGTCGCCACCTGGTCCGAGAGACACCCGCAACCGAAGAGCAACAGACATACGACGCCCGCCGTCATCCCACGCCGCGCGGCCCCGGACGCCAGCTCCTTCACGACTGCTCCAACCGGCCGACCGCCGCGCCAAGGGTCGCGCCCGCATCGGCCGCAGCGGCAGCCGCGTTGCCAATCGCCTCGCCGGTCGCCAGCGCGGTACCGATCACCCGCAGCGCGCCGAGCGCTTCGTGACTCGCCGACATGCAGCGACCGGCGCTGCCGAGGCGGGCGTGCGATCGGCTCACCAATGCGCCGAGCGGGATCGAGCTGGGCGCCGACGGGTACTCGAACCGCGCGCCGCGGTGGTCGCTCCAGATCTCGATCGGCCAGGTCGACCGCGCCACCGCATCGGCGCGCGCGCGCCCTTCGACGATGTCGGCCGCCTCGAGGCGCTCGCGACCGATCACGCGCCTGGTTTCGCGGACTCCAATCAAGCGAGGCCACTCGACCACCTCGCAGTCGCGGAAGCCCGGGCGTTCGGCGCGCAGGAAGGCGACGACGCGCTCCGCCAGCGCGCGCGCATTCTCGGTCAGACGCAGGCGCGACTCGAGATCCAGGGGAATCGCATCCGGCTGCGGCCGTGGAATGTTGACGGTGAGATAGGCATCCCCAGGTCGCGCGGCCGGGCGGGCGAGGACCGATCCGGCGCCCTCCGGCAGCAGCCGCTGCCGCTCGGCGCGCGCCACCGCGGCCGACAGACGCACCCGACCGAACCCTTCCGTTTCTTGCGGTTCGACACCGCGCAGACGCACGATCAGCGAAGGCGTCTGCAAGCGCGACGCCGGCTCGGCCTCGATCTCGGCACCGAGAGCGTCCGCCAGATTGGCATCGCCGCTGGCGTCGATCGCCAGCTTGCCGCGCACCGCCGAGCGGCCGCCGGCTTCTCGCAAAGACAGCTCACAGCAATCCTCGTCGACGACGGCCCGATCGAGCGCCGTCTTCATTCGAAGAGTGAGCCCAGTGGTTTCGCGGCAGAGATCGAGCAGCAAGCGCCGCATGCGGTGGGGAAACGTCGGCAGGACAAAGACGCGACCGGCGCGCTCGGGCGCTGCCGCCGCTCCGCAAGCCATCAGACGCTCGGCGAGCTCGCGCGGCAATCCCGGATTGGCCCACTGCGGCGTGTCGCAATCGTTGAGGAAAAGCCCGCAGATCGTGTGTACCAACGCGTTGCCGGCGTTGCCGCCGAGAACGTCGCTGCGTTCGATCAGCACGGTTCGGGCGCCGCGGCGGGCCGCCGCGACTGCCGCCGCAATACCGGCGGTACCACCGCCGACGACAGCGACGTCGAACCGCTCGCCCGCTGTCACGCGAGCAGCTCCCGCCGCGCGGACTCGACCAGCTGCTCGCTCTCAGACTCTTCGACCGCGCCCGCCTGGTATACATGCGTGAGATTGAGTCGGCCGGCGAAGACACTCATCGCTACACAGCTCCCCGGCGACGGCAGCACCGCGGGAACGTGGAAACCGTTCTCGATCGGAGCGCCACAAAACTCGCTCACTCCGTCGAGAAAGGTGCCGGTGAAGGCGAAAAAGAACGAGCAGAGCTCGCCGCCGAGGGTCGAGCGAACCATGCGATCGAAGAGAAACGCCGGCATGTAGCGCGCGAAGTCGATGGCGCAACGCCCGCTGTCCACCAGGCCCCGCTTGATCATCTCTTGCCGCTGTCGCTTCAGCTCCGCCAAGAGAGCGTCGAAGTCGCCGACCGCATCGGACCGAACTTGAAACCACAGCATCGACACGTGCGTCCGAAAGACGGCGTCTTCGCCGCCACGCGGCCGTATGTTGACCGGGAGCGGGACCACGTAACTCGGCGGCACGGTACCGCGCGCCGCCATCAACGCATGGTGCGCACGCAGGGCGACCGCCATGTAGAACATCACCGGAGTGAGAAAACCCGCCTTGGCGGCGGCCGTTTCCGTGGCTCGCGCCGTCTCGTCGCGAGTCAGGGTCAACACCCGATAGCGGCTGCGTTGCGGCACCCGTTGCAATCGCCCGGCCGGCGAAGCAGTCGGATGGTCGGCAAAGCCTCCGAGGAACCTCTGCCACTCGCGCGCGCGAAGACCGCGGTCGCGAAAGCTCAGATCGGTCTCGGCCTCGCCCCCCACCGCTAGACCGATCCGATCGCGCGCACCGTTGGCCTTGTCGGCGAGCGCCTTGACGAAGGATTCGCTACCACTGCCGTCGAGCAGCATGTGCAGCCAGGTGAGGGCGAGATCGGACGAACCGTCTTCGTAGGACACCAGGTCGAAGCGCAGTAGCTCGCCTCGCCTGGCATCGAACGTCTCGTTCATCGCCTCGATGAAGGCACCCGGCATACCGCGTCGCGGCGCCACCCGATGCTCGCGCAGTCGAGGCGCTGACGGTTCGCGCAGGTCGTAGACCGGCAGACCGAGCCAAGGTCGTCGGATCGAAGCACCGACGATCGGCGCGTCCGCGACGAGCCCTTCGACCAAACCGCGCAGCCGTTGCCGATCGAGCCCGGCGCCGAGTCGCAACACCAGCTGCGAGGCGTGGCTGGCACCGTGGTAGCGACGCGCCTCGCGATCGAAGGCGCGCAGCATGCAGTCGGCGCCGGTCAGCGGGATCGCATCAACTACCGGCGAGCTGCTCATGCACGCATGCAGCCAGCGAGCGGACCGAAGCCAGATTCGCCGGGGTCAGCAGGCTCTCGTCGACCCACACCCCGGTGCTTTCCTCGATCGCCAGCATCAGCTGGGTCACTCCCATCGATTCGAGCCCGGCCGCGATCAGATCGGATTCGACGGAGAAGCTCTGGTCGACCGAGAGGATGTCGTCGCGCACGATCTCCAAGATCCGCGCCTCCAGGGATTCCGCTGTCCACTCCATGCTGCCCATCGCCTTGCTCCGGCATCCTACAAGTCGGCGCGCGCAGGGGCCATAGCCCGTACGCCAGTCCACGCATACGCGGCACAAAGGCAGTGGGACATGCGGCTGGCCCGCCGTTGACACCCAAGCCGCGTACCATATTGTCGGGTGTTCGATGAACGACCAGGGGCGCAAAACGGTAGCCATCCTCGGCGGCGGACCCGCGGGTTCGACGCTTGCGGCGTACTTGTGCAAGCACGGGCTCGACGTGACCATGTTCGCCGACGGCAAGCGCCCGCCGTTGATCGTCGGAGAGTCACTGATCCCCGCGGTCGTTCCGTTCCTGCGCGAGCTCGGCGTCGAAGAGGAGGTCGCCGCCTACGGCACCTGGAAGGGCGGGGCCACCTTCGTCTACGACCGCGACTACCACCTGAACATCTGGTTCAAGGAAGTGCGCGGCGGCAACACGCCGAAGTACTCCTACAACGTCCCGCGCGACCGATTCGACGCCACTCTGCGCGACGCAGCGACGCGCGCCGGCGCCGCGCTGGTCGAAACCACCGGCAAACTCGAGCGAGTCGGCGACTCCGATCGGGTCCGGCTCACCGATGACACACTGGCTGCGGCACGCGACTCGCTGGCCGGGCGCCAACCCGATTGGATCGTCGATGCCATGGGACGCGGGCGCGGGCTTCCCAAGCTGCTCGATCTCCCGGTCGACGCCGGCAGCCGCAGGGACACCGCGCTGCACGCCCACCTCGAAAACGTCGAGGTCGAGGTCGAAACCAACGTCCACACCGACCGATTGTCGCGCGGCTGGAGTTGGCGGATTCCGCTGCAGGGGCGCGTCTCGGTCGGATTCATCGTCGACGACGCATCGATCCGCGAGTTCGGCGCGACCGCGGAAGAGCAGTTCGACAATCTCCTTCGCCACGACCCCAAGATGCGCGACTGGTCGGCACCCGGGCGCCGTATCACGCCGGTGATGAAGTACACCAACTACCAGGCACGGGTAACCCGCGGCATCGGCACCAACTGGGCCCTCGTCGGAGACGCTTTCGGCTTCGTCGATCCCGTCTTCTCCAGCGGGATGCTGATCGCCATGCAGAGCGCTCGCCAGTTGGCGGCGGCGCTTGCCGACGACTCGCAGCGGGCGCTCACCGATTACGATGCGTACGTAAAGGCCAACCTCGACGCTTGGCGCAGCGTCATAGAGCACTTCTACGACGGCCGCTTGTTGACCCTGTTCAAGGTAGGCCAGCACGTGCGCAACAAATTCTGGGGCAAGTTGGTCGATTTTCATTTCCGCAAGCACATGCCGCGGGTCTTCATGGGTGACGACGTCACCAACCCCTACAGCTCCTGGCTCGTCGAGTTCATGTCGACGCACGGTCTCTACGGACACGACCCCGAAGAGTTCCGCATCCTGTGACCGCATGCCGCTAAGCCGCGACCAGCGCGCCAACCCACCAGCTGCGACCAACGGTCGCCCGCAACCCGCGACCCAACGCTGCGACGCGATCGTCATCGGCACCGGGATCGGCGGTCTGACGACGGCGGCGATTCTCGCCCGCGCCGGGATGAGAGTCCTCGCGGTCGAGCGCCACGACCGGGTCGGCGGGTACGCGCACTCGTTCCGCCGCGGTCCCTACCTGTTCGACGCCGCCGTGCATCTGGTCGGCGGCTGCGAGCAGGGGGGTCTGATCGACCGCCTGTTACGCGGGATCGGCGCCGCCGGCCGCTGCCGGTTCGAGAAGGTCGACCCCTGCTACCGAGCCGAGTTCCCCGGATTCGCGATTTCCGGACCCACCGGCAGCGAACGATTCGCACAGGCCTACGCCGACGCCTTCCCAAGCTCCGCCCGGGGGATCGCGGCTTTCCTGCAAACCTGCGGCGAGATCCGTTCCGAGACCCAGGCTCTGCTCGAGCAGGACCTGTCGGTCGCCAGCGAGCGACTGAACAACTTCCCGTCGCTGCACCGGTATCGCCGCGCCACCGTCGCCGACGTGCTCGACGAAATGGTGGACGACGAGAAGGCGCGCGCGGCGCTGACCACATTGTGGCCCTACGTCGGCCTGCCGCCCACGAGTCTGTCCTTTCTCTACTGGGCCTCGATGCTGCTGAGCTACGTCGCCGACGGCGCCTATTACTGCAAGGGAACCTTCCAGAGCTTCGCCGATACCTTGGCTGAAGTCGTCCGCGAGTCGGGCGGTGAGGTGCGCCTGCGCACGTCGGCGCGGCGCATCGAGATCGATTCGGATGGAGTCGCCGCGGTCGAGCTCGACAGCGGTGAGATCATCAGAACCGACAAGGTGCTGTCGAATGCCGATCTGAGGCAGACCGTCGAGGAGCTGGTCGGCGCCGACCGCTTCCCAGCCCGCTATCGGCGCAGCCTCGATCGACTGCGGCCGTCGATTTCCGCCGTCGTCGCGTACATTGCCACCGATCTGCCGGTAGCGCAGATCGCGACTGCGCACGAAACCTTCGCCTTCGACAGCTGGGACCACGACGAGAGCTACCAGAGCACCGTCGACGGCCTGCCGAGCTGGTACTCGCTGACCGTGCCGTCGGAGATCGACCCAGATCTCGGCCCCGCCGGGGAAACCCTTCTCGTCTACACCACTCTGGTGTCGTTCGCTTCTGTCGACGATTGGCGCGCCAACAAAGAACAGTATCGCTCGCGGATCGTTGCGCAGCTCGAGCGCCGCGTCCCCGGATTTGCCGGACACATCAAGATGATCGAGCTCGGCACACCGCAGACGATGGTGCGCTACACCAAGAACTCGGACGGCGCGCTCTACGGCTGGGAGCTATCTCCCAGTCACGTCGGCCCCGGTAGGCCCGACGTCCGCTCGCCGGTGCCCGGCCTCTACCTCGCCGGCCACTGGACCCGGCCCGGCGGCGGCATCTACGGTGTCGTCACCTCCGGGATGCTCGCGGCGCGCGCCATGCTGGGGGCTGCGAGCGAGGACGACTTGTGGAAACTGCTGGCTTGATGCAGTGCCGGCAGCCGCACAAGTGCGGCCGCCGGCCACTAGATCATTCGACGGCGACGCTGGGGTCGTAGTCGACCCGGATCACCTTCAGCCCGCCGCTGTAGCGGTTGCGACTGAAAATGACCTCACCTTGCCCGGCGTAGGTCCACGCCGTGCGCGCGGTGTCGCTACCGTAGTAGTACGGAATCCACGCTTTACCGGTCATGTAGCTGCGCGAAGTGTCGGGCTCGCCGATCGCTTTGCGCACGTCGACATCGGTCATACCCAGCTCGACTTTCGCGAGCGGACTCGATGCCGGCACTGGAACCGCCGGCGCCTCGGGGGCCGCGGGCTCTTTGCTGGCACAACCGGCCGCCACGAGCGCCAACAGCGCAACCACGAAAATTGCCTTCATCCTCACCATGCTTCTCTCCTCCGTAGGCCAGTGATGAAGGTGTCCGTATAGCAGGGACGCGACGCGGAGCGAACTCCCCCCGCTCGCGTCCGTCGGAGTCACCGACGCGCCGGCACGCGTCAGTCGCCGCTGCCGAGATCTTCGTTGAAAGCCTGCTGGATGAGGTCGTGCTCGGCGATCTCGTGGCGGCGCAGGGTCTCGATGAAGGCGATGATCCGCTGGCCGAGGTCGCGCGGAACCGGCTCGCCGAGGACCTCGCGCGACAGCTGGTGGGCGCCGGAGAGAATCACGGTGTGTTCCTCGAACAGCACCTGCACCCGCGAACCGAGCCCCGGACGGCGCTCGACGACCTCGAACAGGTATCCTCCCTGCTCTTCGATCTCGAAGTGCTGGCCAAGTCGTTGGGTCAGGCGTTCGAGGCGCTCGGCCATCCTGCCCGCCAGGACACGGTCCATCGATACCTCGTGCTCGGCAACGACGACGAGCTCGTCGACCTCGCGCTTCAGCGCTCGGTGGTCTTCAGCGATGTGGTCGATTCTCAGCATTGAGACTCGCTCCTGCGTGGCGGCATTCATGCCCTGAGAGAAGAGCAGAATACATGCCCACCAGATCGGCCCAGACGCCGCACCCAAGATCACAGCATCGCCGACCGGCGGTTTGCAAACCCGAGAGGCAGGTGCCGAAGTTTCGGGCGGCACCGCATCCAGAGTCGTCTCGGGATTGGGAACGGCCACCCGCCGGGCTCCGTCCCCATCCGCAGCCGGCGGCGAGCTACGAGATCGTCGCCCAGGCGTTCTCGTTCGACTTGAGGTAGCGGTTTACCTTCAAGTTGGCGACCAGGTAAGCCATCGTCTCGACGAAGTTCCCGGGCGGTGGCGGAAACAACCGTTTGAGGATTGCCGGCACCGAGTAGAAGCCCTCGTAGACGTGCTTGAAGCCGTCCATCATGTCGTCGGCCGACATGTGAGTCGGCCGCACCAGCGCGCTGCCGTAGTCGTAGCGGCCCCAATCGCCGGTCTCGATTCTGCCGGCGGCCAACATGTCCTCGTAATACTTGGTGCCGGGATAGGGGCAGGGAGTGAACAGCTTGAGGAAGGTCACCTTGTTGTCGAGAAGAAACTGCAGCGAGCGACCGAAGGTATCGACGGTGTCGCCGTCGAGACCCACCATCAGCAGTCCGATCACCTGGATTCCCTTGTTGCGAATCGCGGCGAGGTCCTCGGCGAAGCGATCGGCGCGATTGAAGCCCTTGCGGATCGATTCGAGGCTGTCCTGATTGATGCTCTCGAGACCGATCGAAACGCTGACACAGCCGCTGCGCGCGGCGAGATCGAGCAACTCGGGATCGCGCGCCAGGTTGATCGTCAGCTGCGCCGCCCACTTGAGCTTGAGCGGGATCATCGCCTCGAACAACTCCTTGGCCGCATCGGGGCGCGCGATTGGATTGTCGTCGAGAAATAGAACTCGGTCGCCGCCGAGCGCCTTGATCGTCCGCATGTCGTCGATCACTTCGTCGACCGGCCGCGTCCGATAGGAACGCTCGTAGTAGGTTTGCACCGCGCAGTACTCGCAGGGATGTGGGCAACCGCGCGAAAAGACGATCGGCCAGTGGAAGTACATCCGATACAGCCAGCTCGATCGAAACGCGTCGTACTTCAGTAGCGGCAGGTGCGTGTAGTCGATCTTCGCCAGCCCCTCGAGGCTGTCGCGGCGCGGGGCGCGGTAGACGCCGCGATTGCGCCCCTCGCAGAAGTCGGCGAGCAGCTCGGGCCAAACGTCCTCCGCCTCGCCCGCAACCACGGCGTCGGCGTGCTTGAGGGACTCCTCGACGGTCAGCGTCACCCAGGTCCCGCCGAGCACGACGCGGATTCCGCGCGAGCGATAGTGATCCGCGAGATCGTACGCCCGCTTGATCTGCGGTCCCATCGCCGTGATTCCGACCAAGTCGGCCTCGGCGTCGAGATCGACGTCGTAGAACAGCTCGTCGACCATGGCGACGTCGTGTCCCGGCGGCGTAATCGCCTCCAGATACGGCAGGGTTACCCCGCTCGTCCAGTAGCGAGTCGTCTTGTGCAGCGCGCCGTCTGCATCGTAATGAGTCGGCGAAATCAGCAGAATGCGCATATCGGACCCCGTGTAGCCGGGGCGGGGAGGGATGTCCACCGGCCAACCCTCCAGGTAATACCGATACCGACTCCCGATATAGGGCTTCCAGGGGTGCGGCGAGAGGTCTGCTTCTCCCGCACCCCCTTGCAGTCGCCACGGCTCCGGCTATCTTGCGCCGGTGATCTCGCGCACCGAAGCCAAGCCGGTGGCGCCGCCGCGCGCCGCACTGAATCGATTCATCTTCCGGGCGATGCTGTTTTCGTCCGGCGTCGTCGCGATCGCCCTCTACCAGATCAATCGCGGCTGGGCGTGGCGTTTCGCCAAGCTCCAGGCGCGCAACCTGGCGCGGTTGTGCGGCGTGAAGATCGTGGTACGCGGCCTCGAGCATCTCGGCGACGGACCGTACATCTTCACCCCCAACCACCAGAGTCACTTCGACATCGCCGCTCTGCTCGGCTACCTGCCCGGCAACAACCGCTTCGCCGCCAAGAAAGAGCTGTTCAACGAGCCGATCCTCGGTCCGGTGATGCGCACGCTCGGCATGATCCCGATCGATCGCGACGACACCGAAGCTTCGCTCGACCGGCTGCGCGCACTCGAGCGTCGCAACTTTTCCGTCGTCATTTTCCCCGAAGGCACCCGCAGCCGCGATGGCGAGCTACTGCCGTTCAAGAAGGGGGCCTTCGTCGCCGCGATCGAGCTCGGGATTCCGGTGGTACCGGTGGTGTGCCGCGGATCGAGCGAGATCATGCCCAAGGGGGCGTATCTGTCGATCGTGCCAGGGACCGTCGAGATCGACATTCTCGAGCCGATCCCGACCAAAGGTCTGGGCTACGACGACCGCGAACGCCTGCGCGACGAAACCCGCGACCGAATCGCCCGCTCCCTGCGCCGATAGCCGTCTCGAACGACGCTCAGACCGCGCTGGCGGCGGCGCGGTTGCGGCACCGTCTCTCCGACTTCGACCGCACCATCGGCGACCCAAAACGGTTCGAACTGGAACCATTGGTAAGGCATGCGTCGAATCACGCGCTCCATGTCGCGGGCGACGCCGCGCATGCACTCGGCGACCTCGACGGAGCAGGCGCGACGCGACAGCAGGCGCGGCTGGCCGAGGTGGATCTCGTAGTGTCTGGTGCCGACCCTGGGCGCGAACACCGACACCAGGGGCGCCCCCGAGAGCCGGGCGAGCTCGAAGGGACCACGCGGGAAACGAACGTTCGCACCGAACATCTCGACTTCGGTAGCGCTGTCGGATCGTGCCAGGCGGTCGACCTGCATGGCGACGATCTCGTTGCGCCGCAACGCGTGGAGCAAAGACAACGAGGAAAGTGCCGAGCGATCGGAATAGACCACGTGCAGGCCGAGCTCGGCGCGCATCTGCTCGAGGTACGGATTGGTCGATTGGTTTTGCTCGTGCGCCATGACGACGTGCGTCGGGCGGTCGTAGCGCAGCAGCTCCAAGGCCGCGAGGTCCCAATTGCCGAAATGCCCGGTAACCAGGATCGCTCCTTTGCCCGCTTGGAGTGCGGTCTTGATCGGGTCGTGCTCGGGGAGATCGACGCGCACCGGCACCGGGCACGGGCCGAAACGTTCGAGCGTTTCGGAGAAGCAGTAGGCGAACTCGACGAACATGCGCAGCGCGGTTGCCGACGGGTTGCGCGAGCTGTCGCCGAGAACGCGATGCATGTTTGCAATCGCGCCGCGCCGGTTTCTGGTAATCATCGAGTAACAGGCCGCGCCGATCACGGGCGGGGACGAGCGCTTCCACCACTCGGGGCCGTAGCTCGACCCGAGAGCGGCCAGCTGTCGCCACCACAAGCCGTCGTAGCGCAGCTTGTCGGCGATT
>JAUIGL010000151.1 GCA_030430165.1 bacterium | reverse complement strand
CCGGCCGGCTTTCGGCCGACGCGCGCGCCTACCAGGCGATGAACGCGACGGGCGCCGCGATCGCCGCCTTCGCCTCCTGGGGCATCGACTTCCTGCCCTTCGTCGTGCTGGAAGGGACTTGGTGCCTCGTCGCGTGCATCGCTCTGATTCGCCCCCGCGCGACGGATGCATAGTCAGCCCGGCACGTCGACGAACACGAGAAGACTGACGAGGGATCAGCCCGCCGGCTTCTCGATTCCGAAGTTTTTCATCCGATACGTCAGTGTCGACGGTTTGATCCCGAGAAGGTCGGCAGCACCGTTCTCGCCCCAGACCTTCCACTTCGCGTGGCGCAGCGCCGCGATGAGATTGGCTCTCTCGAGGGCGCGAAACTCGGCCTCGGTTCGAAACCCGATCTCGCCCCCAGCGTTCTCGTCCAACACCGGCTGCACCGGCTGTTTCGGATCGGGCAACGCCAGATCGAGTCGAAGCCGAGGACCATTGGAAGAGATCACGGCTCGCTCGATGACGTTGCGGAGCTCACGCACGTTGCCAGGCCAGCTATGGGAGCGCAGCTTCGCCAGGTGCTGCCGGGTCATCCGCAGCGGCTCGCGACCGAGCTCCTTACAGACGACGTCGAGGAAGTGCAGCGCCAACGGCGCGATGTCGCCGACCCGCTCGCGGAGCGGCGGCACGTCGATGGGAAAAACGCTCAGTCGGTAGTACAAGTCCTCGCGGAACCGGCCGGCCTGCACGTCGTCGAAGAGATTGCGATTGGTCGCAGCCACCACGCGCACGTCCACTTTGACGGTGCGATCGTCGCCGACGCGTTCGAACTCGCGCTCCTGCAGCGCGCGCAGCAACTTGCCCTGCAGTGACAGCGGAATCTCGCCCACCTCGTCGAGAAAGAGAGTTCCGCCGTCGGCGAGCTGCATGCGGCCCTCGCGGTCGCGGTGGGCGCCTGTGAATGCGCCCTTCACGTGACCGAAAAACTCGCTCTCGAACAGATCCTTCGGGATCGACGCGCAGTTGACCTTCACCAACGGCATGTCCCGGCGGTCGCTCTGGTCGTGAATCGCCCGAGCAACCATCTCCTTGCCGACACCGGACTCTCCGAGCAGCAATACGTTCGCCGGCGTCGAGGCCACCGCCGCCGTTTGCGCCAATGTGCGCTTCAATGCCGGGCTCTCGCCGACGATCTCCCCGAAGTTGAGCGTCAGATTTATCTCATCGCGGAGATAGTCCCGCTCCCTCTCGAGCTGCTCCTTGAGCGCCTTGATCTCCTCGAAGGCTCGAGCTCTTTGCCGTTCGAGCTCTCTGCGCTGCGAAACATCGCGAAAGATCACGACCGCACCGTCCGGCATCCCGTCCTTCAGAATCGGCGTGCTGGTGTACTCGACCGGCACCGCGCTGCCGTCCGCATGCCAGAAGACCTCGTCCTCGACCGTATGTACCTTGCCGTCCTTCAACGCCGCGTAGATCGGACAACTCTCCCGCGGATACGGCGATCCGTCCGCGTTCGAATGGTGATGCACGTCGTGTGCCTCGCGGCCGAGGATGTCCTCGGTGCGCCAGCCGACGATGTCGGCGGCAGCGTCGTTGCCAAAGGTCACGTTGCCATCGCGATCGAGCCCGTAGATCCCTTCACCCGCCGCGTCGAGAATCACCCGATGCTGAGAACGCAGTTGTGACAACTGCCCGATCGCACCCTCGAGATCGCTGACATCGGTCGCCGCGACGACGACGGCGTACCCGGCGCCGTCCTGGCGAGCGGCACGCCAAACCGCCAGTCGGCAACGCAGGACTCCATCGGCGCCGCGCAGCCCTGCCACCTGATCGACGAGTGCCGTGCCGTCGCGGAGAACGAGCGCGAGACGATCCAACAGCTCCGGATCTGCCGCGACATCGAACAGCGTCGCCGCGCTCAGACGCTCGCTCTGCGCGACCTCGTCGCCCAATCGAGCGCGCCACGCCGGCGACAGGGTCAGACAATTCAGGTCCTCGTCCAAAACGAGCAACAACGAGGGTGAGCCCGAGATGAGCCCCCGGTCCAAATCCACGCCCACTACATCCTCCTCAGTTTACTGAGGAGAGCACCACAAAATTTCGTGGATCACAAATTCTTGAGGCTCCGCTGGCGAAGATGGCCCGGAATTCATTGAAGTTTTCGGGGTGGCACAATCGCTGCGCTCTCCAGAGGCAGTTCGGCGCTCGGAGCCGACCCAACCGCAGAAACGGAGAGCCACGATGAATCAGCCCGCCATCGACAACCGACACCGCACCGCTCACGCCCGGACCGCGGTCCGCCGCACCAACCGGCTGGTCGGCCGTGGAGCGTTCGGCGCCGCCGAACTGTGCGGCGGCCTTTCGACCGAGCCCGCCCCCAGCGACAGCGTCTTGCTCGAGATGCCGACCGCGCTCGCGGCCTACGTCTGCCGTCAGCGTCCCCAGGAGAGCTGAGCAATGTCGGCAAAGAAGCGACCGCCGCTCCCCCCGTTCACCCACCGCACCGCGCTCGAAAAGGTCCAGGCCGCCGAGGACGCGTGGAACACGTGCGACCCGGACCGAGTGGCGCAGGCGTACTCGGAGGATTCGACTTGGCGCAATCGCGACGAGTTCTTCACCGGGCGCGAGGCGATCCGCGCTTTCCTCTCGCGCAAGTGGGCGGTCGAGCTCCACTACCGATTGAAGAAGGAGCTGTGGAGCTACACCGGCGATCGGATCTCCGTGCGCTTCGAGTACGAGTGGCAACACGCGCGGACCGGCCAGTGGTACCGCACGCACGGCAACGAGCACTGGCAGTTCGACGCCGACGGCTACATGTCGCGCCGCGACATGAGCGCCAACGACGTCCCCATTTCCTCCAGCGACCGGCGTCTCGGCCCAAGCGGCCTACCGACTGCTCCCGGCGGCACCTCCTCCTCGCACACAGCGCAAGAGCCTCACGAGCCGGTCGAGACCAGAGGAGGGCGCAACATGAAATAGCCCGCCTCCGCAGCCCGAGATGTGGCGCGTGCGGCTACGGCCACGCACACGGCCACCGACCTCAACCACGGCGATCCCCCATCAGCGGCCGTTCGCCGGATACCGATTCGATTCGACAAGGAGAATCACATGCTCGCAAAGCTGAACTCACAGAAAGTCGCCATCGCCGCGACAGCAGTCGCGCTCTACACTTCAATCTTCGCCGGTACGGCCGTCGCCGACGGCCTGCCCGATCCCGGAATGAAGATCGTGCCGGGCCAAACCGCACTCGTCGTAACCGATCCGCAGAACGACTTCCTCAGCCCGGAAGGGGTCACCTGGGGAGTGGTCGGAAAGAGCGTGCAGGAGAACGGGACGGTCGAGAACATCGACCGTCTGTTTGCGGCAGCCAAGGCCGTCGACATGCCGGTCTTCATCTCGCCGCACTACTACTACCCGCACGATCACCGCTGGAAGATGGAGGGCGCGCTCGAGGCCCTCATGCACTCGATAGGCATGTTCGATCGGCAGGACGCTCTGTCGCTCGAGGGCTTCGAAGGATCGGGGGCCGACTGGCTGCCGCGCTACAAGAAGTACATCAGCGACGGCAAGACGGTCGTGACGAGCCCGCACAAGGTCTACGGGCCCGAGAGCAACGACCTGGTGCTGCAGTTGCGCAAGGCTGGCGTGAGCAAGGTCATCCTCGCGGGAATGTCGGCCAACCTGTGCACCGAATCGCACATGCGCGAGCTCATCGAGCAGGGCTTCGAGGTCCTCGTCGTCCCCGACGCGACCGCCGCGGCACAGCTCCCCGAGTGGGACGGGTTCGCTGCCGCCCTCACCAACTTCCGCATGATCGCCAACCACATCGCGCCGACGCGGGACACCGTGGCGGCAATCGCAGCCGCGTATCCGTAGGCAGCAGGCACACTCACTACGACTTCGGCCGGCCCACGATCTCGCTCGCGAGCAGCCGACAAACCAACGAACACAAAAAGGAGAACGACCATGAAGACACTCACCGACATCGCGCCCGTTCAATCGCAACAGCCCCGGGCAAACCGCCGGCCCGCTACCCTCATCCAATCGCCGGGCCAACAGCTATCGCTCGGCCAGCCGCGACAGCGTCCGAAGCAGGTGACCGACTCGGTCCGATGGATTCTGTTCGGCGCGATCGCGCTGCTCCTCGCATCGAGCCCCGGACTTGCGGCGGACGAATACAACGTCTCGACCGGCGTCACACTGGACGGAGTCCCGCTCGGCCTGCGCGGTGTGGATTCGGTCGCCCTGACCAGTGTGGGCGCGGTGGCGCGGGGCAACGCCGCTCACACGGTGATCCACGACGGCAACGCCTACTACTTCGCATCGCAGAGCTCGGCGGATCTCTTCGCCGACGATCCCGAGAAGTACCTGCCGCAGTACGGTGGGTTCTGCGCCTACGCGGTCGCGTTGGGCAAGAAGCTCGACGGCGATCCGCGCTACGCGGACATCGTCGACGGCAAGCTCTACCTGTTCGTCAACGACCAGATCTTCCAGAAGTACAAGCAGGATCCGCAGACGACGCTGTCCAAGGCCGAAGAGATGTGGCCGAGCATTCGGCACAAGTCGGTCGGCGAGCTCTGACGGCGCGGCGGGGCCGGGAGAGACATCCTCTCCCGGCCCCGCCGCCCGCAACGCAACCGCCGAATTCCGAATCGATGCGAGTCGCGGTACACTTTTTCGATGAATGCGGTTTCGATGGAAATCGTCGGTTCGGTCGGAGTGGCGATCCTGCTCGCCGCGTTCTTCGCGAACCTGACCGGCCGGCTTTCGGCCGACGCGCGCGCCTACCAG
>JAUIGL010000087.1 GCA_030430165.1 bacterium | reverse complement strand
CCGACGGCGGCAGCGATCGCCTGATCGACACCTTCGTCGCCTGGGGTGACGAGAAAGCGATCCGAGCCAAGATGCGCGAGCACCTGTCGGCCGGCGCCGACGACATCGAAGTCATCCCCTACGCCACCGAACCCGACCGCAGCACCCCCTGGGACCTGCTCGAAGCGCTCTCGGCCGCGTAGCGGCCGGCGTCCCAAGCGGCGGCTTCGCCGCCGCGTCCCAACGCCGCGATTCGCTGCGCTCTCGGCCGCGTAGCGGCCGGTCCCAGACGCTCCTGCGCCAAGGCTCCGGAGCGCGTCCCAACGCCGCGATTCGCTGCGCTCTCGCGGCGGTCCCAAGCGGCGCTCGCGCCGCGTCCCAAGCCCGCCTGCGGCGGGCGTTCAAAGGGAGGGGAAGCTGGCGCGGAGCGCCTACCTGCCCCAGATCCCAGATCCTAACCAGCCCAGCCGTCCCGCAACGGAACGAAGTGCCGCAAATGCAGCTGCCGCGACGCGAACTTCCACTCTCCCTCAACCCGAACATAGCGGTCCTCGTAGTACCCCGACCCCATCATGCTCTTGCCGTCCTGAACCGAGCGCAGGTCGATGTAGCAGACACCCTTGGCACGCTCGCCGTCGAGATCGATGATGTGGTTGTGCACGAACGGCTGGAGGTCGGCGCCGTCGATCAGTCGCAAGAATGCCGCGTGCAGCGCGTCGCGCCCTTTGATCGGATCCTCGAGGCTGGTGTCCATCTGGCCGTCTTCGGTGAACAGCTGCACCACCGCGTCGGCGTCCTCACGCCACACCGCGTCGGCATAGCGATGCGCCAGCTCGCGGATCGCTTCCTTGTCGGCGAGCTCGCGTACGATTTGTTTCAGTTGTTGGTCGGTCATGCGGGTAGCCTAGGCGGAACTCGGAGTCGGGGGAAGTAAAGACATGGAGCGGTCTTTGCGACACCCAAGGCGGAGCCTCGCTGCGCTCGGTCATCCGAGGGCGTATCGAATGGCTGCGGTACGCAAACCGTTGTGCCGCATTGGCTTAGCGACGTCTTTCCTATTGGTCCCCTCACCTTTAATCCTCTCCCGCCAGCAATGCGGGAGAGGGGTTCTGTGCGCGCTTCGCGCGTTTCTTTCGAGAAAAATCGACAGCCTCCGAAGGGAGAGGCGAAACTTGCGGGTGGACGAGATGGGCAACCCCGTGGTGCTTTGCTGCCTTTGCTCGCGGCGCGCACGCGGAATACGATTCCGCCGAACCGACAACCAGGGGAATCGATGAAGGAACTGAAGGAGAAGACCGCCGTCGTCACTGGCGGCGGCAGTGGTATCGGTCGCGGTATGGCACTTGGCTTTGCCGCCGAGGGAATGAACGTTGCGATCCTCGACATCAACGGCGAACGCGCGCACTCGGTTGCGTCCGAGTTGTCGCAAAACGGGTCGCAGGCAGTGGCGTGGCAGGTGGACGTCACCTCGGTCGACGACCTCGAACGAGTGGCGGCCGAGGTCGCGGAGCGACTCGGCGGGGTGCATGTTCTCTGCGCCAATGCGGGGGTGATGTTGCCGCTGGGGCCGATGAGCGAGAAGTCGGCGGCGGACTGGGAGTACGTATTCTCGGTCAACCTGCACGGTGTCGTCAAGACGGTGAACGCCTTCCTGCCGTACCTGCGCGCCGCCGGCGAGGCGCACATCGTCAACACAGCGTCGCTCGGTGGCGTCGTCGCCGTGCCGCAGTTTCCGATCGGTGTCTACGTCGCGTCGAAGTACGCCTGCGTCGGTTACAGCGAGTGCCTGCGCGGCGAGCTCGAAGCCGACGGTATCGGGGTGTCGGTGTTGTGTCCGGGTGTCGTCGAGTCCGATCTCTACAACACCTCGGCGCAGCAGCGCCCGGCGCGGTTCGGTGGTCCGGAAGAGATCGCCGCCATCCCCAGCGGAGCTGCTCCGACGGCGATGCCGGCGGAGGAGGTTGGTCCGATCGTCGTCCGGGCGATCCGGGAGAACCGGCTGCACATCTTCACCCATCCGCAGGCGCTGCCGGTGGTCGAGCAGCGGTTTGCGGTGATTCGGAGGGACTTCGAGGCGGAGGCTCAGGTTTCGGGGGATGGCAGAGAAAGGTAGCCGCAGATGGGCGCTGATGGGCGCAGATTGGGTTGGCTGAGAATGCTTGACCACGGGTGAACACGGGGGGCACGGATAGAATGGCGGGGTTGCAGCGGAAGGTAGCCGCAGATGGGCGCTGATGGGCGCGGATGGGGTTGGCTGAGAATGATTGACCACGGGTGAACACGGGGGGCACGGATAGAATGGCGGGGTTGCAGCGGAAGCTAGCCGCAGATGGACGCTGATGGGCGCGGATGGGGCTGGCTGGGAAAGTTGGACCACGGGTGAACACGGGGGGTACGGGTGCGCGGATTGATTGATGGGGTTAGTGCGGTGTTGTTGGTTAGTGACGATGCTGCGGGGTTGGCTGGTTTCTACGGGGACGTTCTGGGGTTGCCGCTGGTGGAGGAGGTGCACGAGGGGGTGCCGCTGCATTACGCTTGCGATCTGGATGGGGTTCACTTTGCCATTCATCCGTCGGAGGGATGGCCGGGGCGGGCTACTGGCGATTCGCAGAGTCCGGTGATCGCTCTGCGGACCACCGATGCGGCGGCTGTCGCGGGGCGGCTGAGTGCGCGCGGGATCGATCCGAACGGGCCGTCCGACCACGGCTTCGCGCTGGTCCTCGCCTTCCGCGATCCCGCCGGTAATCACATCGAGGTCATGCAGCCGAAATAGGAGTCAGCTTGAAGGCGGCCCCCCATTTGGACCGCGGCGCAGCCGCGTTTGGACGCTCTCCGAGCGCAGCGATGGAGAGCTTTGGCCGAGCGCGCAGCGCTCTTTGGACACCGCCAGCGGGCGCAGCCGCGCCCGCTGGCGGTCAAGGCGCCATCTGCTCGAAGATCGTGCCCGGCTGGCGTCCGTCGATGTCGGTGAAGCCGTACTGTTTCGCGGCTTCGGCGACGATCAGGACCTTGCCGCTTTTGTCGCCGCGTTTCGGGTCGGCGGCGAAGTGGGCTACGGCGCGTCCGGAGAGCTGCGGCGATTCGCCGTTGTTGAGTGCGAAGGGGACCTCGCCGCGCTGTGAAATCGCCTCGAGGTATTCGGTGCGCACGACTCCCGGCCACAGCGAGATGGCGTGGACGCCGTGCTCCTTGAGCTCGACCGCCATGTCGGCGGCCATGCGGTCGGCGCCTACCTTGCCGACGCCGTAGATGACGTTGAAGACGTAACTCTGGCCGGCGAAGGACGAGACGTTGACGATCAGTCCGCTGCCCTGCTTGATCATCAGCGGTGCCACGGTGTGGCTGGCGACGTACTGGCCGCGCAGGCCGACGTGGATCAGCTGATCCCACAGGCCGAGCGGGTGGTCCCAGAACGGCTTGCCGAAGATCGGCTCACTCGGCGCCGAGAAGGCGTTGTTGACCAGGATGTCGATGCGCCCGTGGTCTTTCTCGATCTGGGCGAAGAGGGCGAGCACTTCTTCGTCGACGCCGTGGTCGCAGCGCATGGCGATGCCCTTGCCGCCGATCGCGGTCACTTCCTCGGCCGTCGCCTGGATGGTGCCGGGGCGATCACCGCCGGCGTCGGTCATGCTGCGTCCGGTGATGATCACGGTGGCGCCGGCTTCACCGAGGCCGAGGGCGATGCCCTTGCCGACTCCGCGGCTGGCGCCGGTGACGACGGCTACTTGTCCGGATAGATCAGGCATCGGCGATCCAGTTCCCGTGCGCGCCGTAGGGAACGCGGCGCGGTAGCTTCACCTTGGCGAGCGGCGCCGACTCGATGTTCTGCGCGTCGAGGATGAAGAAAGAAGATTGGTCGGTGCTCTCGTCGTGGGCGATGGTGACGACGAAGCCGTCGTCCTCGCCGCTGTCGGGAGTGCGCGGCACGAACTGTGGCTCGCCGCCGTGCAGGTTCTCGCCGAGGTCGTGGGTGGTGCGCGTGCCCCGATCGAGGTCGTGCTTGTGGACCCAGCGGTCGTACTGCGGCGAGCCGGAGGCGGGCACCATGCCCAGGGTATAACCGTAGCGCGCCTTGAGGCCGGTCAGGCGATCGTCGATGCGCGGGAAGTCGCCCGGGCTGTCGTCGACCTGTTCCTCCTTGACGTTGCCCGCGTCGAGGTCGATGGTCCAGCGCCACAGTCGCGCGCTGGTGTCCTCGTTCGAGCCGACGTTGTCGAGCCCGCCGACCATTGCGCGCGGTTGGCGACAGACGTAGAGGACCAGCCGGTTGCCTTCCTCGTGCGAGTTCAGCGGGTGGAAGACGTAGCAGGGCTCGATATCGAACCAGCGCACATCGGCGTTGGTGCCGCTGCGCGGCATCACGCCGAGGCGGGCGCCGCACTCGGGCTTGAAGGCGAAGCCGCCGTGATCGAGCGAGAAGACGATGGGCAGGTCCATGAAGATCACGTGGTTCCGGGTCACGTTCCAGTCGTGCATCATCACCGGACGCGGGATGTCGATCGGCTCGTACTGCACCATCTCTCCCTGCGGGTCGATGCGGTAGTACACCAGGTGCGGCTCGCTCATCGGCGCGTAGCCGAAGGCGAGCATCTCGCCGGTCTCGGGGCAGATCCGCGGGTGCGCGGTGAACGGGCGATTGAGCTTGCCGCCGAAGTCGACCGGCCCGACGGTGCCGAGCTTGCGATCGATCTGCCACGGAATGTGCGCTTCCTCGAAGGTGAGGATGCGCCCGGCGTGCTGGAAGATGTGCGTGTTGGCGGGCGACGCCACGGGATCCATGATGCCGGTCAGCATGTCCATGTCCTGCTCGTAGTACGGCGTCTTGACGAAGCGGTTACGGTAGCTCGCTTTGCCGTCGGCGAGCTCGACTCCGTGCACCATGCCGTTGCCGAAGAACCAGTGATCCGACCAGCCGCTGCGCGGGTTCATTCCGTTGCGAACGTAGATCCCGTTGAGCTCGCGCGGGATCTCTCCCTCGACCTCGAGACCTGAAACGGTCAGCTCGTCCTGAACCGGGTACCAATTCCCCTGGAGATGCCAGGGAAGCTCTTTCTCCTGTGCCGCAGTCGACATGGGTTCCCCTTCCGTAGTGGTCACTAACTTAGCCCGTTCTATCGCGGTAGAGGGGATTGGGCAAGGAGAGATGACTTCGCCGCCAGCGGCGAAGGACAGGTTTGCAGCGAAACGATCAACGCCAAGGAGCAAGAGCGAAGGAGCTAAGGGGTTTCCAGGTGAGATCGGCGCAAGCCGATCTCCACGATGATCGAGGAGAGGGAATATCAGACGATGTCGGCGTAGCCGACGCTCCGACACCTCTTCGCTCCTTTGCTCCTTTGCGTTGATCAGTTTTCTGGAATGCCGGGCGTCAGCCCGTACGAATGTTGTGCTTCGCCGTTGGGGAGGAGGTTGGGCGCTCTAGAGGAGTGCACGCAGCGATTCGAGCGTTTGGATCTTTTCCTTCGGGGTCGAGCCGAACAGCTGCACGTTGAGGCCGGTGACGCCGGCTTCCTTGTATGCGGCGAGACGCTCGCGGACGAACTCCTTCGGTCCGACCAGGCTCATCGAGTCGATGAAGGACTGCGGCACCTTTGCCTCGGCGTCCTTCTTCTTGCCGCCCAGGTACAGGTCCTGGATCTCGGCGGCCTCGGCCTCGTAGCCGAAGCTGGCGAAGGTGTCGTTGTAGAAGTTCTTGCCGCGCGCGCCCATGCCGCCGATGTAGAGCGCCAGGCCGGGGCGGCTGTAGTTGCGCAGCTTCTCGAGGCCGTCGCCGATGGCGACCATGCCGCCGGCGAAGATCTGCAGCGGCTTGCGCTCGGGACTGCGCTTGGCGCGCCCGGTGTCGAGCGCCTCGCCCCAGCGGCCGCGCGCCTTGTCGGGCATGTACATCACCGGCAACCAGGCGTCGGCGAGCTCGGCGGTCATCGCCACGCTCTTCATGTTGAGGGCGGCGATGGCGATCGGAATGTCGTCGCGTACCGGCTTGGTGATCAGCTTGAGTGGCTTGCCGAGCCCGGTGCCGCGGTCGGCCGGCAGCGGTAGCTGGTAGCGCTTGCCGTCGTGCTCGATGACCTCGCGCTTCCACACGCGGCGACAGATCGAGATGATCTCGCGCATGCGCTGGACCGGCGCGTCGAAGGGGACGCCGTGAAAGCCCTCGATGACCTGCGGCCCCGAGGTGCCGATGCCGAGCATGGCGCGGCCGCCGCTGAGCGCGTCGAGTCCGGCAGCTGTCATCGCCAGCAGCGTCGGAGTGCGCGTGTAGATCGGCAAGATGCCGGAGGCGATCTCGACCTTCTCGGTCTTCGCCGCGACGTAGCCCATCAGCGTCGCCGCGTCGAAGCCGTAGGCCTCGGCGATCCACACCGTGTCGAGCCCGCTCTGCTCCAGCTCCTGCAGCTCGCGGATCGAGTCCTCGAACCCGCCAGCGTATCCCATCTGAGTCGCGATCTTCATTGTCTCTCCTTGTCCCCACCCGTATTCGGGTCGGCACAAGGATTGTGGAATCGGCCGGCGGAAACAATCCACGGGTGAACACGGATGGCTTACGGAGCGGCACGGCCGTGTCCATCCGTGTTCATCCGTGGACCCGTGTTCATCCGTGGACCCGTGTTCATCCGTGGACCCGTGTTCATCCGTGGACTCGTTGACTTCCAAGTGCTCGGAGTTTCATACTTTTGCGATGCCTGCCAAGCCCAAGCGGAAGTCTCGCGCGGCGTCCGAGGACAGTCTCGCGCGTGAGCTGAGCTCGAAGCAGGCGCTGCTCGACGCGGTGATGAATGCATCGTACGACGGGATCTGCCTGGTCTCGCCGAACGGAACCTTCGTCGAGATGAACGAGGCGTTCGAGCACATCACCGGGTTCAAACGCGACGATTGGATCGGGCGCACCATCGACGAGATGCGCTCGACCCCTGGCACGGCGCGTAACTCGGCGGCCTTGCAGGTTCTCAAGGGCTCGTACCCGGCGACGACGCTGGTCAACCTGCACGGCGGCGAGCTTCTCCTGACCACCGCCAACCCGCACTTCGGCCCGGACGGCGAGCTGCTCAACATCGTTCTCAACGTCCGCAACTTCACCCAGCTGAGCTCGCTCAAGCGCCAGCTCGAGCGCCACCGCGACCCCGCAGAGATGGAAGAGCTCGAGCGCTCGCATCTCGAGGGACGGCTGCGCAACGCCGGCTTCGACGACTTCGTCGCGCGCAGCCCGGCGATGGTCGACGTCGTGACCACGGCGCTGCAGATCGCCGACTACGATCTCACCGTCCTCATCGAAGGCGAGACCGGCGTCGGCAAGGGAGTGCTTGCGGGCCTGATCCACCACTCCAGCCGGCGCCGTGACCGGCCCTTCGTCCAGGTCAACTGCGGCGCCATCCCCGAGTCGCTGGTCGAGTCGGAGCTGTTCGGCTACGAGCCCGGCGCCTTCACCGGCTCGGCGCCGGAGGGCAAGCAAGGCTTCTTCGAGGCGGCCAACGGCGGCACCATCTTCCTCGACGAGATCGGCGAGCTGCCGAAGAGCTCGCAGGCGAAGCTGCTGCAGATTCTCGACGATCGCATGCTGACCCGGGTCGGCAGCACCGAGCCGCGCCGTCTCGATGTCCGCGTGGTGGCGGCAACCAATCGCCAGCTGCGCGATCTGGCGCGGCGCGGCGAGTTCCGCGCCGACCTGCTCTACCGATTGGAGACGATCCCGCTCTTCATCCCGCCTCTGCGCGAGCGTCCCGAGGACCTGCGCACGCTGGTCGCCAATCTGATCCAGTCGAGCAACCGCGAGTATCGCACCGAGCGCTCGATGAGCGAGGGGGCGGTCGAGTACCTGCTCGGCTGCGAGCTGCCGGGCAACGTGCGCGAGCTGAAGAATCTGATCGTGCGCCTGGTGCTCACCGCGCCCGCCGGCGAGATCTCGCTCGCCGACGTTGCCGCCGAGGTCGAGCGCCAATCGGTGGCGGCCGCCTCATCGAGCGAGGAGCCGGCTGCCGGAGAGACCGGCGGCTCGATGAAATCGCGCCTCGAAGCGGTCGAGCGCCGCATCCTGCGCGAAACCTCGGAGCAGTGCAGCTCGACCTACGAAATGGCCGAGCAACTCGGCATCGACCAGTCCTCGGTGGTGCGCAAGCTGAAGAAGTACGGGATCCAGGCGCGCCGGCGTTGATCGGAACCTGCCGAGTTGCTCGCGGGATTTCTCTCAACACGAAGGCACAAAGGCACAAAGAGGTCCTCCGCCAGGGCCTTGCTGGCCCCGCAACTCTTTGTGCCTTCGGGGCTTGGTGTCTTTGTGTTGAGAAGGCCGGGGCTCGTGATGTACGTCCGCATCGCTCGATGCGTCGCCGCATCGATTGTCGCGTCGCGGAACGGGTAGCCGACTGCGACCTGTGGGCGGAACTGAGTTGGTATCGTTGTTGCTCTCTCATAGGGCTCGCGGCGCTCGCGGGTCGCGACAAAATCGAGGGGGAAGCATGTCGAACACTTCGGGTGGGTCTGGGCACGGTACGGGTGTTGCTGCGCGGTACAACCCGCTGGACCCGGAGTACGGGAAGCACCTGCACGAGGTGTTCACGGCGGCTCATCGCGAAGCGCCGGTTTTCTTCAGTCCGCTCTACAACGTCTGGGTGGTCACCCGCTACGACGACATCTGGACCGTTCTGAGAGATCCGGTGCGCTTCTCGTCGACGTTGTCGACCAACGTCGCCGAGAAGGAGAACCGCGAGGTCCTCGACATCCTCAAGAGCGGCTGGGGCCAGGTCTCGACCCTGGTCACTTGCGATCCGCCGGCGCACAACCGCTACCGCGGGCTGATCAACAAGGCGTTTACGCCGCGCCGCGTCAACGAGCGCGAGGCGTTCATTCGCGCCACCGCCAATCGCCTGATCGATGCCTTCATCGACGACGGCGAGACCGACCTGATGTGGAGCTTCGCCTATCCGCTGCCGATGACGGTCATCGCCGACATTCTCGGCGTCGCCGACGACGACCTCGACCGCTTCAAGAAGTGGACCGACGACCTGGTCGAGCGGCTCTCGTTCGATCTGCCGCACGCGCGCCAGGTCGAGCTGGCGCACAGCGTCGTCGAGTTCCAGCGCTACTTCGACGGCTTGCTGAAGCAGCGCGAGGAGAGTCCGCGTGACGACATGCTGACCGATCTGCTCAACGCGCGGCTCGAGGGCGAAGCGCCGCTCAACCGCGGCGAGATGCTGAGCATGATCCAGCAGCTCCTGGTCGCCGGCAACGAGACGACGACGGCGCTGATCGGCAACATGGTGTCGCTGCTGCTGAGCAACCGCGAGCGCTGGGAAGCGCTGTGCGCCGACATCAGCCTCGCCGCCAATACCGTGGAAGAGGCGCTGCGCATGGAGGCGCCGGTGCAGGGGCTGTTCCGCGTGACCACGCAGGAAGTCGAGCTCGGCGGCGCGAAGATTCCCGAGGGGGCGCAGCTGCAGCTGCTCTACGCCGCCGGCAACGTCGACGAGTCCGAGTTCGAGAAGGCGCGCGAGTTCGACATGAAGCGCCCCAACTCGGCGGCGCACCTCGCCTTCGGCGGCGGTGTCCACTTCTGCCTCGGCGCTTCGCTGGCGCGTCTCGAGGCGCGCATCGCGCTCGAGACACTCACCGAACGCATCCCCGATCTCGACTTCGTCGAAGACCGGCCGCCGCAGCGAGTGGCGCACTTCTTCATGCGCGGCTTCCAGCACCTGCCGGTGCGCTGGGGCGCCAAGGGGTGAGCCGACCCGCGACATCTGCGCGGGCGCTGGCCGGCGTTCGCGTGCTCGAGCTCGGCGAAGGCGTTGCGGCGCCGTTCTGCAGCCGGGTGCTGAGCGATCTCGGCGCCTCGGTGACCAAGCTCGAGTGCGCCGGCGGTGACCCGGCGCGCGCCTGGCCGCCATACGCGGCCGACGGCTCCTCCGGGATGTTCGCCTTTCTCAACGCCGGCAAGGAGCTGGTCTCGCTGAGCGGCGA
Source organism: bacterium (assembly GCA_030430165.1). Taxonomy (GTDB): domain Bacteria; phylum Desulfobacterota; class Binatia; order HRBIN30; family CADEER01; genus CADEER01. Next base: position 17,765 of record JAUIGL010000087.1, on the reverse strand, counting down.
AGCGACGGCAGACCGCGCCACCGTGCAGCGCCTGGCGGACGCTGCGAACATCATCGTCGTCAATCTCGACGACGCGCGAACCGCCGCTTGGGGCATCGACCTCGATGCGATCGACGCGGGCGAGGCGGTGTGGACACGTCTGTCGCGCTTCGGCGGCGACGGTCCGTGGGCCAAGCGCCGCGGCGAGGCGTTGTCGACCTGCGCGGTCGGCGGCGTCAGCGTGGTGCTCGGCGAACCCAACCGCGCGCCGCTGGCGCTGCCATTCGAGATGCCGTCGCTGCAGGCCGGATTGCATGGGGCGGCGGCAACGCTGACCGCGCTGCTCGATCGCTCGCGCTCGGGCGGACGGCGTATCGACATCGCCGAGAGCGAGGTGCTCGCCTTCTACGCCGGCGGCATGTCGCGCTTCATCCTCGGCGCCGGCGGCAAGTGGGCGCGACGCGGCTTCGAACGCCACGGCGGCATCTATCCGTCGGGCTTCTATCCCTGCAAGGACGGCTTCATCTTTCTCGCCACCCAGACGCGCAAACAGTGGAGCGGATTCCTGCGCCTGATGGGAGATCCCGATTGGGCACGCGAGAATCCCGTGTACCAGGACGGAGTCGCGATCGGCTGGAAGCACGCCGACGAGGTCGACGTCCACTTCATCCCATGGCTGGCGCAGCACACCCGGCGCGAGCTGACCGAGATGGCGAAGCAGGCCGATCTCGTGCTCGGGCCAATCAACGACGCGGTCGACGTTCTCGAAGAGCCGCACCTCGAAGCGCGCGACTTCTGGGCCGAGTCCGAGATCGGACCGTCGTCGGTGCGCACTCCCAAGCTCGGCTTCGTCATGTCGCGCACGCCGCTGCGCAGCCGAGTTATCGGGGGGGAGTCGGACGAGCCCGACACTGCAATCGAGTTCATTGGGGGGAACGGCCAGGAGGACAGCCGCAACCGGACAGCGGGCGCCCACGGGCGTCCGTTGTCCGGCCTGCGCGCGATCGAGTTCGGCTTCAACTGGGCCGGGCCGATGGTCGGTCAGATTCTCTCCGACATGGGCATGGAGGTCATCAAGATCGAGACCGAAGGCCGCCTCGACTTCATGCGCCACTGGCCGCACGCGCGCAGCTTCTTCCACAACACCAACCGCGGCAAGCTGAGCGCCTCGATCAACGTCAAGACCGACGCCGGACGCGATCTGGTGCGGCGGCTGGCGGCGCAATCGGATCTGGTGTTCGACAACTTCGCGGCCGGCGTGATGGCGCGCAACGGGCTGGGGTACGACGATCTGCGCCGTGACGCGCCGGGGCTGGTGGTGCTGTCGATGGCGATGGCCGGCCAGTGCGGCCCGCTCGCCCACCTGCGCGGCTTTGCGACGATTGCCACGGGCTTCGCCGGAATCGAATCGGCGATCGGCTATCCCGATTCCGGGTCGACCGGTCTGCCGGTGATCGGTGTCGGCGACGCCAACGCCGCGATCCAGGCGGTTACCGCGGCTCTGGCGGCGCTGTGGCACAAGCGGCGAACCGGCGAGGGGCAGTTCATCGACCTCTCCCAGGTCGAGGCGGCGGCGGCGCTGTCCGGCGAGCCTCTGCTGCGCCTGCAGCTCGAGGGCGAGGATATCGCGCCGCGCGCCAACGCGCACCGGCGCATGGCGCCGCACGGTGTCTACCCGGTCGCCGGCGAGGATCGCTGGCTGGCGCTGTCGATTGCCGACGATGCCGAATGGCGGGTGCTGGTCGAGCTGATGGACCGGCCGCAATGGGCGCTGGACGAACGACTCGCGAGTGTCGCCGGGCGCCAAGCGGCGGCGCGCGAGATCGACGCGGAGCTGGCGAAGTGGACGGTCGGCGAGGACCGCGACGAGTTGGTCGAAAGGCTGTCGGCGGCGGGCCTGGCGGCGGCGCCGGTGCTCGGCGTCGAGGAGATGACCGAGTGGCCGCAGTTCGCCGCGCGCGGCATCGCCGAGCAGGTCGCCAGCTTCGAGGGCAAGGACGACATCGTCTACCGGACCCCGTGGCACATGAGCGACGCGCCGCGCTCGGTTCCGGGCGGCTCGCCCAAGGTCGGCGAGCACAACGATCGCGTGCTGCGCGAGATCCTCGAGTTGTCGGCCGATGAAATCGTACAGCTGCAGCAAGCGGGAGTCGTGCAATGAGCCGGGCACCTTTTCCGACGTTTTCGCCCGAGTACCGCGAGCGCTTCGTATCGTCCGGCCTGTGGCTCGATCGCACCTTGCACGACTACTTCGACGAGACCGTGGCGAAGATGCCGGACTCGATCGCCCTGGTCGACGGCGCCAAGCGGGTTTCGTTCGCTGCCTGGCAAGAAGACGCGGCGCGGCTCGCCGCCGGCTTGCTCGACCTCGGCATCGGCAAGGGCGACATCGTCTCGGTGCAGCTGCCGAACTGGTACGAGATGTGCCTGTTGCAGATCGCCCTGTCGCGCATCGGCGCGGTGATCCAACCGATGCACATGGTCTACCGCCAGCGCGAGATCGAGTCGATGCTCCGCTTCTGCGACTCGCGCGCGGTGGTTCTGCCGGCCGAGTATCGCGGCTTCGACTACGCTGGCGCGGTTGCCAGCGCGCGCGACTCGCTGCCCGATCTCGAGCACGTGATCACCACGCGCGCGCCGGGGCAGGTGTCGTTCGACGATCTGCTGGCGTCGCCGCCGGCGACGGCGGACCGCCTTCCCGAAGTGGTTGCCGACGACGTATTCTACCTCAACTTCACCTCGGGCACCGAAGGCAATCCAAAGGGCTTCCTGCACACCCACAACACTCTGCTGTCGGTGCTCAAGCGTTTCGCCGACATGCAGCGCCAGTACGACCCGTCGAGTGCCGACGACGTCATCCTCGCCAACAGTCCGATGTCGCACTCGTTCGGGCACCTCTCGACCTACCAGGTGCTGCTGCGCGGCATCCGCATGGTGCTGGTCGAACGCTTCGACCCCGGCGAGACCCTGCAGATCGTCGCCCGCGAGGGGGTGTCTTCGATCTCCGGAACCCCGGCGCATCTCATCAGCCTGCTCAACCACCCCGACTTCGCCAGCACCGACACCAGCAGCGTGAAGGGGGTCGGCGTGGGTGGCGCGCAGTGCCCGCCGCAGCTCATGGCGGACATCAAGCAGCACTTTAAGGTTTCGATCGGTAACACCTATGGAATGGGCGAGAATATCGTCCATACACGCACTTCGCCGGGCGACTCGGCGGAGCTCATCCGCGACACCGTGGGCAAGCCGGTTCCCGGTGCCGAGCTCAAGATCTTCGCCGACGACCACGCCACCGAGATGCCGCTCGGCGAGGTCGGCGAGATCGCGTTCCGCGGCCCGACCCTCTTTCTCGGTTACTACAAGAACCCCGAGCGCACCGCGGAGACGCGCAACCAGGACGGCTGGTTCTTCACCGGCGACATCGGTTTCGTCGACGCCGAGGGCTACCTCCATCTCGCCGGCCGCAAGAAGGACATGATCAACCGCGGCGGCTCGAAGATCTACCCGAAAGAGGTCGAGGACCTGTTGCACGCGCATCCCGCGGTGGTGCGCGCCGCGGTCGTCGGCATGCCCGACTATCGCCTCGGCGAGCGCGTCTGCGCCTACGTCGAGTTGCAGGAGGGCGCGTCGCTGACGCTCGACGAAGTGCGCGAGTTCCTGAAGCAACAGCAGGTCATGATGTACAAGGTCCCGGAGCGTCTCGAGATCGTCGACGCGCTGCCGATGACCCCGACCGGCAAAGTGAAGAAGGCGCCGCTGGTCGACGACATCAAGCAGAAGATCGAGGCCGAGGGATGAGGAAATGTTCTCCCTCGCGCAGAGGCGCGCCGAGCACACGGCATACCGATGCGGCGTTCTGATCGCGTCTTTTCCCGGCGCCTTGGCGTCTTGGCGCGAGAAATCGTTCCGCACTGATTCATCATCCGGCTGAAGCCGGTTCGCAGGAGGAAGTCTGATGGAATTCGGAAAGATCACCGAAGAGGGAATCGACAAGCTGAAGAAGCGCATCGGCGTCGAGCGCAAGAGCAGCAACATGCACCGCAAGGGCAAGCTGCGCGCGACCCACGACGTCATCCGCCGCTTCGCGATGGGCTCGGGCGACGACAACCCGATCTACCTCGACCGCGAGTACGGCAAGAACAGCCGGCACGGAACCAACCTGCTGCCGGCCAGCATCATCGGTTTTCTCGAGCGCTCCAACGGTGCATCCGACGGCTTGCCGGGCTGCCACACGATTTGGCGCGAAGCCAACTACGAGTGGTACCGGCCACTGCGCGAGGGCGACGTGCTCGATCCGAGCAGCTACCTGCGCGACGTCGAGCTCATCCCCAGCAAGTTCGGCGGCGGCAAGGCGGCGCGGCAGGACTACGAGACCATGATCTACGACCAGGACGGAGTTTACGTCGCCAACTACAAGACCTCCTGGCACCGCTTCGAGCGCACCGGCGCCAAGAAGGCGTCGAAGTACAAGGCGCGCGAGCTGCCGCACTACACCCCCGAGGACATCAAGAAGATCGAGGCCGACTACGACAAGGAGGAGCGTCGCGGCGCCGAGCCGCGCTTCTGGGAAGACGTCAGCGAAGGCGACGAGATCCCCTTCGTCGTCAAAGGGCCGACCACCCAGATCAGCAAGTTCGCCTTCGAGAGCTGGAGCGGCGCCGGCGGCTGGTTCGTCGGCCACAAGCTGGCGGTGAAGCTGTTTCGCGACCACCCGGGGCTGCCGTTCATCAACGAGCAGGGGATTCCCGAGGCGCCGGTGGCGATTCACTGGTCGAACGAGCGCTCGCAGAAGATCCTCGGCCTGCCCGGTGCCTACGAGGCGGGCTACGAGCGCACCAGTTGGATCGTCCACATGATGCAGAACTGGATGGGCGACCACGGCCACCTGTACAGCCTCAGCCAGCGCTATCCGACCTTCAATCTGCTCGGCGACACCACCTGGTGCCACGGCACGGTGAAGGAGAAGTACCTGCTCGACGAGGAGATCGACGGCAAGCGCGCCGCGGTGAAGTGCGAGATCTGGACGGTCAACCAGCGCGGCGACATCACCACCAAGGGCGACGCCGTCGTGCTGCTTCCGACCAAGGCCTGAGGCGAGAGCCGTGGCCAATGTGCTGACCGAGTTGTTCGGTCTCGAGGGGCGCCGGGCGCTGGTGACCGGTGCCGGCTCGGGGATCGGCAAGGGGATCGCGCGCCGGCTGGCGCAGGCCGGCGCCAAGGTTGCGGTATGCGACCTCGAAGCCGACCGCGCCGCCGCCGCTGCCGCGGAGATCGGCAGCGGTGCGATCGCCGCGGGCTGCGACGTCAGCGACGAAGCCTCGGTCGCGGCGCTGGTCCGCGACGTCGCCGAGCAGCTCGGCGGTATCGACATTCTGGTCAACAACGCCGGCATCTATCCCACCGGACCAGTCGCCGAGATGGACGTCGCCGATTGGGACCGGGTGATGGCGGTCAACTTGCGCGGGCCGATGCTGTGCACGCGCGAGGCGGTACGGGTGATGCGCAGCGGCGGCGCCGGCGGAGCGATCCTCAACGTCTCGTCGATCGACTCGCTGCACCCGAGCTTCGTCGGCATGTCGCACTACGGCGCCTCCAAGGGCGGCCTCAACATGCTCACCCGCAGCGCGGCGCTCGAATTTGCGCCCGATCGGATCACGGTCAACGCGATTTGTCCCGGCGGCGTCGAAACCGAAGGCACGCAGGCTGCCTTCGGCGACGGCCTGAAGGACCAACTGGAAGAGAGAATTCCGCTCGGGCGAGTGGCGACGCCGGACGAGATCGGCGCGGTCTCGCTGTTTCTGGTGAGCCCGGCCGCTCGCTATATCACCGGCACCACCCTGGTGGTCGACGGCGGCTACTTGATTACTTGAAACCGTTCGCGAGGCAGCCAGCCGCATTCGCGAAGCAAGGAGGGGACATGGCCAACCAAGACAAGTCGTACATCGAAGAGCAGGCGCTGAGTAAGATCGATCCGAGCATCGTCGATAAGTACGGCGACCCCAACAAGCATCCGGAGAACCAGTTTTCGGAGGAGGAGATCGAGAAGACCCTGCAGGCCGGTCGCGAGATCTTCCTGACGCACCTCACCAAAGAGGGATTCCCGATGGTGACGGTGCACGTCTACGTGATGATGGACGGCGAGATGTGGAGCACGACCATCAAGGGCCGCGTCAAGTCGCGCGCCTACCTCAAAGATCCGCGCTGCGGCATCTGCATCTCGACTTCCGGCCTCAACCTGCCGTTCGCGGGGGGAATGACGATCAAGGCGCGCGCCGAGATCGTCGAGGACCGCGACATCGTCGAGCGCGTGTCGATCGAGCACGGCAAGCGCTACTACTCGAGCCCGCGCGCCCAAGAGCTCTTCACCCGGTCGCTGCTGACGCCGAATCGGGTGGCGATCCGCTTCCACTTCGACAAGGTGGTGAGCTGGAAGAACATCGGAATCGTCGAAGACTGATCGTTCGAGGCGGGCGATGGCGCAGATCGAAAAGCTGTTCGAGCCGATCCAGGTGGGCTCGATGACGGTCCCCAACCGGATCGTCGAAACCACCTACTCGATCAATTCGGGTCGGGCCGACGGCCTGCCGGATGCGCCGTTCATCGAGCACCATCTGCAGAGGGCACGCGGCGGCGCCGGCTGGATCGGCAACGAGACCTGGGTGCTGCCGACTCCGCTGCCACCCGGGCGCGGCGACGAGATCCTCCCCGGCACCGGCGCCGTGCGCTTCGCCATCTACCGCCACCCCGAATTCGTGCCGCGCGTGCGCGCCTTCACCGACGCGGTGCACCACTGCGGCGCCGTTTGCGTCATGCAGCTCACCCACTTGCAGTCGCTGATGTGCCCGTCGCCGGTTTCGCTGCCGCTCAGCTCCGACTACATTCCGCACGAGCTCGAGGAGCACGAGATCGAGGCGATGCTCGACACCTACGGCGAGGCCGCCGCCGCTTTCGCTGCCGCCGGCGCCGACGCCGTCGAGATCCACTGCGCCCACGAGGCGGTACCCGAGTGGTTCCTGTCGCCGCTGTCGAATCGCCGCGACGATCGCTGGGGCGGCTCGCGCGACAACCGGATTCGCTTCGTCGTCGAGGCGGTGCGTCGGGTTCGCGCCGCGGCACCGGCCGCGCTCAACGTCGGTTTGCGCATCAACGCCGACCAGTGCCGCGAGGGCGGCTACGACCTCGCCGAGATGGCGCGTATGGCGAGCGACATCTGCGGCGCCGAGCGGGTCGATTACCTGAACGTCGACGTCGGCTCGACCTGGGGCAAGCCGAGCTACATCGCGCCGATGCAGTACGGGGTGGCGCCGTTCGCCGCCCACGCCGGCGAGATCAAGCGCGCCGTCCGGTCGGTGCCGGTGCTCTACGCCGGGCGGGTGAACGACCCCGAAGTGGCCGAGGCTCTGCTCGCCGACGGGGTCGTCGATCTGGTGGGGATGACGCGCGCCATGCTCGCCGATCCGGAAATGCCGCGCAAAGCGCGCGAGGGGCGGCTCGGCGCGATCCGCAAGTGCATCGGCTGCAATACTTGCATCGGTCGCGTCGTCCACGGCGAGGTCAAGACGCCGCTGTGCGCGGTCAACCCCGTCGTCGGCTTCGAGGCCGAGTGGGCCAAGGTCGAGCCGGCGCAGCGACCGAAGGACGTCGTCGTGGTCGGCGCCGGGCCGGCCGGCATCGAGGCGGCGCGAGTCGCGGCGGGGCGCGGCCACCGAGTCACCTTGCTCGACCGTGCCGACGAAATCGGCGGCATGATTCGCCTGGCGGCGCGCGCGCCGAAGCGCGAAGCCTTCTCCTACTATCCGGAGTTCGCCGCGGGAGAGCTGGAGCGGCTCGGGGTCGAGGTTCGCTTGGGACAGGCCGTCGACGAGCAGGACGTACTGGCGCTAAAGCCGCAAGCCGTGGTCGCCGCCACCGGGGCGCGTCCGCGGCGCGGCGAATGCACCGGGCCGTCGTTCGACTTCGCGCAGGTCCTGCGCGGCGAGGCAGAGCTCGGCAAGCGGGCGGTGCTGGTGTCGGAGGACGACCACATGATCACGCCGAGCGTTGCCGACTTCATCGCGGCGAGCGGTGTCGAGGTGGTGATCCTGCACAAGTGGTTGTCGATCGCCGATCAGGTCGAGCGCTACACGCGCGGCATCGTCTTTTATCGCCTGTACCAGCACGGCGTGGTGATTCATCCGTCGACCCGGCTGGTTTCTTTCGAGAGTGGGCTGGTGCGTGGCGCCAACGTGCTCACCGGAGCGCCAATCGAGATCGGCGGAGTCGACAGCGTCGTCTGGAGCCTCGGCATGGAAGCCGACGACGGTCTGGCGCGAGCGCTGCGCGACCGCGTGCCGGAGCTCTACAACGTCGGTTCTTCGTTTGCCCCGCGCTTCATCGCCGAGGCGACCCAGCACGGCGCCAACGTCGGCAGGCTGCTCTGATCATGGACCTGACCTACTCGGAAGAAGACGAGCGCTTTCGCAGCGAGCTTCGCGGTTGGTTGCGCGAGCAGCTCGAGGAGTTTCGCGCGCTGCCGAAGAGTCCGACCGCGGCGGTCGAGCACTCGCGCGCCTGGCAGCGCAAGATGTACGAGGCCGGTTACGTCGGACTCGCCTGGCCGGAGGAGTACGGCGGACGCTCGGCGCCGCCGACGCAGCAGGTGATCTTCGGCGAAGAGTGCGCGCGCGCCGGCGCGCCCGGGCTGATCAACACGATTGGGCTGAGCATTCTCGGGCCGGCATTGATCAGTCACGGCAGCGAAGAGCAGAAGAAGCGGTTTCTGCCGCGCATCCTGCGCGCCGACGACTTGTGGTGCCAGGGGTTCTCGGAACCGGGCGCCGGATCCGACCTGGCGTCGCTGCGTACCAAGGCCGATATCGAAGGCGACGACCTGGTGGTGACCGGACAGAAGGTCTGGACCAGCCTCGGTCCGGTCGCCGAGTGGTGTTTCCTGTTGGTGCGCACGTCGAGCGACGGACCGCCGCAGCAGGGCATCACCTATGTCCTGATGGACATGAAGAGCCCCGGCGTCGAGGTCGTGCCGATTCGGCAGATCACCGGCAAGAGCCATTTCAGCGAGCTCTTCCTCGAGTCGGTGCGGATCCCGCTGGCGAACGTCGTCGGCGAGATCGGCAACGGCTGGGCGGTCGCCAAGTCGACGCTGGCTTCGGAGCGCTCGGGTCTCGCCGGCGTCGTCGAGCTCGAGCGAAACCTGGCGCGGCTCGGCAGGTTGGCGAAGCAGAGCGGGCGGCAGGACGATCCGGTGCTGCGGCAGCGTCTGGCGCAGCTCCACATCGAGAAGGAAACGCTCAAGTACACCGGGTATCGAGTGCTGACGGCGCAGATGCGCGGCGGGCCGCCGGGGCCGGAATCGGCGATCGGCAAGCTCGCCGCTTCCGAGTTCCGCAGGCGGATCATGGAGCTCGGCATGGAGCTGCTGGGGCCGCACGCGGTGATCGGGCGCAAGGACCCGCAGGCGCGCGACCGCGGTCGCTGGCCGGGCCTCTACCTCGACGCCCGCGCCTACTCGATCGGAGGAGGCACCTCCGAGGTGCTGCGCAACGTGATTGCCGAGAGAACGCTTGGCTTGCCCAAGTCGTACTGAACGGACGCGAAAAGAACTAGCCGCAGATGAACGCAGATGCACACGGATGTTTTTTGGAATGGCGAGATTGCAGCCATCGCTCGGCGATCGAAGCGCACCGATCTGCGTCGATCAGCGTTCATCTGCGGCTAGAGTTTTTCTCTCGAAAACAGGGGGCTGAATGAAGTCGGACGCTATTGCGAAGAAGTTTGGACTCGACGGCAAGGTCGCGGTCGTCACCGGCGCCGGTGCCGGGATCGGCCGCGCGGTCTGCCTTTGTCTGGCCGAGGCCGGTGCGTCGATCGGCGTGCAGGACCTCGATGAAAAGAAGGCGGCGGCGGTTGCCGCCGAGATCGAGTCGGCGGGCGGCAAGGCGATCGCGATGAGCGGCGACGCGTCGCACGCCAGCACCTACGACGCGATCTACCAGCGCGCCATCGACGAGCTCGGCGGGCTCGACATCACCGTCAACAACGCCGGCATCTACCCGTTCACCGATTTCCTCGAGATCCCCGAGCGGGAGCTCGACAAGGTCTTCGATCTCAACTTGCGGGGATCGTTCGTGGCGACGCAACGCGCCGGCGCGTTCATGTCGCGGCGCGGCCACGGGGGTCGCATTATCAACATCGCCTCGGTGCAGGGTTTCAGGCCGACGGCGCCCGGAGTTTCGGCCTACAACGTAACCAAGGCCGGCGTCATGATGTTGACCAAGAGCGCCGCGCTCGAGCTGGCGCCGTCCGGCATTTCGGTCAATTGCGTCGCCCCTGGGGTGATCCAGACCCAGGGAACGCAACCGCTGATCGACCAGCAGGCGCTGGGCGATCCGACCGAGCTGGTTCCGTTCACCGGCCGCTGGGGGCGACCGGAAGAGGTCGCCGACACGATCTTGTTCCTGGTCGGTCCGGCGGCTTCCTACATCACCGGCGAAACGATCGTCATCGACGGGGGGTACTTGTTGAAATGAGAAAGCGACTCGAGGGGGTGGCTCGACATGGCTGACTCGGTGCGCGCGCCAGGCGTGGTTCATCCGGAGCGGATCGACTCCGCCGGCTCGACCGAAGAAGAGAAGCGCAACGCCGCGCTGGTGCGAAAGATCTTCGAGGCGCTGGGGCGCTCGGAGTTCGAGTTCTTGTACGCCAACCTGGCGGAGAACGGCCGGGTCGAGGTGATCGGCCTGACCCCGGCGAAGATGGGGGAGCCGGGACGGAACCCCAATCTGATTCCGGAGACCTTCGACAAGGGGATGAGCTTCGAAATCGAGAACGTGCTGGTCGAGAACAATCGGGTTTGCGTCCAGTGGAACGACGAAGCCGAGACCAGCAAGGGATTCATCTACCGCAACCAGGGGCTCAGCCTCTTCGTGTTCGACGAAGTCGGCAAGATTTCCGAGTACTACGAGTACCTCGACCCCGACAACTTTTTGGAGGCGATTGGAGCGAAATGATCAAACCGGAAGACGAATACCGTCACGCCTGTCCACCCGAGGAAGCGGAAGGGCTGTGGGGCGACACGCTGTGGGTCAGCGTGGTCGATCGCGAAGCCAACATCTTCGGCATCAACCACTTTCACCTGACCAACAAGGGGTATGCGCGCTACGAGGCGCTCTACGTCATCGACGGCGTCGTGCAGCTCTACGGAAACAAGTTCCCGATCAGTCCGGACCCCGACCAGGGTCCGTACAGCGACGGCCGGCTGTCCTACGAAGTGATCAAGCCGCTCGAGCAGATCCGCATCCAGTTCGACGGCCCGCGTTTCGCCTTCGACCAGACCTTCAGCGGACGATTCCCGGTGTTCGACTACAACGATTGCATCAAGGGAAACCCTCTGTCGCGCCATCACACCTACGGCGGCCACTTCGAGCAGGGGATGCTGTGCACCGGCGAGTTCGAGATTCGCGGCGGTCCGGCCAAGGGCGAGCGCCGCAAGCTCAACAGCTGGTCGCATCGCGATCACTCGTGGTCGACCCGCTTCGCCGAGGAAGTTCCGTGGGTTCCCGACGACGGCGACAAGGCGGGACACTTCTGGCCGTCGATCCAGCTCGCCGACAAGCACATCAACGCCTTTGGAGTGATCGACCCCGAAGCCTTCGGCATCCTCGGCGGCAAACGCGGGCCGATCGGCGGGTTCGTTTCCGACGCCAGCGGCTCGAAGCCGATCAAGAGCTGCTCGGCGGAGATCCTGACCGCGGAGGACCGGCGCAACGCCGAGGCCTTTCGCTACGAGATCGTCATGCCCGACGACAGCGTGATTCACGTTCGCACCGGCCGCAAGTACGGCATGGTGAAGCTGTGGGATCGCGGCGAGAACGACCTCGAGAACCGACTCGACTGCTACGAGCCCTTCTTCGACTTCGAGGTCGAGGAGACCGGAGAGCGCGGCTACGGAGTCGCCGAATACTCGATCCAGCCGCCGTGGCCGCGTTGGTTGGTGTGACGGGGGCGAGATGAGCGACGATCAGAAGTGGGAAAGCCTCGACATCTTCCGCATGTCGGACGAGACCGCGCACGCGGTGATCGCGGACGCGCCGGGTTGCGCGGCTTCCTGGGTCAAGAAGGACGGCCATCCGCTGTCGGTGTGGATCTCGCACGCCGTTCTCGACGGCGACATCTACGTCACCACCACCGAGAACCGGCCGAAGACCGTGGCCTGGAAGAAGGATCCGCGCACTTCGCTGGTCTTCGCCATTCCCGGGCGCGGCGCGGTGACCGTGGTGGGCAGCGTGGCGCTGGTCGACGATACCAAGCTGCGGCGTCGCTTCCTCGAGAACCTCGTCGGCAAGATGGGGCTCGAGGGGTCGGCCCGGGAGAACTGGCTCAAGGCGATGGACACCGACGGCCGTCTGGTCGGCAAGGTGGAGATCGACCGCTTGATCACCTTCGACGAGACCAAGTTGCAGTACTGAAGGGACGGGGATGAGCGATCTCGAAACCCAGCTGGGCGATTTCGTAGAGGCGCAGACCGGCGCGCCTGCACAGGTGCGCGAGGTGAGCCGCATTCCGGGCGGCTTCTCGTACGAGACCTGGAGCCTGCGCGCGACGTGGCAGGAAGAGGGCGCACGCCGCGACGAGCGCCTCATCCTGCGCCGCGCCCCGCGCGGCGGCGTGCTCGAGCCGTACGACGCATCACGCGAATTCCGGGTGCTGCAGGCGCTCGAGGGCACACCCGTTCCGGTGCCGCGCGCGCTCTGGTGCGATGCCACCGGGGATGTGCTCGGGACCTCGTTCTACGTAATGGAGTTCGTCGATGGCGACATCCCGCTGCCCTGGGACGCTTCGTTGGCCGAGCAGGACAAGCGGGCGATGCACGAGGCGTTCACCGACGTGCTGGCGGATCTGCATTCGGCCGACTGGTCCGCGCTCGGTCTCGACTTCCTCGGCGTACCCGAGGATCGAGCCGACCCGGCCGCCCTCGAGCTGGAGCGTTGCTGCGAGGTGCTGGAGCGGATCTCTCTGCGGCCGTACCCGCTGTTGCTCGAGGTCATCGCCTGGCTCGACGAGCGCCGGCCGCGAAGCCCCGTGCTCAGCCTGGTTCACGACGACTACCGCATGGGCAACTTCATCTGGGGCAACGGAGCGATTACCGCCTTGCTCGATTGGGAGCGCGCATTCATCGGCGATCCGATGGCGGACATCGCCTTCACCCGCATCGAGGGGCTGGCCGGCTGGTGCAGCATTAGCGACGCGATGGCCGAACGCTACACCGCGAAGTCGGGGATCGAGATCGACGAGGAACGGGTTGCCTACTACGAGGTTCTCGAGATGTTGAAGGCCACCTTGGTCGGGTTGACCGGGCTCAAGGCGTTCACCGACGGACGCACCTCCGATCTGCGCCTGGTGCAGATCGGCCGGGTTGCGCACCAGAACATCGCCGGCCTGGCGGCGGCGATCGGAGTTGGCAAATGATCGAGCAAACCGTGTCCCTACAGGACCTGACCGCCGGCATGGCGCGCTGCGTGCGCGAATGGCTGCTGCCGCATCTGAAGGATCCGATGGCGCGAACTCAGGCGGAGACGCTGGCCGTGCTGGTCGAATCACTCCCGGCGGCTTTCGGTATCGAGGCCTTGCGGGCGATCCAGGCCGACAACTCCGCTGCACGCGAGCTCATCGCCAAGCTGGGCGGAAGCGCACCGACCGGTGACGACGCCGACATCGAGTCGGCGATGACGCTCAACGCCGCGCTCAAGGCGCTGTTGATCGATCTCGCCGAGGACGCGCGTGAGGACGCGGCGTCGGGCGAACGGCTGCTCGAGCTGCAGCGGTTCTTTCTCGCGAGCATGAAGCGGGAGCTGGCGATGCTGCAGGGAGCGACCGATTTTGCCGCGATGACGTCGCAAGAAGACGCGGCGCGCGAAAGCTGAGAGGAAGGAACATGGCAACCATGCGAGGGGCCGTGCTGGTCGAGCCCTACAAGATCGAGATTCAGGATTTTCCCAAGCCGGAGGTCGACGACGACACGGTCATCGTCAAAGTCGAGGGGATCGGCATCTGCGGCAGCAATCTGCACTGGTGGACCGGCGGCGGACCCGCCACCCGGCTGATGGAGTTTCCCATGCCGGGCGCCGGGGGGCACGAGTTCTCGGGCGTGGTCGCGGAAGTCGGTTCGCGGGTGAGCCGGGTCAAGGTTGGCGACCGGGTGACGGTGGATCAGTTCGAGAGCCGTTCCTGCGGCGATTGCGTGTACTGTTCGAGCGGCTTGTTCACCCAGTGCGCCCACATCGGTCAACTCGGCCTCGAAGGGTTCGTCGAGTATCTCAAGTTCACCGAGCGCGGTCTCTACAAGATTCCCGACGGAATCGAGACGCACGTCGCCTCCCTGGTGCAGCCGTACGCCTGCTCGGTGAGCGCGGTGCGGCGCGCCGGCATCCTCGGCGGCGAGACCGTCGTGGTGCTCGGCGCCGGCGTGCTCGGTCTGTGCGCCGCGGCGACCGCCAAGGTGCTCGGCGCGGAGAAGGTCATCCTGACCGCCAAGTACGACTCGCAAAAGGAGATGGCGGCCAAGTTCGGCGCCGACGTCGTCGTCTCGAGCGGGTCCGATCAGCTGGTTCGCGAGATTCTCGCCGAGTGCCCCGCGGGCGGTGCCGACATCGTCGTCGAGACGGTCGGCGGTCACGCGCCGACGCTGGCGCAGGGCCTGGAGATCGTGCGACCGGCCGGCAAGTTGGTGGTGCTCGGGCTGTGGGACGAGCTGGTCAAGGTCGACTCGTGGTTGGCGATCCTCAAGGACGTGACCATGATGTTCGTCCTCAACCACGGAGTGATCGGCCGCAAGGCCGACTACGAGCTGTGTCTCGAGTGGATGGCCTCGCGCAAGATTCCGGCACAGGATCTGGTGACTCACGTCCTGCCGCTCGAGGAGCTGGAGGAGGCGTTTCGGGTCGCGGCCGACAAGTCGAGCGGTGCGGTCAAGGTGATCATCAAGCCATGACCTCGGCCAGCGGCGTTCTCTCGGGCGCCTTCTTTCAGGTTGCCTACGTCGTGCCGGATCTCGGCGAGGCCGAAGCATGGTTCGCGAGCGTCATGGGAGTTCCCTACTTCGAGCGCATGGAGGGGGTCGAGCTCGGTGACACCTGTCGCCACCGCGGCCAGGTCGCCGATGCCGTGCTCGATCTTTCCCTGGGCTACATCGGCGACACGCAAGTCGAGCTGATTCGTCCCGGCCGCGGCGCCAGCTTGCAGAAGGAATTCTACGCCGGGGGCGGGCGCGGACTGCACCACCTCGGCTTCGCGGTGGACGACTTCGCCGCCACCACCGCCCGCCTCGGCGAGCTCGGCATGCAGCCGATAGCCGAGGGCAGGCTCGATACCGGGATGGTCGTGGAGTTCGCCTACTACGACTGCGAGTCCGCCGGCGCATCGGTGATCGAAGTGCTCGGGTTCGATGACGCGGCGCGTTCGTTCATGGACGAGCTGCGCAAGAAAGGACGCGGATGACGGTCAAGCCAGAGGACGAGTATCTGCACGCGGCGCCGGACGCCGAAGACGGTCTGTGGAGTGACAATTTCTGGTTGTCGATCTGCGACCGCGAGGCCGACATCTTCGGCGTCAATCACGTGCACGCGAGCACCAATCGCGGCTACGCCCGCTACGGGGCGATGTTGGTCATCGACGGAACGCCGATGCCGTGGGCCAACAAGGTGTCGCTGAATGCCTCGGATCTCCGCTTCGACCACCTCGGCGAGGGCCACATGCGCTACCAGGTGGTCAAGCCGCTGGAAGAGATCCGGGTGAGCTTCGACGGCCCGCGCTACGGCTACGACCTGACCTACACCGGGCGGTTTCCCGTCTTCGACTATGCCGACTGCATCGGCGGCAACCCGCTGAGCGGCGCCATGTACTACGGCGGTCACTACGAGCAGGGCCTGCACTGCCGCGGCGAGTTCGAGGTGCGCGGCGGGCCGCGGCCCGGGCGTCGCCCGATCGATTGCTTTGCCCACCGCGATCACTCGTGGACTTTCCGCTTCAGTCGCGAGACCCCGTGGGACGTGCCGCCGCTCGGGCTGCCGCAGAGTCTCGGCCACTACTGGCCGTCGGTGCAGCTGCCCGACCGGCACATCAACTCCTTCGGCTGGATGAACCAGGACTTCGATCCGCCAATCCCCGGCGCGCCGGCGTTCGGCGGTTTCGTCTCCGATGCGAGCGGCAGCCAGCCGATCCGCGGCGCTACTTGCGAAGTTCGCCTCGAGGCCGACGGTCGAACCGCAATGAGCTTCCGCTACGGCTTCACGCTGCCCGACGGCGAGACCATTCACGTGCGCAGCGGGCGCAAGTACGCGCAGACCGTCAACAGCTTGATGCGCGGCGAGAACGACGCCGAATGCACCATGGATTGCCACGAGAGCTTATTCGACTTCGAGGTCGAGGAAACCGGCGAACGCGGCTATGGCTGTTCCGAATACTCGATCTACCCACCGACGCCGCGTTGGCGCTACTGAGGATGCGATGATTCAAGCGATCGACATCATGAACCACCCGCCCGAGGCCGACCGCAGCCTCGGCGGCAACCCCTTCGAGTTCGAAGAGTTCAAGATCATGCTGCGGACCACCTTCAAGGCCGCCGCCGGTGATCACCAGCACCGCGCCAAGCCGAAGGGGGAGCAGAAGAAGGACGAGGGCAAGGCGAAGAAGAAGGGCGGGGGAATGCTGCTCGGTCACGCCAACGTCGCCGAGCTGGTGACCGACATGGATCGCCTGGGGTACGAGTCGGTGGTCATCTCGGCGACCAAGATGTGGTCGTACCACTACCACCACCAGCTGATTCTCGACTACAGCATCGACGATGTCGGCCGCCTCGTGCAGGAGGCCGGCGGACGCATCATTGGCGCCGCGAGCTACAATCCGTTCCGCATCGAAGAGAGTGTGGCCGACGTCGAGCGCGGCGTCCGCGAGTACGGATTCAAGTACGTCTGGATCCACCCGCTGTCGTTCGGGCTGGCCCCCAACGACCGCCGCTTCTACCCGCTGTACTCGAAGTGCAACGAGCTCGGCATCGCCGTCGGTATGCAGGTCGGACACTCGGCCGAGGTGCTGCCGTCGGACGTCGGCCGGCCGATGCTGGTCGACGACGTCGCCATCGATTTCCCCAATCTGCGGATCAATCTGTCGCACACCGGCTGGCCGTGGGTCGACGAGTGGTGCTCGATGCTGTGGCGCCATCCCAACGTCTACGGCGACATCTCGGCCTATTTCCCGAAGAGCCTCGACGAGCGCCAGGTTCGTTTCATGGACAGCTCGCGCGGCCGCAACAAGGTGCTGTTCGGCACTAACGGTCTCGGGCTCGCCAAGTGCGTCGAGCAGTTTCGCGACATGGACATCAAGGAAGAGACCAAGCAGCGCGTCCTGCGCGACAACGCGATCGAGTTCCTGCAGTTGGAGTCCTGAATCGCGAGGCAAAGGAGCCGACATGGGCAAGCTCGACGGCAAGACCGCGGTGATCACCGGCGGCGGATCGGGGATTGGCCTGGCGATCGCCGAGAAGCTGGCGGCGGACGGGGCGCAGGTCGTGCTCGTTGGCAGACGCGCCGAGCGACTGCGTGCCGCCGCCGAACGGATCGGTGAGCGGGCCAGCTGCTTCGCCGCCGACGTCGCCGACGAGGCGCAGGTGCGCGCCCTTTTCGACACGGTCGAACGGGTCGACGTCCTGGTGACCTGCGCCGGCAGCGCCGTCTTCGGCAGCATCGCCGAAACCCCGCCGGCGCGCTGGCGCGAGCTCTTCGACGGCCGCTTCTTCG